>JBPCKD010000081.1:0-7103 GCA_051004635.1 Pyrinomonadaceae bacterium
AGAAATCCGGACATCACCGAGACTATTGAAGCGAGGACAATATGCATGAGAAGAATAGTCGTGTCTGCGGTGAACTGACCGCCATGTTCAATGGCTGCTTGGAACGCGAGTTGATGAGCGCCGAACCCCTCCGGCCAAATGGCCGAAAGAATCTTCTCGCTTCCGACCCACGCTATCGCCCAGGCAATAAATCCGGCAATAACACCCGAAACGATTCGTACCATAGATTTCTCCTATTTATTTCTTTGAAATGTCTTCACCAAGAATCAGCGCGTAACCTTCGTAGTGGGTCAGTTTGATGTCCGATATGCTTCAGCTTGTCGTTGCGCTTCGACAAACTAAAGTTTATCGGACAACTTCACCGAAAATGACCCAGTACCTAACCGTTTGGGTCCTTTATCCCAAACTCACGCATCTGATAGGCTTTCTGAACGCGCGCGAGAAAACTGAGACGGAACTAAACCCAACTTCAACCGTGGCGGCATTGATCGAAACTCTCGGAACCGTTCGAAGTAAATTTGCCGCGCGCTGCGGCCCTGCGCAGTTGGGGCGCCATAGTCGGCGTTGTGCGACTGCCGAAAGTTCCCATATCAAAGGGGACCTGCTCGGTATCACCCATCACAATGCGAACGGACGATATGGGAAAGTGCAGTTCCTCGGCGACAACTGTGTCAGCGACGTCCGGATGTTTTGCCCGAATTCACCTTTCCGGTAAAAGCAGTTACGCCGCCCGCTTCATCGATGTGAATCCAGGCTCCAACATCGTTCGCTACATTGTTGTTTGATCTGCCGCGGCCCGTCTCTTCCTGATCGCGTTCTTGGGCAAGAGTGCGAGTGGAGGGTACGATGAAAAGAACTCCAAGTCGAAAAGTCTTGATGAACTGACGATCCGGTCCGCGGCGTTAAGGAGCAGATCAGGTTTCATCTACGTCCGGAGCCCCGGCCCTGCGGGATTTCCTTATGGAAAGCTTCGACCGGTTCTATCTTGCCGGCTTGGCCTAATCTGCCTGAAGAACGAAGTCATCTGTCTAAAAAACGAACCAGGGCCGACGCCGAGCAAGACTTACGCGACCTAATCTCCGCAGCCGGTGCGGATGTGGCAGAGAAGGCGCGTCGCGAAGGGCTACTGCGCCACCTGGCATCTGCGGACAAAGCGCACCCGCTGGAGTTGGCAAAGTACAGCCTGGCACGAGCTGGAGCGTCTTCTTCGGAGATGGACATCGAACAATGACATTTTTTGATTTGAATCGCGCCTCATGGGGACAAGTGCGAAGCGATCGGGGCCGGACTTTCAACGTTCGCGCCCGACCCCAAGTAAGTGCGAGGAAGCCGCTGACGGGCGTCGCCTTAATGCTATTCGCGCTAACCTCACCGCTCCAGCCTCACGCGCAATCTCCGCGCCCGTTCCTTGAAAGCACTCTCACCGCCTTCGAGGATGTCGCAGACCGCTCTTCTAATCTCGATGTTTTCTAGTCCTCCTGACCGGTACGATATCGGAGGCAACGCCCCATGCGGATGAGGGCCCGATTCCGCAATGATGATCTGATCAGCGTCGGTATTGACCACGAGGTTCGCATTGTGCGTGACCATGATTACCTGACGGTGCGACTTTGCCTCGATGAAGAGGTTGACTAATTCGTCGAACACCGACTTCGGGTCGAGATTCTCTTCGGGCTGGTCGATCACTAGTGGTCGGTTGTCGCTGTCGTCTAGCGCCAGATAGAGGAGCAGAAGAACGATGCCGCGCGTACCCGGCGACAGCTTGCGGATGTCCACGCCGTCATAGTCGATGCCATAGCGGATCGCGATGTGATCGGTGCTGAAAAGCCATTTGGCAAAGCGCTTCGACCAAGCGCGAAATTCCGCTTGATCCGAATGCGCGACCGGGGAGTGGTTCAATAAATCCTTCTGATACAGCCGCCGGAATTCCGCCATTGCGGCGATGACACCGGCTGAATCCCCAGTCTCCCACGCTCCCTTGAGAACCTCATTCGCCTTCTGCAGCAACGTGCCCTTACCCCGAAACGCACCGGCCTTCCGAAGGTCGATCAGCCCGTCTTCGGCCTCTGACGCCCATTGCTCTACATTGGCGACGCGGGCGACGGAGAAGGAGAGATTTTTCAACGTGCCGGAGGTGCCGGCGAGCCGCGCCATGAGCGGCGAGTAGAGTTCCTCCAGCACCGCTTGCTCCGCGACAAGCGCATCGAACGCCCTGCCATAGGCCTCCTCGCGTTGCGTCTGCAGCTCGCGTGCGCGATCTTTAGCGCCCTGGGCGTCCTTCAGCTTCTCGGTGAGCGTTTGCAGCGCTGCGGTCTCTCTCGCGATGCTGCCCGAAAGCACGGTGTATCGACGCTGCGTCTCCTTGTCGGCGCTGACCAGCTTTTCCAGCCGGGCCATCTCCGCCTCGAGAACGGCCTGTGACAACGTGCTGAGGTCGGTATCATCCGGGAAGTACGGCGTGTTCTGATCGCCGAGCGCCGGCGCCGTTCCTTTCAGTTCGGCGATCTTGCCGTCCACCCATTTCACATAGCCGGCAAGATCGGTATCGACCGGACCTTTGTAGTCCAGCAGGAAAGCAGCCCACTGCTCCGCCGACATGCCGCTCTGCGTATGGCGCGCCTGGACCTGTCTTAGCGCCTCCGGTGCTTGATTGCGCCGCAGGTCCTTCACTTCGTCCTGCAAACCGAGAAAGGTCTGCCGCTGGCCGGCGAACTGCCGCAGTTTAGCTCTGACCTGGTTGGCGGCTCCCGCCAACTCGGTATGGCGCTGGGCCCTCTTCTCGCTGCCGACCGAGACGAGCTTCGCACGGTCGACCGTATAGGCGTCGACCAGCTTTTTCTTCTGCACGACCTGCGCGTCATAGGTCGCAATGAGCTTTTCCTTCTCGAGTTCCGTGCTGATGCGCTCGGAAATCTGCGACACGGCTTCGGCCTCGCGATCACGTGCGAGGCGATGGCGCGATGCGCGGTGTTCTAGCAATTCAGCAAAATCCAAGGCACCGTCGCGCGCGTGATCGGGGTGAGCTTCAAAGATGACGCGTTCCATTTCGCGAAGCAGGCCGTCCGTCAGGCCGCTCGACGAGCATAATTCCTCGACGAACTGCTGCGACAGATAGCGCACGCGCTCATAGCTGAACGGTCCATTCGCGTCTGAACCGTCGAGCGCGCGCGTACTGGGCTCTCCCGCCGCCCAGCTCACCTTGACCTTACCTTGGCCGACAAGGGAACGAGCCCGCACTAGGAAGGATGGATTGGCCCACTCCTGGGCGTTCCACGCTTCGTCCGAGATGGAGTCGCAGCCCGCCGCGATCATGTCCACGAGCGCGGTCTTACCCGAACCGCGAGCCCCGATGATAGCGACGAGTCCCGGATTGAGCGGTATGATCGGCGTCATGATCCAAGGGGCGTTGAGAATGCGGACTTCCGAGATCACCTGCGAGGGCGTGGCGGACGCCGGCAAGTGCTACGGTGGCAATTTCAACCAGGGACTGGGCGTGCTTGGCTTGACGATGAAGACGACCGACTTCAACTTCTTTGTCCAGGACGACTGGCGCGTGAGCCCGCGCCTCACTCTTAATGCTCGGCGCCGACATGCGCACGGCCGCCAGGATCGATGTACGCCTGCCGGAGCGCATCGAACTCCAGTCCGCCCTTGATCCAGGAGAAGCGGTCCCCAAACGGCGACGCCACTTCTTCAAGCTTGTGCGCGTCGCTTCCGTGCAGACAGGGCTTCAGCCCGCCGTATCGCGTTCGGATTTGGGCGGGGTCGAGATCTCCTTGACCCAGCCAAAACTGCCGTTGCGCCGAGTTACTGGCAAAGATCACGTGCGCGAAGCCTTCTATTTCACGCCGGATCGTCTGATCCGCAGCCTCTCTGACGCCCGACGTGCCATCGGTCGCGCCGCCCGCCACCGCGACCAGGATGTTCTTCTTAGCCCATCCACTCTCGGAAAAGACCTCGCGCAATCTCTGGAAATTGACCTTGAATTGGTTGGCCCCGTATCTCAGCGCGGCGGCGTCGTCAGTGATGCTGGGATCGGCCTTCTTTCCCAAACGGATGAGGTCAGCCCTGGTGCAGTCGAAGCGATCCTGCATGGCGTTGAAGTGCAGACGCGAAAGCAGGCGCTGCAACTCTTCGACATGCTGAGGGTCCTCCGGACTGACGAACAGATGGAGATTTACGAAACCACCTTTCGCGGTTGCGACGTCGAGCCTCAGCTCAACATTCGGAAAGATAAGCTTGGCAGCGGGTAGCCGCCCGGCCGCCTTATGCCGCAGCACTTCCTCGTACGTGTCGGTGACGTAGTAGTCGGTTACCGCGATGGCCTCAATGAGCGGCGTGGCATGCTCAAGGGCGGTGAGATACTCGTGCCACGCATTCAGCCCGCCGAACTGGTTGTTCATCACCGTGCCAGGCGCATGAATGTGCGGCTCCCACCTCCGCCATTCCGAACCTCGGTTCATCATCTGCGCCTCTCAGCAGCCCGTCCTCAACCATGTAGAGTGCGACTACGCATTGTCACCGCGCTCCTTCAATCTCGTTCATCCGCAAGTGGACACTGGGCGGGACAGGAAGCTGCCGCCCTAAACGCCCGCCGAGCTCGGTCAAATTCGAAGATTCGAAGGATCTCGCGACTGGTTGTCTAACCAATCCTAAATCATAAATGATACTTCCCTACTCACAATTATGGCTTTTCACCCACCAGAAAGCATTTGGTAGACTTGTAGTAATTAATTTCAGGTGTTGCGTTGTCATCGCCTTCACGAAAACATGCTTCGGTATCTTCCAAACAGCGACGCCATTGACTGAAAGCGCAAGCGCGTCAATAACGAGCACCCCATCAGCAAAATGGGTTCTTATTTCTTCTGCAATGTTTGGGCTGGAAGGACAAAGAATAAAGGAGCGATGGCGCCTCCCGTAGTGAAAGGTCATCCTCACCAGGTAGTCCCACTTATCCACAGTGCGCTGTACTTTCTTTTGGTACGGCACTGTAATCACCCTAAGCGGAGTCACCTCAAAAATTGGAAACCCGGATCAGGCTTGCAATTTTGCGATTCGTAGCCGCTAAGGTGTGCTACACGGTCGCAGTACCTTTCAAGGGCACCGCTTAAGAGTAATTGGCTACCGATTGAGGATCGCATAATCGTTAGCCTGACGATCTTGAATGAAAAAAATAATTTTCGGGCTGTCCCTCAGGACGCGTTCACTTTCGCAACCACTCTAATAGCTTCTCCGGTTCTACGATTCGCGGTTTGGCATCCCTCACCCTGTCGATGTCTGAATCGAATATCGTTCCTATGAGCTTTCCTTCGATGTAGACCTTAGCCGAACTCTCCTTTTCATCCAGAACCAAGACTCGCGTAAAGTCGTTGAGATTCATGAACACTTGTTCGCCGTTTGTTTTCTTAACCAATATTTGATTGCTCATGCCTATAACATATCACCCCCATCTTTTCGAAACAAAACAAGTGAATGACTGGGCGTCAGGTCTGCGATTTTGCGATTCTAGATTCACAAGACGCTTTCCGAGGTACTTCTTATCTTCCTTGCTGATTACTCCGCGACCAACACTCAGCTCGAAGAAATCCAACCTGTCGATCGGTAAATACGGTTTGACGAAGTTCGTCGAGATAGAATTTAACCAGGTTGTGTACGGCTGGATTCGCATCGTCGCCGGGGAAAAACGTCATCGTAACTGCCATGAGGGCGCGGGGGACCTTTTTCCAGCTAAAGGATGTGATAACTGCTGCGGTCTGCTCCCTTACCTGTTGCGCTATCGTCTTCGAGTCTTTTCTTCCCTTTTTTCCAAATTTGCCCTCCAGAGAGATGTAGAGCACTGGTGTACGCTTTTGAATGCGTAGGGATAAGATTCGAAGCTTTTTTTCATCTTCTCGAAAAAGCATTAAGTTAAGAAACCCAAACGGGGGTCAGGCTTGCCATTTTGCGATTCTAGGGCGCGGGCTCTGAGATCATCAATGATCCAACCGTACCGCTGACAGAGAATCGCAAAATCGCAAGTCTGACCCCACTCACTCGTGGCCTAACGCCTTGCTGGTGCACGCCGACGAAGTTGTGTTGTCGTCCAGTCGACCATCGTTTCGAAGAAATCCGGTGGGAATCGTTTAAGGCGGACATGCTCGTTGGGATTGTCAGGGGAACCTCCATCAAGTGTGCCGTCCGTTTGAGTAAACCTTAACGATGTAATTCCGACGTCCCGCCTGATCCAGGATTTGCCTGATCGCACGCACATTCGCTTTGACAGCCTCAGGCGTATCGAGCTCGCCGAATATCGCCAGCAGCGGTGCGTTTAAAGTCTGCAAGCAAAGTCTGCAAGGTCGTCGACGGGGCGTAGAGATAAAAGCGCCGCATGTGAGTCCAGAAGGGATCGTCACGGCGTTCCGGTCCCCGAACATCTATGCCCAGGTGGCGAAACCATTTTTTGTCTTTGGCTGTGGCTCGAGCTTTGGCGTACTCGTCCCACTTTATACGAACTGGCCACCGCGGATCTGCGCGCGGAAAGCCGAGTCACCGAACGTGCAGGGGTTCAGTTTGAAGTGTCTCATTCACCCCCGGTTTCAACCGGGGGTTAACTAGCAATTAATCTCATTAACCGTTTCAAACGGTTTCCTGGTTTTCCTGTCGGAAAAACCGTTGAAACGGTTAATTGATCTATGGTTGCTCACTTTGTCACCGGGCTGAAGCCACGGTGTGAATGAGAGGCGCACGATTACACTGACCCACTACTCATCGCTGCGATATAGACTATTTCGCAACCCTTGTGAATGTGACTCCCGCGTAATTCAACGATCCGAACTTCCCGTCGGCATCCTTGATGAAGCCGATTATTTCACCGTTTCCTCCGGGCAGCATCACGACGCGAATAGTGTCCGGCTGCGTATAAGGCGTGCTAACTGTGTTGAGTTTGCCCATTCGGACAGCGAGGACTTTTTCTTTTGCGACGATCTCGATTGTCCCCAGCATGTCGTTCTTATACTTACCGGCATAGGCAGTGAACGGTTTTGTTAGCTGCCACTCTCTCTTTGCCCGGTTCGCGGCTTCAGCGGCGATCCCCTGCTTTCTGTTCTCATAAGCCGTAAGGGTGT
>JBPCKD010000082.1:0-24397 GCA_051004635.1 Pyrinomonadaceae bacterium
GAGAGTGAACGAAGGCCGGTTTGGTCAGCGGCAACTCTTTGGAGTGCGGTGACCTGGCAAGCACCCCAGCCGGGCTGCCCGGCTGGGGACCCCGCTTCACCGCTTTGGCCTTCGGCGGCCTGACGCCGTAGTCCTCCAGTAGACTCAAGCGAATCGTCGTCGCGACAGGTCGCGACTGACCAAAGCGCTGCCAGGCCACCGCACTCCAAAGAGTTGAACCACTCGATTCAATCGTGCACCCCGTAATCTATCTCAACAAAGTAATGCTCGAAGCGACGAAGGCGCGCGTGGCGCCAGTTTCGTCGGCCATGTTGTATGGACGCGGAGTCTTCACCACCGTTGCCATCTACAACGGCAAGCCATTCCTGTGGCCGGATCACTGGCGACGGCTAAAGGACCATGCCGAGCGATTGGATGTTGATTTAACGGAAGCGAACGAGGACAACGTTGCAGAGGCAATCAGAAAACTTGTGGCGGTCAATCAGGTGCAGCAGGGACGCGCACGCGTAATACTGCTGGCGCGCAGCGGTCGTGATGTCTGGAAAACAAAAAAGGCGAGCGCTCGCAAGACCGACCTTCTGATCATGACCGGCGAGCCGCAGAAGATTCCGCTGGCGGGAATGTCATTGGCTGTTTCACCTTATCGCTTCAATACAATGTCGCCCCTCGCGGGAATCAGGAGCTTAAACTATCTGGAGCAGGTGCTCTCCTGGGAAGAAGCGCAGGCCAGAGACTTTGACGAAGCTGTCATGCTCAACGAACGCGGCGAGATTGTTTCAGCTACGATGGCCAACATCTTTTGGGTGAAAGACGGCACCATTCATACCCCAACTCTTAATACTGGCGCATTGGCCGGCGTGACTCGGGCCGCCGTTATCAACCTGGCGAGCAAACAATTCATTCCCGTCATTGAAGGTGTGCATGAACTGGCCGATATCGCTGAAGCGGATGAAATCTTCCTCACATCTGCGAGCCTCGGCGTGGCCGTTGTGACCACCTTCGACTTCCGTCAGTATTCAGTTACTGCCGGCAGCCTCTGCCGGAGGCTCTCCGACGCGTTTAAGAATCTAACTCTCTTGAGCTGACCGCCGTGAACGGCGATCCGCTAACCAGCCGTGACAATCTGATTGCTACCAAGGCAATTGAATCGGCTCGCTTCCTGCCGTTAACGCCAAGAGTAAATATCCTTGGGGATCTGCTCGAGTCTCTTCAGAAACACGCAGGTTACCAGGAAGGAAACTGGGAGAATCCTGCCCCCGATGGCGACCGCGATACCTTTTACACTTTTGTTTTCGCCTGGCGGCGTGACAACGTGCAGATAGCACAACAGTTGATTGAACGCGTTAGTTTACTGAAGAGCAAACTGAACAAGCCCGAGTTGCGTTTCAACGTCGTAGCTATTTCCATGGGCGGCCTAATCGCACGCTACGCGGCCATGTATGGTGCTGACGACTTGCCGGCGAATGGCATGGCGCCTGTTGTGAGCTGGGCCGGCGCGGCACATATCGAAAAGATATTCATGTTTGGTGTGGCTAATGAAGGCTCAATGGAAGCCTTTGCCACCGTGCTCAACGGCTATTCTATCTCCGAAGGCGCTAACAAACCCCGGAGATTGCTTCATAAGCTTTCCCGCGAAGATGCCTTTACCGGGCTGGCAGTTTTCCAGTTGATGCCACACAGGCAGACCGCGCGTTTCCTCGACCAGGACCTTAAGCCATTGAAGATTGATCTTTATGACCCGGCAAACTGGAAGTTGTATGGTTGGTCAATAGCTCATGATCCGGAGTTCCGAAAGCGGTTCGCGAAGAGAAAGACTTCAGACCAGACGGCCGAGAATCATTCAGCGGCTTACGTCCTGGAGGCGCACCTTGCCGCGACTCTTGAAAGGACCAGACTCTTCCATCGAGCCGTCGACGCACCACTCGAGGGGCCATCACCGGTCTCGCTGCTGGCATTTGCAGGTGACTGATGAGACTCTCAATGCGCCTATCGTCTACTACGATAAGAAAGGAATCGTTGGGTGACGCTGACTTCGCCCAGGGACCTGCGCGCTTCAGACGGCCACAAAATCAGTCGCGAGGAGGTTATGCGTGCGATGTACCTGCCCGGTGACGGGCGCGTTACGCGGGCCTCTGTGATGGGTGAAAACATACCAGGCGTTGACGCTCAGTCGACAAACCAGCGGCCGCTGCCAATTGTTCAGGCGTTCTTTGCCTGTGGCGGACACGGTGGTCTGCACAACAATCGAATTCTTCAGGATAACGCCCTCTCGGTGTTGGTCCGTTTGGTTGTCAAATAGCCGGAAAATATTCGTCATGAGCTGAGTAAAACTGGGAATCGTTTTATTGTACTAATTACGTTGTTCTGGTAGATTCTGAGCTATCTTCCAGATGAGTCCTCGAGCACAGTCCTTATCCTGGCTTTTTTTTAATGTTTTTGGATTTACCAACCTGGAGGTAGAGCATTCTACACGCTGATCTCCCAAGCATTCCTTGCGATCGTTAGTCAGCATTTTGGGAAGTGACAACCACCGACGGAGGTACGATGCGAATAGCTGTAATAGCCACGTTTACCCACCCCAGCAGGCTGCACCTCAAGGAGAAATCGGTTATGCAATCGGCAGTTCCGGAACTCATTGCCAGCCTGTGCCCTGAGAATGCTGAAATAGAAATCTATAACGAGAAAGAAATGGACGTGCCTCTGGATCGTGACTGGGATCTGGTCTTCTTTTCCTATCTCCATCCGTACTACGAACATACCAAGGTTCTCTCGACGCTGTTTCGCCGCCGCGGCATTACCACGGTGGCAGGAGGAAGACATGCGACTCACTTTCCCGACGACTGCCTAAAATATTTCGATGCAGTGGTTACCGGTGAACCCGAATCCAATGTGCCGGCGCTGATTCGCGACTTTGAACGAAGAGAGCTTAAGCCGCGCTATAGTCTGCCACCTTTGGGGTCAACTGAAATAAAACCTTATCGGTATGATCTTATTGACTTCAGTAACAATCGCATTCGCCTGCCGGGTGTTGAAGCTTCGCGTGGATGTCCCTTCTCCTGCAACTTTTGTGTGCTGACGGGGTGGGAAACCTATCGCTACAGACCAACCCAACAGGTTGTCGATGAGATCAAGTTTAAGATGCGTTGGAACGAGCATTATTTCGGCCTGATCAAAGACTCCTTTATCTTCCTGGATAATAACCTCGGAGGCGATCCTCGCTATCTGCGAGAGCTTTGCAACGCGTTGATTCCGCTCAAGAAGATTTGGGGCTGCGCGCTGACGTTCAATGTTCTGCGAGATCGTGAGACCGTTGACCTCATGGCCAGGGCAGGTTGCCGTTACATCTATACGGGGCTTGAGTCGCTCAACCCGGATTCCATCAAGTCGATGAACAAGGGCCAGAATAAAATCACGGAAGTGGACATGATCATCCGCCGCTGTTTTGGGGCGGGGATACTTCTGTCATTTGGCCTCATCGTCGGGGCCGACGGTGACACAAATGAATATCTGGAGAAGCTGCCGGGGTATCTTTCGGAGCTGCAACACTTCTCCATCACCTTCCTGGGGATCATGTGTCCCTATCCGGAAACCCCACTTTTCCGGGCGCTCAAGAGTGAGGGTCGAATACGACCAGGTACTGTCAGCCGGGATTACGATTGCTACACCCTTTGCCACCAACCGCAGTTTCTTCAGCCCAGCGAAGTAGTTGACCACTACAAGCGGCTGGTGCAGTCAGTAGGAAGTTTTACCAACGTCGGACGCCATTACTGGACCAAGCTGTTGGCGAGCGACATGCCACGTTATAAGCGGACCATCCTGGCTTCAGGCCCGGAAATCCTGAGTCTCCGCAACAACATCCAGAACAAAGAACGCAGCTACATAGCAGGCCTCGATGGGGTGGAGGAATGGGATCGGCAGAAGATGCAGGAATTGCAGATCCCCGTACAGCATCTTAGTTAGGCGATTCGGAAAAGGTTTAACCAGGCCAGGAGACTGGATTCGTGTGGCCCAAGACTCAGCGGTGAGTACGCGCAGGGCCAAAAGGAGAAGGCGCGATGAGCAAGGTGGTACTAGTGAACCCGGCAAACGCAACTGTGGGTTACAGCGTGATTACCCCACGCTGGCTCTTTGTGATTGCAGGTGCAACGCCATCGGAACTTGTAGGCGATCCGGTCATCATCGACGAGCCGGTTACGCAGTTTAATCCTGAAGATGTAGGACCGGGAGACATCGTCGGTGTCGGAATCCACACGGGAAATGTTCGGCCGGGCTATCGCATAGTGCGGGAGGCGAAAAAACGCGGAGCGACCGTTGTCGTGGGCGGCATTCATGCCACCATTTTCCCCAAAGAGCCGTTGGAAATGGGAGCTGACGCGGTAGTCAAGGGAGGTGGCGATCTGGTTTGGAGCAAAGTTGTAGAAGATGCTTTGCTCGGCCGATTGCAGCAGGTCTATGACGGAGGGCGAGTGCCCGGCGAGTTGATGGTGAAAGCTCGCTGGGATCTGTTGGATCCAAATAAGTACTTGATGGGCTCGATCCAGACCGTGGCGGGTTGTCCAGAGAATTGCAGCTTCTGTTCGGTGTGGGTGACGGAGGGCCGCACGCCACGCATGCACTTGAATGATCACATCATCGAGGAAGCAAACGAACTTCATGCGATGGGCTTCCGTTACGTATTTTTCGCTGATGACAACTTCACGCCTGCTACGCTGGGACGTATTGCGCGAGAACGAAATCTACCCACTGAGAAACTGCTGGAACGAATACGAGAAGAGCGACTTAAGCTATTTGATGAGTATGATCGTTCTGTTCCTGCTTCGTTCTACGCTTTTACCCAGATGACAGCCGAAGTTATCAGCGATGACGAATATCTCGATGCTATGTATGACAAGATGCGTATTCGTGGCGCGCTTATCGGAGTGGAGTCATTTACCGAAGAAGGTTTAAAGGCGGCGAACAAGACCTGGAACCCGGTGGGGCAGCGCATGGTTGAAGCAATTCAGAAGATTCAGGACCATGGGATCTACGTTCTTGCCTCGGTTATTAACGGGCTCGAGAGTGATACGCTGTCCACGCTTCGGACGATGCGGGAATTCGCAAGTGCGTCAGGCACAGCCTTCGCCCAGTTCCCGCTCTATAGCGCCTATCCTGGGACGAAGGACTACTACGAGATGGTTCGCGATTGGAAAAACCGTGATCGGGTCGACTACGTGCCAAAACACTCGGTCCAAATCGTGCGAGAAAAGTTTTGGCTTGACTATGACCAAACCGAGGTCTCGGTAAAACATCCCACCATAGCGCCGGCAGATCTGGAGAGGGAGGCGCATGACAGTTGGCGGAGCTTTTATCGTTTGAAAGCCATCATTAAGCGAATGCGCAGTGGCGCGTTAGGCGAGCTGCCACTAACTGGGAAGCTGTGCTACACGGTGGCGTGTCTGGCGTTCCACTCCCTTTATCCCGGGGGTGTCGCCGCCGACAATGTCCGCAAAACCAAGCTGGGGTTGATTGCCAAACTTTCTGTCCGGGCGGCTATTCGCATGCTACGACGGAAGTATGACTGGGGATTAAGGCCGAAGCCGCGGAGCAAAACGATCGATGAACCTGTCGACCTTGCTGCCTGAACGTCTGCCTTGAATACCGTCCAGATATGCTTTGCACAAAAGTCATTCGGCGACGAAATCCAAGCTAGCCCGCTAAAAAGGGCTAGTGCGGATTACCAGGCGAAAGGCGTTCGCGGTCCTTCAATACCCGGCGCAGAATTTTCCCTGCCGGACTCTTCGGTATTTCGCTCACAAACTCGAGGCTCCGAATGCGCTTATACGGCGCCACCCGAGCGGCTACGAAGTCAATGATCTCCTGCCCTATCTCGTCACCGCTGGTTTCGTTTTTCAAAACTACAAACGCTTTTGGCACTTCCCCCGCTTCTTCATCCCGACTGGGAATGACAGCAGCATCGGCAATCGACGGATGCAATAACAACAACCCTTCCAGTTCAGCCGGCGCTACCTGTCGCCCGTTTGTTTTTATTAACTCCTTGAGCCGGTCTACTACGAAGAGCTGCCCATCGTCGTCACAATAACCAATATCTCCCGTGCGCAGCCAACCATCCGGATCGATCATTTCAGCCGTAGCCGGCGCATTTCCGAGATAGCCTTTCATTATTTGTGGGCCGCGTACCCAGATCTCACCCTCCTCTTCGGGGGCAAGCTCAGCGCCGGTCGTGTAGTCGACAATCTTGCATTCGGTATTGGGCAGGCAGTAGCCAACGGACCCGGGCTTTTGTTTTTTTGGGCTTGCGAGACTCGCGTGAGAGAGTGGGCTGACCTCGGTCAGCCCGTAACCGTATCTTACGTGGCAGCCCAGACGCTCCTGACAGGCGCGCGCGATATTGTCGGCGAGCGTCGCGGCGCCACAGTAAATCAATCGCAGCGCGGATAGATCGTGATCGTCCACTTGCGGTGCGCGCGACAAAGCCAAGACCAGGGGCGGCACCAGGGGCGCAATAGTTATTTTGTATTGCTCCAGTATGGTCAGGAATTGATCGAGGTCGTAACGCGGCACCGTAACGATCGTAGCTCCCTGACTCAGACCTAAATTAACGACTATGTGCAGGCCGTAAAGGTGATACATAGGCACGACGCAAACTAAAGTATCGTCTTTCGAGAAAGCGTCGTTTCCCTCCATCAGACGCAGCATGGAAACCAGGTTCCAGTGAGTCAGCATCACTCCTTTTGGAAATCCTGTCGTTCCACTCGAATAAGGAAGCACGGCGATGTCTTCTCGCGGATCTACATCGACCTTGACGCCGGCGGGTTCTTCCACTCTCTCGAGTAGCGAAGCTAAAGAAACGGCCCCCTCAGCTTCTCCGATAACAAAGACCTTGCTGATTCCGGTTGGGTTCACTACCTCCCGCGCTTTCTCCATCAACTGCGGAATAGTCAGCAAATACTTTGCGCCTGAGTCTCTTAACTGTTTGCTTATCTCTTCGTCAGTAAAGAGCGGGGGCACCATTGTTGTCGCAACGCCTAAGGTAGCAGCAGCGTGAAAAGCGAGCGCATATTCAGGAAGGTTGGGACTAAAAATCGCAAGCACGTCTCCTTTCTGGAGACCATGATATGCAAAACCGGCGGCCAATCTGTTGATGTAGCCGGGAAGCTGGCCGTAGGTATAGGTTCGGCCTGTTGGTCCATCGATGAGCGCGGGCTTATCACCCAATTCGTTAGCGCGCCGCAGAACGTAATCGGTTACAGATATCTGCGGAATGGTGACTGAGGCGTGAGGGCTTTTGAAGATCATGAATACCTTTCTCCGAAGTAATTTCGACTTCGCGCCCTTTTGGTAGTCGTTATGGTCCTTCCTGTGTTTAGAGGCGGGCGTTGCCCGCCGGTGCGCGCATCGCTACCACTCATTTGATCCAATCTTGAGCCGGCGGGCAATGCCCGCCTCTAAACGAGAGTTGGTTATTCTCTAGCAGCGTCGCCAAAGGGCGCATCACGTTCCTTTACGGCTTGCTTGAATCCCACTTCGGCCGCTCGCTGTTGAAAGGCGTAACCTTCTTCCGTGTGCCGGGCGATCCCGTCGAATATCGTTCCCAACGTCTGCGATGTTTGAAGGCCCTGGCCCATTAGAGTCTGATTGATTAATAGTTTCATCATCACCAACTGGTTTACAGGAAGGCGTGCCACCCGTTCCAACATGTTCTCGAATCGCTGATCGAGTTTGTCGGCCGGCACGGCTTCGGTCGCCAGTCCCCACTCGGCCGCCTGCTTGCCGCTCAGGCAGTCGCCGGTGAATAAAAGCCGTTTGGCTTTTTCGGGTCCAATACGATACGCCCAGAGTGCGGTCGTGGGCACACCCCACGCGCGCGCCGGTGGATAACCGATGGACGCAGTCTCTTCGATGAACAGAAGATCGGAGCAGAGAGCCATGTCCGTGCCACCGGCAACGCAGAATCCGTGAACTTTACAGATCACCGGCTTGTCACTGTAGAAAAGACTCATGAAGCCGCGTACGTTACGGCTCATCATGGCGTAATCGAGGACCGGGTCCCAGGTGCTTTCGGGATCGTGATTGGCCATCTGCACTTTAGGATCCATGGGCGACCCTTGTGGCCAGCCCATCAACTCGTCTTCGCTACCAAGCCTTTGCTCCGCGGTCATGACTAAGTCGTAACCACCGCAAAAGCCTTTTCCATTTCCGGACAATGCAACCACGTGAACGCTCGGGTCGAGGTTGGCGCGCTCGACACACGCTGCCAGCTCCGCCGGCATTTCGAAGGTTATGCCGTTGGCTCTTTCGGGACGATTCAGCGTGATGCGAGCAATGCGGCCGGTTACGTCGTAGGTAAGAGTCTTCAGTGTGTCCATAGGGTCTTCTCAATAGGTCATATAGGTCCTATAGGACGCATAGGTCCTATATTTCTTTTTTGAATCCGGGCGCCATCATTTGAGTCATTGCCGCAGGATTCTTAATCTGCCTTTTCCGCATCCAGGCGTCAGCCTCATCGATATGACGCTGGCCACGCTCGTTGCCGAGTAACTCACCCAGACGCCTTCGAGCCACTGCCTCGTAGAGATCGATGTCGGCCAGATCAAAAGATTCAATTGCCTGGGAAAGCAGGCCCACAGCTTTGGAGTGGTCGTCCCGTTGATAGGCCACTGCGGCGTTCACCAGCTGAACAAAAGGCGTGGCCCAGGCGACGCGCTCGCTGGCGATGCGTCGCGCCAGTTTCTCAGCAATCTTCAAGCGCCGCGCTTTCTCCTTGCTATGCGGTGCCGAAGCGAGGGCCGCGCGCGCCTGCAGATGCATCGCCTCGATTCTCAAAATCTGAATTCGCATCAGCATCGAATCTTCCAGCGTTTTCCACTGGCCCTGAATATGTTTCCAGGCAACTTCCGCGTCTTCGGTATAAAGTTCTATCTGCCCCAGGGCGTGCATCGAGGTGTAGTGTTGAAGATGAAAACCCTCGTGTGGCCAGTCTTTGAGTGCGTCGATCACTTCCGCCCGGGCCCTGGTGGGATCGTCTGCCGCGAGCCAAATCATATTTAACCGCGTCCGGATATCCATAGCCCCGAAGAGATTCCCCTGTTCCAAAGCTGCAGCGAGCAGAACTGGAGCCCGGCGCGAGACTTCACCGATTTCACCCATATAGAGCATGGCACTAAGCATGAAGCGATTCGCGATGGTCAGTTCCCACGTCACCCCAGTGCATTGATCGCGCAGTATCTCCGCCCCGCACTCGCAAAGGGCGGCGGCATTTTTCCAGTGACCAACGAGATACGCGGCAACACCGCTGGCCCAGATTGAGAGTCCGATCGCATGCGGGTGGCCCACCTGGTGGGCCAACTCCTCGGCGCGTTGGGCTACTTGCACGGCACGCTTTCTCGTCGAAGCTCCTCGTGCGGCGATTTGAGCGGCTTCAAAAGCCATTGCCCTCGCCACCCGGTAAGGCTCGCCCGCCCGCAAGGCCAGCAAAAGGTGGCGGCTTTGAAAGTCGGCGCCTCGAATGAGATCAACCATGCCCAGGCCGGCAGCCACAGCCCAACAAGTATCTACGCGAACCAGATCGGCCTCGGCTATCTGACTGGCATCGCGCTCGGTGAAATTCAGACCACGCAGACGAATCTGCAGTCGCTTCAGGAGCAGTGAAACTAACGCGCGCTTTGGGCCGGCCGGAAGGGTAAAGCCAACCGCCGCGAGCACAGAGCGAATCAGTTCCAGACCCTCCCTGATATGGCCTCCCATCAATAACTGTTGGGCGGCGCGTCGTTTGAACTCGAGACTGTGTGCCGCCGATGCGACTTCGGCCACATCGAGATATGCCTGAGCAGCTTCGGCGGGCCGGCCGGCGTTGACCAGAGCGTCTGCAAGCCCGCGCTTTAGATCAACAAGTTCGGCGCCTCTCGCCGGCGCGAGTTCGAGAGCCCGGCGATAGAAACCAGCCGCGCGATCGAAAGCCAGCGCACTGGCCGCCTTTTTGGCAGCTACGGCTGCATGAGTTGCGGCACGCACCCTTTCACCGGCGCCAAGATAGTGCTCAAACAACGCTTCGGGATCGTCGATGCCCCGGCCTTCGATTGCCTGGGCCAACCGGCGGTGAATTTGAGTTACTTTTTTCGGATCGAGTTGGCTCGCCAGAGTGTAGCGAATTCGATCGTGATAAAGCTCGAGCGTGTGTTCCGCTGCTCCAGTGCGCAGAAACTGAGCTGCCCGCAATGAGCTGACCAGGGGAAGCTCGTCGCCGGAAAGTTCTGCCGCCTGGTAGACCACTTCAGGATTGATTGGGCGTCCGGCAACGGCCAGAGCATCAACAAACTGGCGGGCGCCGGTTGGCATATGACGCAGACGCTCGTCGAGCATCATGGCCAAAGTTATTCCGGTGGTAGCGGTTTGGTCGCTGGTTGAAGCATAGCGGGCAAGCTGTTCCAGAAAGAAAGGGTTGCCCCGCGCCTCACGCAGAAGCGTTTCTGTGAATGGCTCGATGGCTGAAAAGCTGGGGCCCAACAGTTCGCGTACAAGTGCGTAAGATTCGGTTTTCGCCAAAGCTCCGACCAGCACTTCGCGACAGCTCTCAGTTCCCGCCTTCTCGAGCAACGAGCGCAGGAATGGTTTTGTTTGGATATCTTCACTGCGAAAACTTGAAAGCAATAACAGCGGCGGCGCATCGGGCGGACGCAGCAAATCCTCGATGAGCGTTGTACTGTCGGCATCTGACCATTGAAGATCGTCGATATAAAGTACCAAAGGCTGCCTATCAGATAGTCGTCCCAGGAGTTCGCGGAGCGCGCCAAACGCTTTGCGCCGCAGTGTATACGGATCCGGAATTTCCTGTTCCCGTTGCGGAGCATTGAAAACACAATCAACCTGGAGCATCACCGGAAAGAGACGTGCCAGAGCGGGAACTTCGCGGGGCATCAGCGCTTCGGCTTTCAGGTCAGGAAGAGACATCAGATACTTCGTTAAGCTGTCTACCACGCCGTCCAGAGCTTTGAAGGGAACCGACTCGCGTTCGTAACAACGTCCTTCGAGGATGACTACATCAGGCTGGTTCTCACGCAATTCTTCCAGGAAGTGCCGGGCGAGCGCACTCTTCCCCATTCCCGAGCTGCCGTGGAGATAGACCGTCATTGTCTGTCCGAGTCTGGTAACGGCGAAAGCATCTGCGAGTTCGCGCAACTGGCGTGCGCGCCCCACAAAGGGGATCGTTTGGATTAAGGATTGAGCGGGCGAAGATATTACCGGCTGCTGTAATGGACCAGTTTGGCCCTGCCGGAGTATTCGCAAAATCTCGCTCCCGCTCGGTCTCTCTTCGGGCTTGCGGCGAAGCAAGCCTATGCAGAGATCGTTAAGATCGTCCGGGCAATCCCGAACCAGTTCCCTTGGGGCCGGCGGATCGAAGTTTTGCTTGTTCATCATGACTTCGAAAAACTTTCCGGCAAATGGCAGACGGCCCGCGAGCGCCTGATAAAGCATCACGCCCACGCTATACCAGTCGCTGGCCCGGGAGATGGGAAGCTGGGCCCCTTGCTCTGGCGACATGTAATCGGGCGTGCCGGCGAGCGAAACGCTATCGTGAAGTTCCAGACCCTCGACTTCCGCGACTAAACCAAAATCGAGAATTACTACCCGGCCTTCTTTTGTGACTAACACGTTCGATGGTTTGATATCTCGATGAAGTTTTCCCGTTTCATGCAGGCCGTGCAGTCCTTCGGCAAGTTGACGTATAGCCAACCGCAGGCGATGAAGATCCAGCCTCGATCGCAAAAGCGAGATCCCGGGAGAAGGCTCCGGGAAATCTTCGTTGGAGTCTGGGTCGGTGATCGAATCCAACTGCCGGGTTTCGGCTTCATAATCTGACAGCAACTCAGTACCGCCGTCAGAGATTTTTCGGAGTGTCGGGGTTCTCGACGATTGGCCGCCTTTGGCCTGATAGCCGGGGCGAACGTATTCGAGGAAATTCACTCCCTGGACCAGCTCCATTGTGAAAAACCAATATTGGCCGTCTGCCATGAACTCGTAGAGGGCCACCAGATTCGGATGAGAAACATCAGCCAGCGAACGAAACTCATTTTTGAAGCGCGAGATATGCGTAGCTTCAGCGCGGGTCAGCGTCTTCAGCGCAACCACCTTGTCCGTTTCACGGTCGTGCGCTTCATACACCACACCCATTCCGCCGGATCCAAGCCGTCGGCGAATTCGGAAACGCTCGGTACCAAGAAAGTCGTTGGAGAGCTGGCTCATTAATTCAGAGTTGAAAGCACAGATATCGGCGCGAGATGTAAGTTAATATAGAATAGTCTAAGCCAAAAAGATGTAGCAGGCATAACCTCGCCAAGTGTCATCGAGAAAGCGGCCCTCAGACAGGATTTACAGGATGAACAGGATGGTAAGCCAATGAACCGGCGTCAACTTGGTAATTCTGTTAATCCTGTAGGCCTAGTTTAAGGAGACAAAAATGGACTGGCGGGTTTTTCTAACAACCTTTGGCGTTATTTTCCTTGCAGAGATGGGAGACAAAACACAGCTTGCTGCAATGACCATGGCGGCGCAAACGAAAAGGCCGTGGGTTGTCTTCATTGCAGCCGCCCTGGCCCTGACGGCTGTTTCGGCGATTGGAGTGGTCGTCGGAGGGGTGGTCGGCAATTACGTGCCTCTGATTTGGGTGAAGCGGGTCGCGGCGCTTTCATTTATCGTTATCGGTGTACTCATTCTGCTGGGAAAATTCTAAATCCTGGGAAGCAGTGTGGGCGTAATGCAGATTGCCGCCAGTAGAAAACACAAGTTAGTCGAGAGGCCACAACTCCTTCGTATTGAGTGGACCTCGATATTCCGATAGTCTGGATCCATACTACCCGGATCCATGGGACAAGAGACGTAAGCCAAAGAGAGATATCCTTTAAAACCGCTCGGAGATTCGTATGCCCCAAACTCCCCACACCGAACGCCACTTCACCGCCAGCGAGGTTGTGCGCGACGTGGTAATTGGAATGTCTGACGGCTTAACCGTGCCCTTCGCACTTGCGGCGGGACTGACCGGGGCCATCAGCCAAACGCACATCATCGTGACGGCGGGTCTGGCAGAGATTGCTGCCGGCTCCATTGCAATGGGACTTGGTGGGTATCTCGCGGCCAAGAGTGACGCGGAACATTATTTCAAGGAACGCGAGCGTGAAAAGCGCGAAGTGGCTGAAATACCTCACGAGGAGATGCGGGAAGTTGCCGAGGTGTTTCAGGAGTATGGTCTGACCGAAGAAGAGACCGAGCCGATTGTTCAGGCTTTGCGCAGGCAGCCGAAGAAGTGGATCGATTTCATGATGCGTTTCGAGCTCGGTCTGGAGAAGCCGGATCCGAAGCGCGCGATGGTAAGTGCTTTCACCATCGGCGGCGCTTACGCTGTTGGAGGATTCGTCCCGCTGGCCCCCTATATTGCAACGGATAAAGTTTCAACGGCGCTGCTCATTTCCATTGTCGTTACGCTAATGGCGCTATTCATTTTCGGATTTGTTAAGGGCCGCTTTACCGGAATGAGACCAATGCGCAGCGCCTTGCAAACAACTTTCATTGGAAGTGTTGCCGCGGGCGCTGCGTTCCTGATAGCGAGACTGATTTCGGCGGAGTGAAGCCCGGGATTTTCCATTTCCCATTTTCACTTTCGAGTTTCGTTTCGAGGGGACCTTATGTACGTTTAGAGGGGGGCACCGCCCCCCGGCTCAAGACAGTTGAATCGCGAATTGCACCGGCGGGCGGTGCCCGCCTCTAAACGAATCTTGGGAATTTAGAGGAATCTTGGGAAATTGGACGCATCTTGGGAAATTGGACCGGCAGGCGGGTGGAACTCCTTGAATCCGATGGCAAATGAGAAATGAAAAATAATGAAAAATGAGAAATGGAAAATGGTTCTTACTGTCCGAGCAGCACGCTCACCGTTCCGCTCTCCCCACTCGTCGTCACCAAGTCAGTCTTGCCGTCTCGATTGACGTCACCCATAGCAAAGCTCCATGTGCCCTGGCCGGTTAGAAACGGCGAGTTTGGCGCGGACTTAAAGCCGCCTCGACCGTCGCCGAGCATTACCCGCACACCATCTCCCGCAGCCGCAACCACATCAGGCTTGCCATCCCGATTCGTATCCGCGAGAGCAATACTAAAGACATCATGGCCAAAGTCGAACGGCGACCCGCCCGTTTCAGTGAAGCCACCTTTGCCGTCGCCGAGCAAAACCGTCAACTCGCTTTGCTCGTGATGAGTGGCCACGACATCGGCCTTACGGTCCCCGTTCACGTCGCCGATCGCCACGAACCACGGTTGGCCAGTACGCACCGGAAGCTGGCTCGATCGAAAAACACCGTGGCCGTCATTCAGCAGCAGCGTCAAGGCGCGACTGAACGGCAACTGTTGCGCTCTTTGTGGACCGGTAGCCGTGGTAGTGGCGACGATGTCCGGATGACCGTCGTTGTTGGCGTCTCCGAGCGCTAATGGATAAGGGCTTGGACCAACCGCGAACGTCGACGGAGCGCGAGTGAAGTTGCCACGCCCGTCGCCGAATGCGACTGATATGTCGTTGTCTGCATTGTTGACTGTGGCGAGATCCAGTTTGTGATCGCCATTGAGATCACCGATTCCGAGGCCGTGTGTGTGCGGGTGGTGCCCATCTTTCATCAGGATTGGGGAATTGGGAGCGAACGCCAAACCGCCTTTGCCATCACCCAGCAGTAATGTCACACCATAGCTATCATGAGTCACGAAAGCGAGATCCAGGCTGTCGTCGTTATTCACGTCACCCAGTGCCATTTCACCCGGACTTTCTGGCGCCGTCAGCGCAGTGTCGCGTGCCACCCGGAATCTTCCATCGCCCTGGCCGAGCAACACTGAAATGCTGCGCGATCGTCCGCCGGTGACGATCAGATCAGGCTTTCTGTCTTTGTCCATATCGCCAATGACGACATTTCCCGGGTCGCCCGCAAGGGCGAAAGGTGAGCCCGGCGCATGCGCGAACATCGGCGGTTCAGAGTTGCTACCGCTGGCACCGCCTGCTTTACAGGACCAGAAAGAAACGGAGATCAAGGCAGCAGATAAAGCCAACGCGCAAGGAATAACAAAAGAGTGTTTCAAGATTTCTCCCTTCGAGAACCGCAGCTCGAATCGATGGATTCAACCATTAGACGGCTCAAGGCCTGGTTCCCTTCCATAAACATTTGGTATGCGGCTGTTTGCTGTTTGCTGTTTGCTCCTTTTAAACATTCCTTCGTCCACTGCGTATTACAACCTTCTTTGTTAACATCCAAGATCAATTAGGAGAACCCTGAATGAAATCGCTTTCCAGCAATAATTACCTCCGGCGCCAACTTCTGTCTGCCTTACTGGCAATTGCGCTGCTTTCAACGTCTGCGCTGGCATGGCAGCAAGGCGCAACCTCAACGAAGTCCGCTGCCGGCGCGGCCGTTGCAACCCGCAAGGCCGCTGCGACCTTAACTGCCACTGAGCGAAAAGCCGCCGCCCAGGTCAAACTCGAAACAATCCGCGAGGTAACCACCACGCTCAGCTCTAAGGAGTTTGAAGGCCGGGGAACAGCACAACCCGGGGGAGACAAGGCTGCCACCTATCTGGCTCAACGTTTCGCAAAGCTGGGACTTAAGCCGGGTGGCGAGAATGGCGGTTACTTGCAACCAATTAAATTCCGATCTGCGCAAGTTCTGCCGGGGACATCAGTAAAGGTCGGTGATGCTCTACTCAACCACGGCGAAGACTACGTTGTCTTCCCGCCTTACGCCTCGGAGCAGGTGGATGCTACCGGCGGCGTAGTGTTCGCCGGTTACGGCGTTGTTTCCATGGAGATGAAGCGTGACGATCTGGCTGGTCTCGACCTAAAGGACAAAGTCGTGATCATTCTCGGTGGGCAACCAACGGGTGTAGATGCGGCTGCGTGGAGGCGAGCCACCAACCTGCAGGCAAGGTTCATGAGCATTTTCAGTCGCGGTGCGGCCGCGGTAATGGTGGCCAACGCGTCCACGCCGGCACAACCCTTTGCCACCATCGCTAATTATCTGTCGCGCCGCCGCGTCAGTCTCGCCTCTGCTCCAGCGTTAATGGGCAAGATCCCCCCAGTTCTACTCGCCAGCGACGCGGCCATGGAGAAGGTTTTCGCCGGTTCGCCTCTGACTTTCGCTCAAACTTTAGAAAAGGCGAAAACTGGCGAAATGAGTTCTCGCGATCTTGGGAAAACAGCGACATTTGCTTTACGGTTCAAGCTCTATGAAGCGACCGGCAGCAACGTTGTCGGTGTGTTGGAAGGGTCTGATGCGAAGCTGAAGGAAGAGGCGGTTGTCTACTCAGCGCATTACGACGCCTACGGAATCGATGGAGACGGCCGGATCTTTCCGGGCGCCGCGGATAACGCGCTCGGGACAGCGACTATTACGGCCATCGCCGAAGCCATCGTCAAAGCCTTCCCTAAACCAGCTTCGCGCCCCAGTCGCTCAATCATCTTTCTGGCAGTGACCGGCGAAGAATATGGATTGTTTGGAGCGGAACATTGGGTCAGGAACCCAACCTGGCCACTTGATAAAGTGGCGGCCGATATTAACTTCGATGGAATTGGCACTGAAGTCTATGGACCGGTGAAACGCATCGTCGGTTTTGGAGCAGAGCATTCCGACCTGGGTACGGTGTTTGAAGATGTCACCGTAGCGACCGGAAATATTGTTACTCCCGATCCGATGCCGGAGGAGAATGCTTTCGTGCGCTCGGATCATTATGCGTTTGTGAAGAAAGGCGTGCCGGCTTTGATGTTGCTCGGGGGACCAGCAGGCGACTTGTCGCTCTGGATCCCGCGAGCGAGAAAATGGTTGGCGACGGATTACCACTCGCCCAGTGACACGATCAAGCCAGACTGGAACTGGACGGGCCCGCAGACGCTCGGACAAGTTGGATTGATTATCGGCTTGCGTGTGGCCAACGCTCCGACGATGCCGCAGTGGCTCACCACGTCGCCATTCAACAAGCCGCGGGCATAGCCTCGCCTACGTTCGTTTAGAGGGAACCTTATGTACGTTTAGAGGGGGCACCGCCCCCCGGCTCAAGACACGTTGAATCGCGAATTGCACCGGCGGGCGGTGCCCGCCTCTAAACGAAACGATTTTGCTCCGCCCCCCGGTTCAAGACACGTTGAATCGCGAATTGCGCCGGTGGGCGGTGCCCACCTCTAAACGAAGCTACGGCTTTACATCACTCAATAATGATCTCATCCACAAAGATCCAGGCGTCGCCGCCGTGGCTGGGGTGCCAGGGCGGTATCTTGCCGTAGAACGATCCACCAAGTTACACGAAATTTCACGAAAAAAGTTAGTGTTGTTTCGTGTGAGTTAGTGGATCGTTTACCTACTCTTGTAACAAGGACACCGCTACGAAGACGCGTTCGAAGATTTATCGACTGCCCGGAAAATATCAATCAGCGTCATAGTGACGGCCAGCACCACTGGGCCCATCACGATACCCAGGACGCCAAAGACCTGCAGGCCTCCAAGCACCGCAAAGAAAATTAACAACTCGTGCAACTTTGTTCGGCTGCCGACGAGTTTGGGTCGTAGGAAGTTGTCAATCATGCCGATGACCAATGTTCCCCAGAGAACCAGTAGCAGAGCCTTAACATAGTGGCCGGTTGCCGCAAGGTAAATCGCCGCCGGCACCCAAACCAGAAACGCTCCCAGCATGGGGATCATTGAGAGGAATACCATCACCACTCCCCACACCAGCGCTGACGGAACACGTAAGGCCCAGAACGCCAAACCTCCGAGCGTTCCCTGTATTACAGCGATTGCCAAAACTCCATAGACGCTGGCGCCGATCACGTCTCCCGCCCGTTCCATGATTGATACCGCTTGTTTTCGCTCCAGCGGCAGCGCGTCTCTCACTGCATCGAAAATGCGATCACCATCGCGGAAGAGGTAATACATGGTGAAGATCACAAAGAACATCTGCACGATGGCGCCTACTACACCACCGATAATTCCGAGCGTGCGACCGGCAATCTGCCCGCTCACTCCCTTTAGTTGCTCCGTCAAGTATTGACCGGAACGGATTTGCTCGATGTCGACGTAATTGCCGATCCAGCGCAACACGCGTCCGCTGACCGGAGAATTGGGATCCAACAAGTAAACTATTGCCGCCTGGAGATTCTGTGTGGCTCCGGAAAGTTCGTTGAGCACAGCAACGGTCAGGAGGACGACGGGGACCAGGATAGTCAGAATCACCAGGATGCAGGAAAGCAGGGCGCTCAGGGCCGGTCTCTTGGTGCGTTGAACGAGCCGCCGGTGTATGGGATAGAACACGATGACCAGTACCGTGGCCCAGGCGAGCACGCCTATGAACGGTTGTACCATCAGCCAGCACAGGTAAAGAGAGATGAGGGTCACAAAAAGCAAAACCCACCAACGAACCTGCCGCTTGTAGTCTGGCATACTGATCTCCTGTGGCGTTTCCGAAAGACTGCCTTATCTATCATCGAAGGCGGTCGTATGGCAATGCAGAGAGTCCGCAGATTACGGATTACTCGGATTTCAGAGTTCCATGAATGGTTTATTGCCCTCAAGTCGTTTCGTTTGAATCTTCGCAATCTGTGTAATCTGTGGATCTCCTCCATCTTCAAGTTTTACAGGCGCTGTAAAAGTGCGATAATCAGGTCCGGCCCGAATAAGTCAGTATCCGCTAGCCCAGTATGGGCAGTCCCGACCCGGTCAAGTTCAATGGAGAGAGTTCCCTGCCTATGAGCACAGCAATTGAAGAAACTCAGGAAGTCCCTGAACAAACCACCAACAAATGGGTCTACCTCTTCGAAGAGGGCGATGGGCAAACCAAATCGCTCCTCGGAGGCAAAGGGGCCGGATTGTGTGAAATGACGCGCGCCGGCCTCCCCGTTCCGCCGGGACTCATCGTTTCCACCGAAGCTTGCAATGCCTTCTTCGAAAACGACAAGAGTTTCCCTGAAGGCATGTGGGAGCAGGTCAAGGAAGGCTTGCAGAAGATTGAAGAGAAGGTCGGAAAGAAATTCGGTGACCCGCAAAACCCGCTATTAGTCTCCGTTCGTTCCGGCGCTGCCTTTTCGATGCCGGGCATGATGGACACGGTTTTGAATCTCGGTCTCAATGAAGAAACCGTTCAGGGTCTGGCGGCGCAAACTGGTGACCTTCGCTTCGCCCTCGATGCATATCGCCGCTTCGCCTCCTTGTTTGGCGAGATTGTTATGGGGGTGGCCCATGAAAAGTTTGAGCGGGTGATGGATCGTTACAAGGCCCAAACGTCCGGCGGCCGCGATACCGATCTGAACCCTGAGCACCTGCGCGACATCATCGCTGCTGAAAAGCAGATCATCGTTGCCGAGCAGCACGCTATCCCTGAAGATCCTTACGAACAACTACGAGTCGCGATCGCCGCTGTTTTCAATTCCTGGATGGGCCGCCGGGCAATTGACTATCGACGAGTGAATCGGATTCCCGATTCGCTTGGGACCGCGGTGAACGTCCAGGCCATGGTCTTCGGCAACATGGGCGAGGGCAGCGGCACGGGTGTGGCCTTCACGCGCAATCCTTCAACCGGCAAGAAGGAACTTTACGGTGAGTATTTACTTAATGCCCAGGGTGAAGACGTAGTCGCCGGCACACGCACGCCGAATCCGATTAGCCAACTTAAAAAAGAGCTGCCAAAGGTTTATGAAGAATTCGCCTCCATCACTGGTCTGCTGGAACAGCACTACGGGGACATGCAGGACTGCGAATTTACGATCGAACGCGGCAAGCTCTGGATGCTGCAAACAAGGACCGGCAAACGCAGCGGCGCGGCCGCAGTGCGCGTGGCCGTGGAGATGGTGAGCGAGAAACTGATCGATCGGGCCACCGCCGTCCAACGCGTTACACCTGAACAACTCGATCAACTGCTGCATCCAACGGTGGATCCGAAAACGAAGGTGACGCCGCTGGCCACAGGCTTGCCCGCCAGTCCGGGCGCGGCGCAGGGCCAGGTGATTTTCAGTCCTGACGAAGCGGAGGAACTGGCGCGCGAGGGCGCCCAGGTAATTCTGGTGCGCCAGGAAACCAGCCCTGACGATTTTCATGGCATGGTGGCTGCCCAGGCTATCGTGACAGCTCGCGGTGGAATGACCAGCCATGCGGCTGTGGTCGCGCGCGGGATGGGCAAGCCCTGCGTCAGCGGCGCCAACTCCATCGACATTGACTACGGCCAGCAACAGTTCAGCGTTGACGGCTCAGTAGTGACCAAAGGCGAATGGATTACGGTCGACGGTTCGACTGGTCGTGTATTCCTGGGGAAGGTGCCGACTGTCCAGCCCACGCTGGGGCCGGAGTTTAACGAGTTGATGCTCTGGGCCGACAAGTTTCGCCGGCTGCGAGTGCGCGCCAACGCCGACACGCCGCGCGATGCGAAGGTTGCGCGACAGTTTGGCGCTGAAGGCATCGGTCTGTGTCGCACCGAACACATGTTCTTTGGCGATCAAAGACTGGCGGTAATGCGCGAAATGATACTGGCCGATGGCGTAGGCGCGCGCGAAAAAGCGCTCGAGAAGTTGCTGCCACTGCAACGCGGCGACTTCGTCGGCATCTTCCGCGAGATGGCCGGCCTGCCGGTAACAATCCGCCTGCTTGATCCACCGCTGCATGAATTTCTGCCAAACGCGGAAGAGTTAATGAGCGAACTCAGCGATCTCAAGATGGCCGTGCGTCTGGCAACCACCCTGGGCGACATGGACAACCTGCTCGATGAGATTGACGAAAAACGACGTCTTCTTAAGCAAGTGATCCGCATTCGAGAAGCCAACCCGATGCTGGGATTTCGCGGCTGCCGTTTGGGTCTGCTCTTTCCGGAAGTCACACGCATGCAGTGCCGGGCTATTTTTGAGGCCGCGTGTCTGGTGCAGGGCGAGAAGAAAAAGATAGAGCTGGAGATTATGGTGCCGCTGGTTTCTCTTAGCGAGGAGCTGCGTCAACAGCGTCTGGTAATCGACGAGGTGGCCAAGCAGGTGATTGGTGAACAGGGAATGACTATTGAGTATCGCGTCGGCACGATGATTGAGTTGCCGCGCGCCGCGCTGACGGCCGACAGCATTGCAGCCCACGCCGACTTCTTCTCGTTTGGCACAAACGACCTGACGCAAACCACCTTTGGGCTCAGCCGCGACGACTCGAGCCGGTTCCTGCCAAACTACGTGGAGCACAAGATTCTGCCCGACGATCCTTTTCAGGTTTTGGATCGCGAAGGTGTGGGCCAACTAATCCGCATCGGCACGGACCGTGGTCGCAGCGTGAAACCGGATTTGAAAGTGGGCATCTGCGGCGAACACGGCGGCGACCCGAGTTCCATCGCTTTCTGCAATGAGATTGGACTCAACTACGTGAGCTGCTCGCCCTTCCGCGTGCCCGTGGCGCGCTTAGCGGCTGCGCAAGCAGCGTTGGCCGCCAACAGCGTATCGCCGCCGGAAATTAGCGCACAAGAGTATCTCACGAAGGGTAAGACGATCCACGAAAGAACACGAAATGACTCGAACTAAGGGCCCTTTTCGTGCCGCTTCGTGTGAGTTCGTGGATCGTTCTTAGTTTTTCACTCGCAGACTTTAAGGCAACGCTCCTTGGCTTTATTGCATTCAACAAAACCGGCATAATCTCACCCACGCACTCCCCAGCGAACCCGAGCCCCGAATCCTAACTCTAAAGTTTTAAGTCAATACAATGAAGACCAATCTTATGTTCCTCGCAACCTCCTCGAACCGGCGTACCTGTCTCTTGCTGATTTTGATCACGCTCGGCCTCTTTCTGATCTTCCGCGCAGAGGCACATGAGGGCGAGGTTCATGGGGGCGGGCCTAACGGGCAGCCGGACAATGCGCCCATGTCTGCCATGAGCACAACTCCGTGCGTTAACGGCATGGCCGGAACATTCCCCTGCCGCAACATCGACCTGGTCTCATTTCTTCCCCTCAGCAGCATCGGTGGGTTGGGCGGCACCGAAAACGCCAACGACATCTGGGGCTGGACCGATCCTCAAACGGGTAAAGAGTACGCCATCATCGGACTTGCAAGCGGGACATCGTTCATCGACATCAGCAGTCCCGCCAATCCTGTCTATCTGGGAAAGCTTCCGGCACACAGCGTCAATTCCCTTTGGCGCGGCATCAAGGTTTATAAAAATCACGCTTTCATCGTCAGTGAAGCGGCCAATCACGGGATGCGGGTTTTTGACCTGACGCAATTGCGCAATGTCACCAACCCGCCAGTAACGTTTACCGAAACCGCTCACTACAACAACTTCGGCAGAGCACATACCCTGGCTCTCAATGAGCAGAGCGGGTTCGCTTATGCGGCCGGCAGCCAGGCCGGAGCAAATATATGCGGCCGGAGTCTTCACATCGTCGACGTGCGAAACCCGGCTGCTCCCACCTTCGCCGGTTGTGTGCTCCCGATCGCCCCGGACGGTTACACGCACGAGACACAATGCGTGACATATAGCGGGCCGGATGCAGCATACCAGGGCCGTGAAATCTGTTTTAATTCTAATAATGCATCCTCCGGGAGCGGCCCTGGTGCAGTGACCATCGTTGACGTGACCAACAAGAGCAACCCCGTACAGCTATCAAGAACAACCTATCCGGGCGTGGGTTACACGCATCAAGGCTGGCTAACAGAGGATCAAAAGCACTTCCTGATTGACGACGAGTTTGACGAGTTTCAGCAGCATATCAACTCCACGACTCACATCATGGACGTCTCTGATCTCGATGCTCCCACAGCGAAGGCTCCGTATGTCGGCTCGAGCACGGCGATTGATCACAACCTCTACATTCGCGGCAATTATGCGTATGAGGGTAACTACCGCAGCGGGCTGCGGATTTTGAATATCATTAATGTCAGCACCAGTAATTTCGTCGAAGACGCGTTTTTCGACATCTACCCGCTGGACGACGCCCCGGCGTTCAACGGCGCCTGGAGCAACTACCCGTTCTTTCAGAGCGGCGTCGTCATCGTCGGCGGGATCGAGCAGGGACTTTTCGTCCTCAGGCCGACTTCGCTATTTGCGCCCGTAGGTTTGTCATCCGATCAAGTGGATATTCAGACCTGGAAACAGTCTGACGGGAAGACCTACGCGAAAGTGAAACTCACTTTCCCTGACTCCGGCTACCGTGTTCAGGACCAGAGCTGGGGCCAGCCCTCGTCAAGTGGTAACAACTTCACCGTGGATTCTGTGGTCGAGCGCTCGAACGGCGCCAGCATACAGACCCCTGTGACGGCGGTGCATATCTACGACCTGGGACTGCTTGCTCCCGGCAACTACAACTTCACCTTCAGGACCCTCGGCGCGTCTACTAAAACGCAGAACTTTACAGTGAGCGACCAGCCTCCACCCGCAAACCAGATAGACGACCAGAGCTTCTTTGTCGCACAGCATTACAGAGACTTCCTCGGTCGTGAGCCGGATGCTCCTGGTCTGAACTTCTGGACAGACAACATCACGAAATGTAACGACCCGGCAAGAAGGCCGGCCGGGCAAACCGTTGCTCAATGCATCGAGAGGCAGAGAGAGACCACCAGCGCCGCATTCTTCCTCTCGCCGGAGTTCCAGTACACCGGCTATTACCTCTACCGGCTCTACAAGGGCGGACTTGGACGAGTGGCCTACTTGTCTGAGTTCACCAGCGATCGTGCCGTTGTCAGTAATGGAATCGTTGTTAGCAACCAACTTTCGGGTGCGGTCATTAACCAGAACAAGCGAACTCTGGCGGAGCAGTTTGTGCAGCGGCCGGAGTTTGTGACTCGCTACGGTGCGCTCTCGAACCAGCAGTACGTGGACAAGTTGTTTGAGACGACCGGCATCAACCCGAGTCCCGCTGACCGCCAGGCATTGGTTGATGGATTGAATGGGCTGAACAATTTGTCGGAGACGCGAGCGACCGTGCTCTTCAAAGTAGTGGACGGCATACACGTCATCAGTGAAGGCAACCAGCAGTTTACGACGAGTTACGGAGAGGCGTTCTATAACCAGCAGCTCAACCCGGCGTTCGTCCACATGCAATACTTCGGTTACATGCAGCGAGACCCTGATGCTCCGGGCTACGCGTTCTGGCTACAGAAGCTGACTACCTTTGGCAATTACCTTGATGCCCAGATGGTCCTCGCCTTCATCGTCTCGCCGGAATATCGTGCTCGCTTCGGCGCCCCGTGAGGTTGCGTGACTTCGAGCGATGTGAAAAATCTGGCTACGGTGTCGTGAGGTCAGTACCACCTCGCGGTAGCGGGTGGGTGCGCCGCTCGACAGCGGAAATTGCCAGGCAAAACGAATTAATCTGCGCGACCGGTAGCTTCTGTATCGAGAACCCACCCGCTACCGCGAGGTGGTACTGACCT
>JBPCKD010000083.1:0-55407 GCA_051004635.1 Pyrinomonadaceae bacterium
GAGAGCTATACGCTGCAATCAATTACGAGATATCAGTGGATTGAATTCGCCGTCAGAAGAGTGCAGTACAAACGCCTGTAAGGTAATTGTAGAAACGATATCAGGGATGGATTCGGGCTTTCCGTCCCTTGCCTCCACTATAGCATACCGCTTTTGAAAACTCTGAAGAGAGGTATTAATACGCGCGCCGAAAGACACGATGTTGAAGACAAAAAGTGGTCACCGCGACCGGCGCGATCGCGCCCGCTAAGCCATGGGTCAAGAAAAGGCGAGTAAACCGAGGATCAGGAGGGGAATTTGGAACTCCTCGAACTAAAGTGGGAGATGCCACGCGACGACCGGGCCAGCGATCATTGGCGAGAATTAATATCAAAAACCCGTCAGGGAATGGTCTTTTCGGTTCCGCGCACCAACTCTTTGAACCGGGGATCGTCGCGGAGCGCTTCTAAACGCGGATCTACGCGCACGAAAGTGAAGCCCACTGCATGTTCGCGTTCGGCCTGCGTAAGCCAGCGAAATGCGCTGTCTGCGTCACCAATCAGGGAATAGATGATGGCGATCTCGTACGCCGAAACCCATTGCTCCGCCCGCCGCTCAAGAATCTCCTGAAGTATGACTTTGGCTTCTTCCTGTCGCCCAATCGATGCCAACACGTGGGCCCTCTTCGCGCGCGTTGTCGGAGTGACACCGGCAAAGACGCGTTCCTGATCGAAGGCAGCCAGCGCCTCGCTGTGCATTCCTTTCTTTTCGTAGGCCCAGCGCAACACTGTGTGCGCAGCAACTCCGCCGAAATCCAGCTCGAGTGCTTTTTGACACTGCTGAATGGCGTCATCGTACTTGCCGGCGAAAAAGAGGACGTTGGCCACCGCGGTAGCAAGTACCGGCGACTGTGGCGAAATCTCACGCGCGCGTTCCATCTCCCTAAAGGCTTCTTCGTGACGGCCCATCGCAGACAAACTATAAGCGTACCAACGGTGTGCTACCTGGGCCCCAGGCTTCAGTTCAATTGCTTTTCGCAGTTCACGCTCCGCCTCCTCCCAATCCCGAGCGTAATGCAGCCTTATGAAACCCAGCGACGCATGTGCCTCGGCCAGATCCGGATCAGCCTCAACTCCCCTGATGGCGGACTGTTTGGCACGCTGCCAGGCCGCGGGCGGCGGGGGTTCGACATACCAGTTCAGAAGCGCATAGCAGTCGGCCAGTTCAGAATGGGCGATGGCAAACTCCGGATCCAGGTGCACCGCGCGCTCGAGCCGTTCGATAGCCTGCCGCAAACCTTCGGCTGAACGACGCGTGGCGTAATAGCGCCCAACTAGATAAGCCTCTCCTTTCTTCAGTTCCGAGGACGATCCACTAAACGACACGAAATCACACTAAGAAGTTCGTGTTTCTTCGTGAGATTTCGTGGATCGTTTGCCTGGCCTCCCCCCCTTCATTTAGGACACCCTGTCCCTGCGTCGAATTGACTTATTGGGCCGCTTTGTTTAGATTCTAAAACTTCAAGAGGGTGACGCGTTAGCAGTTACAGGTTTCTAACTTTTGATAGGATGCTCCAGAAGACCTTCGTCATGAATCGAACATTTACTCGATTCTTTAGTTTTTGATTGCCCGGCCACCTTGTGGCGGCTTGCGGCGAAGGCGCTCCTATCGAATCCGATCTGTTGTAGTAGCAATAGTGAATTGCAAATGTGAATAGGATGTGCCAGGGCCGCTGGTATTCTCGCGGCTTTGCCGCATTCCGTGCGGAAAGCCTATGGCTTTCCGTGGGGCGGTTTAAGGAATGAGGCTACGCCTCCAGGCGAGGCCCAGCCTCGTGCATTGATAGAAAGGATAGTTCTCGGCAAGGCACAGCCTTACCGCACGGAAGGCGGCAAAGCCGCGGAGCGCCCAGCAAAAAGGACTGATTCAAATTCACGACAAGATAATGATTCACGATTTACGACAAGATAATGAGCGAGATTAACGTACAACTCAACGACGGTGTGACGGCGCAAGTACCTGGCCCAATCACCGTCGGCGAAGCGTTGAAGAAGCTTGACCGCGACGCGGCCAAACAAGCTTTGGCCGCCCGTGTAAACGGACGCGAAGTGGATCTCGCTTTTACTCTGACGGAACAGCAAAACGGCGAGCCGATGAGGATCGAACCCGTCCTGCCAGAGACGCTTGAGGGTCTTGACGTCTTACGTCACTCCACCGCGCACCTGCTCGCGGCTGCTGTGCTTGATCTCTTTCCCGGAACCAAGCTGGGAATTGGTCCCGCCCTCCTTGAAGATCCGCGCTACGGCTTCTTCTATGATGTGATTACTCCCACCGCATTGACCGAAGCGGATCTGCCGTTGATTGAGAAACGAATGCGTCAGATTGCCAGCCGCAATCTTGCTTACCGTCGCGACGAGATATCGAAGGCTGAGGCGCTGCGGCTCTTTCAGGAACGCGACGAGCCGCTGAAATGCGAATTGATTGATGAAAAGGCAGGCGAGACGGTTAGCGTTTATTATATCGACAACTCACCGTTTATCGATTTCTGTCTTGGGCCTCATGTGCCCAATACCAACAAGCTACGCGCATTCAAGCTGCTCTCGCTCGCCGGCGCATATTGGAAAGGCGATGCAGAGAAGCAGCAGATGCAGCGCATCTACGGAACTGCGTTCTTCACCCAGGAACAACTTGACGCCTGGTTGAAGCAGCGCGAAGAAGCTGAGAAAAGAGACCATCGGCGGCTGGGTAAAGAGCTCGACCTGTTTTCGATTCAGGATGGATTCGGCCAGGGTTTGGTGCTATGGCACCCCAAGGGTGGCGCGATTCGCAGGGAGATGGAAGACTATCTTCGCGAGCAACTGGCACAGCGCGGTTATGGGCTGGTATTCACGCCCCACATTGCGAAGCGCGAATTGTGGCAAACAAGCGGGCACGAAGAGACTTATGCCGATGTGATGTTCTCACCAACGGAGCTTGAGGAAACGCAGTTCAGGCTCAAACCAATGAATTGCCCGTTTCATATCGGGATATACAAGTCGGCCCAGCATTCCTATCGTGACCTGCCGTTGCGTTATGCAGAGCTGGGTACCTGCTATCGCGCAGAACTCTCCGGCACGTTACACGGCCTGATGCGCGTTCGCGGATTCACGCAGGACGATGCGCACATTTTCTGCACGCCGGAAACTGTCCGCGACGAGATTGTCGACTGCATTCACTTCGCATTCGCGCTCCTGGGCGTTTTTGGTTTTGAAAAGTTCAAAATCGAGTTGTCCGTGAGGGGCAACGACTCGACTAAGAAGTATCTCGGTTCTGACGAGAATTGGCAGCGCGGGGAAGAGGCTTTGGTGGAAGCACTCGAAGGGCAAGGTCTTGCGTACGAGCGAATGGAAGATGAAGCGGCATTCTATGGGCCGAAGATCGATATCAAGGTTGAAGACGCGATCGGCCGGTTATGGCAGTTGACGACGGTGCAATTCGATTTCAATCTGCCGGAGCGCTTTGAACTCGAGTATATCGGTGAGGACAACAAGCCTCACCGCCCGCTCATGATTCATCGCGCCCTATTCGGCTCAATGGAACGATTCTTTGGAGTGCTTATTGAGCACTATGCAGGAGTCTTCCCCATCTGGCTGGCGCCGGTACAGGTAGCTGTGTTGCCGATAACTGATCGGGTCAACGAATATGCTGAGAAAGTGGCCGCGGAACTGCGCAGCGCGGGCTTGCGCGTTGAGTCGAATCTGAAAAGCGAAAAGATTGGCGCGAAAATTCGTGACGCGCAAATGCAGAAAATCCCTTTTATGCTGGTCCTTGGCGACCGCGAGATGGAGCAGGGTATCGTTGCGGTTCGGGAACGTTCAAAGGGTGACATCGGTGTGATGCCGCTGGAAGAATTCAAGACTATGGCGCGCGGGCTGGTTGAGACGCGGGCGTTGACTAACGAAGTCTCAAGCCCCAAGTCCCAAGTCCCAAGTTGATTCGTCGACTTGAAACTTGAGACTTGAGACTTGGGACACTGACTAATGGAGGTGCAGCAATAGCTACAGGTTTTAGAGGCCGCGGCCAGCGTCCGGATAACCGGCGCCTGCCGATTGCCCGCATTAACGAAAGAATACGCGTCCCACAGGTAAGGGTGATAGGCGAGGAAGGTGAGCAGCTTGGGGTGCTGGATATTCGAGATGCCATTCGCGCCGCCAGAGAAAAAGGTCTGGACCTGGTCGAGGTTGCCGCTACTGCCGACCCGCCAGTTTGCCGAATTATCGACTTCGGAAAGTTTCAATACGAAGCCAAGAAGAAGGCAAACGAGGCCAAGAAGAAGCAGGTAACGATCACCGTCAAGGAAGTGAAGTTTCGACCGGGCACGGACGATCACGACTATGTCTATCGCATGAAGCATGCCCGCGAGTGGCTTGAGGAAGGCGACAAGGTGAAAGCCACGATTTGGTTTCGTGGCCGCGAAATGACACACCGTGAGTTGGGTTCGCGCATTCTTGAGCGACTGGAAAAAGACTTGATTGATGTCGGTGAGGTAGAAGCGCGGCCGCGGATGGAAGGCAATCAAATGTTTATCATCGTGGGACCCAAGCGGCATAAGGGAGCCGCCAAGGACCACGCAGCGCCGCAAGCTCCGCCCAAGACCGAGGTGGTACAGGCTCCGAGCACACCGAAGACTGAAGTGGTACCTCCGCCCGCGCCAAAGGCCGAAGGATAGTGGTCCGAAACACTTCAGTTTGTCGATGTTGTCGGTAGACACAATGGGGATGAATCACGTCCCCAACAACTTGAGCAGGCCAGGTTACCAACGATCGACAAACCAAGTGTGTCGGACATTCAGAGCGAGATGCGATTGAAAAACTTAGAAATGGAGATCTGAGATCTCAAATTTGAGATCTGAGACATGAAATTTGAAATTTAAGATGGAGAAATCATGCCTAAGTTAAAAACACATAAGGGTGCGGCTAAGCGTTTTCGAATTACCGCCACCGGGAAGATCAAACGCGGTCATTCACATGCGCGCCATATTCTGACGAAGAAAAGTAACAAACGGAAACGATTGCTGGACATAGATGTTCTGGTTGCCAAAGCTGACCAGAAGCGAGTGGAAGCAATGCTGCCGTACGGAAGAGACTAAGAAAACGATGAAGTATGAATGCTGAACGATGAACGCAGGCGTGGTTTCTGCAATTCATCATTCATAGTTCTGCATTCATAGTTAAGGAGGATTAAACGATGCCAAGAGCAAAACGTGGAAACAAACGCCTCGAACGGCGCAAGAAGATATTGAAGCTCGCGAAAGGTTATCGCGGCACAAAGTCGAAACTGTATCGCTCGGCCAAGGAATCCGTTGAGCGCGGGTTGAATTTTGCTTACACGGGACGAAAGCTGAAGAAGCGTGATTTTCGCAGTCTCTGGATTGTACGCATTGGCGCCGCAGCTCGGCTGAATGGAATTAACTATTCGCAGCTTATGCATGGGTTGAAGCTTGCCGGCGTAGAGTTGGACCGAAAGGTCCTGGCCGATCTCGCAGTTAATCAGCCAGAGGCGTTTACCGGGTTGGTGGTGCAAGCGAAGAGTGCGCTGGACACTAAAAGCGAAAAAGCTGCGGCCTAATATGTTTCAGTGAGCGAACATCCCAGGAGGATGTTGAAAACAGGTGACTCTTACGCATGGAGAGGGACGATCCACGAAAATACACAAAATTACTCGAACTAAGGCCCCTTTTCGCGTGACTTCGTGTTATTTCGTGGATCGTTCCTAGTTTTTCAGCCTCCTGCTGGAGGGACGAAATGTTAATAGCTTCAGTCGGGCTCATTTTGATTGAGCCCGTTTTAAATGGGCGGCAGATCCAATATCTTGTTCCAAGAGAGCCTCCATATTGATCACTTCCGAATTCTATCAACATGTTGCCGCTCTGACGCTTCTTATGGTGACCATCCACCAAACAAGGGAGAAATTACCTGGTGACTGACGAGCTTAACTTTGAGGATCTCAATCCTCGGGTGAAAGCAATAGAGGAAACGTTCCGTCAGGAATGGGAACGCTTCCGCCATTTTGTGCTCGATCCCAGCGACCCAAAGTTTATTGAGCATTTGAAGGCGGAGTGGGAAGATCGTGTTTCAGTCCTTCAGATGGCGTTGGATGCTAAGGATGATCTCGAACGAGTCCGGATTGAGTCAATCGGCAAGAAGAGCGAGCTGGCCGCCTTGAAGAAAGAAGTCGGACGCGTTCGCCAAGAGCACCGGGCTGTCGCTGGCCAAGCCATAAAACATCTAGACAATTCCATTGGTAGCCCGTTGACCGCTGCAAAAGACAATCTGCAACGCCTAATCAATTGGCTGCAGGAAGACCGCGAGCGTATCGACGTAACGCTTCCGGGCCGGCGTCCGCGGCGCGGACACCTTCATCCGATTACGATGCTAAGGGAAAGGATCGAGGACATCTTCGTCGCGCTCGGATATGCCATCGAGGACGGCCGAGAAATTGAAACCGACTTTTATAACTTCGACGCCTTAAATATTCCGCAGAACCATCCGGCGCGCGCTTCGCAGGATACGTTCTACACCAGCGATGGCTTCGCGTTGCGTTCTCAGACATCAACCGTACAGATTCACGCGATGCAACGTCGCGGTGCGCCGCTCCGCATGATTGCCCCGGGTCGTGTCTTTCGCCGAGACACGCCAGACCCGACGCACAATCCGATGTTCTTTCAGGTTGAAGGGTTATGTGTCGATCGGGGAATTAGTATGGCGCATTTGAAAGGCACGGTGGCTGAGTTTTTGCGCCAGATGTTTGGAGCGCAAACAGTCACCCGTTTCCGGCCTTCATACTTTCCGTTTACCGAGCCCAGCGCTGAGTTTGATTTCAGTTGCTTTAAGTGCGCTGGCAAGGGCTGTCGCATTTGCAAAAACTCCGGATGGATAGAACTCGGCGGGTCGGGCATGGTCCACCCCAACGTGCTCCGCGCTGTCGGAGTGGACCCGGAGGTTTACTCGGGTTTTGCTTTTGGATTGGGAATCGACCGGATGGCTGCGCTGATGTACGGCCTCGATGATATTCGTCTGCTTTTCGAAAACGATGTCCGCTTTCTGGAGCAATTTGATTAACGGGTAAATGGTAAATAGTGAATGGTAAATGGTGGTCTGATCGACCAACCCCCAGCGTGCGGCGCCGGGGACCCCGGCCAATGCCTTTCACCATTTACTATTCACCATTTACCATTTACCAGCATTTATGCTTATTAGTTACAACTGGCTGCGCGAGTTAACCGGAACCAACCTGACGCCGACCGAGTTGCGGGAACGGCTGACGATGGTCGGTCTGGCCATCGATGCCGTGGAAGAAATCGACGGAGACTCCGTCCTCGATGTCGAAGTGCCGTCGAATCGGCCTGATTGTCTTTCGCACATCGGTATCGCTCGCGAAGTTTCCGTAATAGAGAAGTCCAAAGTCCAAAGTCCAAAGTCCAAAGTCTGCAAAACTGAAGGCAAGACAGCCGACTTCGCTTCAGTTGAAATAAACGATCCCGATCTATGCCCGCGCTACACGGCTCGAATCGTGCAAGGGGTCAAAATCGGACCATCACCGGACTGGCTGCGGAAACGCCTGATGGAAATTGGACAAAGGCCCATTAATAACGTCGCTGATATAACGAATTATGTGCTTCACGAATTAGGCCAGCCTCTTCATGCTTTCGACCTGGCTAAACTCGCCGAGCATCGCATCATTGTGCGCCGGGCAAAGGCTGGTGAAAAACTGAAGACGCTCGACGGAGTGGAGCGCACCCTCGATCCCGAGATGCTGGTCATCGCCGGCGCTCAAAACGCGGTTGCGATTGCCGGCGTAATGGGCGGCTTGGATTCTGAAATCTCAACAGAAACAACCGACGTTCTCATTGAAAGCGCTTACTTCAATCCTGATTCGGTTAGACGTACTGCGCGCAAGCTCGGCATGGACACGGAAGCCTCGCGTCGGTTTGAACGCGGCGCCGACTGCGAAAACGTGCTGCAAGCGCAAACGAGATGCGTAGAACTTATTTGCGAAATCTCCGGAGGCGTCGCAACTGAGGATGCGATTGATGTGTACCCGAATCCTTTGGAAGCACGTCTCGTAGATTTTCGCCCTGCCCGAGTTGAAAGCGTCACGTCGCTTCGGGTTGATTTAACCGAAATGACTCGGATCCTCGGCGCGCTTGGTTTCAGTGGTGAAGAGTCGCCGCAGAATGGTGCGATGAGATTTCGCGTGCCGAGTTGGCGTATTGACGTTGGCATCGAGGAAGATCTCGTCGAGGAGATTGCGCGGCACGTTGGCTACGACAAAATCGCTTCCGAATTACCGCCTTCGAACATGCCGGGTGAATATCAGCCGGCGGAGATGAACCGCCGCGCGTTGCGGCGAATCTTGAGGGCACTGGGCTTTGATGAAGCCATAAACTTCAGCTTTATCGACACAACTCACGATGACCGGTTCGAATCCGTTCCGGCCATGGTTGGGACGGCTGACAAAGCGAGTTTAGTTACGCTTGGGAATCCAATCCTCGAAGAAGTGACGCGTATGCGCCCGACGCTTTTGCCGGGGCTACTCGAGTCTCTTAAGAACAATCTGAATCATGGCACGCGGGATGTCCGTTTGTTTGAAATTGGCCGTATTTTCGCCAGTTTAAGGGCCGGGGAACTGCCGCTCGAGCGAGACGCTTTGGCCTTAATCGCTTCTGGCGGCGTTACCGAGGAAGGGCGCGCTCAAGCGCCGAAGGAGATAGACTTCTACGAATCGAAGGGCGCGCTTGAGGCTGCAGTTGACGCTATGAAGCTCGGTCCGTTGGCGTTCTTTAAAGCCAGGGTCAGACACCTGCGGGAAGGTCAGGCAGCGAGGATCATGCTGCGGGATGGAACGCCTATAGGAAGCATCGGCAGACTGTCTGAAACAATCGCCGCTGCCTACAAATTTCGCCAGCCTGTGTATCTCGCCGAACTGGACCTAACTGCCTTGCTCGATTCTGCGCAAAGGACAGTTCAATACAAACCGCTGCCGCGCTACCCTTCGGTGGTTCGCGATGTGACTTTGCTGGTTGGCCGTGACCTCAGCTTCGCGGAGTTGCTTGACGCAGTTGATTCCGAACGTGTTGCCGATTACTCCGAGGCAAAGCTGGTGGGCACTTATGAAGGAAAAAACATTCCTGAAGATAGGCGTTCAGTAACGCTTCGCATTGAGTATCGCTCCGAAGAAGGAACGTTGCGGGATGAAGAAGTGGAGGAGCGACATCGAAGGTTGATAGATGCGCTGTTGATCAAATTCAGTGCAAAGTTGCACTGAGAAAATAAATCGCACGCAACAGCGCAAACAGTCTTGCGCTTGAAAGCCTGAAGTCGCATAATCCGAGGCGGGTTGAAAACAGAGTAGGAAGCTGGGGAAAGAACAGCCGATGGTGGGATTATCAGGACTAGAAAAATTCTCGCACTTAGAAGATAAGATCTATCGCACAATCGAGCTAACCAAGACGCTGCGTCAGGAGAAGGAGAGCCTGGAAAAGGAGCTTTCGCTCATGCGACGCAATCGCGGATCAGTTTCTAACGAACAACAACGTCTGGAAAAACAGGTAGAGGCGCTCCTCGCTGAACGCGATATCATTCGCTCGAAGGTTGAGGCCATGTTGGATGCCGTCGCTGCACTCGACCCGGAGATGGCGGAGGAGCTTAGATGACCACTGGAATCGCTCCCATCCTTGGAAAGAGCAGCATGGAAACTAGAACGACATCTGCACCCACCATCAGAGTTGAAATTTACAACCAAACCTACAATATTCGTTCTGACGGCGACTCGGAATACCTCACGCAGCTCGCCGACTTTGTCGATAGCCGCATGCGCGAGATTTCCTCCGGCACTTTGACGGTGGATTCACTCAAGGTTGCCATACTAGCCGCGCTCCACATCGCCGACGAGCTACATCGGATCAAACAAACCTATGAGCAGGCAGATTCTCAACTTGCAACGCGCAGCGCCGAGTGCGCTGAAATGCTCGATAAATTGCTGAAAGTGAGAAGCAATATTGAGCAGGAAAAAGGCGAACCGGGTCAGATCGCCTTTAGTTAAGCGCCGCACCTGACACGATCTATCCACCATTTTCCCCTTTCAGCATCAGGCTAGAGTCCGGATCGCACCGTGCGCATTCCTTTGCGGGATTTGTGGTTTTCAGTCGGTAAGACCGATCCACTAAATCACACGAAATTTCACGAACTTGGTGTTTGTTCGTGTGATTTAGTGGTCGTTTACTTAATCTCCTAAATTAGGACATTCGGTTTATTTACCAGATTTACTTTTTCTCTTCGTCTTGTGCTAGTATCCCCGGCGGCGGAGGGAAACAGTCTGTGGGGCTCGTCACCGAGTTACGATGATTGAGCCAACGCCGTTGAAATGGGAGACCGATGCCGCTTGCCAGTGCAATTCTTCAGCGTTAAGAATTGCCAGAGGCTGCGGCTTCCAAAAGGTCACCCACCTGTAAATGCAGGTTCAATTACGGCTTCGGAACGACCATCGCGGATCTCCCTCCTGCCAACAAAAACCGTAAATAGTAAATGGTAAATCGAAAAGACCGTAAATAGTAAATGGTAAATCGTAAATAGTGGTTTGAGCTATTAGCGGTGACCATTTCAGTTTACGGCTTTTTTCTATTTGCGCCTCTTAGTGAACAACTTACGGCTCTGACCTTCGTTCTTCTATTTACCATTCACCATTTACTATTTACCTTCTGTAAGATTACCTCCGTTATGAAAGTTTTGATGATTGGCGACGTTGTTGCGAAGCCCGGCCGCCTGGCCGTGTTGGAGCGCATCCAGGATCTTCGGGAACAACACAACATCGATCTCGCCATCATGAATGCCGAAAACCTCGCTGGTGGTTTCTCTGTTACTCCTTCTCTATGCGAACAGCTCTTCGCCTCCGGCATCGACGTGATGACCTCCGGAAATCATATCTTCGACAAAAAAGAAGCCATCTCCTACATCGCCAGGCAACCAAGACTAATCAGGCCGGCAAACTACCCACCCAATACGCCCGGCAGCGGGATGTGGACCGGCGTGATCCAAAACACTCAAGTCGCCGTTATCAACTTGATGGGACGAGTGTTCATGCCGCCTTCGGACGATCCGTTCCGTGCAGTAGATCGACTCCTGGAGTCGTTGCCAATTGAGACGCGGGTTCGCATTGTAGACATCCATGCGGAAGCGACGTCGGAAAAAGTTGCTATGGGTTGGTACCTGGACGGTCGCGTGTCAGCAGTTGTCGGCACTCACACCCATGTGCAAACGGCAGACGAAAAGCTATTGCCCGAGGGCACTGCTTACCTGACCGACGTCGGCATGACTGGGAGCTACTCCGGGGTGATTGGGATGAACAAAGAAGACGTAATCGCGCGTTTCACCTCCGCGATCGCGCGCAGAGCAGAGCACTCAACAGCACAAGCGCGGATCTGCGCGGTCGTTTTGGATGTAGACGAGGAAACTGGTCACGCTAGAAGCATCGTTCGACTGAACCTGAGTCATGAACAGTGATTCGGTAGTACACCTACCGGGCCGGGGTGAGCTGCTCTTAAGATTCTCTTGCTCGCTGATCACCCTATCGTCATCATGCCGCCATCTTCATGTTCGGCTTCGAGCTTGCGCAACCGCTCCTCAAGGCCCAGCTATTCGGCCCGCAAGTTCAGCATGTCTCGACTGAACACATCAATCTTGCGGTCAATGGTCGTGACCCGCTGGTTGACTTCCATAATCTCGACCAACGCTTTTTCCCAGATCGGCTTGGTATCAAACCCGCGATCTTCGATCTTTGACTCCACGAACTGAAGCCGAGCATCCATCACTTCGAGCTTCACCAGGATTTTCTTAAGGAGAGATGGCGTGTTCAGCGCCTTTGTTTCGTTTTCGCTCATGTTTATGGTTTCGATTTAACCTCGCCGAGCGTTTCCTTCACAAACTTTGTAGACCACGCGCGACTTAGGCTGTGCGAACTTCCATCCGACAGGTGAAAAACAACCTGCCATTCCTTACCGATTTTCTTAGCCTCAATCTTTGCAATTTGCTCGCCGTTGACCAAAATAAACCCGTCCTGCCTATTAATAGCTTATGTTAAAGGGCTTGTTCGCCACAACCTAGATATCTCCACTGAGTAGTTGTCGGAAGCTAAATATGAGGCCAACCCACCTTTTTAGGCAAGTCCCATTTTTCGTTAGTTTCGTGGTGATTTGGTTTCAGTGACCCAAAGTCCAATATTCCTATGCCTGGGTTGAGAATCAAATTTGCTAACTCTCATAGTTCGGTGTGTTGGTTTCAGTCTAGCGAGGAAAGACGCGGTGCGGCTAGTTGTGCCGCCAATCCTATTCCGGTCCTTCTTCAATCGGAACAACGTCACCCGATGAATGTGATTTCACGGCAGGCGGGGCTAATAACCGCTGGGCGTATCCTTCGGGGAAAGAGCGTACTCGACCGTTCCGGTCTGTAACGACGTGTCCAGTTTCACCCTCGGCGATTATCTGGTCGTCTGATACACGAACAATCTCATAGCCAAATCGCAGCGACCGCCGCCGCAGTTCGGCGATGTGTGTGCGAACCAGGAGTTCGTCGTCGTAAAAAGCGGGCGCTTTGAAACGGCAGTAGGCTTCGGCTACGACGAGAAAGGCATCGTCATTCACTTCCATGTCTCGGTAAGAAAAGCCGCGGGCGCGGCAAAACTCCGCCCTACCAATCTCAAACCAGACCAGGTAGTTGGCATAGTAGACAATGCCCATCTTGTCAGTTTCCGAGTAGCGCACGCGTAAGAGCGCCTCATGCCACTCGCCAAAGACGGTTTCTGGGGCTGGACTTGTCATCTGAGCCTTATGCCTTCAAACTCTACCTGAAGAGATTGCGTGAATTTCGAACGACGACTATCTGTAAACGTTTAGCGGACTATAAGAGCGAAACCCTGATGATGTCAAAGCGAATTAGCACCATCCTGGTCTTTCTTGCCGCCTTCAGCCTGGCCGCAACAGCCCTATCCCTTAATCATTCTTCCGGCGCCTTTGCGCCGCAGCGGGCTAGCGTTGCCGGCAGCACGACTCGAAATGCCGCCATTATTGCCACGACGGCGGCAGTGCTGAAGGAGACAAGCGGAATCCGCGAGCTCCCAATTCTACGACTGGTAAAGAGCGGGGCCCAATCTCGTGTGGAGATTGAGCGGATGCTGGTTAAGAACCTCGATGAGCAAATGAGTTCCGCTGAGATGCATGCCACCGAACTGGCCCTACGGAAGTTTGGTTTGGCGCCGACCAACTTTGAGTATCGGTCCTTTATTATCAAACTTCTGACCGAGCAGGTGGCCGGCTACTACGACAGCAAAACCCGTGAATTCCATCTGGCCGATTGGCTTGATCTCGAGGGACAAAAGCCGGTGATGGTCCATGAATTAACACATGCGCTCCAGGATCAGCATTTCCACTTGCGGCGGTTTGAGAAATGGCCGGACGGCGACTCTGACGCCGAGCTCGCGGCACACGCGCTGATTGAAGGTGACGCAACGCTCGCGATGACCATCTACATGGCGCAGAATCCTATGGTCGCCCTTGCCTTTAGCCGGTCCTTAGGGTCCATGGCTAATTCGTCGGTACAGTTTAACCAGGCGCCTCGCGCGTTACGTGAGTCATTGGTTTTCCCATATGGCCAGGGCACGGAGTGGGCCACCCAACTGTATAAACGCGGGGGTTGGAATATGATCTCCAAGGCCTTTACGCGATTGCCGCTATCGACTGAACAGATCCTGCATCCGGAGAAGTATTTCAGTTACGAACGCCCCGTAAAAGTTGAATTGGAGGATTTGCGAAGCCTTCTCGGATCCGGTTGGAAAGACATAGATTCCGACGTCAACGGTGAATGGAGCTATTATCTTATTCTGGATCAATTTTTGAACTCACCGGCGGAATCGAGACGCGCCGCAGCTGGATGGTCGGGTGATCGCTACGAGATCTACGAGGACCCCAAGCGGGATCAGGTGCTGCTTGCGCACGTCTCCGCCTGGGACACTGAGAACGACGCACGCGAATTTTTCGATGCTTATGTTAAGCGCACAGCCAAGCGCTATCCCGAGGCGCCGCTCCTGCCTGGGAACCAATCCCGGGGACCGAATACTTTTCTGAGCTGGCGGACTAATGAAGGTAGAGTAGTAATAGAGCTTCGCGGTTTGCGCGTCCTGGTTATCGAGGGCATTCCTGAAGGGGCGGACGGGAAAGCGCTTCTCAAGTCGCTTTGGCATTAATGGAGGTGTTTTCGAACTTAATCTAAGAGTCATTTGTAATGCGGGCTTTGGGCGGTAGGGCCGTGTTAGAATTCAATCCAGGACAAATCCCATGTCTTCAAATTCGAAGAGCATTTACGAGGACTACATCAAACCATTATCCCGCGAGGAACAGCTCCTCCTTTTGGATATCTTGCAGACTGAACTCAACAACGGCGACGATAACGGCCAATACCATAGCATCCTTGAACTCCATGGCTTGGGTAAGGACATCTGGCAAGGCGTCGATCCAAATGAGTATGTGAGGAGGCTACGCGAAGAATGGGATGACCCCGCCGAATGAAAATCGACGAGGCCCTTAGGGGTGTATCAAGGCTTGCATTTGACACCGCGCCAATCATTTACTTCGTTGAAGCAAATCCTACCTACGACGCCTTAATTTCCAATATTTTCAATCGCGTAGCCTCTGGTGTGATAGAGGGTCGGACCTCGGTAATTAGTTTAAGCGAAGTGCTGGTTCACCCATTCTTGCGAGAAGGAGCGACCTTCAAAACGCTTACCAAGAACTGCTTCTGAAAAGTTCCAACTTCCAAACTCTTCCAATAGGCGCGACGATTGCGGAAAGTGCCGCGCGCTTGCGCGCCGTCTACGGACTTCGCCTACCTGATGCCCTTCAAATAGCTTTCGCCATTGATAATGATTGTCAGGCTATCGTTTGTAATGACCACTCAATGCGGCGTGTTGCTGAATTGCCAGTATTGGTCCTGGATGATCTTGAACTTTGATCTGTGATACGTTCACCGCCAGATATTTAGCCGTACCTGGCGTTTACCCAAATGCCAGAGCAAGGGATTAGATGAAAAGAGAAGTTCCATCAGCTTCGGGATCGACCGTTGAGGCTCGCCCTTCACGCCTGCGCGAATTGACTGCCGAGTTGCAGGAACTCGAAGCAAAGCTGCGTCTTGGCGGTGGCCCGGAAAAGATTGAAAAGCAGCATAGCCAGGGAAAACTCACCGCGCGTGAGCGTCTTGATCTACTTCTCGATAAGGATTCTTACGTTCAAGAGATCGGACTGCTCGTCGCTTACGACCAGTATGACGGCGGCGCGCCGGCTGCGGGAGTGGTAACCGTAGTTGGCCGTGTTGAGCATCGCGAAGTTGTAGTTGTCGCAAACGATGCAACCGTGAAGGCAGGATCATGGTGGCCGGAGACGATCAAGAAAATTCTGCGTGCGCAAGAGATCGCAATGCGTTCGCACGTTCCGATCATCTATCTCGTCGATTCGGCCGGCGTTAATCTCCCTTATCAAGGTGGAGTTTTTCCGGGCCAATACGGCGCCTCGCGCATCTTCTATTACAACTCGATCATGCGACGATATTTGAAGATTCCGCAGATTTCGGCTGTCATGGGGCCTTGTATAGCAGGTGGCGCATATTTGCCGGCACTCTCCGACGTGATCGTTATGGTGGAGGGCACCTCTTTCATGGGTCTCGGAGGAGCCAATCTGGTGAAAGGCGCGACAGGACAGACGATCGATAACGAAACTCTCGGTGGTGCGCGCACACACAACGAGCTTTCTGGTGTGGCCCATTACCGTGTCGCAGATGACAAAGCCTGCATAGCGAAAATTCGTGAGTTTGTTTCAGAGTTGCCAGTGAAGCCGGCGAGTTCAGTTGCGATCCTGCCAAGTGTGAAGGCTGCGCGACCGGCTTCTGCTCTTTACGACATCATCCCTGCAGATCACAAACAGCCATACAACGCGCGCCACCTGCTCGACTGCCTGTTGGATGACGGACACCTCGACGAGTTTCAGGCGGACTACGCCAAGGAGATGATCACGGGGCATGCGCGTATTCGCGGCATTCAGGTTGGCGTTATTGCCAACAACCGCGGCATGATTCGCGCGCCCGGCGGTGGTCCACCCCGGTTCGGTGGGATCATCTACACGGAGTCAGCGGAGAAGGCGGCTTACTTTATCGAAACCTGCAACCGGCGTCAGACCCCGCTGCTGTTCATCCAGGATGTCTCGGGCTTCATGGTGGGTTCGGAAGCCGAGCACTCGGGAATCATTCGCGCGGGCGCGCGATTCGTGGAAGCCATGGCCACAACGGTGGTGCCAAAAATCGTTTTGACTGTGAACCACGCGTCCGGTGCTGGATACTACGCGATGGCTGGGCAGGGTTTCGATCCCGATTTCATTTTTAGTTGGCCAACGGGAAGAATGGGCGTGATGGAAGGGGACTCGGCGGTGCAGGCTGTGTTTGGCAGTCAACTCGAAAAGTTGAAACGAAACGATTCAAAACCGAGCGAGGAACTTGAGGCGGAGATGGATCAAGTGCGCGAGACTTATGAGATGGAGCTTGACGCGAAGTATGCGGCGGCGCGTGGCTTTGTTGATGCAGTAATTGCGCCCGAAGACACGCGAGATGCGTTGGAGCTTTCGCTGCGCACGAGTTTGAACTTCAGCGGCCCGCACATTGGGCAGTTTGTTTTGCCGCCGACGTTGGTATGAATAGAACCGGGAGCGGTAGCGACCGGGTTCGTTCGCTCCCCCAGCCATACCCGGTCGCTACCGCTCCCGGTTCTGATGTAGTGTTCCTAAATGAAACAAAAGATTCGCATTGCAGCCGGACAGGGATTCTGGGGGGATCTCCCGGATGCACCTGTGCGCCAGGTTGAAGGTGGTCCAATCGACTACCTGATGCTCGATTACCTCGCTGAAGTTACCATGTCGATCATGCAAAAGCAGCGGTCGCGCGATCCGTCTGCAGGGTATGCGAAGGATTTTGTGCCGCTGATGAAGCAGATTCTGCCGGCCTGCGTCGAACGAAATATTCGCGTTACCGCCAACGCCGGAGGCGTAAACGTTGAGGGTTGTGCCAGCGCGGTGAGGGAAGTCGCCCGCGAGTTGGGCCTGGCCGGCAAAGTTCGGATTGGAATTGTTACCGGCGACGACATCATGTCCAGCATCGACGGTATGCTTGCGCGCGGCATCGAGTTGCGCAACATGGATACTGATGAGCCACTGTCTGCCGTACGCGATCGAATTCAAAGCGCCAACGTGTACCTTGGCGCCGGGCCATTGGTGGAAGCACTTGATCGCGGCGCTCAAATTGTAATTACCGGGAGGGCGACTGACACCGGCCTAACGCTCGCGCCTTTGATGCATGAATTCGGCTGGGCCCCTGACGATTGGAACAAGCTCTCGGCGGGGACGATTGCGGGTCACATTATTGAATGTGGCGCCCAGGCTTCGGGCGGAAACTGCCAGTATGAGTGGCGCAGCGTTCCCAATCTCGCAAGTGTCGGGTTCCCAATTGTAGAAGCAGCGCCCGATGGCACGTTCGTGATCACGAAACACGAACGCACCGGCGGCTGGGTGATTATTCCGTCGATCAAAGAACAATTGGTTTATGAGATGGGCGATCCGCGCGAATACATTACGCCGGATTGTGTTGCGGATTTCACGACCGTGCGTCTCGAATACGAAGGGCGTGACCGCGTTCGCGTCTCTGGAATCGAAGGCCGGCCGGCGACTGAGTTTTTCAAAGTCTCGATCAGCTACTCGGCCGGGTACAAGGCTGTCGGCACACTCGTCTACTCGTGGCCGGAGGCTTATGACAAGGCGCAGGCGGCGGACAGAATACTTAGAACGCGGCTGGATAGATTGGGGCTGAAGTTTGACCAAATTCTGACGGAGTTTGTGGGCGCCAATGCTACTCATGGACCACTCGCGGGTCGGCCATCTCCCGATCTACCTGAGGTTCAGTTGCGCGTTGGTGTGCGCGGCGAAGATCGAAACGCTGTTGAGAGGTTTACGAAGGAAATCGCTCCATTGGTGTTGACTGGCCCTCCGGGTGTCACCGGCTTTGCGGGAGGACGGCCCAAGGTGGAAGAGATTGTCGCATACTGGCCGGCGCTGATTCCGAAAACGGAGATTAGGCCAAGCGTTGACGTTATTGAAGTGTGACGACCCGGGATCATTACAGGACCGAGCGCGGTAGCGCCGGATCCCAGCGTCAACATCAAGATCAAACAGGTTCCGCAGCGCGCCCTAGCCAGAATTTGGCTCTGGCGCTACCGCGCTCGGTTCTGTAAGACTCAGTGATTCCGCATATGCATTTTTCGTTTTCGAGCCGCTCTTAAATGTGAATGGCGAATGACGCTCCGGGAATAAATGGAATCTAGTCTGCCCCATAGTTAGCTCCAGAGATCGCGATATGAAGGTTCAACTAGTAAAACTTGCGCACGCTCGTTCGGGTGACAAAGGGGACACCGCAAATGTCGGATTGATCGCCTTGCGCGATGAGATTTATCCGCTGTTGGTACGTGAAGTGACAGCCGAGCGGGTGAAGCACCACTTCAAAGGAATCTGCAAGGGTGAAGTAGAGCGGTTCGAGTTACCGAACCTCGGCGCACTGAATTTTCTGCTGCATGAGAGCCTCGGCGGAGGAGGGACCCTCTCTCTTATGACTGATGCGCAGGGGAAGACTTTCTCGACGGCGCTGCTCAGAATGGAAATTGAGATAACTGATCAGGAAGCCCAGAGTTTGGAAGCTGGCTGACTTTTTTCAGCTGTTCGTTTAGAGAGCGGACTTGTCCGCCCGCAGCGCCCGGGGCGCTGCCCTTTCAAAACAGCGATTACTGCTTTACGGGAGCGAGGCCTCGAGTAGAGTACCCATGGCTGACGAAAGCAATTCGATTCTGTATCAGGTGGATGGAGCCGTCGCGCGCATAACCCTAAATCGTCCGGAGAAAAAGAACGCTCTAAACGATGCGCTCATTGCTGGGCTTAAGGACGCTCTGGTTCAGGCTAATGACGATCCTGCTGTGCGCGCTATTGTAATTACTGGTGGTGGCTCGGACTTTTGTTCCGGCGCCGACCTTTCATCTCTGCAAAAAATCTCCGGCGCATCTGTTGCCGACAACGTCGATGACGCGCGCTCGCTGATGGAACTCTTTACGCTCATACGCCAGGTGACGGTGCCGGTCATGGCGGCTGTTCGAGGTCGCGCGCTGGCTGGCGGTTGTGGACTCGCCAGTTCCTGCGACATCGTGCTTGCTTCCGCGACCGCTCGCTTTGGTTACCCCGAAGTGAAGATTGGTTTTGTTCCCGCCATGGTGATGGCGATTCTGCGGAGAAATGTTTCGGAAAAGCGTGCGTTTGAATTGCTCACACGTGGCGCCGAAATCAGTGCGGAAGAGGCTAGAGACTTTGGGCTGGTGAATCAGGTGTTTGTCGACGACACCTTTGAAGCCGAGGTTACTGCTTACGCGCACGGATTTGAGAAGGCGAGCAGGTCGGCTGTTGCGCTAACCAAGACACTGCTGTATCAAACTGATGCCATGCCCTTTGGCGATTCCCTGGAGACAGGAGTTGATGTTAATGTCATCGCCCGCATGACTGAAGATTGCCAGAAGGGGATTGCTCGATTCCTTAAGAAAGACTAGCAGCCGCGATCGCTGCGCGTCTTACGCGCCGCTTCGCTGGAATATCTTCTCGCCGTCGCAAACAACTCAAGAGCCCGCGCCCGGCCTATGAGTCGCGGAAGTCTTTGAGTTCCTCCCCAACCGGTAATACTTCCAAGTCTCGCACCTGGATGCGAAAAAACAGCAGCGCTGGAAGCAACGCGGATATCGCATGCCAGCGCGAGGTCCAACGCCCCGCCCAGGCAGTAGCCATTGATGGCCGCAATTGTTATTTGCTTCGCGTCAGCAAGGGCTTGAAATAAGCCCTGGCCCAACCTGGAAAACTCCAATGCAGACGCAGGGTTGAGTTGCACCAGCTCGCGTATGTCCGCGCCGGAGGCAAACACGTCCCCGGTTCCGGTTATGATCATGCCTTCTATATCTTCCCGAGGAAGCAGGGTCGACAATATGTTTTTGAGTTCCTGAAGTGTCGATATGGAAAGTGGGTTACGCTTTGCTGGTCGATTAAAACGAACGATAGCGATTGACCCAATAACTTCAGTGACGATTGCGCGTGAGTGTTGGTCCATCGTTCAGCTACATCTCATATCGGTTGTCGAAGTCAGACAAAACGGAAGGTAGGTCGGGCAAACTGCGCCATCGCTATTCTCGCGGCTTGACGTTTTCGCGGAGGAATTTGACGATGTTTTCCGTTGACGTGCCAGGAAGGAATATCTCCGCGACGCCCTGCGCCTTTAGCTTTGCGATATCTTCCTGAGGAACTATTCCACCAAGAAGCACAAGACAGTCGTTCATTCCCTGGTCATGAAGAAGCTTAACGATGCGCGGACAGAGTGTGTTGTGCGCGCCACTGAGGATCGAAACGCCCACCGCATCCACGTCTTCCTGCAACGCTGCCGCAGCGATCATCTCCGGAGTTTGTCGCAGTCCGGTATAGATGACCTCCATTCCAGCATCACGCAATGCGCGAGCAATTACTTTCGCGCCTCGATCGTGACCGTCGAGCCCGGGCTTAGCTACCAGGACGCGTATTTTTCTTTCGTTCATATTCGTATTGTAGCGTCACTCTCTGAATTGCCCCAGTAACCCGTCGCGCTTGATGTAGGGTTTCAACTCTGAATAACTGAAGAAGTAGCGACCATTTGGCTCGAAAGCCTGTATTGCGTGAGGATAGCCAGCGTCGTACAAGAAAGTGAGTCCTTTAGCACCGACAGAGAAATCGTTAAGGTTCTCTGACTTAAACTCCAGCACGTCCTGCGACTCCTCGATAATTCTTGTATCTTCCGCGTCACTCGCGGTTCCGCTATTTTCCTTCAGAATCTGTTTGAGCTCGCTCTGTAGTTTGCGATTCACCAACGCGGCGAGCGAATCCCGCTTGTTATCTACAAACACGTCAGACGCCTTAATGAGACTGCCGTTTTGGAGGTTGATGGTGAAGTGTTTCGTGTGAGTATCAGGATATGAACCTGAGCCATCCTGGGTGAAAGTAAGATCGAGGATATGATTTTTGTTGTAGTTCACTTTGAAAGTGAATTCTGCCAGCCACGCGTCCTGCCGGTACTCATCCAAGGACATGTCAAACGCATTCTTAATCTGGACGATTGATTGCACACGACGCAAGACCTCTGGATCTTGCAATCCACTGATGACGGGATACGTTACTGTTGCTGTCTTCTTGTGAGGAAAGTTTCTCTCCAGGGCGCCTCGGCGCACGATCTCGACTCTTCGCGGGGTTACGATTGCTCGGTCGTTACTTCTCGCCGCGTGAGGCTTTAACTGTGCATAGCCACCGGTGACGAGGAGTAATAGAACAACTATTGATGACAGGCGCATTCTTTTGTTTTGAAAGGATTCAAAAAGGAGAGGTCAAGTAACATCAGAAGGCGGGCTCTTCGTAGATGCCGTATACGTCCCGGAGCGCTGAACAGATCTCACCAAGTGTGGCATAGGCTCGAACCGCTTCAATGGTGGCAGGCATAGTGTTTTCTGCTTTCTGAGCAGCGAGCTTCAGTTTCTCGAGTGCGTTTGCCACTGCGCCAGCATCACGCCTTGAACGAGTTTGCTCTAGGCGCTCGATCTGATGTTCACGGACCGATTCGTCAATCACGAGAGTTGGAATCTGGGCTTCCTCGTCCATCGCATACTTGTTGACGCCGACGATTACCTGGTCGCCGCGCTCCACGGATTTCTGATATTGATAAGCGGAATCCTGGATCTCCCGTTGCGGAAAGCCATTTTCGATGGCCTCTACCATCCCGCCCATTGAGTCAATCTTTCGAAAATAGTCCAGGGCGCCATTCTCCATCTTTTCAGTGAGCGCTTCGACGAAGTAGGAACCGCCGAGTGGATCGATTGTATTCACCACGCCAGTTTCCTCAGCGATGATTTGTTGCGTCCGTAGCGCAATCAACGCGGCCTTGTCTGTCGGCAAAGCCAGCGCTTCATCATAGGCGTCAGTGTGCAAACTTTGAGTTCCGCCCAGCACTCCCGCCAATGCCTGAATGGCTACCCGAACAATATTGTTTAGCGGTTGTTGCACTGTTAGCGAAACTCCGGCAGTTTGTGTATGGAATCGAAGTTTCAGGGTGCGTTCGTTAGTTGTTCCAAACCGCTCGCGCATTTCTCGCGCCCAGATTCGGCGAGCGGCGCGATACTTTGCCACTTCTTCGAAGAAGTCGTTATGGGCGTTGAAAAAGAAAGAGATGCGGGGCACGAAGCGATCTAGTTCCAGCCCCGCACGCATGCCCCACTCGACATACTCGAGTCCATCTCGCAACGTAAAAGCAAGTTCCTGGATGGCGGTGGCGCCGGCTTCACGGATGTGATACCCGCTAACTGACACGGGATTGTAACGAGGCACATGCTCCGTGCAGAATTCGAAAGTATCAACTACCAGCTTCATGGCTGGTCGAATGGGATAAATCCACTCTTTCTGCGCGATGTATTCCTTCAGGATGTCGTTTTGCAGCGTGCCTGAAATTCGTATCCAGTCAGCTCCTTGCTTTTCCGCAACGACCAGATACATTGCCAGGAGAACAGAGGCTGGTGCGTTGATGGTTTGAGATACTGTTACCTGGTCCAGAGGTATTTCGTCAAACAGGACTTCCATGTCGGCTAAGGATGAAACTGCAACGCCACACTTGCCGACCTCGCCCTCAGAAAGCGTTGAATCAGCGTCGTAGCCCATCAGCGTAGGTAAGTCGTAAGCGACCGAAAGACCATTCTGACCCTGTGCAAGTAAATATTTGAATCGGGCGTTCGTTTCTTCAGGAGTACTGAACCCCGCGAACTGCCGCATCGTCCATAGTTTGCCGCGATATCCTGTTGGGTGAATTCCGCGCGTGTAGGGAAACTCGCCTGGGAATGAAATGTCGCGAGAGAAATCCAGCTCTTCGATATCAGCAGGCGTGTAGAGGCGATTGACCTCCTCAAGGGAAACGCTCTCGAAGCGTTTCTTTATCTCAGGATGTTTGGCAAGCGCCGGTTGCAGAGTCTTACGCTCCCAGCGTTCAACTGCTTCTTCGATTGGAGAGCTGATCTCTTTGGTTTTGGACATAGACGTTCAGTTGCGTGCACCTAGGACGGGGAATTTCGATATTAGTTGACGAGTATTAGACTGTCAACAGAGCTAAACGTAGTGTCCAACGGATTAAAGAGGGGGCGCGGCTGAGATGGCAGTCACAGCCGCGCAGGCTCGGCAGGCACTCGCGAAACGTGGTTTTCAAGAAGGGGAACTAGCGGGAAACCGGCAGGAGAACAATGCCGTCCCTTCGAAGGAGCTTCCCCTGTGCTCATTCGATGGGTACTACGATTTCGTTCGCGCGCACCATGTTTAGACGGCTGCGGGCAGCAGCTTCTATCGCGCGGGGGTCAGTTCGCAATCGTTCAATCTCAACACGCAAGGATTGGTTGGCATTGCGTAACCCTTCCACATCCGTTTGCATTCGAACATATTGCTGAGATGCCACAGCCATCCTGGTGCGGGTCCGCATAGTGACCGCAACGCATATAGCAAACGTTGCCAGAATAATCATTCCAAAAATAACCCAGGCGGGTATCACTCCACCGCGCCGACGAACCTCAGTGGGAGTTCCGATAATGTCCCGAGAAATCTCTCTGACAGATGCGAAAGGTGAAGATGCTCGAGGGACTACCTGCTGCGCCCGAATTCGTTCATCTACCCAGTATGTGTTTATGACCCTGCTCAAGGAGCACCTCCAAGTTCTCAGCTGACAGTAATTCGGTGTAGATGTGACCTATTTAACCCGTAGCCGGCTGACGACGGCTTGGTCAAGCTCGCGCGGCGCGCCGTAACCGTCTCCGTTGCACGCAGACCCGCAGGGATGCCAACTTTCTCCGGATTGTGACCTTGGATCGAGAATCCCGCCGACCCTTTGCAGTTGGTGCCAATCTCGCTTTCATCGATCAATTCTCCGATGTCATTAAAATCCAAGAGAGTTTTTAAGGAGCTGCTTAATCGCCTTTGTGCGTTTGGCCACAACATAATTGATACTTCGCCGTCTGGGACCCCAATAGGCTGTGCTTATTCAAATGGCCAATCCGTTGCCAGTCAACAGTTTAGGTCAAGGTTGGCGGAATGTAGCACCGGTGCTTAAGGCTGTAAAGCAATATCTTTGTAACGGTTTCGGTACGTAAGTTCAACGGTTACTTGAAGTAACAGGCTTAATGGACCAAAAAGGCGAACGGGTGGCGAACACATTCTCACGAGTTTTCTGGAAATGTGCTGACCTTTCAGAAGTGTTGACACGAAATTGTTAGAAGTTTAGACTCAGGGCGAGTCGGTACCCGTTCTGATCGGCACAACCGAATAAAAAGGCCATCGTGCTTTTACGTCTTGCCTCTCTCGCTCAAGGTTCTTAGGCTGCACTAGTTGTCTGAAGCGGTAGCATTCCATCCAATTGAATTAGTAGGATCGGAGAGGCCACATGCCTGATCTAAACCCCTTTTCCCCAGAATCTGCCAACCGGCTTCCAATGGGTTCAATTATTCGAGCCCTTTGCCAAGCTGCAAAGTCCGGCCCTGATTTGCTATACGAGGTCATGCTCAAACTGAGTTTGGTGGTTGAAGCTGCCGCGCCCATGTATGGACTTTCCATCTGGACACTGGAGGGAAACCAGAAGCCAAAATTAGAGTGGGCCGAAGGACTGTGCGAGCCAGAACTGGCCGCTGGGGAGAAAGTTGTTAGGGAAGCTCTGACTGAAAACTCTGGTTGGACTGAGGTGAGAGCTGGCGATTCCTATGTTTGTTTTGTCTTAGCTTCCTCCAAGCCTGGTCGGGCCGGAGCAGCTCTGTACGGCCAGTGTGTTCGCGCTCTATCTGAGCAGCAGGCGAAAGATCTTGGGGCGATAATGGACGTAACGCGTCTGGCTCATTCCCATGTATCGATGGGACGAGCAGTCCTGCCGAAGAAACCTGGCGAATTAGAAGTCAATAAAGAGACGCTGCCTGGGATGATTTTTGCGAGTCGGGCAATGAACGAAGTGGCCCGGGCGGTAGCCCGGGTTAAGGACTCAAACTCCACGGTCCTGGTTAGTGGCGAGTCGGGTACCGGCAAGGAGTTGGTTGCCCACGCCCTTCACCGACTTAGCAGACGTTGCGAAAGCGACTTCATTCCGTTCAATTGTTCAGCTGCGCCGCCGGATCTAATCGAGAGCATGCTTTTCGGTCACCGAAAAGGAAGTTTTACTGGGGCGCTTCGTGATAATGAGGGTCTGATCCGAGCCGCGGAGGGCGGAACGCTTTTTTTGGATGAGATTGGCGATCTTCCCCTGGCTCTACAACCTAAACTTCTTCGCTTTCTGCAAGAGGGGGAAATTCACACCCTTGGTGATCGAAGTCCGCGAAAGGTTAACATTCGAGTAATTGCCGCAACTCACAAGGACCTCGATAAGTTGGTCCGCGAAAACCTCTTTCGAGAAGATCTTTACTATCGAATAGCCACGCTCACGGTCAAGGTTCCTCCCCTAAGGGAACGGCCCGAGGACGTTTCAGCCTTAATTTCTCACTATCTCTCTCACTACGCCCGAAGAAATGATCGAGCCATTGCGGGAATCACGTGGCAGGCGATTCGCGTTCTCGAAGAATACTCCTGGCCGGGGAATGTTCGCGAACTGGCAGGCGAAATGGAGAGACTTGTTTTGTACGCCGAAGAGGGCGGTTACATTACGCAGGACCACCTTAGTGAACACATGTGTCCGGCGAACTTTCTGAAGATGCAGGATGGCAGACGCTCCGCCGAGAATCTTGAAGTGTTAATGGAAGATTATGAAAGACGAGTCATTACTGAAACGTTGAAACGCAACGATTGCAACGTCGCTCGCACAAGCGAGGCCTTGGGACTCGGCTCGCGGCAAACGCTTTATAAGAAGCTAAAGCGATTGGCCATCGACATCACGGATTTTCTTCAGGAAGATACCGAGCCCGGGTTACAGTTTAGAGCTGAAGGCAACTGACCCAACCCTGTTGAGGTTACCCCAGGAGCATTCGAGAGCAATCTCGAATGCTTTTTTTGTGGCTATGTGCAATGTCGCCTCGTCGGCCACACTCGCGCATTGCGCCGTTAACCGCGAGCGACACAACAATAAACCAGCAAAAGCGTGAATTGGACCACTCACCGCGGTTTATCCCGGAAACGGGCCAACCTTTTTGTTAACCCCGGGCGACAACTGAACGGGCGACGTACAGCGAAAAGTGGTGTCACGCTGGCTTTCTTTGCATTGGGAGTGCATGGCATGGGTCTTGTAAAGACGAGGTGCGTTGGCGAGGCAATGCCGCATCGCAAAACAAAGTCAAAAACGCAATCACGAAATCTCATGAAGGCAATAACCACAAAAGAGTCTGTATCGCTTGCAGCAATCGCAATCATCGCACCCTTGTTTGCGCTGGCCCTTGTTGGCGGCCTACGAGCCACGGTTGCGGCGGGACACGAATTCTTACTGCTGGCACTAACTCTATGTGGCGCTGTTGTGAGTGGGATCAACGGCTTTGGCCGCCGCACGGCCAGGGACGCATCCGATTCGCGCGGGAGCCGCAGAGGGCCACATTCTAACGTGGCCCTCAGATCATGAGTCCTTACTGACAAACGCTCGCGAGCTTTCCCCGATCATCAGGAGAACAGCAGACGAGTTTTCAAGCAATGACCAAACAAAAAGGAGCAAACACAATGATTAAGAAATTCTTTCGCGACGAGACCGGTCTTGAACTGTCGGAATACGCTGTTGCCGCAGCCTTGGTTGCGATCGCCGTTGTCGTCGCTTTCAGCGCTCTGGGCACCGCCATCGATGGCAAGATTACCGATCTTGGGACGACCATCAGCACTGGTGCGCCAGTCGCCGCGCCGTAAGAGCCAGTCAAGAAAAGGGCCAGGCGCGCTTTAGCGATTTTCCTCGCGTGAAGCGCGCTTGGTTTCTAAACATCGACGCAGTTAGTAAAACTCACCAATTGAAACAGTTAACCGCCCTCAGGTATAGACGCCATGACCAGGAGATTTCTAAAGGATGAAACGGGCTTGGAGCTTTCCGAATATTCCGTCGCGGCTGCATTAGTAGCAATAGCAGTAGTTGGCGCGTTCACAGCTCTCGGTGGCGCAATAGGCGACAGGATCAAAGTGCTCGTCGATCGGGTCAGTGGCTAGCTGCGACCTACACCATTTGCAAGTCATTTCCCGGAAATGACTCCCAGAGACTACAAAGAGATGTCTGAAACGCTGGTAAACATAGTTCTACTCGTCCCCCTGGCGGTCGTCATTGGTTATTACGATGTTCGTTATCGTCGCATTCCAAATCCCTTTGTATTGGCAACCCTAGTTAGCGGTGCGGCGATTAATACGATTTTTGGCGGCCTACATGGTCTTTATAGCAGCGTCGGAGGCTGTGCTCTCGCATTCGTCCTGATGTTCATGCTGCACGTTTTTGGGGCGATGGGCGCAGGAGACGTCAAGCTCTTTGCCGCCATTGGGGCGGTCACCGGAGCTCACCTTGTCCTACCCACTTTCCTGGTCGTGGTTTTGACTGGGGGATTGCTTGCCATTGTCGCAGTCATTAGAGCCGGAATGCTGATGACTACGATGCACCGAGTTCTTCAAATATTCGTGGGCCTATTACCGGGATGGGAGATGCCGAGATTCGCGGTTTCTTCGGATCGTAGACACACAATTCCTTACGGCGTGGCGATCACGGTCGGGAGCATCATTTCAACAACGATCTTTCGCGCTTAGGGCAAGCGCAAACCTTCGGTCGGATCCAAGCTGACCACACCCAAACGGAGAGTCAACTATGCGCAACAAACGTTTCTTTATAGTTTTAGTCGGAGCACTTCTTTTCGGATTGCTCGCCGCAGCTTCCGTTAGCCGTTACCTATCAAGCGCTCAGGCTTACACCAAGAATCTTACTCGGGTCGCTGTTGCGAAGGTCGCGATTCCGGTTGGGACCCGCATCATTCCTGAACAGGTAATGGTGGTCCAGTTCCCAAAAGAATCGACTCCGGACGGAGCTTTCGATTCGGCTGAGAAGCTGGCCGGGCGTGTCGCGATTACAAACATTGCTGCGCGCGAGCCTGTTACTGAATCGAGGTTGGCGCCCGAAGGTACTGCCGGTGGTCTATCCGCCGTCATTCCAGAGGGCTACCGCGCAATGACCGTAAAGGTTGATGACGTGGTCGGTATTTCCGGATTCATTATGCCCGGCACTCTCGTTGACGTCGTGGTTGTCATAACACCGGGAGATACAGGCATCCGACAAGATCCGATTTCCAAGATAGTCTTGCAGAGCATCAAGGTCCTGGCGAACGGCCAAAACATTGACAAGCCCGAAAGCGAACGACAGGCAAACAGTGTCAAGGCAGTCACCTTACTGGTAACGCCCGAACAGGCAGAGAAGCTCGCCTTAGCTTCCAGCGAGGGCAAACTGCAGCTTGTAATGCGCAATTCAATTGACCAGGGTGACGAACAAACTCCAGGCATCAATAAGCGAGGATTGCTAGGCGGCGAGAGAGCCGTGCCCGCGCCCGAACCGGGGTCACTCAAGAGTGAACGTCCGGAACCGAAGCCGGCTCCGCGCCGCGTTCGACTCCAGGCAGAAGCCAGTTCTGCCCCCGTTGCACCATCAGTTCCACAAGCACCGCGCGCCTCTGTGGAGATGATTGAAGGCGCAAAGAAACGCAGTGTCGATTTTCCGTAAGAGATCGCGGATAAACAAACAGCAAAACCAAATCCCAATTCGATAACGCCGGTTTCTCGACTGGCCACAAATTAAGGAGCAAGAGATCATGCACAGCCGTTCCACCGTCACCCGCCGATTAAGCCTGCTACTGGCGTCATTGACTATTCTTATCGTCACTGGCGCGGCCCAGGCCCAGGAGACTTCCTACAAGGCCTCTTTCAAGCCGAACAAAGAACCCGTCGCAGTAAACGTTCTAGTGGGGCAGTCACGCGTGATCAACTTCGACAAGCCTGTCGGACGCTTCTCGGTTTCTAATCCGGAAATCGCGGAAGCCGTGCTTGTGACGCCCGATCAGGTGCTGGTTAACGGCAAAGCGTTTGGCCAAGTCAACTTCATCGCCTGGGAACAGTCAGGCGGCGAGTATCTAGTCTTCGACGTTTATGTCCGCGCCAATCTCTCATTGATTGACTCACAAATTCGCGCTTTGTTTCCAAAGGATGATATTCGCTTGAGCCAGGCTAACGGTTCGGTGGTGCTGTCTGGCAGCGTCGCGGATTCAAAGACGGCCGCTCAAGTCCAAAGCGTCGTTGAGGCTGCGGGTTTTAAGACGGTGAGCTTGCTGGCATCGCCGGTGAAGAACATGGCGCAGGTTCAGCTGCAAGTTCGCGTCGCAGAAGTAAGCAGAAACAGAATGCGTGACCTGGGAACTTCCTACGCCTACCAGGGCAGCAGCTCAGGCGTCTATGCCAACAGTGGCGCTGGTCCAAGCTCGCTAGGCGCCGTCACAAACGGAATCCTCAACGGCACACTCTCGAGTGCCCTAAATCTTTTCGTTATGGGTGGCAACACAATGAGCATGATTCGCGCGCTTCAGACGCAAGGCGCTCTGCGTGAACTTGCTGAGCCCAATCTGATTGCGATGGATGGCCAACAAGCTAGCTTCCTGGCTGGCGGAGAATTTCCGGTGCCCATCGTCTCGGGCGGTGGTGACAGAAGCACGGTGACGGTCGTGTTCAAAGAATACGGCGTTCGCTTGAACTTCAAGCCTACGATCATCGATGAAGATCACATCCGGCTCGAACTTGAACCGGAAGTTTCCACCATTGACTTCTCGAACGGCGTGAAGTTTGACGGATTCCTGATCCCGGCGCTGCGCACCCGCCGGGCAAAGACAGGTGTTGAGCTGCGCGATGGCCAATCGTTTGCCCTGGCTGGCTTACTTGACAATAGCGAAGCGCAATCCCTTTCAAAAGTGCCGGTGCTGGGTGACATACCCATCCTCGGAGCACTCTTCAAATCGAAGTCCTTCCAAAAGAAGGAGACGGAGCTGATATTCATCGTCACCGCACAACTGGTGAAGCCTGTGAACCGCGACGACCTACCACAGATGCGCGGCATCGATGGATTGAAGGGCGGATCTCCCCTGGGCGTCGAGCCCAAGGGCGAAGAAATCCAGGGAAGAACCGGTCATTCGGTTACCGGCCAAAACACGGAAGGTGCGCCGGCCGCGACCCCGAAGCCGGCAGAGCCTGCCAAAACTGTGGAGTCGACTGTGAATCCCAAAGCTAGCGGAACGGAAACCAGCGCCGCCTCTTCAACCAGCACCTCATCCCACACCACTCGCATAAACCCCACGCTTCCCGTGGCGCGCATTATCCCGGTCGAATTTGGCCCCGCACCTGTCAGACCGTGGTAGTTCGTCTAAGAAGAAAGTCTTTGAGGAGAAGGCAAGAAATGAACAGGTTAGCCCAACAAAAAAACAGAAAAGGCGAGCATGGGTCGATTTTGGCGATGTCCGCCATTGGTATGCTCTCGGTTTTGCTGGCAGTTGGACTAGGCGTGGACATAAGTCACTTTTATCTTGTAAAGACTGAACTGCAAAACGCTGCTGACGCTTCAGCTCTTGCCGCGGCCTCGGCGATCAACTCAAGGCCCAGTGGAATTATCGAAGGGACATACCGCGCGACAAGTGCGTTCAAGAACTCCTACGAGTTCAACAACAGCAAAATCCAGTTTTCAGACATCAATGTAACCTGGTCTAAAAACCTGGAGAGCGGTTACATGAGTGTCGCGCAAGCGTCTTTGGCTGAAAATGCGCCCAACATACGCTTCGTAAAAGTAACAACTCCAGATAGTCCGGTGGGCGTTTCGTTTGCAGCGTCGGTCTTAGGCAGCAGTCGGAACCTTTCAGCCAGTGCCACTGCCGGTCTTTCAGTTCCGCTCAACGTATTTTGTAATTTTATCCCGCTGTCAGTGCTCATCGATAACGACACAAGCCTGTTAGTGCCCGGTCAGACCTACACGATTCGAGCCGGCACGGGTGGTTCGCCGTCTCCCGGAAATTATCAAATACTTGCTGTGGCCGGACGCGGTGGAGTCGACGTTGGGTACGGCGTTGGCTCAGGCGTAGACGCTTGCGCTAAGGCCGGAGAAACATACTCCGTTGATACCAAGCCAGGCCTGACGGCGGGCAAGGTACGCACGGGAATCAACTCACGTTTCGATGATTATCAGGGAAGTCAGCTTAATCCGAATGATCAGCCGCCGGATACGAACATCAAAGAGGGTATTTCTTATGTGGACGATTACAGCAAATATCTAGGTTGTGGCCGCGGGAAAGACGCAATCGCCTGTAATTCACAATACGTAAAATCACCGTCGCATGCCGGTGTCGATTATCGTCGCGTGGTGCTGATACCGCTGGTCAAAGTTAGCGAATACGATCAGGGACGCGGCACAGTTAAATTCTTCAGGTTTGGCGCATTCTTTCTTAGAACCAAAGCAGCCAATGGCAATGGCGGTGCGATCCAGGCCGAATACATTAAAGACCGTCTCGCCATCGGCGAAGGCGGATACGATCCTACTGCCGCCGCCGGTGATCCCCTGCTAGCCGCACCCGTGCTTTACAAATAAAGGTTGTGAAGAAGATGCATCACCGAATTCAAAAAGTTCGCATGCGGGGAAGGCTTCGCCGCTTGTTGCACATACGCGCACTGGCGAGAAACGAGCAAGGTATTCAGCTCGTCGAACTCGCAATCGTTCTTCCAGTACTTCTGATCCTATTTGCGGCCACTGCCGAATTCGGACGCTACTTCTATGAATACACGACGTTGGCCAAGGCTGCACGAGTTGGCACACGCTACCTGGTGACCGCGAAGGTCGACTGTTTCGAAGCAACTCAGGCGAAAAGGCTAGTTGTTTACGGCAATACAGCGGGAACCGGAGCGCCCTTGATAGAAGGTTTAACGACCGACAATGTCAGCGTGACTCCAAACGATAGCGCTTGTGACGGAGGCTCACCGCCGGCAGTGCCGCCAACGATTACCGTTAGCATCACAGGATTCAAACACCAACCGTTATTCGATCTCGGCGGGTTGATGAACAACAGTGCCTTCTCGCTAAACATCGATGTCAAGCCCAGCGTCACAATGCGCTATCTACTGACGACTGGTTTGGTCTAAGGCAATGATGACCCAAGTCAAGAAAGGTAAAAACAAACAGCGCGGTGCAACGCTCGTTGAGTTTTCGATCGCGGCAACTGTCTTTCTCATGGCAACGTTTGCCGTGCTCGAATTCGGCCGCGCCCTCTGGACGCATAATGCGTTGTCGGATGCCGCTCGTAGAGGCGCGCGTTATGCGGTCCTTCACACGGAAGGCCAAATTGACGACGTGAAGAACGTGGTTGTCTACGGCGACCCGGCCGGAGGAACAAGTCCGGTGGTCGAGAACCTCAGCACAACTAATGTGGACGTGGACTATACGAACTTTACGCTGGATGGCGGCACCGTGCAGGTAACCATTACTGACTACCAGTTTAATTTTGTTATTCCCATTGTCGGCACGCAAATTCAAATGCCGAAATACACGACAACGCTAACTGGCGAATCCGCCGGGACCGTTCCACCTGTTCTCTAAACCCTTGTAGCAAAGCAGAAAAATGACGCAGCCACTTACAGTCGTAGTCTTAAGCACCGGCCTCGATAACTTCAAGGAGATTCGAGCCGCATTGTCAGCCGACAATCGTGTTCAACTGCTGGCAGGCGGAAACGATGTCGAACAGTTGCACCAGGAGATCGTCCGCCTCAAGCCAATGGCGGCCATCATTAGTTTGGGTGCCAACTCAGAACAGGGCATTAACTTGATAAAACGGCTCTCCTCGGAATCTCCGAAGACCGCGCTTATTTCTGCGGCGCAAAATGCATCGCCTGATCTGCTTTTGCAGAGTCTGCGTGCCGGAGCGCGCGAGTTTCTGCAACTGCCAATCAGCGCTGAAGAGTTGAAAACAGTTCTCGATAGAGTGGCCGACTTTTGTGCTGACCAGGTGGAAGCGCCGAAAAAGAAGGGCCGCATGGTTGCTGTCTTTTCAAGTAAGGGCGGCTGCGGCACCTCATTCATCGCCACCAATCTTGCCGCCTCGACTGGCGCCCGGACGGTCCTCGTTGATCTCAATCTTCAGGCGGGGGACCTGCCACTCTTTCTCGGAGTGGACCCAAAGTATTCATTCGCTGACATGGCGGAGAATCGCAACAGACTTGATGATGCTTTGATTAGCAGCTTCACCACTCCTTGTTCCTCGAATCTTTCACTCCTGGCCGCGCCGAAAGAAGCCGACCTGGCTGATGAAATCGAACCGGAGCACGTTTTTGAAGTGTTACGGAGACTGCGCGAATCTTACGACTATGTGGTGCTCGATCCTCAACACACATTCGACTCGATAACGCTGGCGGCGCTTGATCAGTCAGACGAGATAGTGCTCGTCCTGACGCTTGACATACCAGCAATTCGCAGCACTCAGCGGGCGCTGGAAATCTTCGATAAACTCGGCTACCCCCGCAAAAAAATCCGCATCGTCGTAAACCGCTGGAGCAAGCAAATCGATCTCGATCTGCGGCAAGTCGAGAAGTTTCTTGGCGAGCCGGTAATAGGGTTCATACCCAGCGACTACCAAACTGCCGTGACGTCGATCAACCTTGGCCGGCCGCTTGTTCAGTCAGAGCCAAATTCAAAGATTGCGCTGGAAATCAGGCGAATGGCCCAGACCATTGGGACGGGGCCGGTGGCATTCGCTGAGGAGCCTAAGCCTCGCCGGGCACTTTGGAATTCGTTTTTCAAACGGGCTCCGGCTCAGCCGCAGTTTGAGCTGCAAGCTTCCATGGAAAAGGTCTAAGAAACCTCCGGCCAGGTAGGAAAGAATAGGGAAACGATAATGGCATTGCGCGAAAGATTAATCAGGGAAACGGTTGGTGGTCCGGGCGCCGGCAACGGAAACGGCCAGGACAGCAATGGCCAGCATTCATTTCAGGAGATGAAGTCACGGCTGCATCGAGCCCTGATCAATCGGATGGACCTGACCAAGCTGGCGGCGTTGAATCAGGAGCAAGTGCACAGCGAGGTTTCACGCCTGGCCGAGAGTGTTCTCGCCCAGGAGGGCATGCCGCTCTCTACTCCTGAACGCGACCGCCTGGTTAACGAAGTTCAGCATGAACTGTTCGGACTTGGACCACTGGAGCCTCTCCTGTCAGACCCAACCATCTCCGACATTCTCGTAAATTCGTATCGCACCATCTACGTAGAACGCAGAGGCAAACTCGAAGCGACGAACATCGCTTTCAAGGACGACGAACACCTGATGCGCGTTATTGAACGCATCGTTTCCTCCGTGGGCCGGAGAATTGATGAGTCCTCGCCTATGGTTGACGCTCGCTTGCGCGATGGTTCGCGCGTTAACGCAATCATTCCCCCACTTGCGATTGATGGACCGGTGCTTTCAATACGACGCTTCGGTGCGGAACCCCTGCGCATGAATTCGTTGATCGAAAACAAGGCATTGACCAGGGATATCGCCGACATGCTGCAGATGTGTGTTAATGCTCGCCTCAATGTCTTGATTTCCGGGGGTACTGGAGCCGGCAAAACCACTTTGCTGAATGCATTGTCGGCTTACATCCCCGAAGACGAGCGCATAGTAACCATCGAAGACTCGGCAGAGTTGCAGCTTCAGCAGCCACACGTCGTGCGGCTCGAAACCAGACCGCCCAACATCGAGGGCCGCGGGGAAGTTACTCAACGAGACCTTGTGCGTAATGCACTTCGCATGCGTCCTGATCGCATCGTCATTGGCGAGGTACGCGGTGGGGAAGCCATCGACATGCTCCAGGCTATGAACACCGGACACGATGGCAGTTTGACAACTATTCATGCAAACACGCCACGCGATGCGCTGGCGCGGCTTGAGACAATGATTCAAATGACAGGGATGCGTCTATCTGATCGCGCCATGCGCCAGCAGGTCGCCGCCGCTATCAATCTGGTGGTCCAGGTGGCGCGGCTTTCTGACGGAACGAGGCGACTCACCGCCATTTCAGAAATTACCGGAATGGAGGGCGAGACCATCACCATGCAGGAGATATTTCAGTTTGAACGGACCGGTATTGATTCTCAAGGTCAAGTAATCGGCCGTTTCCGTCCCACCGGTATTCGTCCCCGCTTTGCAGAGCGGCTCAAGGCCAGCGGGCTGCAGTTACCGCGAGTGTTCTTTGAGGAGACATAAATTCAAATGCTTATTTCCTTTTCAGTTTTCCTGTTTGGCCTGTTTCTGGTGCTGGGCGGGTATCTGCTTGCCACCCACGGCAGCGACGCCAAACGCGCGCGGCTGCAAAAGAGACTCGCTGAAGCTTTGCTTCATACCCCTCACACGGAAGACGTAGAGATCATACTCGCCCGCAATGAACTGATGAGCGAGATCCCCTGGGTGAACCGATCTCTGGTTAAGGTTCAGGCTGCTTTGCAACTAAAACGGTTGCTGGATCAAGCTGACCTTCATATCACTCCCACCCGCTTGATTATGTTTTCAGTCATGGCAGGAATGATGGCCAGTTTGGCTGCCTCCGTCATTATCACTTCCTTGATCATGATGATTGTCTGTGGCTTCTTAGCCGCGCTGCTACCCTTCGCTCATGTTTGGTGGAAGCGCAAAGCCCGCTTTGAAGCATTCCTGGAGCACTTGCCTGATGCCCTGGATTTAATGAGTCGCGCGCTTTCGGCGGGCCACGCTTTCTCGGAAGCTCTTCACATGGTCGCGTCTGAAATGCCGGAGCCGATTGCTACCGAGTTTCGCAAAACCTATGAGGAGCAGAACTTTGGTCTCTCGCTCAAGCTTGCCTTGGAAAACCTGACGCAGCGAATCCCACTTCTGGATCTGCGAATGTGTGTTACGGCGGTCTTGATTCAGCGGGAAACTGGCGGCAACCTGGCTGAGATTCTTGAAAAAGTCGCATTCACAATTCGCGAACGCTTCCGCATCATGGGCGACTTGAAGACATTGACCACCAGCTCGCGGATGTCGGCCTGGCTGCTATGCGGCTTACCAATATTTGTAACCTTTGCGATAACGGCAATGAATCCCGATTACATGAGCATTCTCTGGAAGGACCAGCGAGGACATTATCTGATCGCCACCGCCCTCGTTCTCCAGGTGACGGGAATGCTTATCGTGCGGAAAATCTTGAGGATAAGAATCTGAAAGGGTGACAGTAGTCAGTGGTCCGTGGTCAGTTGTACCGACCTGAATGAACTATCCCCTAACCACCGCGACTTAACCACCGACCGCTGACCACCAACCGATGACCAGACTGACCACCAACAACTGACCACTGACGACTGACTACTAACGACCATGCTGCTAATCATCGCCATCTCCACTTTTGTTTGCATCTCGCTCGGGATGTTGGGCGTTTACTGGCTGCTGTACCGGCCGCAGAGCGCTGCTACCGAGCGCTTGAAGAGGCTGGGAGAAACCACGGCAAGCCCCGTCAGTGGCCCCATATCGCTCGATGACACTCGCGCCTCGGAGGATCTGGCCCAACGGATTGCTTCGCCACTTAGTCGACTTCTGCCACCGTCAGCAGCTGAGGCCAGGAAACTGCAGAAACAGTTAATGCAAGCGGGTTTTAGGTCACCCGGTGCGCCACTCACGTATCGCGCAATTCAACTAATCACGCTGGCTGGTTTACCGGCCGTGGTTGCCATCACTTGTGCAGTGCTGGCGCGGCCGCTCAACAGCGCGGCTCTCTATATCCTTGGTGCTTTTGTTATAGGGTTCTTTCTGCCGCGTTACGCGCTCACGCGAATGATCCGCTCTCGTCAGCAACTCGTACGTTGGGGACTCGCTGACGCGCTCGACCTCATGGTTATCTCGATCGAAGCAGGGCTGGGCCTGAACGCAGCGATGGTAAAGGTCAGCACTGAGTTAAGGGAAGCGCACCCCGACATTTGTGACGAATTTGAAATGGCGAATCTGGAAATGCGGGTTGGTCGGGATCGTGAAGAAGCGCTACGTAATCTCGCCGAACGCACTGGCGTGGACGATCTTCGCAGTCTCGTGGCGATGCTCATCCAGACCGATAAATTCGGAACCTCGATCGCTCGCGCGATCCGGGCCTTCTCCGATTCCCTAAGAACTAAGAGACGTCAGCGCGCGGAGCAGGCTGCGCAGAAGGCAGCGGTGAAACTATTGTTTCCTCTGGCATGTTTTCTGTTTCCCACGCTGTTTATTGCCTTGTTGGGTCCAGCAGCCCTTCAACTAATGGATACTCTCGGTAAAATGTAAAGGAGATGTCCCATGAACAAACGTAGATTACTCGCCATTTTTGTCGCCTTTGTAGTGACGATAGCTGTTACGGCAATGTGGAGCGCGTCCACAATTGAACGCGAAGGCGATCCGGATACGAACGTCATTGAAGACTCGGGCTCCGCTGCCGGCGAGACTACGGAAAAGAAAAAGGGTGGCAACAAGGTAGTGCGGGTCTTAGCGGCTCCGTTCAAAGCTCTGGGCAAGCTGTTTGGCAACAAAGACGATCACAAGTTTCGGCGTATGACCGAGAAAGATGCGGAGAACTTTGAAAGTGTGGGTGTTGCTCGCGTGGATGACAGCCGCAACCCAGCATCAAAGAACACGGGCGTCCCTACCTCCGCGAAGGAGCACCTGGCAAGTGGCCGGTCATATCTGGTAAGCGGCCGAATCAATGAAGCAATCTCTGAACTATCCACCGCCGCTTCTCGCGATCCCAGACTGAGCGAAGCTCACAACCTGCTTGGGGTTGCATACGACAAGAAGGGGCTTGCGGATCGTGCCAAGGATTCATACGAGCGTGCTGTCAAACAGGAGCCCGAAGACGCCCAGACACTGAACAACCTTGGCTTTTCTCTTTATCAAAATGGGAACTACCGCGCTGCTGTCGACCGTCTAAAGCGTGCCGCAAGACTCGCGCCCACCGATGAGCGCATCCTGAACAATCTTGGCCTCGCTCTCTGCCGGCTCGGTAAATTCCAGGACGCTTTCAAGAGTTTCGCGCGCGCTGCTGGTCCGCTCACAGGAAATCTCAATACCGCGCGGATGCTCGAGCGATTCGGCCGCGACGAAGATGCGATCAAGTATTACGAAGACGCACGTCGTATCGATCCAGCCTCAACGTTTGCGTTGAAGCGTCTCGCCGATCTCTACAAACGAACTGGCCGGCCCGAACAAGCCCAGGCGGCTACCACCTCACTGGCAGGGGTTTCAAGTGCGACTACGGCTGCGTCGGGAAAATAGATCTTTGTAGGACAGGCATTCCTGCCTGCCCCCGCTGATTGGGAATGAAGAAGACAGACAAGAATGTCTGTCTTACTAAGACAGTCATCGGCTGCTTGTGATGATGAAGGAAGCTGGATACTTGTGATGTCTCAAACAACCATACTCTCTCGTGTTGAAGTGGAAACCATGGGCCCGCCGGTTCCGGAAGAGCTCGCCGACCTCGGAGTAGGCGAAGGCTTTCTTGGTGATCTGGCGCTCAAGCATGTGGCCATGCTTCCCGAACCCACGACGGCAGCACTTGCCGAGGGTCTGTGTCTTCCGCGAGCGCTGACGGAAGAAATTCTTCAGAAGCTGTATCGCGAGAAGCTCATTGAAGTGCGGCTTCAAACAGCTATGGGGGCCACGCGTTACGCGATGTTGGACCACGGTTGGGATCGTTTGGCACGCCTGCTGTCTGTCTGCGGTTATAGTGGGGCCGCGCCGGTTTCACTGAATGACTACGCCCATATGATGCGTTTGCAATCGATACCTTCGCATCCAGCATCGATGGAGACAGTGCGGTCGGCGTTTCATGATCTGATTTTACCGGAGTCGCTTTTGCAAACGCTGGGCTGCGTGATCAATTCCAGGAGATCTCTGTTTCTGACGGGCTTGCCTGGTACCGGAAAGACCGCCGTCGCCGAGCGAATCAATGGCGCATTGCCAGGGGCGATTTGGATCCCGTATGCAGTCGAAATTGATGGTCAGATCATTCGTGTTTTCGATTCCCACTGTCACCGCGTCGCCCCGCCGGATGTTACTCCGCTCGAGTATGACCGTCGCTGGGTTCTCATTCACCGACCGCTCGTCGTCGTAGGTGGTGAGTTGACACTCGAAAACGCTGACCTAACCTGGAGCCAGGCAGCCAAGTTTTACGAGGCGCCTTTTCAGATGAAATCAAATGGCGGCACACTGGTGATTGACGACTTTGGTCGACAGCGCGTGGCGCCTCAGGATTTGCTTAATCGTTGGATCGTGCCGCTTGAACGTCGAGTTGACTACCTCGCATTGCACACCGGAAAAAAGATCGAGGTTCCCTTCGAGCAGCTCGTAGTCTTTTCAACGAACCTGGATGAAAACGACCTGGCGGACCAGGCGTTCCTGCGACGCATGGGTTACCGGGCTCGGGTCGAGCCACCAACGCCACACGCCTATTCTGAAATTTTCAAGCGCCAGGCATACACACGCGGAATTAGACTTGACCAGCGGGTGTTGGACCACGTGCTCGACAAATACAGAATTGAACGACGGCAGATGAAAGGCTGCGAGCCGCGGGATTTGCTCGACCGTGCAACTGACATCTGTCTCTTTGAGGGACAGGGGTTGGAATTGACCCCTGAAGTTGTGGACGTTGCGTGGCGCAACTACTTCGGTACGTCTCACTCATTCGCGCCTGCTCCAACGCAGGAGATGATGATTGAACGAACTCTCGCCGATCCGCTCGAGCTGTAGTCATCACGATTATTGTCATTAAGGGAGCCAGCCCCCGCTGGTCAGAACAATCAAGTCGAAACACAAATGAAAATCCTCCAGCAATCATTTCAGGCTTTGACACTGGGCGCGCTGGTAATAATGCTTTCCAGCGGGGCCTATGGACAAAAAAAACTGGACCACTCCACGTCTGTGGGGTTGGCGGCAAGCGGAGCTATACCTCTCGTTCACTTGAGGCTCGCGGATGGTAGCAGTATCGCAGCGGATGAAGCATGGGAAAGTGAGCAGGGTATCTGGTACCGCCGCGGCGGGATGAGTCTTCTCGTTACGCGCGATCGGATAAAAGCAATTGATCGCGGTCCTACCTCCCAACCCAACCCGGACCATCAGATTGCCAAAATTGTGGTTACAAATGACCCTGAGGGCGCTCCGAATCCTTCCAGTGGTTCAGATGTCCAGCCCGTATGGATTTACCTCATGGGTGGCGCTCGCGTGGAGGCTGACAGCGCCAACGAATCCGCTGCGGGCGTTTGGTACCGACGGGGCTCGCTTTCAGTCTTTGTCGAGCGTGCCCGCATTGATCACATCCAGCGTGAGGCTCTGGAAATGGTGGCCGAATCCGACTCTACTCTAAAGAAAGCAAGAGGTTGGACCAGCGGGAACCCGAGAATCGACAGCTTGATCAAACACAACGGTGCGAAGTATGGCGTCGATCCGTACTTGATTTTTTGCGTAATGGAGCAGGAGTCCCATTTCAACACCCGCGCGCTATCGCCAAAAGGGGCGCAGGGCTTGATGCAACTAATGCCTGGTACCAGCGCGCGGTTTGGCGTTAGAAGGCCTTCCGATCCGGCGCAGAACATTGCCGGGGGGACACGTTATTTGAAACAACTCATGGGTCAGTTTGATGGCCGGATCGATTTGGTTCTGGCCAGCTATAACGCTGGCGAAGGGGCTGTATTGAGGTTTGGTCGCAAGGTGCCACCTTACCGAGAGACTCGCGATTACGTGAAACGGATCAGTTACCGATACCGTCGGACGAAGCCTGCTGTTGCCGCTAAGAATAGTTTGGGGCCTGTGGCCCAGGCAGCATTGTGACTTCTATTCCGCGGCTGCCGAGCAAGAAAGGGAAGAAGCCCGAGCAATGAGAAGGATTCTAATCAGAATGGTACTCGTCGTTGCTGTTTGTTGTGCCGCGACATTGTCTTCCCATGCCCAGCCCTCGCCGGAAGCGCCGCTCACAAACGCAGGGGTAGTCAAACTCGTGCGCGCGGGCTTCAAGGAGAAAACTGTCATAGCCATCATCCGTAACCGGCCAAGCTCATTCAATCTCGACCCTGATAAATTGATTGAGCTCAAACGCAACGGAGTAAGCGAAAACATAATTCTCACCATGCTGTCGCAGGATGAATCATTTGTCTTCAACGATGACGACTGGACTAACGATTCAGGTTTTGGCGGTGGCAAACCAACCGGTGGTGGAAATCCTCCAGGGCGGACCGGTGGCATCGATATTTTTGGTGGCACTCAAGGCTCTAAGGGTGAGAACCGCAGTCGCGGAAAGCAGGGCTCAAGTCAGGGAGAAACTACGACGACCGGCAGCGCGACCGTTCGTATCCTGCGTCCGCCAACAGAGGCCGGTATGGCCCAGCAAAAATTGGAGAGGACGCCGACATTGAACAACGAGTCGGTGATCAAGTTGGTGGAAGCTGGTTTTTCAGAGGGCACAATTATCAAGCGAATTGAGGATTCTCCGGCCGACTTCGATCTTTCCAATTCCAAACTCGATGAGCTGCGCAGGCGGCGAGTCACCGAAGCGATTATCGTTGCGATGACGGCTGCAATGAGCGATGAATCTGAACTGAAGCAAATTGCGCCAACTAAGACAAGAGGTAACTAACGAAATGCGGCGCAGCGTGTCGGTTAGATCTGTAGTCACTCTGCTCGCGGTGCTTCATCTCCTTCTGTTCACTGCTTCGCATTCAACCTCTGTTCCGGCGCAATCCAAATCGCCCGCTCCCACGCCGCAGCCAAATCAACAGGAGCAGGAAATCGATCCTGACGATGTTATCTCCGTCAATACAACCGAAGTGTTGTTACCGGTTACGGTTCGGGACAATGCCGGTTTGTTAGTCACCAACTTGACGCGCCGGGACTTCCGTATCTTCGAAGATGGAGCCGAGCAACTGCTCAGTGATCTTAGCCTGCGACAAGTTCCCGTCGACGTTGCCTTAGTAATCGATGCTTCTTCCTCTGTGGCTGAGAACTTCGAGGATTTTCGCATCGCGGCCGGTGGCTTTGCTGCGCATCTTGCGGAAGACGATCGGGTTAGTCTTATCCAGTTTGACGATAAGGTTGTTCTCCTTCAAGACTGGACCAAAAGCCTGATCCAGTTTCGACGTGCTTTAAGGCGAATAGTCCCGGGCATGTTTACTCGGTTTCACGATGCGATGCTCCTGGCGTCGCGAGATCAGGCGCCGCGCGGTAATGCCCGTCACGCAATCATCGTGCTAACCGATGGAATCGACAGCGGGCGAGGTGCGACCTTTGAAGCCGCTTTGCGTGCGGCGCTTCAGTCTCAGACAACAGTTTACGTAATTAGCAACACGCAGATCGAAAGGTCACAGAAACAGGAAGAACTCTCAGCGTTGCTTTCCGGCTCCGAATCAACTTTGCGTTTCAACAGGCTACGGATTGATGACCTGCGCCTGGGCCTCGCTGCGTTGGACCAGAGTGAGCTCCATCTGGAGCAGCTAACTGCGGCGACCGGCGGTAGACTTTACAAGCCAGCGACTTTTCGCGACCTCGAAAAGACCTATTCCGAAGTAGCCGATGAGCTTCGACATCAATATGCTCTTTACTACTCCCCTCTGAATTCCAAACGGGATGGGCAATTCCGCAACGTGCGGGTAGAAACCGCAAACACCTCTCACCGAGTCTCCGCCCGCATCGGCTACTTCGCACCAAAGAAGTAGAACTAAGTAGGCCTCGCGCGCGCTACTTGCGGAGCCCTGTCTCTTTTGCAACACCGCACCCCCGGCCGGGCTGAGGGCTCAGCAAGACGCCGCCTTTGGATCGATTTGAGTAACTCCGGAAAGGGCTGGCGGGTCACTGCGCTCCCAATCCCTCCAAGCTGACAGGACAAAATGCTACGCGCTTGTCTGCAAACCCTTAGTTGCATCTTCTTGACACGCGGCAACATCTCCTGTAGTCTAACGCCCGCTTTCACTTAGCTACCTTAAGTCCAATTATTTAATTACTTAGTGCGAGTTGAAGCTGGGCGGCATGGTCATTGCGAATGACTTTTGCCAAAGTTTGCGAGGCTACGTGCGCACTCCGCCTTGTCGACAGCAATTCTATTAAAAACATAAAGAGAATTCAGAGGAGAGACTAATGCGATTAATCAAGCGCGCCGAGAAGGGCCTAACATTGGCAGCCGGCGGTATACACGACGTTATTCAGTCAGTTAATAAATACAAGCCCAATCCTTCATTTACGCCCAAGTGGTCGGACAAGCCTTTGCTGAAATCCTGGCAGAAGAGCAAGCCAACATTGGGTTGGCCGCGAACCACGGATTCGCTGTGTCCTAATTGCGTCATTGAGGCAAGGGAATCGATTCTTAGCGGCAAACAGGACGTTAGCATTCTGATCAATGAGAAGGTCGGCGAGATCAAGGCTCAGATTATTGAGCGTGATGGCGAAGTGTGGATGGTCAAGGATTGTCCGATCCATGGGCACTTCGAAGACATGATGGCCATCGACGTAGAGTTTCTTACCCACATCGAAAAGATGTTCCCCGGGCGTGATATCGATGCGCACAGTGACGAGAAGCTCCACAACCACGGCACGAGCACCATTAAATATGGCCGCGGAGCAGTCCTGACGGTTGACCTTACAAACCGCTGCAACATGATGTGCGATCCCTGCTTCATGGACGCCAACCAGGTGGGTTTCGTTCATGAGTTGAGTATGGACGAGATCAGGGAGATTCTTGATAACGCCATCTCGATTAAACCGCGCCGCCAGATGTCAGTGCAGTTCTCCGGAGGCGAGCCATCAATTTCGCCCCACTTCATCGAGTCGATTAAGTACGCGCGCAAGGTTGGTTACAACAGCGTGCAGGCAGCGACCAACGGCATCGAATTCGCCAAGAGCAAAGACTTTTGCCGCCAGGCTGCCGAAGCAGGTTTGCGTTATGTGTATTTGCAATTTGACGGTGTGGGCAACGATGCCAATAGCCATCGACAGGTAGGCAATCTGTTTGACGTCAAGATGCGAGCGATCAATAACCTGCATGAGGCAGGAGTTGAAATTGTGCTGGTCACCACTTTGGTTAACGGCATCAACAATGACCAGGTCGGCTCGATTATCCGTTTCGCGTTAGACAATCCGAAGAAGATTGCGTTCTTGTCATTTCAACCGGTTTCCTTTACGGGCCGCGATGAAGAGATTACGCCGCAACGACGCCTGCAGCAGCGTTACACGCTTTCGCATCTGGCTCACGATGTTAAGGATCAGGTGGGTATCACCGAGCCGACACGCGATTGGTTTCCGCTGTCGCTGATGGGCGCCTTTGCAGATTTCGCGGATCTAGTTCATGGTCCGCAGGCTGAATGGGGCCAGGTTTCGTGCGGGTGCCATCCAAACTGCGGAGTAGGCACCGCCGTAATGGTCGACAAGGAAACGCGCGAAATGCGTCCAGTTCCGGAGTTTCTGAACATTCCGGGTCTGGTGAAGGATATGCAGAAGATTACTGACGCCGCGCGTGGCAAGTGGATGTCAAATATGATGATGGGATTGGCGCTGCTTAAGCATTACAACCCTTACAAGTCGCCGTCGCAGTTCACGCTTTACGAACTCTTCAAGAAGTTTGACAAGTCGTTTGGCTTGACTGGCAAGGACTATGGCAAAGTCGGGGGGGACCGTTCTCAGAGTGATATTGAGAAGCGTCGCTCGGATCGCTGGAACTTCCTTTTCATCGCCGGAATGTGGTTCCAGGACCTTTTCAATTACGATTTCCGTCGCACCGAGATGTGCATTATTCCTTACGGCACACAAGAGGGGGAAATTTCCTTCTGTGCTTACAACACCGGTATAGGCTGGAGAAATATCATCGAGAACATGCACCAGAATGCGACAGTGGCAAAGTGGTATGAGGAGAACGGCCGTCATGAGATCTTCGCTCGCGGTAAGGAAGTCGAACTGACTGAGAAGGTTCACGATATGGTGCTGAATCCGATTGATCTTACGCGACCAAACAAGCCGGAGATGGAAGGGCCGAAGACGGCGCACGAAGAGGCTGTCATGATGCGTAAGCTTTATCAGGAGATCGTGCTCAAGAAACAGCTCGATACAAAGGAAGCGGACAAACCGGTCCAAATTCAGAGTCTGAGCCGTAAGAAGAAAGAGGTTGCGGAACCGGCTTTGGTCTAGCGAAGGCTTCCCAGTTCAAAAAGAGAACCCCGCGAGCGAGTCAATGTTTCGCGGGGTTCACTGCGTAAAAGGCTCCGACACTTGCGCCACGAGAGACACGGCTACTTGACCACAGAGCGCTACGGCGTGTTAAATAGCGGGGTTATCAAAGAGGACATGAAACTTTAAGAAAGACGGAAAGCGAATGGCTATAGTTACCATAAATCAGGGCGAATCAATCGAAAGTGCACTGCGTCGTTTCAAACGCAAAGTGATGACCGAAGAGATCATCAAGGACGCAAAAAAACACGCATTCTTTATCCCTCCAGGCCAGAAGGCGAAACTCAAGTCAGCTCTTGCGCGCAAGCGGAACAAGAAAAAGGGCCGCATGCGTCCTCCTGCCCCTCGCGACTAGTTTCGGGTGGTTGAGCCAGTCACTGCACCCGTGGCGAGCGTACCATCTTTCCCCTCCTCTGGAGTCAACGATCAAAAGTGATGCCCTGGTAATGTCCGGGAATTGGTAAGCAGCGAGCGGAGACTGGTGGACGGCGCGGGTTTCTCATGACAAGAATTCTGCTCACAAATGACGACGGCATCCACTCAAATGGCTTAATCAAGCTCGAAGAGGCGCTAAAAGAAGTGGGCGATGTTTATGTTGTTGCCCCAGCTTCTGAAATGAGCGGCGCCTCCCACAGCCTTACGTTGGCCCGGCCTTTGCGCATCCGTCAAATTGATGAACGACATTGGACGGTGGACGGTACGCCCACTGACTGCGTCACCCTGGCCCTCAACAAGATTCTTCCTACTGAAGAGATGCCACACATTTGTGCTTCCGGAATTAATCATGGCGGAAATCTTGGCGACGATGCCACCTACTCCGGCACCGTAGCCGGCGCGCTTGAAGCAACGATCCTCGGTGTACCTGGTCTGGCATTTAGTCTGGTCGCGCGAGAACATTTTGACTTCAGCGAAGCAGCGCAGTTTGCAGTAGTGGCCGTGCGGAAAGTTTTGGCTGAAGGACTTCCTGAAGGCACGCTACTCAACATCAACATTCCTGCTAAAGAGATCAAAGGCGTTCGCGTTACACGACAGGGAATCAAAAACGCGAGACCTGTAATTAGCGAACACATCGATCCACGTGGAAAGCCCTATTTTTGGATTGGTGAAGAGTATTTCAATACCAATTCAGCCGACGGAACTGACTACAACGCTATTGACCTGGGTTATATCTCAGTCACTCCTTTGAAGAGTGACATGACGGACCATAGTGCGCTGACGGCGATCGAAACGTGGAATTATCTAAAGGATTCCGAGCTGGTCTATAAAGCCTAAGCGGCTCGATGGCTCGGGCCTCTTCTCAAACTGTATTGTTCGTGCAAACAACCGGCCAACAGCCCTCAAGTAGAAGCCAGGATTATTCCATCCCGCGCGAGCGTATGGTCGAAAGGCTCCGCGACCATTATCACATCCGCGATCCACAGGTCCTCGAAGCGATGCGAACAGTTCCGCGACATGCCTTTGTGCCCGACGCGTTGCAGACCCGCGCTTACGGAGACCACGCACTCCCGATTAGCGGGAGTCAGACGATTTCGCAACCCTACATCGTGGCGAAGATGACGGAGTTGCTTGAGATAAGCTCGGAAAGCCGAGTGCTTGAAATCGGTGCTGGTTCCGGATATCAGACCGCAATTCTCGCCCGGATTGCCGGCCAGGTGTATGCGATTGAACGCATTGCAAATCTTGCGCGCGAAGGCCAAACCCGCATTAGACAACTAGGAATACATAATGCGACGGTAAAATGTTTTGACGGTACGCTGGGTTGGGCTGCAAACGCCCCATACGATGCGATATTGGTTGCCGCCGGCGGACCAGGTATTCCGGAACCACTTGTGACTCAACTCAAAGTTGGCGGACGATTGGTAGTACCAGTCGGCCAGACGCGCGAGGCGCAACGACTGGTGCGAATAATCAAGACTGCAATCGGGCAAAAGCAGGAAGACCATGGTCCGTGCGCCTTTGTTCCGCTAATTGGCCAGCATGGCTGGTCTGTTCAAAGATAGACGTAATAATTTATGGATTCGATCTACGAACTATTTCATCAACTAAGAGAAATTCTCAATCCAAAAGTGATTATCGAGATGCTTCTAGCCAAGGGCGGCATCTTCGTCTACTCCGGGCTGGTCTTTATCGTTTTTGCCGAGACCGGTCTGGCGGTGGGCTTCTTTTTGCCGGGCGATTCACTTCTGGTGGTGGCTGGTTTATTCGCGGCGACTGGCAAACTGAATCTGGCCATTCTCCTTAGCTCATTGTTTGTGGCGGCCGTGGCAGGGGATGCGGTTGGATACTATACGGGGGCCAGGCTCGGGCCTCGACTCTTCAGCCGGCAAAAGTCGCTTCTATTCAAGCCCAGTCACTTGCTTAAGGCGCACGCCTTTTATGAAAAGTATGGCGGCAAGACGATTATCATGGCACGTTTTGTTCCCATCATTCGCACTTTCGCGCCTATCGTCGCTGGAGCGGCCGGAATGCCATATCGCCGCTTTGTCTTATTCAATGTTGTTGGTGGGTTGGCCTGGGTCTTTAGCATGATCCTAACCGGCTACTTTCTTGGAAACCTTCTGAAGGCCCGGTTCGGAATTGATCTCGAGGAACACATTGAATGGGTGGTGATCATCGTGGTGCTGCTTTCTTTGATGCCGCCCTTCATTGAGTACTTGAAGTCCAGGCGTGAGAAGGCGCGAGCTGCGCGAACCGCTGACGCCGCTTAGTCACTTGATCCTGCGGCTTAAGCGGTTGAATTATCCAGGCGGCCAGGACACCAACACTTGCAAGGATCACTGCCCTGCGTCGCTAACTAATACTACGTCGCTCGTAATCACACCTTTCGAAGTAACGAGATTCCCATCTCGCGACCAGTCGAAGGAAAAAATATCTCTGTCTCTAAAGTCAGTCAACTGCTTCGCCGCGCCTCCCTCGATTGGCTGAGCCCAAGGGTTTTCGAAGCCTCCGCGATTATCTACATAAGTCAAGCTGCGACTGTCCGCGCTCCAACGCAGGAGCGTATCCCAACTAATGACGGTAAAACCACCGCGCTGGTGAATGCACCACTTACCATTGGGTCGCGAGATTTCAAGGCAGGCGAGCGGGTGGTGTTCAATAAGTATGGCGATGCGTACTTTCTTTCGCAGGTTTGGCTGAGCGTGGATAGCGGTCGGCAACTGTTCACGTCAGGCCGCGAAACGAAGACCGCGCGAGAATACCGATTGGCAAAAAAGAACGCCAAACCGGAACGCATCGAAATCGCGGTAAGTCATAGATAGAAACTGTCGCAAGGGAGTAGGCACAAGGCGGACCAGGGAGTCCGCCTTTTGTGCTTTTGGCTGCCTAAGCAGACATAGCAGAGCAGGCCTTTCAAAGTCTTTGCGTTTGTGCCCAGTTGTCCAGGCGGTTATTCTCAGTGTCATGAAATTCGCTAAGGTGACTGCGCGCCGGTGGGGCTATGAGCGTTGCTGCAATCGTAGCATTAATTTTCTCGGGAACAGTACGCGCGCAGCAACCGCACACGCTTACCGGCGACATTCGCTTCCACAAAAGTTTTCATTCGAAAATTCTAGGCAACGACCGCGACGTGGTGATCTATCTACCGCCGGGCTACGAATTGAACAAGAACAAGCGCTACGCGGTTCTCTATCTCCACGACGGGCAGAATCTATTCGATGGAGCGACGTCCTTCATCCCCGGTAAAGAGTGGCGTGTCGACGAAACCGCACAGTCCTTGATTTCCGCCGGCAAAATAGAGCCGCTCATTATCGTGGGCATTTACAACGCGGGCAAAGACCGGATTGATGAATACACTCCAGCCGCGGACGAAAAATATAAGATGGGTGGCAAAGCAGATCTTTATGGCCGCATGCTTGTCGAGGAGCTGAAGCCTTTTATCGATTCAACCTACAGAACCCGGAAGGATGCCGAGCACACCGGCGTGGGCGGCTCTTCGTTGGGCGGAATTTTATCTCTGTATCTCGGACTGAAGTACCCGCAAGTGTTTGGACGTGTTGCCGCAGTCTCGCCTTCAGTCTGGTTTGCCAATAAGCAGATTGTGCACTACGCAGAAGCACTGAAGAAGAAAGCGAAGACGCGCATCTGGTTGGACATGGGAACGAAAGAGGGACGCAACCCGGAAGATGCAAAGCAGGCTGTCTCCGACGCGCGGCTTTTGAAAGAGACGCTCCGGAAAAAGGGTTGGAAGCCAGGGAATGATTTGAGTTATTTCGAGGCCGAGGGTGCTGAACACAATGAAACCGCATGGGCTGCGCGCGTTGAGCCAATACTTCAATTCCTTTTTCCGCGATAGATGTAAGTAGTAAATTCAGTAGGTCGAATAGGTCGAATAGGTCGAATAGGTCGAATAGGTCCTATTGGTCCTATACTGTCCGAAGATAATAGGCTAATAAGCAAGGAGAGGGAGGAAGGCTCTTTATGAAGAACTGGAAAAAGCACTTGGTGGGCGCAATCACGATCCTGGTTATCGCGTGTTCAGTGCCTCTGGTAGTGACGGCTCAAGATAGCGTGACAATCCTTACAGGCGCGGGGCTCTCGCGGGTCGTACCCCCTGGGTTTTATTTTCAGGGATTGAGCGCGCCCACCCAGATCCGCAACGCGGCAGCCGCGCGGTTCGGTACCAACCGCTACGTGATCGCCGGTCTTATCGATACCGCCGGTTATGCGGCTGATGTGCGGGCCAAGTACGAAGGATTTTTCATCACTGACTCAGCGATTGCCATCAACGGCTCCGAACTCGCCCCAGGGGCGTATGGATTTGGTTTTAGCGACGATGGCAAGCTAAACATACTTGATCTGGCGGGTAATCAAGTGCTCTCAGTGTCCACTATGAAAGACAGCTCCTTGAAACGCCCGCGCCCGCTGACGATGATTAAGTCAGGTAACGACGTCCGGCTCTACAGCGGAAGAGACTACGCGGTAATCGCATTCAAGTAACCGATGCAGGCAATTTCTTTTCGATTACTTGCGCAGTTGCTGTTGCTAGCTGTTGCTCCGGTCGCGGTTGTCTGCCAACAGCCGACTCCTGTTCCTTCTCCGACTGCAGCACCTGAGCGTACGGGCCGGTCATACAGTGCACCTGCTTTACCAAAGACACCGCCCCCCGCAGGTCCACAGGCGCCATCGCCGGTGACGTTCACTGACGTGGCAGCGCAGGCAGGAATTCGCTTCCGACACGCTCCATCAGCGACGCCACGAAAGTATTTGCTCGAGACGATGGGCGGTGGCGTGGCTATTCTCGACTATGACAATGACGGCCGCATGGACTTGTTTTTTTCCAACGGTGCACTCTTGAAAGATCCGATGCCCAAAGACGCAGTGCCCAACAAAGGAGATCCCAAATACTGGAACCGTTTATTTCATCAGAAAGCAGACGGTACTTTTGAAGATCTAACCGAGCGCGCGGGTCTGAAAGGCGACGGCTACAGCATGGGAGTCGCAGCCGGCGATTACGATAACGATAGTTACCCGGACATTTATTTAACCGGGTATGGTGAAAACCATTTGTACCGCAACAATGGCGACGGCACGTTCACAGATGTCACCAAAAAGCTTGGCGTGACCGCCGGCGGCTGGTCAACCAGTGCCGGCTGGCTCGACTACGACAAGGATGGTCGTCTCGATCTCTTTGTAGCTCGCTATCTCGACTGGGATTTTGAAAAAGGCGCGCTTCACTGCGGCGACGCCCGCCCGCAGTCTCGAGCGTATTGCCATCCCGATAACTTTAAGGGCGCCACAAACATTCTCTACCATCAGAAGCTCGACGGAACTTTCGAGGATGTCAGCGCCAGGGCCGGAGTTGCAGATCCGGAGGGTAAAGCGCTGGGTGTGGCCCTGGCTGATTTCGACAGCGACGGTTGGATAGATGTTTTTGTCGCCAACGACAGCGTCAGGCAATCTCTTTATCACAACAAAGGCAACGCCACGTTTGAAGACGTGACCCTCATGTCCGGCACAGCCTACGATGAGGATGGCAAGACTTTCGCCGGGATGGGCGTGGACGCAGCAGACTATGACAATGACGGTTATCCTGACGTTTTTATTACGACCCTTTCTTACGAGACATATCCGCTGTATCACAACAACGGTGATTTGAGCTTTACCTACATAACCAAACCTTCGGGCGTGGGTCAAATTAGCTTGCTCAATTCAGGGTGGGGCACGCGGTTCATCGATGCAGACAACGACGGGCTGCGTGATCTTTTCGTGGCGCAAAGCCATGTACTCGATACCATCGAAGCATCCACGGGCTACCTGAAATACAAACAAACGCCGCTGCTGATGCGCAACACAGGGAAAGGCTTCGTTAATGTTTCGGCGACCGGGGGGCCGCCATTCAGTATTCCGATTGCGGCGCGGGGGGCTGCCTTCGGCGATTTGAACAATGACGGACAGCTCGACGTCGTTATTAGCGTTCTTGACAGCGCGCCTGTAGTGTTGCGTAGCAATGGAACCAGAAACCATTGGGTTGGAATCTCGCTGGTGGGCGCGAAATCAAACCGAACTGGCATCGGGGCGCGCGTAACCATTACCGATGCCGCCGGCAAGAAGCAGATCTTCGATGCAAACACCGCGGGCAGTTATTTGTCGTCCAATGATCCGCGACTACTATTCGGCTTGGGAGCCGCAACTGGAATTCGCTCGATTGAAGTTAGATGGCCGAGTGGCAGGGTCCAGACTTTGGCAGACTCAAAGATGGACCGTTACCTTGTGATCAATGAGCGTGATGCCAAATGAGATAGTGGCCGGTTTGGCGTCCTGGTAGGAATGTTTAGCGCTTTCGCTCGTCATTTGGTAAGAGCGATCCACGAAGTAACACGAAATATCACGAAGAAGAAAGGTTCGTGTCCTTTAGTGTATTTAGTGGATCGTTTACTTACCTCCTGAATTAGGACACCGATAGTGTGATTCGGCAGGAACAATCGCAATTAGAATGGGCAACATAAAACCAGGGCGAACCAACATATTCGCGAAAGCGGTTTCTTTTGCTCTGATTTCCCTGCTGGGTGGCTCGATCTTGCTTCGAGCGCAAACTCCGCCGAAGAAACCAGAGCCACAGCAGGGAATGGGTGGAGTATCGACCGGAACTCCGTTCACCTACAGTTCCCGCAGGACCGTCGGAATTACTGATCCCAAAGCTCCGGTTGTCTTCGAAGACGTGACCGAAAAAACGGCGATGGCGAATTTCAAGCATCGCTCAGGAGGTCCGCAAAAGGATTACATATTTGAAACCCCCGCAGGCGGGGTCGCCATCTTTGACTACGACAGCGACGGCCGGCCGGACATTTATTTCTTGAACGCTGCGACCATGGCAGCGATGCAAGGGAGAGAGAAGCCGCCGCGCTCTGCGCTCTATCGCAACCTGGGAAACTGGAAGTTTGAGGATGTTACCAGCAAAGCAGGTGTGGCAAATGAACGTTGGGGCTTCGGTGTTGCGGTGGGTGATTACGACAATGACGGCCGGCCTGACTTGTACGTGTCTAATTGGGGTACCTCGCGTCTCTATCACAACAACGGTAACGGAACGTTCACGGACGTTGCTGATAAATTAGGAGTCGCTCGCAAAGGCTGGAGCACGGGGCCTAGCTGGGGAGATTTTGACGCTGATGGCCGTCTGGACCTTTTCGTCCCAGGGTACCTTGATATTGACCTGAACAATTTGCCGAAGAGCCCGGCCGATGCCAACAAGCCAGGCGAGGCAGGACAGAACTTCTGTCAGTTTCGCGGAGTGCCCGTAATGTGTGGTCCCCGCAGTCTTCCGGGAGAAGGCGATACGCTCTATCGCCAAAAACCGGATGGCACTTTCGAGGACGTAAGTGTTAAGGCAGGGGTGAACGATCCGCAGAAGTACTACGGATTCACATGCGCATTCGTCCATGCTAATGAGGATAATTTGTTGGATCTGATTGTCGTCAACGATTCAACACCAAAACAACTCTACATAAACAAAGGCGATGGCACATTTGAAGAGGTCGGATATCCGTCGGGAGTAGCCCTGAACGAGAATGGACGCGAGCAAGCGGGCATGGGCCTGGCGGTGGGAGACTACGACAACGACGGCCGCGTTGATTTCCACATTACGAATTTTTCCGACGACTCAAACGTGCTCTATCACAACGATGGAGATGGGAATTTTACTGATGTAACCTTTGTGGCTGGACTCGGTGAAGTCACGATTCCGTTTCTCGGTTGGGGCACGAGTTTTCTCGACTTCGACAATGATGGATGGTTGGACATATTTGTTGCTAATGGACATGTCTATCCGGCGGTTGATGCCAATCAATGGGGCACGAGTTTCGCCCAACAGCCGCTGCTCTTTCGAAACCTAAAGAGCGGGAAATTCGCGCGAGTCCCGGCCGCACCCGCAAGCGGTCTTGCCTATGCCTGGACAGCGAGAGGTCTAGCGGTTGGCGATCTGGATGGCGATGGCCGCCTGGATGCTGTGCTTAACAACATCGATTCCAAGCCGGCGATCTTGAGGAATGTTACGATGCCCGCCGGCCACTGGATTGACATCAGACTTGTCGGGGACGTTAGTAAGAAGGGACCTCGAGACGCTATCGGGAGCATTGCGTACGTGACAACCGGCCAGATTAGGCAACGCCGTGAAGTGGTTAGCGGTGCTGTTTACTGTTCACAAAATGATATGACTCTGCATTTCGGTTTAGGTGCGGCGACGAAAGTCGACAAACTTGAAATCCAGTGGGCCAATGGCCCAAGGGAAGTGGTTGAGGTTGCAGCGATTGATAAAACCATCACGATCATTCAAAGTAAGGCTGCCGGCAGATAACAGTGGCGGCTGGCGTGATAACAACGCCCAACTGGAGTTGGCATCTTGCGACGACTAGATCTCCGAAAGGCCCAGGCGGCGCGCTTAAACACAATCCGAGACATCAATCGGCAGATCGTATTGAACTATGTTCGCGAGCGTGAGCCAATCTCGCGGGCCGAGATTGCTCGCGAAACGGATTTGCAGCGGTCAACGATTTCCGCAATTGTTGAAGCGTTGAAGACCGAGGGTCTGGTTGAGGAAATTGGGGAGGGTCAGTCAACAGGTGGCCGCAGGCCAACCATGCTGAGACTCCGAACGAAGGGTGCAATCGCCATTGGAGTAGCGATTACGCCGACGCGAACCACTGTTGCCACCAGTGATCTGGCGGGGCGGGTTGTCGAGCAGAAGGAATTCTTGACTGACCCTGACTCGGCCGAAACGCTCGACCAGATAATTGGCTTGGTCCAGGAGTTCACTCGACGGAACAACGGCTCAATTGAAGCGGTTGGAGTGAGTCTCCCCGGGCTGGTGGATCCCTCCACCGGGAATGCCGTTTACGTTCCCTATTTCAAATGGCGAGATATTCCTGTAGCACAAACAATCTCCGTAGCAGTGGGACTTCCGGTCGTCATCGATAACGATGCTAACGCGGTCGCGCTTGCGGAGCTTTGGTTTGGCCGGCCCGAGGTGAGCGACGCCAGGGATTTCATACTCGTTTTGGTGGCGGAGGGCGTCGGAACAGGAATTATTTTTAACGGCCAGGTTTATCGAGGGCAGCGTGGGGCCGCAGGCGAGTTTGGTCACATGGTGATTGGGACCAACGCGCCGGTTCCATGCTCGTGCGGCAATCATGACTGCTGGGAAGCGTTCTCTTCAGAGCGTGCTGCCGTCGCACGTTACCAGCAATTAGCTGGCGTAGACGTGCCTCCTCCCGGTTTCAAGGAATTAGTAGATCGTGCACTTGAGGGCGAGTCTAGTGCAAAGGCGGCACTGGTGGAGACGGCCCATTATTTGGGCATCGGTATCTCAAACCTGGTTGTGGGCTTCAGTCCCGAAGCGGTTGTCGTTGGTGGAGAGATAGCTCGCGCCTGGCCACTTATTGAGGGTGCACTGACTGAAACGATTGAACACAGCGTTCGTCGAGGCCTTGCTTCGGCGATCATCCTGCCGTCAACACTGGGAGAAAAGCCGGAGCTCAGAGGAGCGCTCAGCCTCGTCCTCGCCAGCAAGTTTGCAGCTGCCTTCGCCGCATAAGTCACGCGTCGAACGTCCCTTCC
>JBPCKD010000084.1:0-9348 GCA_051004635.1 Pyrinomonadaceae bacterium
TCTTTTTTCTCGCGCAACGCTCTAACTGTGGGGCCAAAACTTCGTTCTGGTTTGTCTCTGGTCATGTTTAGTAAAGACTATACACTAAATAGTGGCTTCTGCACAAACTGGAAATTTGAATCCGAAATTTTTTGCTCTAGAAGCGCAAATTGCTGACAACGCATCGTTCCAACGTTTCGGCTGGGCTAAAAGTCGAACTTGCGCGTCGCGGGTGAGACATCGTCCTATTGCCGAAAATCACCTAAAACCGCTACTATCCGGCGCATGGCGTTCTGTTCGGTTTCTTATCTCGATACTTCAGGGATTAGGCACACGGTTGAACTCGAGGCTGATGGTCTTTTCGAGGCCGTTGTCTTAGGGGTTGCCGCTCTTCGAGAGCATGAATGCGATCCGGGCGATGTTGCCCAGATTGACGTCGAGGTAAGGAAATCAATCAAACATAGTCTGACACTGCGGCGGCTCCGCGAATGGCTGCAAGGCGCGAGCAAAAGCCCGAGAGAGGCACTCTTGAAAGAGCGTCTACGTGAAATGCTATGAGCCCCAGGTTTCCATACGAACGCGCATCTCTTCTCTTCCTGCGTTTGTCTTGATCTTGAGCCAGTCTCGCGTGCGGCCACTTACGTAAAGGCTGTCGCGCGAGATTTCCGGGTCGGTGTCTTCGCCGGTGCCCACCAGGACCGGTTCAGAGGCTATTTACTCCACACCCGCGGGACACTACGATGTGAGGCCCACCTTTCGCCTCAGGGATCAGGCGTTCGATGGCTGGAAAAAGCGTATGAGGAGCGCTCCGGCTGGTTAGTGAACCTCGAAGTGGAGCCGATGTTCGACAGCCTTCGCTCAGACTTACGTTTCGCGGCACTGAGCACAGAGATAACGGCGTTCCTCGGATATGCCTATGCGGTATCGGGTAGGAAAGGCGAGGCGCAGAAGATACTAAACGACTTGCAGGAACAATCAAGGCGGCGTTACGTCTCGCCTTATTACGTGGCAGTAATCTACCCGGGCCTTGGTGACAGCGGCATCCGGAGGCCATCGCCGAGATGAAGTCTCCGGAGAGTTCCGTGGCCTTTTGAAGCGTTTCTCTATGGCATCCTAATTCATTGAATTTTGCAAATAACTCAGCCCGAGGCGGAGGCGTTACTCGGACGAAATTCGAGTCCATCTCGAGCGTCTTCCGGAGTTCAGCTATCGCCTGATCGTACTGGCGCGCATAGTAGAAGATCCATCCGACGTCCGTGTTTATGACGAGCGATAGTGGATCCAGCTCTCGTGCTCGTTTCTCCATCGCCGCTAAGTTCGCCCATCCCGACAACGGCTTCCCAAAGCCAGCGCTACAATATCCGACTGGCGGGGAAGTTCCTTATTCGCTTTCATCAGGACACTGTGGAAGCGCTCCCTTATCTTGTCCGCGTCCTCGCTAACTGCTATCGCGCTCGCGCTCATGTTTTTCGCTTCCTCCATTGCCGCTTGTGCTGATGGAAACCAGCCGCGATCAGAACCGCCTCTGTCAGCAGAGTCGATAAACGAGCTAGGTTATCAATATGCTGATCGAGCGAGTCGAAAGCTCGCTGCTCCTTGCGCTCTTTAACTTGCACGGCTTCATTCTGCTCGCGCTGCAACACGTCTAACTGGGCTGTCAGTAAGGCAATCTCGCCTCGGCCAACGTAAACAGACTTCACACGCGAGCCGTAGCGCTCTTTGCGATAGTAGTAGTGGTGATTGCCTCTTTTCTCCCAGCCCATTGTGCTACACGCTCGCCCTCTGCCCCGCTTGACTCGCCAAAAGGGGCATTACTGAACGCCCAGTTGCAGCAGCATCTTCATAGCTATTGTTCGGCGCAGCCTTTCTGCCTTGTGTTGTTCGCGCTGCTTTTTTCGTGCCCCGCTCATTCCCACTTTCCTAGCTAATTCAGGAAGGTCGATCTTCTCAATGGGTATCCCATACCACTTGCCATTCGATGTCTTTGCATAACCAAAATCCTGAAGTCTCTTGAGTGATTTGCGTATGGTTTGAACGTGTCGCCCTGTCTTTTGGGCAATCTCTTTAGTTTGCAACGGCCCCGCCTCTAAGATGGTTAGAACCTCGTAGGCAGAGCGACCCAACCCACCTTGACGGAATGCATCAGGAAGCAAAAAAGACGAAGATCGATCCATTCCATATAAAACCATGTGAGGGAGTGGATCGAACTTCGTCTTTTCTGGTAGTCGGTAACGATTAGCGTAAGGGAAGGACGCTGGGGTGACTAACTCTAAATGTCCTTCTTCTCTTAACCTGCAGCAGGCTTTCGAGGCTGTAAGTCGCGCGCAACCCGCTATCTCGGCTAGGTCTCGGGACGAGGCATGATAAACCTCTCGCCCGCTCCTGTGTGCAAGGTTCAGATGAGCTAAGAAAACGGCGCGGTCAGTGCTTCCTGTGCGGCCTGGCCACGGTGCCGCCTCTGCCAGAACTTGAGTAGTTCGAGCAAGCCTCCTTGCTGGCGAGTCCGTTGCGCACCAGTTTCTTGCCGAGTCTCCGCGGGGCGGTCGGCGAAGGTGATTGCGGTTGACGACGCGTTGACTGAACTCGAATCGTGGGACGCGCGCAAAGGCAGGATCGTCGAACTGCGTTTCTTCGGGGGCTGAGCATTGAGGAGACCGCCGAAGTCCTGAAGGTTTCGCAGACAACAGTCCAACGCGAGTGGAGGTCGGCCAAAGCGTGGCTCTACAAAGCGATCAGCGAGGGGGGCGGCGTTGGAGCCTGAGCGCAACCGGCAGATAGATGAGGTCTTTCAGGAGGCGCTTGCGCGCGATCCCACCGAGCGCGGCGCCTTCGTGGACAAAGCCTGCGCCGGCGACCCCGCGTTGCGGAGAGATGTTGAAGCACTGCTCGCTTCCGACGAGCAGGCCGGCAGCTTCATCGAGTCACACGCGCTTGAGATCGCACCCGAGTTAGTCGCCGATCACACTACGTCCGCCACTGGGAAAACCATCGGCCCCTACCGGCTCGACTCCCAGCTCGGCGCAGGCGGGATGGGAAAAGTCTATCTGGCCCACGACCAAAGGCTGGGCCGCAAGGTGGCTTTGAAACTTCTTGACCCCAGATTTACCGGCGATAGCGAGCAGCGCACGCGCTTTCTTCGGGAAGCACGCCTGGCCGCGTCACTCGATCACCCCAACATATGTACCATCCATGAAGTGGGCGAGACGGCGGGCCGTCCGTTCATCGCCATGCAGTACGTCGAGGGCGAGACGTTGCGGCACACGATCCGCGGCCGACCGCTGAAACTCGACTCCCTTCTTTCCATCAGCCTGCAAGTGGCCGACGCGTTGGCTGAAGCCCACGCGCGAGGGATCATCCACCGCGATGTTAAGGCCGGCAACATCATGATCACTCCACGCGGTCAGGTGAAGGTGCTGGGTTTTGGCCTGGCCAAGCTGCTTGAGAGAGCTGAGGGAGAGGCTGAAACTCACCTGACGATGACAGGCGCGGTCATGGGGACGCCCGCGTCCATGTCGCCGAACAGGCACGGGGCGAACGCGCGGATCATCGCAGCGACATCTTCTCCTTCGGAGGCGTGTTCTACGAGATGGCGACCGGGCACATTCCCTTCGGCGGGAGGTCTAAGGCCGATGTGATCAGCGCACTGCTCAGCCAGCCGCACGCACCGGCCGCGGAGTTGAATAAAGAAATACCAGCGCACCTGTCAGCAGTGATCGACCGGGCGCTGGCAAAAGAGCCGGCAGATCGCTACCAGTCAATGCCGGAGCTGGTGACTTGCGGCAAGTGGTGGCTGAGGCCGGGGGGCTGGATCTCCTCTTTAGCTCGTCCGACGCGCTTGTCGGGTACGCGTAGATCATCGTTTTCAGATCCTGCGCATTCAATCCAGCTCGAATAGCAAGCCCAAAGATGTTAATGACGTCCTCGGCGTGCTCACCAAATAAGTGTGCCCCAAGAATTCGGTTCGTATTCTCTTCTTCCAGCACTTTGAACCCTGAGTACTTCAGGTTCACTCTACGTGAAGAGTACCAACCGGAGGTATCCTCGTGCTTGACTGTGAACTTGAAGCCTTGGTCCCTCGCATCATCTTCTTGCAACCCCACCGAAGCAAGCGGCGGTATGGTAAAGACAACCGTTGGGACTCCGGAATAATTCGGTTTGCGGTGGTTACCCTTCAGCATGTTGCTCGCAGCTACATGCCCTTCAATGCCGGCTACAGGCGTTAGCCGCGGACCACCACTGGCCGCAGCGTCCCCCGCGGCATAAACGGCCGGATTAGAAACGCTCTGAAGGAATTCGTTTACCGACACTCCCTTCCTTTCGCGGGCAACCCCTGCTTTGTCCAGATCGAGTTGGTCTATTTCTGGGACGCGCCCCGCGCCATGAACAACTAAGTCTCCCGCGAAATCTTGGCTGCCTTCGTCGGTCGAGCAGTGGACAACTAACCGATCCCCGTCACTTTCGACTGCTTCCACGGCGGTCTTCACTCGTATGTCTGCGCCAATCTCGTGAGTGGCTGAGAGCAGTTGCCGTACTAGGTCAACATCGAAGCCCTCTAGCGGACGAACGCCTCGATGCAGGACCGTTACTTGTGCGCCCACGCGGGCCGCAATATGCGCAAACTCAAAAGAGATGTAGCCACCCCCAATGAAAACGATTTGCTGTGGCAGTTGCTCGAGTTCGAGAAACCTATCACTGGTAGTGAGATAGGCCTCGCCGGGGATGCCCAGCACGGCGGGCATAGCGCCAGAGGCGATGAGCACAAACCGCCCGATTAGGTTATCTTCACCCACTTGAAGTTTCGTGCGATCAGTAAAGTGAGTACGACCGCGATAAGTCACGATCCCAGCTTTGCTATACCCCTTCTCCATTTTGTCAGGAACTGGCTCAGTGAAGGTTTTCTTGAAGCGCATGAGCGACGACCAATCGATCCTAGCGTCTGCTGCCGAAAAGCCTTTGCCCTCCATGCGTCTAGTCCAATCGATCAATTCTGCGGCCCCCACAAGCACCTTTTTTGGATCACATCCCCGCAGTGCGCAGGTGCCGCCGAATGGCCTTGCATCAATAATCGCTACATCCCAACCTGCTTTTCGACACTTGTACGCAGCCGCTGAACCAGCCGCCCCAGTTCCGATGACGATTAGGTCGAACTTCCTTTCCATTTCAAGAGAGCCTCCATGGGATCGTCCGCTTTCATTCCTCTTCAGAGCGGCAGGTAAGGCCTAGGTGGGAAAAGCCAACTGCACCAGCACTGTTACGATCCATAAGAAAGTCACTCTCGTGTTGAGTCAAGAGTCAAGAGAACTTTAGACATCGGAACTCGTGCTCATCGTAAGACGCTTAGCGGCCTTATTAACTTCGCCCAGGCAACACACTCCTGACGGATTGCGCGTCTCGCACGCGCAAAAGCCTTCACGGATAAGCCGTGAGATTCTCTCTGGAACGGTGGTATTGCCTGTTCGGGAAATGTCATCGCGAATATCACGCTCATCAAAGCCAAAGCAGTAACATAGCGGAATAGGGTCGTCTTTAACCTTGAGCCCAACCCGAATGCGTAAATCGTCAACGGTAAATTGATGGATGCCTGCATCTTCAAAGTAGACGACCGGACAATCGCGGGCTGCGCAGAAGCTATAACTTCCCGACATCGCCCGCTCCAGCACGTCTGCCTTTAGCATTAGCAAAACGGTCTTGCGAGAGACAGGTCTCCCATGAACGCCGCACCTTCGGCAATGATTTGTCTCTGTCAGGGTTTCCGCCGCGCAAAGTGCCTCGTTAGACTGTTTCGCCTCGCGCTCGTCATCTGTAATGCAGCAACTCATACTTTCAGTCTTAATGTTAACCCTCGTCTACTTCGACTTCTCTTGCAACAACTTCTGGATTGCCTCGTTCGTACCGTCGATTGCACGAACCAACGGAGCGTGTGAATAAATCGGCTCTGGTGGCGACTTGTCCCAAAGTCTGCCGGACGGATACACAGCCACGTAATCCCAAACAACATCGCCTTCCTCCCCGATCGACTTGGATACCAAATGTTCCTTGTCCCAATACTGTGACGTCCTCGCATCAGAGATGCGCTTTAACGTCATCGTTGAAGGCGCAGCCAAATCAGTGGGCAACACTGGCTCCCAGATCACAAAGACGCGGATTTTTCCTCCCCGCTGTTCATCAAGTAGTTTTTCGAATGCAGAGGCCCCCTGCAAACACACCGTTCAAGTAGGAGAGAGCATCAGGATCACGCGGACAGAGTCGGCGGATTCGTTAAAGGACTTTTTCAGCGAGTCGATGTTGGAGTTATCCAAGCGCACCAACGGCTGTTGGCCAACTGGCGCCGTACTACCGAGATAGAAGTAGTAAACGATGAGCAGTAGGATCGCAACGACGATCGCTAATGATCCGTAAATGATCCTCTTGCGTTTCATTTTCATCCTGCCAGAAAGTTGGCAACGAAATTCGCGATGACTTGTGGAAATAGGAAGAACATGAGCACAACAATCACTGAACACCACAAGACAATAGTGCTTAAAAGATTGGGCTTGCAGTTGCACCTTTTAGCTCGCCAACGTTGATAGAAAGCGAATGCGATCGACAGCAGTGACGCGCCCAGCAAAAAAGGCCTAATCTTTACAAAGAACGCCGAGCTCCCCGCAGCGCCGGCGGCAAAGATGAATGGAAACATCGGCAGGCAGCAACTTGATGCCAACACAACGCTTCCGAGTGCCGCCAAACTGGCCAGAATACTTCGTCCTGATCCTGATGCTTTCGCGTTAACTCTCTCGGTATCCATGAACTTTCTTTATGTCGCCTCTTGATTGAGACGGCCGATTCTTATCACCCGCAACAACGGGACAACATGCCGAGTCGCCATGCGCTTCGAGTTCACGCTCACACGCCGATAGATGCCGCACGAGTGTCCGACGAAAGTCTTTGATGGCTTTCAGCTTGCCGTCCAGGTCCTCGATCTTTTTACTCAACAGACCGCGCACTTTCCGGCATTCTTCGGCGCCACCGGTAGCCAGAAGTCCCTTAATCTCATCCAGCGTAAAACCTAACTCTTGCGCCTGTTTGATGAACTGAACGCGCTCAATGGACTCCGGGCCAAAGAGACGAAAGTTGCCGGACGTGCGTCGGGCGCGGGGCAAGAGCGTCAACCGTTCGTAATAACGGACGGCGTCGACGCTTACGCCAGCTCGAGTTGCTACCTCACCTATTCGAAGCTCTGTCTGCTCCACACAGCCCTCCTGAAGGTACAACTATAGACCCTTGAGTTAGCTCCAGAGTCAAGTGAAATTCGTAAAGCTGGTGAAATAGAAACTTCTACTAAGCCAGACTGGTTGGACGGAGAGCGACTTGGGTACTGACTGGGAGCTGAGGATTTAAACACGCCCTGCCGATCGAAAAGCGACCGACTGGGGCTCGCTACGCTGGTCTAGGAAATTGAAAGACAATAACTGAAACCGCTGAGAACAGTCGTACTCACGCGCATAAGTCAATAAGGCCTCGGCTTCACTACCTTCCAGCCGAGACTTTTTCTTATTTTCCCCCTTCCTTCGATGGAGCCTGCGGAATGGAGGTTGCGGCGATGGGCTCCCGTGCGATTCCGGTTCTCCACTTCGTTGCGACCTTCCAGGGTGCGGCGCTGAGCACCCACCCGTGCTTCGGCTCCACTACGGAAGGGGGAAAACGCATTTTCAACACCAATGAAAGCAAACGCCCAAACACGACGAGGGACACCGGAGCACGTCGCTTACTTTGCGAGCTGCCAGCAACCGCGATTCATCGAGCCGCTACGTTGCGAACTGCCCATAAGTTCGGGCACCCACTCGTGTCCCAACGTCCCTACGAGGGGGAAACACTGTTTTCAAGACCAAAGACCAAAACCACGAGCAGCGAAAGGAGCACCGAACTAATGCACAGACACTCTAACCCATCGCCCGACGTTCCCAAGTGGTCAGCCTTACTGGTTGAAGCGGTCAACAAGCCAGGTCTGATCATGGAAGCCTACAGCGCTTTTCATCATTACAGCATCGGCAATCAACTTCTCGCGATGATCCAATGCCAATTGCGCGGATTAGAGCCCGGCCCGATCAATACGTTTCCCGGTTGGCAGGCTCTAGGCCGCAACGTTAAACGCGGCGAGCGAGCCTTGATGCTTTGCATGCCCATCACCCGCAAGCATCGCGACGAAGAAGCAGCCGACAACGGCGACGACGGAAACGGACAGCACACCTACACCGCGTTTGTCTATAAACCCCGCTGGTTTGTTATCTCGCAAACTCTCGGCGAGGAATTCGCACCCGTACGGCTGCCGGAGTGGGACGCCGATCGCGCGCTTGCCGCTCTCGACATTGAACAGATCACTTTCAGCGACACGGACGGCAACAGTCAGGGAAACCCTGGCAGTTCCCGTCCGCGCTGTCGAATGGAATCATTTCAATGTCGAGGGCCGCTAACGCTCGCTTCGCATCCCACTCTGGCGTCACTTGCGGTTCAAGGTCTTGGCCTTCTGTCTGTGCCAGTACGAACCATCGCGCCTTATAAACAAAACTGGTGAAGGTGCCTCCACCGTTTGATTCGTCGTCGGTGGTTGTCTCTTCATTGCGACGCTTGCAGGTGATCGGCATGCACAGAATTAACGCTCGCTCGCCGCGCTTCACGTGCCGTCCAAGGTCTTGCCATTTCGGAAAGGTATTAATTGGTCCAGGCTGCAACCCTCGCATCTGACATTGCACGAGTGCGAGAAGTTGATTTCCCAAGCTATACGAATGAAAAGCCGAGTACGCTTTCATGATTAGGCCTGGCTTGTTGACAGCTTCCACGAGTAGCGCTGACCACTTCGGAATGTCTGCTGAAATTTTTGTGTATCTCTCCATTGTCGTTGCTCCTTCTTTTGGTTTTGCGCTGTTGAGAAGGTGTTTCCCCTCGTAGCGACTGAAGGAACACGACTGGGTGCCCACTCCGCACACCGGAGGGCGAAACGCAGAGGAGCACTCGAAGAGCAGCGTAGAGTTGTGCGGATGGGCTGTCGTGAGAGGATGAAGCGCAGAGGGGGAGACTAATCGAGTAAGGTATCGACTGTGAGTTCTGGAAGTGGATGCGAATGCTTACAGAAGAAGATGCGAATCTTGAGCATCCGCGGCCATGGGCATCCGCTCCTGAAACTCACAGCTCGGCTGAAATAACATGGAAGCTGAGGCCTTATTGACTGAGGATCGGAATGGAGCATGCGAAATGGAGATTGCCGGTATTACGCTTGACGTAACGCATAAGGGTCGCTTATGTTTGACTGGTGGTTCTCAGCTATCGAGACAAACACACCGAAGACTTCGCGAGCGGAAAGCGAGTCAAGGCATTCTCGAGCATAGAACGTGC
>JBPCKD010000085.1:0-18086 GCA_051004635.1 Pyrinomonadaceae bacterium
AGTCCCACCCTTCCGCCGCCCTATGTCGATCCGCCGGTCTTTAAGTTTTTGTGATCACTTGATGCTCTAGTGGTCGTAGAATTTCCAGCGCACCAATGCCACTGCCACATGCAACGTTAGGAGTAAAAGTGCCACTACCATCTTCCGTTCCCATCCGTTGACTTTGGCCAAAACGACTGCATAAAGAGGAAATTGAATCACTATCATTAGAAGGCCGAGTGACTCCGTACTGAATCTGCCAAGAATAATTGCTCCGTATGGGAAGAAGGCAGTTGTCGGAGTCATACAATGGCACGCTCCCCCTAAAAGCCCCGCCAAGGCAAACAACAGCAGCGTTAGCACCACCCCAACCAAGATCGCTATCAGAACTCTTTTCATCGAAGTCGAAGGTTATTTAATAAACAGTTGCTAGAGAAGCTGCGTCCTTCTGGTAGTCGGCTCCACCCAAAGGTGCTCAACAGCCGAATCAACGGCCGTTGGAACTTCTCCACGGAAGTCCTAATATCTGAATCTTCCTCCGGAGCTGGGCATCACTTACCTGCCAGCCAAAATCAAGCGGGTTCCATCGAGCGTACCCGACATCTATGAAGTCCTGTACTACTTTCCAGTCGGGTTCGCCATTGCAGCCACACCCGTTTCGTTTTCCAAACGCCAGCAACGCATCGAAGGTGGCCCGGGCCATATCCATCGCTTTCTTCGGATCGAAATTCGTGTGGTCAACTCGTTGGCCACCCGTAGCCTGCCCCCACGTGTTATTTCCAGCAAAATCTCGGTGGCTGAACGAGTCTTGCAAGAAATGAAGATAGGTGCCGAAGAGAAAAGGATTTCCACCGTTACTGTAAGCCTGAGCCCGCAATTCAGCTGCCCTGCTTGTATTTTGCGCTGGAGTCCCGAATGTATGGAAGGCAATATTCCTATATCGTTGGGCATAATCAGGAACAATTGTCGGCTGTCCGCTCCACCCAATGAAATTGCCCCACCCGGGTTTTTTCCGGTCGCTTTCATCGGAATCCTGATTTCCCTCTGCGATTAGTCGTGCATCGGCATCTGAAAAACAGCCGGTCTTCAATGCAAGATAATACGTAAGATAATAATGAACATCGACGTCATAGAGGCCAGACGGATCAGTGCGGTTCTGGGGACTATTGCTGACGTACGCGAATGCATTGATTCCCCCAGCCAAGCCAATCGGATCCTCCGAAATAAACCGGCCCACCTGCGGATCGTACCAGCGCGCACGGTAATAGAGTAAGCCGCTGTCAGAATCGCGCTCGCGACCGGTAAAGTCATAGCGTGTGCGTGCGCTGCCGGTGCTGTTACCGTAACCGTCGTAAGTGATCCGCTCGACGAGCTGGCCCTTCGGGTCCGTCAGCGCCGTCGTGCTGCCCAGATGGTTCTGACCAAAATAGTAAGTGGACTTGTTCGCGGAGCCCATTTGCCGAATCTTGTTGTCGACGCCGGGCCCGTTCAAATATTCAACCGTGCTGCCGTCGCTGTTGATGTCTTTGACCACGTCCTGTCCGTCGTGGACGAAGTTCGTTGACACGCCACTAGTCGGTGTCCGCTGAATTCTTCTGCCCAGCGCGTCGTATTTGTAAATCACGCTTCCAGACGAGGGTGTCACAACCTGCGTCAGGCGATTCTCGAAATCCCAGACAAACTGCGTCGTCCCACTCGTATCGCTCTTCAAGATCATATTGCCGTTGTTGTTGTAGATGTAACTCGCCGTGGTAGTCGTCGTCAGGCGATTAAAAGGCTGATAGCCGTAAGTAACGCTTTTGTGCGACGTGGTGCGATTGCCCACGCCGTCATACGCATACGATTCAGCGGCCGTTCCGGTGTAAGTCGCCGACGTTAATCGATCCAGCACGTCGTAGCCATATGCGTGCGTGCCGCTCTGATCAATGTTCTGAGTGATATCGCCGGCATTGTTGTAGGAGTACTGGTTGTCAGCGATGACCTTTCTTCGCTTCGCATCGTTCAATTGCGTCAGGCGATCGAGACCATCGTAAGTGTAGGTAGTCGCAACGCTGTTTGGCAGGGTGCGTGAAGTCAGCTTGCTGGTCTCATCGTAGACATAGCTTACCGTGAGGTTCGAGTTGTCGGTGATCGTAGTTAGCCGGTTCACTGCGTCGTACGCGTAAGAGGCGTTAGTAATTGCGCCAAAGCTGAGGTCGGTGCGCCGGCCGTTGGCATCGTAGGTGTAGTTGAGCACCTGACCAAAGACATCGGTCGTGCTGGTCGCCCGGCCCATGTTGTCGTACGTGAAACCGACCGTGCCATTGACGTTCGCAGCGCTGGTTAATTGCGACAGCTTGTCGTAACCGTAGTTGACCATCGAGGCGTCCGGGTAAGTGACCTTTGACAGCCGGTTTAGCGCATCGTAGGTGTAACCGGTGGTCAGGTTGTTGTAGTCGGTGCGCTGGATGCGATTGCCGACGGCGTCGTAAGCGAATGACATCAGTAGTCCCGCGCGAGTGGCAGCCGTGGCGCGGCCCAGCGCGTCGTAATCAAATGTGTAGCGTTGATTGATCGCGTCCACCAGGGCAGTCACATTCGAGCGAGCGTTGTACTCATACCGGGTTATTTGCAGCGCCGGATCGGTAACTTTTACCAGCCGGTTAGCCGTGTCGTATTCGAAGCTGGAAACGCGCCCGGCTTGATCGGTGCGACTCGCCACGTTTCCTACCGCGTCGTACGTGATGGTCTCCTGCAGCCGCGTGGCGCCAGCCACGGCCGGCGGTAGGATGGTCTTTATCGGCCGATTGAAATCATCGTATTCAACATTGGTGGTGCGTCCCAGCTGATCTGTCGCAGCGGTCAGGTTGGACATCAAGTCATACGTATAACTGACTGACTTACCCAGCGCATCAGTCTCGCCCGTCAACCGGTATGCTCCGTCGTAAGCAAAACTGGTGCTGTTATTCATAGCATCCGTTACCTTCGTCCGGCGACCGGCGAGATCGTAAGTGAAGGTTATGGATGAGAGATCGGGCCGCGTCATCTCATTAACTCGCCCGGCGGCGTCGTAGTCGTAGCTGGTTACGAAGTTGAGCGCATCAGTGGCATTCGTCAATCGCCCGCGTGCGTCGTAAGCAAATTTTGTTACGCCGCCCAGAGCATCAGTCGCCTGCTTGATGTTGCCGCTTGCGTCATAGGCCAAGGTTGTCACTTTTCCGAGCGCATTACTCATTGTCAACAACTCGCCCCGCTGATTGTAGGTGAACGTGGTCCTATTATTCAGCGCGTCTTTGACCGAAACCAGATTGCCGGCCGCATCGAAAGCGTTCGTCGTCACGCCGCCCATGGCGTCCGTGGTCGTTAATACCTGGCCCAACTCGTTATAGGTGTAGCTGGAACTGCCAAGAACGCCTGTGGCGGAAAGTCTATTGCCATTTGCGTCATAAGTGTAGGTGGTTGTCTGGCCGAGTCCGTTTGTCTTAGCGCTGACATTCAACTGAGTATCATATGTCCAGGTTTTTATCTGGGAACTGCTGCCGCCACAACTGCAAATGCCTTCAACTCTGGTCACCACATTCCGGCCTTTGCTCTTATCGAAGGTGTACTTCGTTACGTGACCCAGTGCATCCGTCACATCGGTTTGCGTATCGCTGACGTAATTGAGCGTGTAGCGCTCGACGCCGCCCTGCTTTTCCGATGTCAATGCCCGGCCCAGCGAATCGTATGTGTGCGACTCGAGAACATTGCCGAGCGCGTCCGTCACAGAAGTGAGCCGAGAACTCCCGTCATAGCTAAACTGGAAAGCGGAATTGTCCGCGTAAGTTGTCGAAAGCAATTGGCGTTCGGCGCCATAGGTGTAGGTAGCAATCGTGCCCATCGTATCGCTGATCGAGAGTACGTGGCCGTTGGTATTGGTAGTGAACGAAACAATGCGTCCGAAAGGATCACTGGCCGAAAGCAGTTTCCCTCCTGCGTCATAGGTGAGCGAAGTCTGGTTGTTATAGCGATCGGCGAGCGAGAGGAGTTTGCCGGCGGCGCCGAATTGGTGAGTGCTACCGTCCTTGAAACTTAAGGTGAAATCGCCATCAACGCTCTGCGTCACGTGACCATGAAAATCCTTTTCCACCGGGGCGAATGCGCTCGAGCTATTGGGCCTGGTGAAATAGACGGCCCGCCCATCGGGCAGGTTCAACCGGATGAAGGTGGCGTCATAAACCTTGATCGAGGCGTCGTAAACAGTGGACCACCCGCGCCCAAACAAGCCATCTTTTTGCAGCTTACTATTGTAGGTGCGCGCAATATTCAGTTCAGGTCCCACCCCCGGTAAGTGGTAATCGGTCTGCTGCAAATACATATTGCCGTTCGTGACGTTGACTGGCTCGCCTGTGCGAGCATTGCACGACGTAGGACCGGCATTCTCGGCGTCATCCCTTTCGAGTACAAACAAGGTGACCGTGGTCGTGGCGCTCGCGCCCAGGTAGTCTCCGATCGCGTATTGGAAACTATCTATTCCAGCGAAGCCCGCATTCGGCAAGAACTGTTTCACGTCGGCTGGGTTCGGATCGGCCAACCCCATCACCGTGCCGTGCGATGCTCCTACTGTCACGGATGGTCCAATAAGATAGTCTCCTTCAGGATCAGAATCGTTGGCCATTAGAGGCCCGATGAGGTTGTCTCCGCGGACGACGTAAAAATCGGGGCCGGGAACAGGAGGCTTGTTAACTACATTCAGGGTGACCGTCACAGGCGGAGAACACAAACCGAATCCGTCACATGCTTTATATGTAAAGCTGTCCGTTCCCGTGTAGCCATGGTTTGGCACGTACTGTTTGACATCATCCGGGTTGGGATTCGCGAGTCCATAGACTATCCCGTGCGAAGCGCCCGTGTTAAAGGTGAAACCGACGATATCCCCGTCTGGATCCGAGTCGTTGGCCAGCATTGGTCCGATGATTGTGCCCCCATGAACCGTATAGGAATCATTGTTCCCGACAGGCGCCCCATTGACGAAGGTTATGGTAACGATCGCTGCGTCTGAACAAGTGCCGGCACAGGCACGGTACGTGAAGCTGTCGGTTCCCGTATAAGTGTTGTTGTCAAGCCGGTAAGAGAAAGAGTTGCCATCCAGACCAAATAGCTGGCCACGGGTTGGGTAAGTGAGAAGCTGGACGCTCATGGGATCGCCGTCGGGATCAAAATCGTTCTGCAGCAAGGGCCCAATGGTTCCGCTTCCGTGTTTCGTATAGTTGTCATTACTGGCAACAGGAGGTGAATTAAGCGCGGAAGCGGGCGAGAAAAACTCGCCTCGCATGTAGCCGGGCGTGGCGACGATTGCAGTAGCAAATAGAAAACCGACGAGGACGATGATTAGACGGGGGGTACGCATTGTTTTTCTCCGTGACTGGTTGGACCAGAACAGAAACGTGCTGGAGCCGCAGTGTTCTGAAAGGGATTACGAGCGAAAGATCGAAAGGGTGAGTTCGCGATCTTTCGCTCAAAAGTTTTGAAGCGGGGACACGTTATGAATCAAGAGAGGAAACAAGTCAAGAATCTGCAAGGTGAAGAAAGGATTTATTTTGATTTTTTTTCTTTGTGGTTAAACTGAAAATGCAAGACCTCTTTCAGGCAGGTGAAATCGGAATGGCATCAGCCACTAAACCGTATCCGCAGATTACGCAGATTACATCGAGCGAAACACGAAACGTTACAGGCAAAACAAGAAGGCGTGGTAGTGCTTTCGGTGCTTACCGATAAGTCGTCTGTCTTAGGGTTTGCTAATCTTGTGTAATCTGCGGATCGAACGTCGACCCACTGATGGACCGGCTTCGCGACGATCCCGCTTAAAGGTTATGGTTCGCCAGATGGGCAGCTGATTTGCTGAGTGCTGGCCGCTGCCTCTCACCACTGCTCACTGCTCTCTGCTTACCTCAGCTTAAGCCGAGACGCCGTGACGAAGTTCTTCGGTGCGCTGAATCTTAACCAGGTAGGCTTGTGCTTCCGCCGATTGAAATAGTTCCCTGGTCTCTGCTTCATCTCCGGTAACGGGTGTTATGGCGAGGTCTGTGTATGCAGAAGCGTGCTCGTCCGAGGTGACTCTCTTGAGAATCCGATAGTACTTCAAATAAAGTGAGACCCACTGAATCTGCTTCCAAACCGTTTCGGACAAATACTTCGGATAAAAAGTCCAGGCCGATTCGATGGGTAGAGTCGAACGGCGATCTCGACGAAACTTAAGCCGGAAGTATCCGTTTTCCACGGGATGTATTTTCTCAATCAAAGTGCTGCCGCGGAACCAAACGAGATAGATCATCGTTTTGCCCGGGCTGGTTATAGTCGCCGCACACCTTTTGAGCACGGTCTCCACGTGCTCGTCCGAATAATAAGCGGACCACACCTGCGCGCAAGCTGCTTCCCATTCGTCGCGCGACATAAGTGGATGCGGCATCGTCACATGATTGACATCGTAGCGGTTCAAGTCGGGATCCAGCGGCACACCGGCTTCATACAGCTTGCGGTGATCCTCTGAGCCGGGCAATGGCGAGAGTGGTGAACTCAATAATATCGGCCGGCAATTCTTTTTGAATGATTCTTACGTCATTCAAGATAGATTTCAGCGTGTCGTTGGGAAAGCCCAGGATGTAACCGCAAAAAATGATAGCGCCAGTGTGCTTCCAATCGAGTAGCATCTGGCGGTATTCAGTAATCTTGTTTTGGTTTTTCCTGGCGCCCTTTAGGTTGGCTGGATTTATGTTCTCTAACCCAATGAAAATGCGCTTCGCGCCTGCGCGACGCGCTTTATCGATGAAGTTCGGAATGCGGTGACACCCGGTGTCCACCTGAATACTACACTTGAGATCAATCTTCTCAACCTCACGCAGGTAGATTAGCCGATCGAAGATAGCCTCCCAATTTTTATTGCGCGCGAAATTGTCATCAGTGATAACGAAACTGTGGATGCCCTGGGACAGGTTCGCGCGGACAATTTGCTCTACATCCTCCGCCGTCCGGCAGCGCGATTTCCGACCCTGAACGTTGATGATCGTGCAGAACGAGCAGGTAAAGGGACAGCCGCGACCGGCATCGAAACTCGTGTTACTGAAAGCTCGTTTGACAATCTCTGCCGGAAGCAACGGCGTGATCGCCCCTTCGAGATCCGGCAGGTCATCCATGAAATCATAAAGCGGCTCAAGCTTTTTGTTAGCGGCGTCCTGCAGCACTCGCTCGAGCCGGCCTTCAGCTTCGCCGGCAAACAGCGATAGCCCCATCTCTTCAGCGCGGTGCACATCAGGATCACGTTGTTTCAGCATGGCGAGCGTTCCGGAAACGTGAAAGCCGCCAATCGCCACCAGGATGCCCTGTTCGCGCAAAGGCGCCGCAATGTCCAATGCTCGTGGAAACTGGTTCGATTGAACTCCAACGAGCATCACCATCCCGCTCCCGGCTTTGTCAATCAGAGCGGCGATGCGTTTCGGGCGAATGCGCGTATGAGTTTCATCGAGAGGGTGGATTTCAATCTCGACGTCGTCGCCCAGCACCTTTCGGCGCGCGCAGTCGAGGGCCAGGCCGTAAATCACTGCCAACGAATTTGAGGGGACCGGGGCCCGCAACCACTGGATCACATAACCGTCGTCGTCATAGTGTGACGGCTTGATGAGCACGAGGCAAAAACTCTTTTGTGGCCGCTGATTCAATTCGCGCAACTTATACCCCCGAGCGATCCATGGAGTTTCGGGCTACCGGCCCGGCGAAGAGTATCTGACCATACAGTGTTCCGTCAATCGTTCGTCCTCTTCAAAAGTGCGAAATGTGTCCGCGGACTACGAAGATTGCACCGATTGAAACAGGAAAGTTTCAGTCAAAACCGTAACCTTAAGTTTTGGAGTGCGCTGACCAGTCAGCGCTTTGGTTCTGCGACCTGTCGCAGCCGTCGGTGGGATTACTTGGCCCATACAAACGCGGCACAGCATAGCGAGGACAGCGGCGACAGGTCGCCGAAGGCCAAAGCGGTAACAGGTTACCGCACTCCAAACTAGAGCTCGCTGCTACGTCTCCTCGACGGGATGCTGGCTACGCTGGTAGAAGTAAGAGACCACGAGCAGGATCACCCCGAGCATGATGAATGAAATGATTCGGTAGACGCGGTCGAGCGACGACAAATCCCAGATGAACGCCTTGAGCGCTGTCAACGAGAGTAGCGCAAGCCCCATCACCCGCAGCAGACGCAGGCGACGGATTTGTCCGGCAACTAGTAGACCGCTGGCATAGAGCGCCCACACGACAGAGAGTGAAAGTTGCTTTGCCAGCTCAAGATTTCGCAGGCCTTGAGTGGCGTCGTCGGTAAGTGCTGCCGCTCCCGCGCGGCCAAATTCCTCAGCGATCTTCGCCTCGTAGTAACCCGCGGCCTGTGTGCTCAGCGCGATGATCGCCAGCACGTTGGCGGCGACGATCGCGACGTGATGCACAACGGACTCCTCCACGAACGCTTCATCCGAACGGGCATAAGCTCGCACTATGAGCCAAAGGGCTGCGACGAAAACCGCGAACACGCCCATCGTCCGGTTAAAGATCAACGCATGCCACGGCGCATCGTAGTAACTCAAGTTCGCGAAAACTAATGGCGTTGTGATTACCAGGAGCAGCAGTCCACCGAACCGCCAGGCTCGGTTGCTACGACCGACACCTACCATGAACGCATACGTAGCGTAGATGGTCCACACAAGACCGAGCGTGAAGATCTTCCCTTCCTGAAACGGTCGGAAGACTTCATCAGGGTTAAACGTTGACAGCGGGAGGCCGGCCATCGTGCGGTCGTAGTAGCCAATGACTTCAAGGCTGAGCGCCGTGAGCCCGAGCACGTTTGCGGAGCCGATCAGGATGGGAACCATCGCACGGCGCTCGGGTTCCGGAGCGTCTGGGGCGCGTCCGTAGAGCCAGGCGTTGGCGACGCGCGCTCGCCGCCGCCTTCGCGCTGGTGCTGGTCGTGGTATTTTCCGCGACGCTACTGTCGAATTGAGCTTTTTGGAGTGCGGTGACCTGTCACCGCTTTGGTCTTCTGCGACCTGTCGCAGTTTCCGGGTAGTGACTGGCTGGTAACAGAAGCGCGTCAAGCCGCACAGGACCAAAAAGCGGTGACAGGTCACCGCTCCGAAAATCCGGACGGCATTCCAATACTTTGGAATAAAGGTGTGCTTTGATGTTTGAGGGAAGACTGCTGGTCTAATACTTAAAAGCTCGCCGAAAAGTTCAGTGAGTTTTGTGAGAACAAAATTTGTACGCAGTCCAAAGTTTTGGTGAGTTTTGGTGAGTTTGTATTTGTGTAATTGGGGGAGAGATCAACCGGGTTTCGGGAAAACCATGCGAACCTTTTCAACTCGACCCCCGCGACTGCATAAACGACCTTCGCCTCTAGCGAACGCACATCGGCGCGTCGAATGAAATCAGGGTGATGATGTTGTTAATTGAAAGCGTTCGTGCCTATTCGTGTTGATTCGTGGATCGTTCGACGAAGTAGGGACAGGTACGATCCACGAAATTACACGAAGAGACACGAAACCACTGAGCAGTCGACAGTAGTTATGAAGGATGAAGGCGGAACGTTTTATTCTTCATCGCTGTTACTTCATTCGGTTGTACTTCCTCAACGCCTGGACCACGCGCTCGCCAGGCAAGCCAAAGGCGCGAATGCCGTCCGCGCCCGTCATCGTTTGTGCCGCTAGCATTGCATTGACGACGGCTTCTTCGGTCGCCTCGATCGTCGCTTGAAAGAGAGGATCGATCCGATCATTGGGCAGCATGACCAGCGACGGTGTGCCATCGGGCTTCGCCGCGCCGGCGTTTGCCGTCGAAAAAGCGAGAAACAGATCACCGGATGAATTGCCCGCGAAACTACCCAACCGTCCCATTCCAAGGCTGACGCGCCGCGCGATGCGCTCCAGTTGGTGTGGCAACAGCGGCGCGTTGGTGGCAACGATGACGATGATCGATCCGCGACCTTCGTGATCAGCGGCGCTACCATTGCCACTAATATCGCCACTAATATTGGCACGCGCGCCACGTCCGGTCGCAGAGCAAGGTCGAATGCCGGCGGTCCACGGCCTGCTCAACGGTGGCGGAAGTACTGTGCAGGTTCGAAGGTCCGTGATCTCGGAAAGAATCGGCACTCCGAGGATTCGCAGGTCGCCACCGTAGTTGCATTGCACCAACACGCCGATGGTGTACCCACCTTGCGAGGCTGTCAGCACCCGTGACGCGGTGCCGATGCCCCCCTTGAATCCGTTACAGCCCATCCCGGTGCCGCCGCCCACGCCACCTTCTTCGACGCGGCCGGGCTTAGCACGATCGAGCGCCTCAGATGCGTGGGCCGCCTTCACATGCTCGCCGTTTGCATCATTCAAAAAATCAAACGTCTCAGCGACGACGGGGTAGGTGAAAATAAACTCGCGGCCATTCTTTAATTGCCACTGAATCGCGGCGTCGCGCACTGTCCCCACGCTGTGGGTTCCGGTCAACAAAATCGGTCCCTCAAGAAAACCCGATTCCTTGATCCAGTTGATACCGGTCATGTCGCCGTTACCGTTCTGGTTGAACGTTGCCGCGAACACCGGATCCCAGTTGCCGCGCGGGCGCGGAAGAATCGCCGTAACACCTGTCCGAATCGGCCCCTTGCCGGGCACGAGTTTTCCGGCGCCCTCGATCAGTGTCACGTGTCCGACAGCAACGCCGGCAACGTCCGTGATTGCATTCATTGGACCAGTCTGCCCAGGAAACGGAATTCCTAAATCGCGGCCGCGCGGTCGAGTCTGTGCCACACTCGGGATTGCAGCGGCTGCGGCTAATAAGAGCCAGAGTGCCAGTCGCATGGGCTCTGTTTTCGGGCGCCGGGGCGAGCGTCTACTCTCACTATTCATCACACGTCCTCCTGAGTTTGGCTAACGTTAGAGTTGATTGCGCGGATTTTAAAGGATGAATGACGAGCAGACAGTGAACAGTAGACAGCAAACAGCCGGCCGCTTTGAGCTTGGCGCTGCAACTCTCGAACGTCTGTGAATTCTCCGAGTTGCTCCGGCATCGCTACTCCTGCCCGGGACGGAAGGTGAGAAAGCAAGGATGAAGGCGGAAGGATGAAGGATGAATCTATTAGGATGAAAACGCTATTCTGCATGATTATCCAATTCTCGGGGTTGAACTCCTCTGGAAAACTGTAAAACTCAGCTTTCAGTAAAAGAGCTTCGTCTTTTACAGCCAACATAGTTTCCTCCTACGTTGGTAGTGATGCATTTGTTAACAGCGGGGACTCAGCCAAAAACGATCCACGTAATTGCACCGTGAAAGTAGCTTTCAGTGGCGGGTTTGTCGTCATACTTTCGCATGATTCTGCGTTGTTAGGGGAGAAAATACTACTTTAGTTACAAGATCGCTTCGTTTTCAATTCCCGAACGTCTGATAGTTTCGTATGAATTCCTTATCGAAGATGCATATGCCTACGGTCAACAATAACGTGACCGCAATACCAGCGACGCCCGCGACGAATCCAAACAGCGGGTTTGCACCTACAACAAACAACGCCGTCAGCGCTCCGAGCGGATTGAACATTCCATGAAGTGCGCTTGGCCCCAGAATAGTCCTTGACTTAAACCGGCAATACGCCATCGGGAAAGATAGACTCGTGGTAAATAACGTCATCATAAATATTCCCGCTACCGGGTGGCCCGCATAGTTGTGCCCCTGCACAATGAGCGGCGCATGCCATAAACCCCACACCACACCAATAAATAAGTTGCTTCTGAGAAAGCCTGACTTTTGTGTTTCTCTCAACAACAATCCGCGCCAGCCTAACTCTTCCCCGAAAGTGAAGGGAAGATTAACGGTAAACCCGGCGATGACACCTTGCACCAAGCTGAGCAGGAAGGTGGCAACCGGCGAAATGGGAAAATCCTGGGGCAGGTCACCAAAAGCCCCGCGCGTAAAGATTGTGATTTGCTGTAAGACCGCAGCCTCGCTGAAATCAACCCTGCCAAAGAGAGCTACTCCGAATACGTTTCCCAATATGCCAATGACCACAAATGTTCCCAGGACGATGAACCATGCAAAGCCGACGGTAGTTATCAAGAGCCAGCGTAGCGATAAGTTTTTGAGCGTGAACCCGTATGGCGTCAACGTGCCGCGATATACCAGCTTCTGTAGGATCAAAGTCGCATACGCGGGTGCGGGCATATAACAAACTGCGATAATGACTAAGCTCAGGATTGAGCCGTATGTTATGTGGAGCAGGTAGGCGGCCAAAGCCACTGACCAACTGATTAGGAATGTTAAGAGAATGAATTGTAGGACTTTTTTGTTCAGCATGGCCAGCTTTTCGTAAAAGAGCTTCTACGCCTCGATATCTTTTACTGCCAGGCTAACAGAGAAAGCTCCCAGTTCCATGATTGCCTCCTACGTTGAAGAGCAAGGATGAAGGCGGAAGGATAAAGGATGAAAGTCTTTTTTTATTCATCCTTCATCCCTCATCCTTCATCCTTTCTTCACCCCCGCGGTCGTCTGCTTAGGTGCTTGACCTTACCGAGATTCCATAGGGTCCGATACTTGACGCACTAAAATGGCGAACCCGTACAACATACTGGCCAGCTGCCAGATTTCGAACCAGTAATGACAAGTTCCCAGGCCCACTGTCATCATCTTCTGCGATCAGGTTTGTCTCGCTATTGGGACCGAAAAGGCTCACCCACGTATCCGTGTTGCCGAAAGTTTCAATCGCATGCGTCCCTGCGGTCGTCACTCTAAACGTATAACGGTCACGCTCGCCCCCAGCGCTAATTTCTCCCTGGATCGCCGGCCCGTTGACTACCAATTCCTTCGGCGGTTTTTCGGCCGACCCCTCCGCACCGTGCACCGCATTGGAGTACATGAATTGGACTGGTGTAGGACGCGGGCCGGGCATAGTGAGCACTTCCTTGAAGACTCTGTCCAGAGAGTTGGCTGCGATGGGCTGGTCACCGATCTCCTGGCCACGATTAGAATTAAATCCGATGAAGCGCCGATCGTTCTCGCGGATGGCGTCACCAACGTCTGGATCCGTCTGAGACTCGACCAGCTCGTGGTATAGCGTGCACACCACGTTCTTCCACGGACTGCTGAAGAACGGGATGCCATTCCGCTTGCCCGAGCGGATCGCGGAGTAGACGTTGGCCGAGTAGTAGAGCGTCCGGCTCTGGCCATCGCGGGAGAAATGCACCGACCCGTGGTAGCCGCCCAGCCCACGCTCGGAGCTGGAGCCGTCCAACTTGAGGACCGTATCCGGCGCGAGCACCAGGTTAAAGATAGTACGATCATGGTCGGTGCCCAGGATGAGGTTACGGTCGAACAGGTCGATAATTGTGTTCTGGACGTCTGGCTCGTCCATCTCGTTTCGCCTGGTTTCGTCCAGAATGACCGACGGCGCAACGTCATACGCCAGCGTCTTGCCTTTAAAGTACTGCTGGATGACGCCTTTGAGTGGCTCATCGCGCATCAAGCGCGTGATAGCATCGTCAATGGACTCCACATCCCCTGACCCAAAGTCGCTGGCGCGCCCAAGGTAGATGTTTTGGAATCCCATCTGCGGCAGGACCTTGCCACCGCGAAAGACCAGATCATCCTTCGGTGACGCGCTGACGCCGGGCGCCAGGGCCTCTCGCTCGATGCTCTCGTCGCTGCGCCGCGCCGCGGCCCGGTAGTGACGGTACTCCGCTTCAGACCCGGGTGCCACCTGAATGCGCATCGGGTACGGACCCATTTTATCGTCGAGTTCAGACATTTGTTCTTCCTCCTTCTGGTGCTCTGCAGCACATTGTGAGTTTGGGGATTAGCTTGTGTGTCGAGGTAATCTCGGTTCGAGTTCCGATTCCAACTCAAGCCCTTTCGTCATGAAATTTATTAAGTGAGACCCGCTAACGAAAAACAGATACCGAAAAGCAAGGATGAAGGATGAAGGATGAAGGATGAAGGATGAAGGATGAAAGCGTTTTTCATCCTTCATACTTTCTTCACCCCGCGTTTCGGTGCAACGAAGTGTTCGTCGCTGAACGCCGCGTGATATCTAACCTTGCCGGACGCGCCTTGAAGAAAATCGGCTTGAAGCTCTGCAACCATAAACACTTCTTCCGGCACTTCGTATTCGCAGCCTATGCCAAAGCGCGCAGACGGCGAAAACCCGAAACGAGGGTAGTACGCAGGATGGCCCAGGACCACGACGGCACCGAAACCCAGCTGCGTGCACTGTTCGAGGCCGGCGCGCACAAGGGCGGACCCGATGCCTTTGCGCTGATGCTCCCTGGCAACGGCCATAGGTGCGAGGCCCATGATCCTGAGCGCCGGATGGCCGGAGAGCGAAACGGGCGAAAACATAATGTGCCCCAGGATCACACCGTTATCCTCCGCGATGAGTGAAACGAGCGGCTGCGCTTGTTCGCGTAGAGCGTCAACAAGATTGGCTTCGGCTGGTGTCCCGAACGCGGATACATTGACAGCATGGACAGCAGCCCAATCTCTTTGCTCTTCAGCTCGAATCAGCATGGGCCCTCTCAAGACGTGTAACGCCGTGCTTCAGCCGCCGGTGGACAACTGCCGCTGGAAGCAAGTTGTCGATGAGAGGCACGCTGATTCCGGTCCGCTGCAAGCGCTTTTGGATTTCGTCCCTAAATGTAAGGCTCATAGCAGGCGTCGCTTCTCGAGAAAAGCAAAGATGAGGAGCAAAAGTATCGGCTCCAACAGTGCGATTTCAAAGTCCGACTTATCTTCGCGGACCGCGAACACGAAACTCTGATCTGGACTGCTAAGAATAGCGAGGAATATCGGTGCAACTAATAGTACAACATGTAAAGGATGACTATGACCAGAGTCAGAGTGAGTGACAGAAACAAAGCCCATAACATACTTCGAGAAGTTGTTGCCGGGATCTGAGATCAAATCTCACGCACGAGAAAGAAATCCAATAACTAATTATGCATCAGAGGAGGATTAGGTCAGAGGCGCTGAGCTTCTTCGCCTGTTCGGTTCACTCGCTTTGCATGGTGGGCATTATATCAAAGGAACTGCTCGCGACGAACAGTCGCCCGAGCAGGAGACAGTGGCGGAAAGGTGCGAGAATCATGGATTCCGTTCGAGCAAGAGGTGGCACCCCGTTGAGACTGTCGGGAAAATGAATAACTCGTCTTTCTTTGTGCATCCTCAGTCTTTTCTGTGTCTCTGTGGTGAGTGGTGAGTGACAAGCAGTTGTTACGAAGCGTCTTCTACTGTGCTGCTGGCAGCTGGGAATATGTGGAATTAAGCTGTAACTTCGTGTTATCAACAGAAAACAATGTGCGGTCGTTTTACACTTCGAAACCCACGCCGGGCGAAATTTGATCGTCCTCCCGTTGGCGGCTTGTTCAATCTGGTCCCTCGTTACAACATCGCGCCAAGTCAAAGCGTCCTGGCAATCACCGAGCACAATGGTGAACCGAAAACTTCCTTATACCAGTGGGGGCTGGTTCCGGCCTGGAGCAGTGATCTCAAAGGCTTCATCAACGCACGGGCCGAGACATTGCGGGAGAAACCGAGTTTTAGCGAATCGTTCCAAAGACGAAGGTGCCTGATCCCGGCGGACGGTTTCTATGAATGGAAAAGAGCGGGAAAGTTGAAGCAGCCTTACTACTTTCAGATGAAGGACGAAGAGCCGTTTGCTTTTGCCGGTATATGGGACCAGTGGGAGGGAGAAGGCAGGTTGATAGTTTCGTGCGCAATCATCACCACCACACCAAATGAATTGCTCGCCTCCATCCATAACCGGATGCCCGTCATAGTATCTCCCGCATCTCACCAGGCCTGGCTCAAGAATGAAGCGACGCCAGGGGAGTTGGCAGCACTACTCTCACCCTTTCCCGCGGAACAGATGAAAAGCCATCCGGTGAGTAACGAGGTAAACCATGCGACGATCGACAATGAGCATTTGGTAGAGCCCTGCGATCCGAGCCCGTTGGTCCAGCCGGCTTTGTTCTAGCGAGATGTGAGAACTTACGTAAGGCGCGGCCAGATGGTTGATAATCGGACAAAGCTCGTTTCTCTAAAGTAATGAGCGCAACCGTTCCTTCATAACCGCGTCCTTCGGAGTCCTGGCTCCCCCATTTAGCCATTCACGAACTTTCTTAGGTGTTACGGTATGAGTTATCGAGCTGCGAATTTCCACTTCAAGTTTGGTTATCAGCCCAGGCTCACAGTCGTGCTGCTTAAACGTCCTCATCGCCAGGACCGCAGCCTCATATAAGCTTTCTGCTTCCACTTCAACCGTGTGCCTCAACCCCTCGGTATCCAGGAAAGAAACTACGCACGACGCCATGCCGCGGAGTCTAGCATCCTTGAAGTTGTTTCATCAATGAAACAGATGTGCCTTGCGGTGTACTGGTTTAAGGTTTAGTGCTTCGGTTCGTCCGTTGGTAAAAGCGATCCACGAAGTAACACGAACTTCACGAAGAACGGTTAGTGTTTTTTCGTGTGATTTAGTGGATCGTTCTTATTAGGTACTACCGATGAGTTTGCCTACCGCTTCAAAACTAAGGCGCTGAAAAGCTTGCGCAAAAACGCAACGATCAGTACCCACTAAGCGCTGGCTTCTTATTAAATTACGCCACATGTAGCAGCGCTGTGCGCATGGCCTGGGCTGACTGCCAGCGTTGTGTGGGGTCTTTGACGAGGGCGCGATCGATAATTTCGCAAACGTGAGCGGGAAGGCTGGGATCGCGCTGGGCCATAGGAATAGTTGGTTGCTCGAATATTGCCTTGATGGTCTCGGCCAGGCTGGTTTTTCTGCCGATGTTCAATGCGACCTGGCCTGTGAGTAAGCTATAAGCCGTCATGCCCAGGGCGTAGATGTCTGACTGGGGTTTTACATCGCGAAAGTTTTTGAGTTGTTCCGGCGGCATATAAGCGAGTGTCCCGGCCATCTCCCCCGCTTTTGTGACTCCGCTCATGCCCGATTGGGTAAAGCTCTTCGCGAGTCCGAAATCCGTCAGCTTCGCAACGATGTTACGTCCGGTTCCGCTTACCAGAATGTTTTGGTCTTTGATGTCGCGATGGATGTAGCCTTGAGCGTGCGCATGCGAAAGCGCGGCCAGCATCTGGGAAATGATTGTCACAGCGTCCTCGACCGGCAGTCGGCCGCCCCGAGCGTCTGCAAGTTTTGCCGCGTCGGCGCCGTCGATAAACTCGGTCACCAGATAGACCACGCCGTTATGAACTCCGCGATCGAGAAACTCTACGATGTTCGGATGCTTCAATGCGGCCGCTACATCCATCTCTCGCATGAAACGGCGCATCGCCTTGTCGCTAACTGCAAATTCCGGCAGCAGAGTCTTGATTGCTACGGCGGCGCCGGTCTGCTGATTACGGCCCATCATTACGCATCCCATTCCGCCGCGGCCCAGAACTTTAATCATGTCGTAGCCGGGAATTGGCTGAGGCGCGTTTCTCAACTCAATCCGACAATCCTCGCAAAGGAAAGTCAGGTGTTCCTCTGAAGCAGTGGCTTCAGCTTGTTCGCGGCGGCCGCAATTCAAACATGCGACCGTAACGATCGTCGGTTTGGATACCTGTTCATCCCGAGAAGTGGTTATCGGAGAGGTAGTCTCCTTCGCGCTTACTTCAACCAGCAGTACAGTCTCTCCACCCTGAATTTGATCGCCGCTTCTTAAACTTGCGTCCGCAACTCGTTGGCCGTTAACGAACGTTCCGTTTGTTGAACCCAGGTCGCGCAGAAAGCAACGAGGCGGTGTTATCTCCAGCAAACAATGATGACGCGAGAAAAACTTATCCTGCGGCAGACAAAGATGGGAGTCGTCGGTTCTTCCTATTAAGAAAGTGTCAGGTTGGGTGAAGTTGAAGACTCTGCCCTTGTAGGGACCTGCTAATACTCTTAAGTTGACTTGCATTAGTCGAAGTACAAAGTTCAAAGCCGAAAGTCTAGTAGGACCTACAGGACTTAGAGACTATAGGTTGAACTGCACCCTTGACTGACACAAAAAGTTAAGCACATATCCCTAAACGGGAGGAGGCTTAACATGACAAAGAAGGGGGCGATATCCGCCCAGACCGCAGTGGTCAAGCGGCGCACATTC
>JBPCKD010000086.1:0-34619 GCA_051004635.1 Pyrinomonadaceae bacterium
CTCAATACGTTGCTCATGCCGACGCAGGCTACAAGCCCGCGCGGCCTCGTCAACGTCCCTTAGCGACTGTTCTCATTGGCCGGTTTTGAGGTGACCACGTATGGCCGGTTTTGGGTGACCCCCGAGGGCGATCGGAGTGATCGGCGACTTCTGGTGATGTACCAGCATTGAAGAGTAATAATCCATGACATCGCCCGACAGATCGCCTTCGAATGGCAGTTTTCCAGCCGCGATCATTTGATAAAGTACTACGCCAAAACTATAGATATCGCTTCGTTCGTCGCATGCAGAGGATTCAATGAACTGTTCAGGTGACATATATGCGGGGGTTCCAAAACAGACTCCCTCCTCAGTCAGCGACTCTCGCAAATGCCGAGACTTGTTGTCGAATCGAAACGGACCGGCATACTTGGCGCGCTGCAGACTTGAGATCCCGAAGTCGGAGATCTTAATTGTTTCATCGGGCGTTATTAAGATATTCGCGGGTTTGATGTCTCTATGGCTTTGAATTCCTTTTAAATAGGCATGCTCCATTCCGTGACAGAATTGAATTGACCATCGAAGGGTCGTCTCGAGATCGGGCACCGTGAAAGCTAAGTAGTCACTGAGACTGTTCCACCCATTCTCGTTCTTTGGAACGTATTCCATCGCCACGAATAGCTGCCCGGCAATCTCATCGACAAAGTAAGCGTGTACCAGGTTGGGATGATATTCGAGAGTGATCCAGATTTGCGCCTCGGTCTGAAAACGTGCCCTCGTCTGGATGTCTTCGAGGTAGTCATCGAGAAAAGTCTTCAAGGCAAACAGCGAATTCTGTTCGTCGGAATAGACCAAATACACTATTCCGAACCCTCCTTCGCCGAGAATGTCGCGAACGTGATAGTTGTCTCCTATCAGATCGCCAACTTTATATGGAGCGTGTTTAGCGCTGAGACGATGCGAAGCAACGGTGGGCGACAGTTGAGTCGAACCACCAAACTTTAGATGAACGGAACGGGGTCTGCCTGAATTCTGGCTCATGAGTCCGAGCAGCTTTTTCTAGTTTAGAGCAACTTCGAACAAATCCGAGGCCTTGTCATTTCCTGTTGACTCTGAGTCTGCCCCGTCTTCAGGCCTACTTTGGATACGAGTACATCATACTGCTTCAAAATTAGCCCCTCAACCTCCGAAAAGATTCCGACTGTCGAGGTTCTTCGGTTGAACGAATAGTTCGCAAGGCGACATAGATGCACGTCAGACGTGCCAGCCACCTGCCCCATCTCCGTTCCGTGGGTGAAACATTGTCCGATTGGCGAAAATTGCCGAAAATGCTATTCTCCGCCTTATGGCGGCCTGCATCGTGTCATTTGTGGATTTAGACGGCATCCGCCATTCCGTCGAAGTTGAAGCAGAGGGTTTGTACGAGGCCTCAGTTTTAGGCTTGTGTGCCTTTCGAAAGCACGAGCTGGAACCGGCTGGTTTGACTCAATTGGATGTTGAAGTCCGCAGCTCGGTCAAGCACACATTGACTGTGACGAAGGTTCGAGAGTGGTTACAGCGTGGCGTGAGAACGCCAAAGGAGGCTGTCCTGAAAGAGAGGTTGAGAACTCTACTCTCATTTTGAACGCTTTGATCTGGCTTTGGGCTTGACGCTATCGCTAGTCGGCTGTTCACGCACCACTTCTTTTGGATTCTTGTCCTCCCGCAATCCTTGAAATGAAGGGTGTCGGATCGACCCGTCAGACGTCCACTCCATAAACGCCACCTCGGCGATCATCTTCGGTTCGGTCCAGCGAGTCTCGCGTAAGCCAGGGTCCTTCGGAAGGACCGCGAACGGCGGGTCATTGCGTGGTGGCAGATCGCAACGTTTAGCGCAGGCGTACTCCTATCAGTGTTGGGGCTTTGGGAAACTATTGGCCAAAAAACTCTTTTGATGGCCGTCACGGAGAGCCTGAGTCTCATCACAGAAGTTAGCGCGGCGAGAATTCGGAAAGACCCATGCGAGTGTGTAGGGCACTTGCGTGGGTCGTTCGCTTTTCTGGGATTTGAAGGTGTCAAGGGAGTACGTCTCCGCAGAGTTTTAAGAGGGTGCTCTGAGCGGTGCGGCCTGAGTGTTGCAGTTACAGTTATGTAAAAGCCAGTCCAAGTTGGTTTATTGCCGAGCTGGGTGTAGGCAAGTCTCGTCTTGGTGACGAGGGTGAGTTTTCCATATGTAGGGTGGTGGGTGTTGGGCCGTTACTGTAATAGTTCCTGGCCGCAGAAATAATCTTTTGAAAAAAGGAGACTATGACGCCTTGACCGAGGATTTCGCCGGCGCCGGTTTTGGACTTTTCTTCTCCCAAGTAATAAGACGGTGGAACGCCGTGAATTTTCTTAATCTCGTTTACTGTAAGCCAGCGCCAACATTCTGCGCGGGTGGGATGCTTCACAACTACTCCATCGCCTTGTTGGCTTAGATATCTTTTTCGGATGACTGGAACTTTAGTGCTGTGATCAGTGAGTTGGGGAGGGGCAAAACCGTTTCCTTTACGGGTTTGATTATTCCAGTGGTTTACAAGCCAGGGTTTTTCGTCGGCTGTGAAGTACTGGTTTTCAACAAGGTCAGGCGGGTCGGCGATATCTCCGAACGTTTTTGTGCAAGGAGTGGTAGTGGGCCATTGGAATCCTGGTTCTGAGGTGGCCACCATCACAGTTCGTTTTCTACCTGTTAACTCACCGTACAGGGTTGGGTCGAGAACTGCTGCGTGGACGAAGTAACCTGCGCGCTCGAGAAAAAGTCGAAGCATGAAGCCGGCGCCGCTAGTGAGATAGTCTGGGGCTTCTTCAATAACGATTGTGGCTGGGTTGACCTGGCGAATGAGTAAGGCGGCCCAGATGGTTAGATCTGCGAGTGGATGCGCCTCGGGTGGTAGTGAACGATCGCGTTTAGCGCCTGTTCCGCGGTCTAACGTACGGGCGCGGCTGTAAGGCTCGCATGGAATTCCTAACGTAAGAAGTTCAACTTGGGGAAGGGCGTCGAGCGGTACGTCTTCGATGCTTAGGTTGAACATCTTCGCCTCGGGATGGTTCCGCTCGTAAATAGCTGCGTACCTCTCATCGACTTCGATCGCGAAGGCTGGAGTGAATCCGGCTTGCTTTGCTGCTTCAGTTAGTAGTCCACCTCCGGAAAATGCGCTGCCTTCAGAACCGTTCTTGCAACGTGTGCTGCGTAGTGTGTCAGTGAGAGTGGGGGTTAATACAATCTCGCCATGTGAAACGTGTACTTGTACCGTAGCGATCGCGAGACCGAAGGTTGTCGAGATAGCGGTGGAATTGAGGTCGACGACCGGGATTTGTCCTTGCTTTTTGGAGGAGACGATTCGATGGCCATTGCTGGCAAGTTTGATGATGATTCGACCAGCGGTGAATTCAACTTCAATGTGGCATCCGGGGGCAAAGCCCGCGTCAAGTAAGTAACGTCCCTCGAGCCAGACTCTGGGGGCGTCTTTATTTCTGCCAATCGAGGCGGTTGAGAGACGCGGGAAGGTGGTCATGGTTTGAGCTTAGTGAACTAGCTGGTTGATATTTTGCCTTGCTGTCGTCCGCTCGTTAATTCCTTGGAATTTGGGACGGAACAAACGTTAAGGGCGGACCGGTTAAAACGGCAGTTCTGCCCTGATGTTTGACAGAGATGCCGTGGTAAAAGCCATTGGGATCGTGGCGGGCGGTTTCGCCGCCGTCGTAATGTATTTTGTTTGCGTAGGTAGTGGGTTCACTATCGAAAAAATATTCAGGGAGTAGCTGGTACGCTTCGGCTTCGCAGAGGGAGGGGCCATGGGCCGAGGAGGTGGTGACGTACAGTTTTCCGTTATAAGAAAACGGCCGGCGAATTTTGCCATTGTCGATGAGGTCGCCTGAGTAGGAGTTGCTAATGTCCCCTTGATTGCTTAGGCGAATGGCGTCGATAACGATTATGCGTTGGCGGCGGCGACTGCGTATTGGTGGACTGGGTTGAGTGTTTTCTGGTGGAAGTGATGTATGCCTGCTTAGTGCGGGTAGTGGAGCTTGAGGGCTAAAATCGAAGGAGAATTGCTCGGAGTTGTAATCCATTTTGGATTTTGTGGGTCTGGTATGTACTGGCCGTTTTGGGCGTTAGACACTTAAGCGGTCAAACGGTCAAATGGTCAGACGAAGTCGGCAGTAAATCCGTTAGGAATGGGAAACTCCATGTAGCAACTGCGGCACTCAATGCGGTCGTTGCAGTCCTCGCTTTCGCCGTACTGATTGGAGAGCCCTTCAACGAGTAGTTGGCCCGGCCGTACTTCGACGATTTCGCGCCAGTGAGTCGGATTATCGAGATAGCGGAATTCTTGTTGGTCTTGGTTTTGGCATTTGGGGCAGACTAGTTTGGTTGGTGGTTCAGTTGTACTGGCCGCGTCCATAGTTTCTGAGGATTGCTGGTTTTGCGCGGCTGCGGTTTTCTCTGCTGCATCGACTAGCAGGTACAGTGAATCGAGCCGAATGCCGTCTTCGGCGTCGGCACTGTGTTTTGTAACTTGCGCCAATTCATCGAGAAGGGATCGGGCGCCGGAAAGTTCTTCGGGGGTCAAGTTTATGTGAAGGTTGTCTGTGGCGGGTAGCCATTGAAATTGTTTCTCGGCTTGGTCCTGTGTGCCGTAGAAGCAAAAGTACTTGCCCTCGCGTTCTGCGGTCCAGTAGTAGATTGGGTGGTCTTGGGCAGTGTGGTTGGCTATTTCCCCCATGGCAAAACAGCCTTTGCCATAAACCGGCGGCAAGACGTCGCGCATGTAGTAGTAATCATTCTCAGTTATTTGAATCAGTTTGCCGGCGTTTGCCTTTGCAAGTTGAAAGTAAGTCAAGCGGGTGTCAGGCTCGGGTGTTTGTGGGTTGGTCATCGTTCTTTTCGGTTGCAGAGTTTTGTTTGTTGGTTGATTAGAGGGTTTAGAAATCTTCGGGGCTCTCGCGTTCGTAGTCCTCTGCGCAATCTTTGTGCATTGAACCAGAAGGGGTTGATTCGTCTTGGCCGAGAGGGATGGGTTGTTCGCAGCGAGTGCAATCGTATTTATAGGGAACGAGTCCTGTTAATTCGCGGGCTTCGGTGATGAGGGAGTGAAGTGTGTCGACGGCATCATCGTTTGGCATATCGAAAGCGTCGTGATCGTCGCAATCTTCGTTTTGGGAGTCTCCGTCTAGAAGGCAGTCCTGACATTCTCCGTCTTTGACAAGTCGGGCGATGCGTTCAAGGAACGCGCGCATGGCAGGAGCAGCGTTGGCGAGGTTCATTGCACGCTGATGTGTGGCGTCCCAGCCTGGGCCATCAACGGATTTATCAAGGCCGTCGGCGATGATAGTGGTAAGCGGCAGGGGTGTGGCTTTGCCGCTTATGATCTTGAATATCTTGCGGCGTTTATCGGAAGTTAGTTTTGTTTCAGCTCGGGTGAGAGCGTCCTGCTGGTCGTCCCCGGGAACTTCCAACGTAATGTTTCGCGTTTCCCGGCCGATCGTTTGATAGTTGATGACAACTTTATACTCTGGGGTTTGGCTGGCTGTTGTTGCTGTCATTTGTGGTTTCTTTCCAAAAGGCTTATTTGGTGGGTTGGTACGGGTAGGTTAGTTTGAAAAGCTTGGCCTGGTGGCTGTGCCAGCAACTCACGCTTGAGAGCTTGAGGGAATTGTTTCTTGTGTCCTATATAGGCATTTTCTTATTGTCCGCCTCTGTATTAGTTGTACAGCCGGGTTGCTGTCCTTTACTGAAGGGGCTGTCAGAGTGGGGAATGCGTCGCTTTGGCTTTACGGTGCGGAGGCGACGCATTTCGGCGTTTAGAAGTAAGGGCGGTTGAGCCAGTAGCCTTCGATCGAGCGCCACGTGCCGGCAGCGCGTTCGACTAATTGGATGGCTGCTTTCATTGCTTTCAACTTGGTCCATTCGCGTGCGATCAGCATTGAGGTAATTGTTTCCAGCGTGGCGCTCTCGTTTTGTTCGTTGAGGCAATGTTCTGTGAACAGGAGGTTGACGAACTGTTGGGTAAATCCCTGGTCTCGTTTGCGGCTTTTGTCGCCGAGAATACTTTGCACGGAAGTGAAGATATCGCTACGCGCGGCGGATCGTTGTCTATCGAGTTCCTCGTTTAGCCGTCGTTGTCGTTCTTCTTCGCTGGGGACGGTTGGGATCCCGGCGTGAGTTCTAACCAACGAGGCGATTTCCGCGGCTTCGAGGCGCAGGAGGTCCTGGCCCATGGGGGTTGTGCAGATAATGTGTGGAGTAGGCTCCGTCTTGCAATGAATGTGAAGGTGTGCGTTGCTGGCCCAGCAGTTCCCCAGCGCAAGGCTTAGTTCTTCATCAGACGCGCCAACTACAAGTTCCTTTTCCCAACGACGGTGTTTTACGAATCCCTGGATTACTTGTGTGGCGAGTTCGCCGCGGGTTATTTCGATATTGAGGGATTCGTTGTTGGCGTCGGTGCCTGTAGGCTCGGTTGTTGGGCTCGGGGCGTTAGGCTTATCGACAATAGTGGTCGTTGGTGTGAAGAGGGAAACTTGATGATGGTCCGAGCGTTTCATTTCGTGGAAGTTCGATCCGCGCGTTCTTGTTCGATTGAGTCTTCAAGGCATGAGGCATGGACGTAGCCGGCATCGTTGTAAAAGCGGCGATCGTAGCCGATTGGCTTGTCGCAGAAGCGGCAGATTGTCTCCGCGATACTTCGCGTTCCTGCGCAGTCAGTGTGGTGACATGGTTCGGCACATGGTCCGTATTTTGTGCCGGGTGCTGAGAGTACGCCTGCTGCCATTGTAGTTAAGCTCCTCTTGCTCAGTTTGTGTTTGGTGCTTCAAGCTGGTGGGCAGGTTCGTGTCCGGAGTCCTGGGGGAAAAGTATCGAGGTGCTTTGCTCTTCAGATTCGCCGGCCGCTCCGTTAGTTTGGAAAGTATCGGTTGTGTATTCGAAGCGGGCCAGAGCCTGGCAGAGCGCAGCGTAAGCGGCGACCGGATCCGTCGAGGCTATGGTGATCGTCACGTTATTGAATTGAACTTCCTCGATCGGGAGTGTAATTTCCGATAGATGCGGCAGGGCGGCCCTTGCGATCGGGGTTTGGACCAGATCGTCAATTTTCCAGTCGACGTGTCCTTCCTGGCTGACGGTACAGAGAAGCCGCGCATCTTCCGGAGGTTGCTCGCCTTCGATCAGCGTGGCCCAGATCATTTGGTCAAAGAGCTTTCCCTTGGTTTCATAAACGAATAGGAAGGCGCGTTCGCGGGTTGCGCGTTCGATGGCTTCGTTGACGACTGTTTGGCGGATTTCGGTTGTGGTAACGGTCATGAGCGTTCCTTAGGCTATTCGGCGGCGAGCAGTGTGATTTGGTTTTCGTCAATTGGGCGTGTGAGCTTTTTGGTTGCCGGCGCCGGAACGGCGGCAGGTATTCTCACAGGCTGGCCGATGATGCTGATCGGATTACGTTTGCGCGGAGGGAAAGCGTAGAGCTGGCGGTGAACTTCGCGAACGGTAAGGGTGGTTACTGCTGATCCGCCGATTATGGTTTCAGAGAGGTATTCAAGCTTGCGTCCTCGTTTGTAGGCTCTCTCTAGTATTGCTCGTTCTCCTGGCGTCCAACCGGCTTCAATGAGCGCATCGTGACGCCGGTAGCATTGGGCGTTGTAGACGAGTAAGGAGAGCATGGAATTCTTTTCGGTGATTGAGCCGACTTGGAATTGTTGCTCGAACCACTGCTCAAATTGCGCGTTGTATTGAAACCCGGCTACTCGTTCGCGTTCGTTTAGCAGTGAGCATAGCCATGTGCTCTTGATCCGGAACTTATTCAAGTCGTCAGGCAACGAGCTTTCTGGTTGGCCAAGCAGTACCAGAGTTTGTTCTTGATCAAGGGTCAAGACTGGAGTGGGTTGGAAATCGCTCATGGTGGTTCGTTAGCGAGGGAGATTGTTCCTCACGCTGCTTTTCTTTCTAACTCGAGGCAGCAATTAGCGCAGCGTATGCGGCTTGGATTTAGTGGGCTTGGTTCGACTTCCTGGTGCTGAGTCTCAAGTCCGCATTCCTGCTGCATTTCATCGAGGGCCTTGATGCAGGTGCCGATCAGAAGTTCGAGATAGTGTTTACGATCGTCGGGCATGTGCGGGTGCTCGGTAAGTCCAAACAGTGGACCGGCAGAGTCCATTAGTGCCCACTCTGCTTGCCGGTGAAGATGCTCGGCTCTTAGCGAGGGAGAGTGGCCTTTGGGAAGATCCTTGTAACCATGGGCACGGTGGGCGTCATCGCAGGCCGCGTAGTAGGCACGGAGTTTAGCTTTTATTTCTTCAGGCTCGTCGTCGCCGTGAAGTAAGCAAAAGTTAAAGTCGTCTGGCGAAGGGATCGGCTTACCGGCCAACTTCTCGCCGCGTCGGGTATCGAGGCGTTCGACGGAGTTGCCTTCGTAGATAAAGTTGAAGCTGTCGAATATTGGTTTAATGTATTCGACTTCAAAGAGTTTGCTTGTTTCGGCCGCTGCTTGGGTTTCGCAGACAGCCAGAGCCAACCTGGCATTATCCCTGCTCCATTGTTTGAACTCGTCAAGAGTTGGGGTTGGCATCGTCTCTCTCCTTTATTGGTTGCCGGTTTCAAGTAATTTTTGGTCCGTTTCCTTGATGAAGGCGCGGGTGGCTTCCCACTCCGGTCGTAAGTGTTCTTGGGCTTCTGTGCTAATCGGAGCGGGTTCGTAGCGGTCGTGGAGCTTGATCGGGTACATGACACCGGTGGCTTCGTGGAAGCGTGAGTCAGAAGCGTCGAGGATGCAGCCGCCATACATCGAGTGTCGCGTGTCGCCTTCGGGTTCCGCGTGGACGTATTCTCGGCCGGCGACTTGACGTCGCACGAGTTTGATTACAGGGATGCCGGCAATCTCAGGTTCTTCCAGGGGACCGGTTGCGCAAGGCAGCGCTACTCTGTCAAAGCGCGAGCTGAGAGAATTTAGAGGGCTCAAGCTGCAGCGTTTGTAGATTTCTACTGTGATGTATCTCATCTAGCATCTCTCCAATAAGCGACCTGAATGGTTGTTGGGGGAAATCGACTCAGGTCATGGCGAGCTGTGAATTCTGGCGTAACTTTATTGCCAACCGCCTTGTTATGGCCGGGTGTTAGATCGGTTTAGGTGTACAAAGGGGATCATTTAATGATCGAACAATTGCACTTTATGTCCGAGTCAAGCGCGGGGATGGTGTCTGTCATAGGACTGTCGCAGGAAGGCCGCGGTTACGTGGGTGTAAATCTGGGTGGTTGAAATATCGTTGTGGCCCAGCAGTGCCTGGACGTGTTTAACTTCGGCGCCGTGTTGGAGCAAGTGGGTTGCAAACGTATGCCGCAGTGTATGTGGTGAAATTCGTTTGGTGCCGGCGACGGTGCCGTAATGTTTTATGAGGGCCCAGAGAAATTGGCGGGTGAGCGGTTCTCCGCGGTTGAGAAAGAGACACTGGTCGACGAGGCGTGGAAATTTCTTGGTAGAGATGTAAAGCGTGAGAGCCGCCGCGGCGCTTCTTCCGATCGGGATGGTCCGTTCCTTCCTGCCTTTGCCAAAGCACGTCACAATTCCATTGCGTAGATCGACGTTCTTTTGTTTGAGGGTTACGACTTCTGAGACGCGCAGGCCTGCGGCATTCATGAGTTGGAGGATGGCGCGGTCGCGGATGCCGTCATTCGTGTTCGGGTCGGGCGCGATGAGTAGCTGATGTACTTCAGCTTCGTTGAGAAACGTCGGGAGATAGGTAACCGGGGGCGGCGTATCCAGATCGTCTGTTGGCGTATCGTCGATATAGCCGTCGAGCGCGAGGAATAGGTAGAAGCTGCGCACGGCACTCGCTATGCGGCGGATGGTCGCTGGTGATAAGCCTTCGCGCGAGAGTTCGGCAATGAATTTTCTCAGATCGGCAGCTTTGAGACTTTCGATCGGGCGTTGGGCCTGATAAGCGAAGTGGGTAAGGCGGGCGAGGTCGGTTGCGTAGCTGCTGATTGTATTCTCAGAGAGGGCCTTTTCAAATCTTAGGTAGCTTAAAAATACTTTGGTGAGTGGCGGGCCCTGGGCGTGCATGTTGTGTAACTTGAACCAATACTTTGCCTCTTTGGCAACTTAATGCTTCCAATAGGCTCCGGCAATTAATTGCTTCCAATTCAGAATCATAAATTCACCATCAAGGTTAACCGCCCTTTATTGATTTGAATTGACTCCTGAGTTCGCGAAGCACGGCGCCTGCCTCGTCATGTGTAAGTCCGACAGGGGTACGAAGCACGGCTCTTATTCGCTTTAGTGAAGGGTACACACCGGTTGAATCGGCGTCGGGACTTTATTAACCGATGTAGTAACTATCCCTGCCGCGCGATAATTGTCACTTCCGATAAAACGGCACGCCATACATTTGGTCTTCCAGTTTCCTCCAGCCATTAAACGTCGTGACAGAGTCAGATGCAGCAAATCTGAGACGCTCCGCCTTTATCGATAGGCCGGCATAGCTGAGCGTTGTACGTGTTTCGTGCTTCAAACGCACAAGCGTCTCCGGAGTGCACAGCCCGCATGTAATACCCATTTGCTGCATGTGTTTGATGAAGTCCCCTTCGGGAAACAAAAACTCAGAAGCGAAGACTTCAGCCCCGACTTCAAGTGGTTTTTGATCGTTAGAAAGATCGCAGTATGAAAGCCCCAATTCCCGATCCCTGTAGTAGTGTTTCAATTCGTGGGCCATCGTGAATACCATCGGGTCTTCAGGAAGACCTTTCGCCAACATTACTGTCATGCCCAGATCGTCGCTGAAAAACGCACCGCGTAAATTTCTCAATCGGTACGGCCAAAGATCGATGCTAATCCCGCATTTCGAATAAATCTTTCGCAGATCACGGCGCAGGACCCTCGGTGTATCCAGGCCATTCTGCGCCCGCACTTCACGGGCGAGCTTCTTCAAATCTTCATAATAAGCAGGCGCGTTCACTTCTTCCCGCCTTTTTTCCGGCCAGCCTTGGGACGGCTATTGCCTTTGTAAATGCTGCGCGCGCGACGAAACTCAGCATATTTTCTGAGTTCCTCTAAATCAGCCGGATGTAGTTGCCGTGCTGTCCGAAGCAGTGCGACGAGATTATCATTCTCTTGCTTAACGGACTCTGGGGGAAAGAACTGCATTATTGAAACACCGAAGAAGCGTGCAAGCTTCTCAAGATCTTCGAGGCCTGGCCGGTACGTTGCGGTTTCCCACCGAGATATCGTGTTCGGAGCCACCTTGAGGGCTGCTGCTAAAGCTTCCTGGGAAAGTCCTTCGCCGCTGTTGTAGTGATCGCGCAATTCTTTAATTTGACGCGCTACATACTCAAGTAGATCCATCAGAGTTGTCGGCCTCCTGTTTCAGGATTACATTCCACCTTTAGTGTTGACACGTTTTGCCGTCAAGCGTATTGTACGCCATTGGGATGCAATTTCAACGTAATTGTTGAGATTGAAGTCTCCGGGCCTTTCTTACGAGCTGTTCTGGATCGGTTTACCTGCGAGTGATGCTAACTGGAGGGTTCTTCATGGCGTACAAAAACTTTCATTGCGCGGATTGCGATCACACTTTTGCTGCGTTGGCTGGCGAAGCGGCGCTGACTGCTGTTTGCCCAGGCTGTGGCCGGATCGCGAAGTTGATTAGATTCGGAATGAGCTTGGGCCTGACTTTTACAGAAGCTGTCGTCGGTTTAGTGGTCGGCTATGCGGTCTATACGCTTCTCAGCAATTTTGGTGACGCTTAGAAATCAATAAGAGAGGTACTTCCACTCCGTGACCACAAGCTGTGGTATAGTGGGGCACTTTGAGATGGTCCCCTAATCATAGACTACCGCGCCTCGCCGAAGAGGCTGTCTTGTTAATCTCGGGTACCATGGGGGCGACTTAGGTATTCACGGGTTTTAGCAGTGCGGGCTCGCCGAGGAATCGGCACTAGGTAGTTGTTCAATCGCTTGCTTCCAAGTGGAAGCGAGCTAGACAAATCCAACAGGAACGATGCCGACGTTTCAACGTCGGCTTTTGTTTTGTTGAAGAGAGTTGATTGGTGCGGACGCATATGGTGGAGATTAACGCTTGACTGAAGGAGAAAGCATGTACGACACGTCAAAACAAGTCCTTTCATATCACAATGACAAAGTGACCTTGGCGCAAAAGGAACGCGATGAAATGCGCGATCGCAGAGACAGTAATCGCACTCGGGCTAAGCTCGGCCTCGACGAAAATAGGAGTCCCAAGCCTCGGGAGTTTGCGACCCAAGGCTCTTACGCAATGAGGACAATGACGCAGCATTCCGATAAGGACTATGACATCGATGACGGCGTTTATTTCAACAAGGAAGACTTGATTAAAGAAGATGGCACCGAAAAATCAGCATTGGAGGCCCGCCAGATGGTGAGGGATGCCGTTGATGACGGGAGCTTCAAGACCAGTCCCAAAATGCGAAACAACTGCGTCCGAATTTACTACGACGCCGGCTACCATGTTGATATCCCCGTGTACCGACGCGTCATCTCAAAGGATTTGCTGGGAAACGAAGAAATTCACTACGAGTTAGCGTCAACTGACTGGAAACGTTCCGATGCTCGAGACGTTACGGCATGGTTCAATGAGGAGAACAAGCGTCAGAGCCCGGATGCTATTAATGGCCGACAGTTGCGTCGAATTACTCGTGAGATCAAGAAGTTTGCAAGAAGTCGCTCCACGTGGGAAGGCAAAATCGCAAGCGGATTTATGATTACTAAACTGGTGACGGAGTGTTACATCCCCTATGGGGACCGCGAAGACAAGGCGCTCTACTACACGATGCAGTCCATCCGTGACCGACTGGAATTAAGCCTGGAAGTCAAACATCCCGTCACCCCCGACGACCTTATCAGCAAGGGCAGCGACGATCCCAAACCTCGTTTTTTGAAAGAGAAGTTGTCTGACGCTTTGTCTTGGGTGTCCGTTCTGTTTGAGGCCGACTGCACTCAGAAGCAAGCACTGGCCGCGTGGGACAAGGTCTTCAATACAGATTATTTCAGTGACAAGCTTGAAGAAGAAACAGCCAAGAGCTATGCCACTGTTGTCCCTGCATTTGTCAGCTCTAATGCGAGTCGAGTAGTGAGACCGAGACCTCCTTTCGGAGACGACTAAACATGAGCGACTCTGGCCCGCGATTGGAATCAAGTATCAGTGCAATGAAGCTGTCCTATCCGCAGTTTTCCCTTGCGGGTGCGCCCATTGGAACTGGACCTGTGCCGATTTGGAAAGGCTGGGTCCAGCCGATTCAGAATCGCGAGAGTTTAGAGCAGTTACTTGATGACGTTTACCACAACCGCAGAGTTCAGATATTACCGGGTGGAGAAGTACAGCATTTGGCCGAGTGTGAAGCCGATCATACCGATCATGAGTGGATGGAGGACATCATAAACCCATACGTACGCTACAAACTTGAACTCCAGTACCGTGGAGATTCCACTCATCCTCGAGCACGCGTGCTCGATCCGTTTCTGCCGCGGTCGAAGTGGAAGCACACACTGGGAGACGGTGCGATATGCCCGTACGCACCTTGGGAAGGCGTTTGGTTTTGGAAAGATCATACTGTGGTGGACTTCATGGACCATGTCCTAATCTGGTTAGTTAAGTCAACCGTTTGGTCTCAAGCTCGGGTCTGGTTAGGCGAAGAGAGGGGACATGACCGTGAATATCTTTTAGAGGCAATCAAACCGGCCAACCAGTGTTGGTGTGGTTCTGGTAGGCGATATGACGATTGTCACAGAAACAAAGATCATATGAGCGTTGTAGGTTCGCTTGTTGGAATACTCAGAGAGTTTGATAGAAGAAATCCGTACTTCATTGAGATCGAACGCCGGCGATCACTTCAACGTACACGAAAAGCCGTGTCTATTCACCAACCCAATACTGTTCTCAACTCACCCTCGTGTTTAGCGAAAGATTCGCCACCGTACGCGTGAAGGCTTCTTAAGCTTCTCTGAATCGATTCCAGCAGGTCGGTCGAATCTGTATCCGGAGGAAACGCATCATGGAAAACTTAGAGCTAGAACGGGCCGCCCCGGCATCTGCTGCTCCTTGCCGCGTGCTTTCATTGGACGGCGGCGGCGCGAAGGGCTTCTACACTATCGGCGTGCTCAATGAAATCGAAGCCATGGCCGGACGGCGGCCGCTCTGCGAGTGTTTCGACGTAATCTTCGGCACGAGCACTGGTGGCATTATCGCCGCGCTGCTGGCGCTTGGTTATCGAGTCGATGATGTTCACAAGCTCTACAAAGAGCACGTGCCGACAATTATGCGGCAACCTAACAAGCACAGAAAATCAGCGGCCCTAAGCCATCTTGCCAGGACGGTATTCGGCGATCGCACTTTCGCCGATGTCAAAACCGGTGTCGGCATCGTGGCGACCCGGTGGGACTTTGAAAAGCCAATGATCTTTAAGGGCAGCGTGGCGCAAGCCCACGGCCGCCATGCCACTTTCGTCCCCGGCTTCGGTTGCACGATCGCTGATGCCGTCCAGGCTTCCTGTTCCGCGTATCCGTTTTTCGAGAAGCACGTCGTCACGACGAGCAACGGCGACCGCGTTGAACTAATCGACGGCGGATATTGCGCCAACAATCCGACGCTGTACGCGATCGCTGATGCGGTGATTGCACTCAAGAAGGCGCATGCCGATCTGCGCGTCGTCAGCCTTGGCGTGGGGGTCTATCCAGAGCCAAAACGCTGGCACTCCTGGTTGTCAAAGCGTTTCCTGCCCTTACAGTTGTTACAGAAAACGCTCAACGTGAACACATTCTCGATGGAACAACTGCGGACGATTTTATTTAAGGACATTTGGACGGTGCGGATCAGCGACACGTTTGAACGGCCGGAAATGGCCACGGATCTGATGGAGTCGAATCTGACCAAGCTGAATGTGTTGTATCAGCGCGGCGGGGAGTCCTTTGCAAACCACGAAGCTGTCCTGAAGAAAATGATTTTGGACGGCGTGCAGGCGCAGGCCCCGCGGAGCGGAGACAACTGAGATATGGCCATTCCCGAATCCCAGCTTGAAACCTGGTCGCATCAAGGTTCGATTACGCAATCGTGCGCTACATACGCAACCGTGAAACGCTCGCTCGAGGCCAGCGATACCAAATATGCCGACAAAAGTTACGAGGTATTCCTGCAAGGCTCATACGGCAACGATACGAACATCTACGCTGAAAGCGATGTCGACGTGGTCATTCGGCTTGATTCTGTCTACTACTATGACATCTCGGCCTTAACTCCGGAAGAATTGGCGGCGTTCAACGCTGCCTTCAGCCCTGGCACATATCCTTACGCAACGTATAAGGCTGATGTGGTCGCGGCGCTGGAAAGGAGTTTTGGTGCGGCTGATGTAAGCCCCGAAAAGAAGGCGGTCAAAATCAAGGCCAACGGTGGTCGGCGTAGCGCTGACGTGTTGGTGGCGTGCGAATTTCGCCGCTACTTGTCTGGGTTTCCATTTCCCCGCTACGAATCAGGCGTTTGCTTCTTCGACTCCGGCGGCAATCAGATCGTTAATTATCCGAAGCAGCATTCCATCAACTGCACGGCGAAGCACCAGGCTACAAATCAGTGGTTTAAGCCAATGGTGCGAATCCTGAAAAACATGCGCGGCAAGCTTGTCGAAACGGCTGCGATCGAGGCCGGGAGCGCCCCGTCATATTTCCTCGAAGGGCTGCTCTACAACGTTCCCGCCCAGAAGTTCGGCATGAGCTACGATAAGACGTTCGTCGCGGCAGTGAACTGGATACTGAGCGCTGAACGCAATGACTTAGAGTGTGCGAACGAACAATATTATCTCGTCAGAGATTCTTTCTCGACGTGTTGGCCGTCCGGTGACTTCGATCAATTTATTAATAAGGTTGTACAGCTCTGGAACAACTGGGTGTGAGAGATGTCATTATGTCAAGACTAACGAACGCCCTTGCGCCACAAGGGGAAAACGTTTTACTCAGTCCGAGTTCAATTCTGCAGGTACAGCCAACTAGCGCTGAAAGCTGGTTCCAGATTGAGCAACATCGATGTTCTTACTCGCCCCCAACGCACCGCCGATCACAAGGCCCCCAAAAGCGCCTGCCAGCCGTCACCTTCCCATCCTCGACCTCAGTAGACGGTCATAGGTCTCGAGCGTTGTGACTTATCCCTTGTGTGAAGCCCTCATCCTATGTTACCTTCCGGGTAACGTGAGGAAGGAGCGAGCTGTTACCCCGTGGGAAATGCAAGTTGAGATTCCGAATAAGAAGCTGAAGCGTTCAATCGAGAATGATGCGGAAGCGCGAAAACGTTTTGGCAAAGACATGGCTAAGAAGATTCATTTAAGGATGGGGGCACTCCTGGCCGCTGAATCTTTGGGTGTTTTTTGGCCACCATTGTCTCCACCTGAAAGGTGTCATGAGCTAAAAGGTGATTTAGCGGGCATTTTTTCAATGGATTTAGCACATCCGTATAGACTTCTTTTCAGACCTCTGAAGAGCCAGCAGGAAATTGGTAGCGACGACAAAACAAAGGTAGAAGCCTCTGACCAAAAAGCTCGTTGGCACTCAGTTGATTCAATTGAAGTCGTAGCTGTGGAGGATACACATGGATAACAGCAATCAGTTCAAATATGAGCCACCGGTAATTCTGCATCCTGGCGAGTTCTTGGCAGAGTATATAGACGCTAATGGATGGTCTCAGCGCGATCTGGCCCGTCGTTCAGGTTTGACACCCAAAACGGTAAGTGAAATCTGCAATGGAAAAGCACCAATTACTCCACCAACATCGTTGGTCTTGGAGCGGGTTCTTCAGCGACCGGCGCACTTTTGGCTGAATCTTCAACGGCAATTTGATGAGGCCGAAGCTAGACGCCGTGAGCATTCAAGGCTTGAACAGTGGGCCGATTGGATAAAAAAATTTCCTATGAAAGACATGGAGCGCTATGGCTGGCTTGAACCAGAAGGAACGAAGGAACAAAAACTGAACGCTCTATTGAATTTCTTTGGAGTATCGTCGCCCGATAGTTGGGATGCGGTTTGGCGAGCTACTAACGTGGCCTATCGGCAGACCAGGCGCTTTCGCACCACCCCTGAAGCTGTTTCTGCTTGGGCACGGGCAGCCGAGCTTGAAGCTGAGCAGCTTGATTTTGAGGTTCAAGATTTCGATGAAAACCGTCTTCGCTCTTTGCTTGGAAAGTTGAGAAACCAGACGACCGAACCGGCAGAAAGATTTGTTCCGACGGTGCAGGAATTGTGTGCCGGGGCGGGCGTGGCGGTGGTATGGGTTCCCGAATTGCCTCAAACGGGCATTAGCGGCTGCGCTCGCTGGTTGGCCGATAACAAAGCCTTAGTAGCCTTGACATTGCGATATAAAACAGACGATCAAATGTGGCTCACATTCTTCCATGAAATGGCGCATATTCTGCTCCACAAGAAACACCGCTGTTTCATAATGGACAATGCTGATCAGGATCTGGCCGATAACGTCATTGATCCTCAGATGCAACGAGAAGAAGAAGAAGCTAACCGCTTCGCAGAAGACACGCTAGTTCCACCCAGCGACCTCCATACATTTATTCAAAAGAGCAGCTTTTCACTTGAGAGCATCAAGCAGTTTTCGGAGAAACTAGGTATTGGACCAGGGATACTGGTTGGTAGGCTCCAGCGCGAAGAAATTCTTGGTTACAATCAAGGTAATGGGCTTAAACGTAAATTCAACTGGACGATAGGCGAAAAGGATTCTGCGGCCTTGTAGTTTTCTAAGGGAGCATTATGCGAAAAGGCTACATCTACATCACCTCAAGCGGATACGACCCTGAGAAAGGCAAGAGTTTGAACGATCCGTACTTAGGCACACGCCCAACGCTTGGCGCGTGTATGACCAACATTCGGAACTGGGTTGCTCCAGGCGACGAGATATATCTAGTTTCAGGAAAGATTAAGGGTGTGCCGCAGTTCATCGTCGGTGGTTTTGAGGTAGACAAGAAGATTGACGCAATGACAGCCTATCGAACTCTTCCCGAGCACAGATTGCGCCTGAATAGTGAAGGAAAACTAATCGGAAATATCATCATTGATTCGAAGGGCCATCAACATTTATTGGATACACACGAAGCAGCCTCGTTCGCGAGACGGATTGAGAACTACGTCATTGGGCGAGATCCTGTTGTGCTTGCTTTACCTCACGAGATAAAGAAGGGACGAGAGGAAACGCTTTACTTTCTTCGTGATCTATTTCGAAAAGATGGAGCTTCTCCGTACGATATTTTGGGCCGGGCGAGCAAGTTAGATGAACGACAGTTAAAAGAAGTGCGGGATTGGTTGTACTCAATAAAGACTAGCCATTGAAGTTCGCAGGAGTTTTGACGAATGGAAGAATCAACAAGCCTCAAATACCAGACGCGATTACTTTTTCAGTCTGCGGCTGAACGAAGAGGGATTCCCCTGTCAGATCGGGCGATAGACGAGCTAGTGGAAAAAGTCAGGTATCTAAGTCTAACTGGAAAGCGACGACCGAGCCGATTTCAAATGATCTCGTCACCGGGCAGTTTCCGGCCAACTAATCAGTTAGCTGCGCTTCTAGCTGAGCGGCTTCGACAGCTCATGACAGTGTCTGATGCGGAACCATTGTTTAACTTACCAGTCCTGCTAGTCAAAACGTTCAGTGTCTTTACGGTGCCGATTGAGCAAAGCGATATTTCGGGTGGTTGCGCCATCATCGGCGGAATGCCAATGCTGTTTGTGTCAAAGATGGGTGATGTTGATGGATTGTTTAGGTGTGCTCACCAGATTGCTCATGTGCTTGCACTTTCCAATCAGGCGGATACCGCGTCCCTAGATGCAAGTCAAAACGAATTGGGAAGAGCAAAAAGTCCCTACGAACACTTTGCTGACAACGTGGCCTTAAACTTGTTAGTCCCAACGCGTGGTTTAGGGATCGCTTTGCGACAGACACGAAAGCTTCTGCGTGCCACTGGCCCATTAGGGGATGTCGAGCTATTGCATGTCGCTCGTATCTTCGGCGTGAGCTTCCTGGCAGTTTGTAAGAGATGTGAACAGGCTAAGCTCTTACCCGAAGGTGGAGCATTAGCGTTAAATGGTTTTCTGAAAGAGAAGTTTGGGAGCCCAGAACGCAGAGCTGAAGAACTCGATCTGCCACCAAGACTTAGTGCGAGTTTTTCACTCGCGTCAATTTTGGCAGCATCTCACGAGGTAAGAGAAACTCGATCCCTCGAACCTGCTATAGGTCGTCAAAAGCACGTTCATAAGGATAGGTATTAATTTCGTGGGAAAAACAACTAATTGCGACATCACTCTAGTAGGGACACGCCGCGATGGTGGTAAACGTTATTGGTGCCTAAAGCACCGAGCTGATGCAACAGCGAAATACGGTCGGCGGGCGACGACATGCCGCTATGCACATATTCCGCCGATATCCTCCTCTGAAATTCTCAAACTCAACCCGAATCGCTATCAAGGCGGTGTGGGGATTTGGGGTGCGGCTCCGGCCATTTACGACACCACACTTTTACCCTTAGAGCATGGCGTGCATGTGCATGCGCGACACAGGGATGGAGGGAAAAAAGCTATCGATGCGACGTACCGAGGCGTCCAACTGTTGCTATCTAAGAGAGCTAGTGATACCCCGGCCGTCGAAATTTCAGAGTTGGATGCGATCTACTTCATGGTTGGCTCAGTTTTCGGCTACGAAATGCGATTTGTTGAATGCACGTTTTGCAAGTTTCCGCACTTGGACAAAGACTGGTTTAGTGTTCATGCCCATCGTACGCACTTGTGCTCGGGTTGCGGAAAATTGTTTCGAGATGAAGTTCGAGGAATTGGTAACCCAGCCGTCAAGATCCGGAGTGCTTTCGATCACTCCCATCGACTGCAACCATCTCAGCAGAGCTGCGATATTCGGCAGAGTGATTACCCTGGAGGAATACAGATTTGGGGGTCAAATCCAGCGTTGCTTTGGACGGCTAATCGCGATGAGGAGGAAGGCATTCATATACACGCGTTTGACCAGGACGGGACCACATTTCTAATTGATGACACGTATTCGGAGGTAACTATCGATAACGTAAGGTTGGACCCAAAGCTTGTGCGAGTAATGATGGCTCAAAGCGCTCTTCCCTACATCTCTGGGCGAGTCATGGATATTTTTTGTCAGACATGCGGAACGGCCCACTTTGACGAGGGAGAATTGGCTTTGACTCCGCACAACGATCATTGCTGCAAATCTTGCGGAGCCAAGTTGCGCGCGACGGGAAGACTCCGTAAGACAGTTGCCAATCCGATGTATGGAGTATTGGATCAGCTTGCTGTCTTGGCTGTCCGCGAGCCACAGCGACATAAGCCTTATCTGTTGACAGAAATCTAAGACCCGGTTTTTAGGCAATTAACATCTGATTCGCTGTGTGACGGGAATTCAGATAGAGGCACCTGCAACGCGAAGTGAGGACACGTATATATCCGCCGCTTGGATATTTAGAAATTGGATTATCAGATCGAGAGTAGGGTTTCGATGTCTGGCGAGTAGGGCGCGAAAGGCTGCCAGCGCTGGGGTTCCGTGATAGCGCCGAAGGTTGCGTGTCTGAGTTCGGGGAGGCCAGAACCTGACGGCTGGAGGATGCCCCACCATTCTGGCAGATGGTCTATGCAGGTTAGCTCGGGTAGCTCTTCATCGGAGGCGCCGAGTGTGCGCTCTCTCGCCCAGCGACCGCCCGGACCATTCCGGCGATTATTTGCTTGCTGATCTTTTTGCATGTGATCTGCATGTTGAGAGATGAAGCGTTGCGGGGCGTTTGATCTGGGCTCTCAGTCGATTCGTTCTGCCGGGTTTCAACGATGGTGGTTGTCGGCGTGAAAGGGTTAAGTTAGGTTAGAATGGCGTCTCAGTTTAAGGAGAGAAAGGCGATGAAAAAGGGAACTAGTCCGAAAGCTGCGAGAGCTGCTGCCAAAGTGTTAGACAATCCCTCATCTGGCAGGGCCGCTAAGACTGCTGCGGGAAGTGCATTGACCCAGAGCAAGGCTCCTCGGGAAACAACTTCTTCAAGAGCTGCCAAGGCGGCTTCACAAGTGTTACGAGATGGACGAAGCAGTACAGCATCGAAGACAGCGGCGGCGAGTGCATTAGCGCAAGCAAGAAGGAAAAAATAGTTAGGCTGCTTTGTTCTAGCCAAAGTATGCCAGGATCAGAATGGTGAAACATATCCACCTCGTTTTTGTGGGTCCTTCCGGTCCTTCTGAACCTGGTCATTCGCGGACTTCATGCCGACATCCACCATCGCTGCGCAGCTTAAAACATCATGATTCGCCTCGAAGACATCAACGCGGGCCTCGCGCTCACAGGACTTGAGCCCATTGTCATCGGCAACGTCGTCGCGGTCGTTCCTATCGCCGATGGAACGGTGCAGGTCATTTACAAGACGCCGGACGGTGCGCTGAAAGATCGACTGCTCAATCGGGCTGACGAGCCGACCATCAGCATCGCTACCGTCGAACGTCCTTGGTCGTTCGAGGGAGACGGCGATGCTTTCAAGCTGGCAGTTGAGGCCAAGCGCATCGACCTCGCGTTCCTGTTCGACCCGATGATGGCGGTGCACACGTCGAATGTGGAGCCGCTCCCGCATCAGATCACAGCAGTTTACGAGTCCATGCTGCCGCGTCAACCGCTTCGCTTCGTGTTGGCCGACGACCCAGGTGCCGGAAAGACAATCATGGCCGGCCTCTACATTCGTGAACTTATCATGCGCGCGGACTCCCGCCGCATCCTGGTGGTTGCTCCCGGCAGTCTGGTCGAGCAATGGCGCGATGAGTTGTTCGAGAAGTTCGGACTCCAGTTCAATGTGTTTTCCTCCGCACTGGAGGCAGCTACGCCGACCGGCAATCCCTTCGAGGATCTCGATCATTTGATCGTCCGTCTCGATCAGATGGCCCGCAACGAAGAGCTTCAGGAGAAACTCCTCGCCGCAGCTTGGGACTTGGTGATTTTCGATGAGGCCCACAAGCTCGCTGCCCATTTCTTTGGCTCGAGGCTTGAAAAGACCGGACGCTTCATCCTTGCGGAAAAACTGGGTGCCCGTGCCCGGCATCTCCTGCTGCTGACCGCCACGCCGCACAGCGGGAAGGAGGAGGATTTCCAGCTTTTCCTCTCGCTGCTGGACTCTGACCGTTTCTACGGCAGGTTCCGCGATGGCGTTCATAAGGTCGATTCCTCCGATCTCATGCGCCGCATGGTAAAGGAGGAAATGCTCAGATTCGACGGCACGCCCTTGTTCCCCGAGCGCCGCGCCTACACGGTCAATTATCCACTCTCCAAAATTGAGTCCGCGCTTTACGAAGCGGTAACTTCCTACGTGAAGGAGGAAATGGGCAAGGCCGACGCGCTCAAGGGTCCACGCAAGGGTTCTATCGGGTTCGCGCTTACCGCACTCCAGCGGCGTCTTGCTTCCAGTCCCGAAGCCATTTTCCAGTCGCTCAAGAGCCGGCGCGATCGTTTGGAAAAGCGTTTGCGCGAGGAAAACCTGTTGGACCGTGGGCACCAATTCTCGTCCCAGAATTTGGAAGTACCGCCAGAAGACGACGACGACCTGAGCGCCGAAGAACAGGAGGAGCTAGAAGAAAAACTCACCGACACGGCCACTGCCGCCGAGACCATCGCGGAACTCGAAGCGGAGATTGCTATTCTTGGCCGCCTCGTCGAGCAGGCCCGTGGCGTGGTGGATTCAGGACTTGATCGAAAGTGGGACGAACTTTCGAAAATTCTCCAGAACGATCCCAACATGCGGGATGAGGGCGGTCGGCAACGCAAGTTGATCGTCTTCACCGAGCACCGTGCCACGTTGAACTATCTGGAGCGGAAAATCGGCGGCGTTCTCGGCACACCCGACGCCATCGTCACCATTCACGGGGGCACGCACCGCGATGAACGCCGCAAGCGTCAGGCGTTGTTCCGTTCAGATCCCGAAATCCGCATCCTTCTCGCTACCGACGCTGCCGGTGAAGGCGTGAATCTTCAGAACGCCAACTTAATGGTCAATTACGATTTGCCGTGGAACCCGAACCGCCTCGAACAACGCTTCGGGCGCATCCACCGCATCGGCCAACAAGAGGTCTGCCATCTTTGGAACCTCGTGGCGAATGAAACCCGCGAGGGTGAAGTCTATTACCGCCTGCTCAAGAAGCTAGAAACCATCAACGATACCTTCAAAGGCCGCGTGTTCGATATTCTCGGTGAAGTGTTCGAAGGAAAGAGCCTCAAGGACCTCCTCCTCGATGCCATCCGCTATAACGACCAGCCCGAGGTTCGCGCCCGTCTCACTCGCAGCATCGACAGCGCTTTTGATATCGACCATATAAAGGAACTGCTCGAACGCAACGCCCTTGCACAGGAAACCATGAGCGCCGAGCGGCTCTTCGCTGTGAAAGAGCAGATGGAAATGGCCGAAGCCCGCCGCCTCCAGCCGTACTTCGTCCGCTCGTTCTTCATGAAAGCGTTCGAGGGTCTCGGCGGAGCGATGTATCCTCGGGAGCCAGGGCGTTTCGAGAGTACCCACGTGCCTGCCTTCATCCGGGAGCGTGACCGCCAGATCACCGGGCGCAACCGGCGCGAACTCGCCCCAGTCTTGCAACGCTATGAGCGCGTCTGTTTCACCAAAGAAGCCGTCCGGCCGCTGGATCGTCCGGGTATTCCCTTCGCGCAGTTGATCCACCCCGGTCATCCGCTCATGCTTGCCGTCAGTGACATCGTTCTGGAGCAGCATAGCAATCTGATGCGGCAGGGCGCGATACTTGTGGACCAGACCGACGAAGGTGAAGAACCATCGCTCCTTTTCCTCATCACGCACGAGATCAAGTCGGGTGATAGCACCGTCCTTTCAAAGCGGCTCCAGTTCGTCCACGTCACACCCGCCGGCAAAGCATCCTTTGCAGGATGGGCACCGCACCTCGATTACGAACCTTTGCCATCCGCCGACCGCACCTTGCTGACCGATCTGCTCAAGTCCGATTGGATTCGCGCGGATCAGGAGCAAACAGCCCTTGCCCTGGCCGCCACCACGCTCGTTCCCGATCATTACGAGGAAGTCGCGGGACGCCGCATCGCACATGTGGACAAGACTCTTGCCGCCGTTCACGAGCGCCTGACTAAAGAAATCGCCTTCTGGTCCGACCGCTGGATGAAGCTAAAAGAGGATCAGGAAGCCGGGAAAGACGTTCGCCTGAATCTCGAAAATATCCAACGGACCATCAACGACCTCGACGGACGATTGGCGAACCGGAAGAAGGAACTCCAGTCCATGCGCCATGTCACCAATGGCACCCCGGTCGTGCTCGGCGGCGCACTAGTAGTTCCCGCCGGCCTGCTGCGCAAGCTGCGTGGCGAGCCAGCGCCGGACGCCGCAGCAGGAGCGTTTTCTGCCGACCCTGAAGCCCGCTTGCGCGTAGAGAAGCTTGCCATGAACGCCGTCCGCCTCGCTGAAGAAGCGCGCGGCTGTCGCGTGGTGGATGTCTCTGCTCAGAAATGCGGCTGGGATATCACTTCCTATGCGCCCACTGTGGATGGCAAATTGCCCGAGGCCCGGCACATCGAAGTCAAAGGCCGCGTCAAGGGTGCGTCGACCGTCACCGTAACAAAGAACGAAATCTTTGAAAGCTGGAACCAAGGTGTCAAATACCACCTCGCTATCGTTCTTGTCGGCGCAGATGACGCCATCGACGGCCCCCACTACGTGCCCCATCCCTTCAAGGAGGAACCGGGCTGGGGTGTGTCCTCCGTCAACTATGACCTCAAAGCGTTACTCGAACTCGCGCAAAGAATTTAACGAATGTCCTATCCCATCAAATCCCCCCGCAAGCTGATCGAGGTTGCACTCCCGTTGGACGCGATCAACGAGGCGTGCGCTTACGAGAAGATGCCGGGCATCGGCGCTCACCCTCGCGGCATACATCTTTGGTGGGCGCGGCGTCCACTTGCCGCAGCGCGTGCCGTCCTCTTCGCCCAACTCGTAAATGACCCGGGCACGAACATCGGCAGAGGTTTCAAATACGGAAGAAACAAGAAGGAAGCTGCCGAAGAGCGGAAGCGCCTGTTCACAATCATCGAGGACCTTGTGAAGTGGAAAAACAGCACCAACGAGGAAGTGCTGGAGTGCGCTCGCGCCGAGATTCGTCGTTCGTGGCGTGAGGTCTGTGAACTCAACAAGGATCACCCGCAGGCTGCCGACTTGTTTAATCCCGAGAAACTCCCCGCGTTCCACGATCCCTTTGCGGGCGGCGGAGCAATCCCACTTGAAGCGCAGCGTCTAGGCTTAGAATCCTATGCCACGGACCTAAACCCAGTTGCGGTGCTCATCAACAAGGCGATGATCGAAATTCCGCCCAAGTTCGCCGGACGCCCGCCGGTCAGGGTGGCGGACAAGCGCGAAGGCGCGATGGGTGACCTTGGTTTAATTCAAAGTTGGCCGGGAGCAACGGGACTTGCGGAGGACGTCCGCTACTACGGTGCGTGGATACGAACCGAGGCTCAGAAACGCATTGGCAATCTCTATCCACCCGTCGAAATCACCGCTGAGCTGGCTCGTGAACGGCCCGACTTGAAGCCACTAGTCGGTCAGAAAGTCCCCGTGATCGCATGGCTTTGGGCGCGCACAGTTAAGAGCCCAAACCCCGCCTTCTCTCACGTCGACGTCCCGCTCGCTTCCACATTTATCCTTGCGAACAAAGACGGGAAGGAGGCCTACGTCCAGCCTATTGTCGACGGTGACAAGTACCTTTTCACGGTCAAGCTAGGCACGCCACCTCTTGATGCAGCAGCAGGCACCAAGGCCAAGGGGGCCAATTTTAGATGTCTAATCTCAGGTGCTCCGATCGCCGCTGAATACCTCAGAGCCGAAGCTCAAGCGGGGCGTATGGGACAGCGTTTGATGGGAATTGTTGCGGAAGGGTTGAGGGGTCGGATCTACCTTCCTCCGATCCAGGAAAGCGAAGACGTCGCACGCTCTGCCACACCCTATTGGAAACCTGAAATAGAGTTCTTCCAACAGGCTCTAGGATTCCGCGTTGGCAATTATGGAATGTCAAAATGGTCTGACCTTTTTACCCCGCGACAGTTGATGGCGCTCGTAACGCTTAGCGACCTTGTTGGTGAGGCGCGCGAGCGAATTAGACTAGACGCACTCTCAAGTGGACTGCCGGATGAAGGAAAAGGCCTCGACGTAGGTGGCACCGGGACAACCGCCTATGCCGAAGCCGTGAGCCTATACCTTGCTTTTGCAGTTGATCGCTGCGCGGACTTTTCCAATTCCGTAACGCGCTGGGTTCCGGGTAACCAAAAAGTGATGAATCTGTTTGGTAAACAGACTGTCTCGATGACTTGGGATTATCCCGAAGCGGCCATTCTCGGTGACACAGTTGGCGGCTTCGCGCCAGCATCGGAATACATTTCCGATTGCATCGAGAAACTCTCGCCCTCAGCCAGTGGTTTCTCAGCTCAGGCAGACGCGCAAACTCAGGCGATTTCCCGGCACAAAGTCGTGTCCACTGACCCTCCTTACTATGACAACATCGGATATGCTGACTTATCCGATTTCTTCTATGTTTGGCTACGCCGGTCATTGCGTTCAGTCTTTCCTACCACGCTCGCAACAATGACCGTACCGAAGGCAGAGGAATTAGTGGCGACACCTGTCCGTCACGGCACCAAAGATGATGCTGAAGTGTTTTTCTTGGAGGGAATGACCCAAGCGATCCACAATCTAGCGGAACAGTCACACCCCGAGGGACCTGTCACGATTTATTACGCCTTCAAGCAATCGAAAACGAACGAGGATGCGGATACATCTTCTACTGGGTGGGCGACCTTTCTTAGCGCCGTGCTAAATGGCGGTTTTTCTATTGTAGGAACTTGGCCGCTACGCAGTGAGCAGGAGTTTCGGATGCGTGGTATGGGGTCCAACGCACTCGCTTCTAGCATCGTCCTCGTCTGCCGCAAGCGGCCTGCTGACGCGCCAATGATTTCCCGGCGCGAGTTTCTTCGCGACTTAAACGGTGTGCTGCCTGAGGCGCTCGACGAGATGACCAAAGGTGCGGGCGGCGAGCATTCCCCCGTCGCACCGGTGGACTTATCGCAGGCCATCATCGGGCCGGGGATGGCGGTCTTTTCCAAATATGCCGCCGTGCTGGAGGCAGACGGTTCGCCAATGAGCGTTCACACTGCCCTTCAACTCATCAACCGATTCCTCGCTGAGGACGACTTCGACGCCGACACGCAGTTTTGCCTCCATTGGTTTGAGCAATATGGTTGGAACGAAGGTGTGTTCGGCACAGCTGATACCCTTGCGCGCGGGAAAGGCACAAGCGTGGATGGGATAAAAGAGGCAGGTGTGATTCAAAGCGGCGGCGGCAAAGTCCGGCTTCTGAAGTGGGCTGAGTATCCCACCGACTGGGATCCAAGCACGGACATCCGGACGCCCGTCTGGGAAGCCCTGCACCAACTCATCCGCGCCCTCAAACAGGGTGGCGAGTCCGCATCCGGCGCGCTCCTTGCCGCCGTCGGCGGCAAGGGCGAAGCCGTGCGCCAACTCGCATATCGTCTTTACACCCTCTGCGAACGCCTGGGCCAAGCCGAAGACGCTCGCGTTTACAACGAACTCATCACTAGTTGGACTGGCATCGAATCCGCGGCCGCGAGCGGGCCACAATCTGCCGACCCGCAAGGGTCACTCTTTGAAGGCTAGAGGACCTAAATCATGAGCCTAAAACCTTGGCGAGAAATCATCGTCCCGCACCCGGATGTGCTGAATGGCACGTTCCAACAATCCGAGTTTGCCGCCGATCTCACGGCGGTGCGTGCAGGTAAGGCAACCCCGGAATACGGCGACGCGCAGGCATTTTATGAGCGCACCTTTATTACCGAGGGCATGGGACGCCTGCTCACGCAGGTGTCGCAACGACTAAATGGCAAAGGCGGCGAACCGGTTATCCAACTGCAAACGGCCTTTGGTGGTGGCAAGACGCACACCATGTTGGCGGTGTATCACTTGGCATCGCGCCAGTGCGCACTGGGCGACCTCGCGGGCATCCCGGCATTGCTCGATCAGGCAGGACTGTTGGATGTGCCGAAGTCGCAGATTGCCGTATTGGATGGCACTGCACATGCCCCCGGCCAGCCGTGGAAGCATGGCAAGCAAACAATCAATACGCTCTGGGGTGAATTGGCCTGGCAGCTTGGAAAGGAGCAGGGTCTTGCGCTTGTGCACGAGGCCGATGCGACCGGAACGTCGCCCGGGAAGGATGTCCTCTGTACGTTGCTGAATCAGTTCGCTCCGTGTGTGGTGTTGCTGGACGAACCGGTAGTGTACATCCGCCAGTTCGTGGAGAGTCAACCGCTGAGCGGGGGCACATACGACAGCAAGCTTTCCTTCATTCAATCGCTGACAGAGGCTGCCAAACTAGTGCCGACTGCGGTGGTGCTGGCTTCGCTGCCGGAATCCAATAGCCAGGCCGGCGGGCCGCGCGGCGTGGCGGCTTTGCATGCTCTGGAGGCGGTCTTTAACCGGGTGCAGGCGCTCTGGAAGACAGTGGCCCCAGAGGAAGCTTTCGAGATCGTCCGTCGACGCTTGTTTGAACCAATCCGTGACGCCAAGGCACGCGACCAAGTCTGCCGCGCATTTGCTGACGCTTATGTGGCTGAAGGTGCGAAGCTGCCGCAGGAGACACAGGAGTCCCGTTACTTTGACCGCATGATGCAGAGCTATCCCATCCACCCGGAAGTCTTTTCCCAGCTCTATGAGGAGTGGACGACGATTGATGGATTCCAACGCACGCGGGGCGTGCTGAAGCTCATGGCCAAGGTCATCTACCGTCTGTGGCAGGACAACAATAAGGATCTGATGATCCTGCCCGGAAGCCTGCCGCTATACGATGGCAGTGCGCGAAACGAACTGATCTATTATCTTGGCCCCGGCTGGGATCCGGTGATGGACCGTGACGTTGATGGCGAGAGAGCCGAGACCACGATACTGGAAGCCAAAGAGACGCGATTTGGCTCCGTTCAAGCCGCACGCAGGGTGGCGCGGACGGTGTTCCTGAGCAGCGCGCCATCATCTGTAAACGCAAAGCCTGGAACGCGCGGGATCGACCGTGCGCGAGTGCTGCTGGGCTGTCTACAACCCGGTCAAACTTCCTCTCTCTACTCCGATGCACTGAATCGATTGGCGGATCAACTCCACTATCTTAACTCCTCGGGCGATAGGACGCAGGATGCGACCCGCTATTGGTTCGACACCCGCGCAAATCTCCGGCGCGAGATGGAGGAGCGGAAAAAGCGATTCGAGGATAAGAACGAAGTGCGCGGCCGGATGGCAGAGGTCGTGAAGAAGCTCGCCGCCAGCGCGACGTTCTTTGACGGCATGCATATATTCACTCCGAATAGCGATGTGCCCGACGATGGTGCGTTGCGTTTAGTTGTCCTGGCACCGGAACAATTTTATTCCCGCGAGGAACCACGCCTTGCTTTCGACGGTGTGCTGGAATATGTGCGGAACAACGGAACCAAACCGAGGTATCGTGGCAATCGCTTGATCTTCGTGGCACCAGATCACGGAGCACTTGCGCGGCTGCGCGATTGCATCCGCGTGGCGTTGGCATGGAACTCCATCGTTGAGGATGTCGCGGCGATGCGTTTGGTGCTGGACAATCTCCAAGCTGAACAAGCGAGGAAAGAGCTGAAGGGTGCGGAAGACGTTTTGCCTCGTGTCGGTCGGGAATGCTACAAATGGCTGCTCTGCCCGTCGCAGGACAACCCAGCAGGTAAACCGAACGTGGAGACGTTCCCTCTAAACACTGGCGGGGCGGCCTTGGGTCCTGAGATCGAGCGAGTGTGCATCGACAACGAACTAGTCATAGCCACCTGGTCGCCAATTCATCTGCGGACCAAGCTCCAGGAACTTTATTGGAAGGCTGACAAGCGTTCCGTGAAAGCCATCGACTTCTGGGAAGACACGCTTCGATACCTTTACCTGCCGCGCTTGAGAGATCGCGGGGTGCTGGCGCAAGCCATCGTCAAGGGTGCGAGCACGCTGGATTTTTTCGGCACTGCGTACGGCGAGCACGAAGGCACGCTTGATGGATTCAAGCTTGGTGACGCCAACGTGCAACTCGACGACACGCTGCTTCTTATCGAACCAGACGCCGCCCAAGCGTATGGGATCGCTCATCCACCAGTCATTCCACCCGGACCACCTCCGACTGGTCCATCGCACCCTGGATCGACATCGCCCGGCCTTTTTCCACCGGTACCAACACCTCCCGGATCGACTCCGCCCGAAGCGACGCCGAAGGTAAAAACCTTCTATGGCTCAGCTGAGGTAACGCCCGGCACAGCGAAAGTGCGTCTCGTGCAGATCGCCGACGAAATCATCGCCATTCTCGCCACCGACCCAAACGCTGAGGTGAAAGTCAGCATCGAGATACAAGCGAATTTCCCCAATGGTACCCAGGACCAGACGAAGCGCGCAGTCTCTGAGAATGCAAAGACGCTTGGGTTCAATAATGCAGAGTGGGAATGATGATTCTATGATTCGTCGGTGTCCCCCGGCGGGACTGTTGGAAGAGCAAGAACGCTAACGAGACCTGGCAGATACGCCCGCGATAGAGTTCGTAAAACCGAAAATGCCGTTTTTGGAAGCGGCCTTTCAAGGTTGGGCAGAAGCATTCAGCATCCAATGGTCAAACTGGCGAGTCGCCGGTAAATCCTCATCTTTCCAAGCCGTAAAAACTGATGTTTTCGATTGTGCAACGGAAGCCGTCGCCTTGTGGCGCGGCGGGATACCCTGCCTTGTACTCGCTTGGTTATCACAGTGAAACGTTCCTGACATATAACAGTTTAAGAGCGTGATGTGCGGCGATTGGGCTGCCGGCCTTTTTGTGGCTGTTCGCGAGCTGGTGCGAGCACGAGGGTTGGTCTGTTAGCAGGGGGAGGTAGCGGGTTGGCGGAGCGTTCTTGCGAAGCTTTACTTCCGAGGCGAATGAATGCGGCCTCTTGCGAGCCGCAAGCGTAGATAGCAGCTTCCATGGCGGAGCCGGCGACGCGGCTGAGGTAATCATGGAGCTGCTCTTCTGGTTCGATGGTCAGGATTTCATCTGGGAGAATGATCCTGTTTGGCCGGGTCGGCCGGTTGTTGCCGTTGATGATAGTGAAGGGCGCGAGGGTTGTGGTTGAGGTGTCGTCGTCCGGAGTGGCGTGACTGAGGGCGAGCATGGCTGTCATGGATGTTGCCTCTGAAGTGGTTTGTTGATCGGCGGCTTGCGGATTGTCGACGATAGGGTCAAGCGCAAAAAGATTGAGTTGCGGTGGGGCTGTGTACGGGCGAGCCCTTCGTTGCACCTGCTGGGCGAGTATTGCCAGGTAGTCGAGATCGAGTGTCTGGTCGGGCTTGATGATGAGACGCCATTGCCGAAAGTTGCGGAGCTGGTGCGTGAGTTCGAGCAGCCAGGCGGGGTATTTGCTTTGCGTACCAGGCTCCGCTTGTTCGAGTCCATTGGAATCGGTGTCCGCGAGTGAAGACACCAGAGCAGCTTTGTTGTCGGCATCGGTAATATGAACAGTAGCTTCAGTGGCCAAGTCTGTCGTTTGATTACTGCTAGTCATTAGAAAAGGATTGTTCCGGTTTGGGTGCGAGCTATTTTGGGCTCAGAGTTAATTGATTTGGTTATGCTTTTTCAGCCATTACCGCCAGCAAAATGTTGGCAACTGTTATGCCGTGGGTGAGTGACTATTGACGCCCTTGGTTAAGGAGGACTATTGAAGCGCTGGCGTTGATAAGCAGGACGTTCATGCATTACGGCGGTACGTTGAAGTACCGCCCAAATTATTAGTGGAGCCAGTTGCCTTCCTGGGTGATTAAAGATCCTGGTGATGGTCGTCTTGCGTTTTTGACGGAATAGCTGGTTGAGCCGGGGACAAGTGTTTCTCCGCGTGCGACGAGTTTGAGAATTTCGGCGTCGAGTTCGGCGGTGTTTACGAGGAAGCGTTCGTTTTCGTCTGAAGCGGTCCAGTTAACAAAAAGCGGCATCACGTTGGCGTGGACCAGCTTGATTGGGGTTACGGCCGTTACGGAGAAATTAGATGGGAGGATGACGAAGTCGTCCGGTGAAGGCAGTTCGCGGAGCGCATAAGCGGGAACATAAAGTGCCGATGGTTCGAAGCTGGAGATTTTGAAAGTTGTTGAAGAAGCGCAGGCGCGGAGCGTGATGTCATTCATCAGCTCGAGGAGTTCGGTGGCTCGATTGGGAGTGAGATCGATAATGGCGATGATTTCCTGGTGAGGGGAAGTGACGTGGGGGGTCTGGTTGGTATGAAGAGCAATGTTCAGGGACATGATGATTTCTTCAGAGGTCGTTGGTTTAAGTCTTGTTTCCTCGTTCTCCTTCTGGAGGGGCGAGCGTGACCTTTGGACTTGGCAGCGAGAGCGAGTTCCTTGGTTAAGTGGGTTAAGGCTTGTCCCAGAGGAAGAGTTCTTGGATCTGTTGTTTTTCGGTCGCTTGAGTAATTGGAGTTGCGGGCGTTTCTATCTTACGCGCCTCTGCTTGCCAAACTGCAATCGATTGGTCGGTAACGCCGGGTAGTATCGACAAAGTATCTGGCGAGGTGTGGACCAAGCGGTTGGCTCGGAGATCTTCGTAGAACAGATCTGCTCCGATGAAAGCTCTTCCTGTTTCGATTGCGCCTACATGCGTTGTACCACTTCCGGAGAAAACGTCGCATATCAGTTCTCCAGGTAATGAGTAGAGCAGTATGGCTCGTTTGGCGAGAGTGAGTGGGAACTGTGCGGGGTGTAAATGCGGTCCGCCGGCTTTGCGTTCCGGGTGATTGTGTCCGACGTTTGGGATATGCCAGACGTTAGTAGGATGGGCCCCGAGTGGGTGGCAACTAAGCTGGCCTTTGTTCGGGCCTTTGAAGGCTCTTTTTCCCGGCTGTTTTTGTGGCATTCGGGCGGCGCTGGGATTGAATGTTGGAGAGTCGCCTTTAGAGAACACTAGTACAGTTTCATGTCGCTCGGCGAGTTTGCGTTTTGGCGTAAGGCCGTGGGGTGTGGTCCAGATGACACGGCTTTGAAAAGTCAATCCGGATCGACGCAGATCTTCAAAGAGGAGTACGTCCAAGGGCATGAGTTTGTCTTCCCAGTCTGGGGTTGAGCCGATATTAAGGAAGAGGACTCCGTTTGGTTTTAGCGTACGTGAGAGCTCGCTAATGATTTGCATAAGCCAGCCGTGAAAATAAGTGAAGCGCATGCGATCGGCGCTTTGGCAATCGCCATAAGGCTTTCCTAAGTTGTAGGGCATCGAAGTTATGTGAGTATAGACACTGTCATTTGGGATTCCATCGAGAAAATCAAGCACGTCGCATTTTGCGGTCGTGTTCATAACTTCAGTGAGGAATTCTATTTGCCGACGTTTACGTTCCTGGTGTCGTTCCCGTATACGGTTTTCGGTCTTTCGTGCGGAGGCGCGAATAGCCAGGTTGTAGATTTTACCTCGTGACCAGCCGGTTCGTTGGTGAACTTCATCGTAGGTATGTTTGCCGAGGAGTTTTAGGATGCGGCGTTCTTCAAAAGTGAGCTTTGGGGCAGTGGTTGCTATTGGAATAGGAGCAGTGTGATTGGCGGGGAGTTTAATAGCGGTTTGGGCTGACATGTTGATCTTTTGATCGATTGAAGGATCGTTTTGATGTGAAGGCGTGGGCCGTTTTGAAAAGAGTAGACGTTTGAAGCGAATTATTAGGGCCCGCTTTGTCTTGGCTCTGCTGCTGGTTTGGAAGCGCGAGGTAGTGGCTGGGGGTTAGATAGGGAGTTAGATGTTTCGCGCATACGTTGGCGAATGGCTTCGGGGGGTATGGCTCTCAGGTTTGTCGAGTCAAGCATCGACCAGATGCGGGAGTAGCGGCCGGTGGTTTGGTGATCGCGAGTGATGTGAATGAGACCGAGAATTGATTTTTTATCTCCGGCGGTGCGGGGCTCGTGTTCTGAGAAAAATGCACAACCATAGGGTGATACCGAATGAATAGTGCAGAGATCATTTTGTAAGAACTTACAGGAGCCATCGGTGCCGCGTTGCGGTACAAGAGTGGGGATTCGCACTTGTTGGTTGTCTCTCAGGACAATTGCTCCGGGACTAGCCAAGAGATTTTCGCGGGAGAATTCCATGACGTCGGTGTAGCCGAGGTGACGGGCGATGCGGGGCACGTCGTCAGGAATAAGCATGCCGGGCAGGTTACGGCAGTTGTTGGCGCAAGCAGAGCAGGAGCATGTTGTCCTGAGGAAGCCGAATTCGGTGCGTTGCTGATCCACGGTGTTGATTAGGGTTGATAAGGTGCAGAGAGTTAAGTTGAAGTCGCGGGGTTCGGGCCATACTTACTCAATTTCGACTTGCTCTTCCGCTCCGCAGTAAGGGCAAGCATTCATCTGCGTAAGCACGGATGTTCGGAGTGGAGCATCGTCAGTAGAGCTTGAGACGCACTTTTTCCCCGGTGGCTGTTTTGACAGTAATTTCTGACGGTGTAAGGGTGCCCAGGTTTGGTTGGTTGGGGTGGTAGATCCTTTTTGGGTTAACGAACTTGCCCTCGTGTTTGTAGTGGTAG
>JBPCKD010000087.1:0-51658 GCA_051004635.1 Pyrinomonadaceae bacterium
GCGCCTCAATCTCTGGTTGTCCATCGAGATTACTATTCACTTCGTAGGGTGTTTCCAACGATCTATTTGATCGATCGGGCGGGGTCATTGATTGACCGGCCTGAGTCACTCCAGCAGAGGGCGAATCGCTACTCAAATCGGAGGACTCGAGCGAGCTCTCCCAAGCCACATCTTCGACCTCATCCTCAAATGCGATTTCCGGCTGGTGCTTAAGACATTCCAACGCGGGCGCAAATTGTGACGCGACGCTCACCGTCTGTGCCGTGGGACAGTTTGGTCCAGCCAGTTGACCGGTCTCCGGATCAATTTTCGCAGTAACGATTCCCGCCGGTTTTGGGAAGGACCTCCCGCCCAGACTTGGTCGAATGGCAATCGCTTCTTTCATGAAATCAATCCATGCTGGAAGCGCTGCCTCAGCACCGGTCAGTCCCAATTGCTTGTTATCGTCAAACCCCACCCACACCGCGCACACCAGGTTAGGTGTGTAACCGACGAACCATCCGTCACGCGAAGTACCGGTCTTGCCAGCGATAGCGACATTGGTGAAACTAGTTTGCGCACGCCGTGCGGTCCCTCGTTTTGTTACGGCTGCCAACATGTCGGTAATCATGTAGGCAGTGGTTGGTTTAATGATCTGCCGTTTGGCAGAGATTGCGTTCAGCATTTGGCCGGCGTTTGTATCAAAGGCGGTACCAACGGATCCAGCAATGAGGATGGGCTCGATCATCGTGCCGCCATTTGCGAAGGCAGCGTAAGCAGCGGCCATTTGGAGAGGGGTCGCCTCAGAAGTGCCAAGGGCCATTGACGGATAAGCTTGTGGCCTGGGCAGACCGAATCGAGCGGCGGTAGCGGCGATATTGGCAAGCCCTGACCGCATGGCCAGGTCTACCGTCACGACATTGAGTGATCTGATCAAGCCTTCACGCAACAAGACGTCGTGCATTGAGTAGGCCTTATTGTAGTTGGCCGGCGAGTATGTGGCAGCGCCATATTCAAAAGTTTGCGGAGCGTCGTGGGAGGTCGAGAGTGGTGAGATCCCGGCTTCTAATGCGGTAGCGTAAACGAATGGTTTAAAAACCGAGCCGGGTTGTCGTTTGGCGTCCGTTGCCCGGTTTAGTTGAGACTCCTCGTAGCTGCGTCCGCCGACCATTGCCAGAACCTGGCCTGTATGTACATCCAAGGCGACCAGAGCTCCCTGGGGCAGCGCCTTTGCCCCCGACGACTTACCTATCAGCTCCAGTTGGTGACGAAGGGCATTTTCGGCCGCCGTCTGCAGATCCGGATCGATTGTTGTTTGTACGCGAATACTTTGCTCGGCCTCAGGTTGGGAATCGCGCTGAGCATCCATGGCGCGATTAACAGCGTCGACGTAATACGGAGCCAGTTCATTACCGCTGCCCTCGAAGGGTACGACGTTAACCGCTACGGCACTCTCCTTCTGCGCCGCTCCAATACTAACTACACCGTCACGAGTCATCGCCGCAATAACTGTATCGCGACGCGCTTTGGCAGCTTCGGGATACCGGTCAGGAGCGTATCTGGCCGGGCTCTGAATCATACCGGCAAGGGTCGCGGCTTCAGCCAGCGAAATATCTTTTAGCTCCTTGCCGAAAAAGATTCTTGCTGCTTGTGCTACCCCACGTACTCCAACGCCATTCCTTTGACCCAGATAAACTTCGTTACAATAGAGCGCAAAAATATCCTGCTTGGAGAGTCGTTGCTCCAGTGCCACCGCTATCATGGCTTCATTGAATTTGCGCCGCAGAGTTTTTTCCGGAGTCAGGTAGGTATTCTTGACGAGCTGTTGGGTGATGGTCGAGCCGCCCTGACGAAACTTTATTGATCCACTCGTAGACCAGCTAATGAAGGCCCGGCCAATGCCCCGAATATCCAACCCATTGTGTTCGAAGAATCTTCGATCCTCAATCGCCAGAATCGCCTGGACCAGCACTGAAGGAATGTCGGGATACGTGAGCGTTTCCTGCTGGCCGGTTTTTAGACCAGCGTCCACGGTCAACAGTTCAGGTTCCAAAGAATAAGAAGGAAGGTCGCCCCCGTTCGCTGATAGAGAAGCAACCCGTCCCTGGTGATCGAAATTGACGTCGATGCTTGGGTGTTTTTCCGTTCCCTGACGGGGCAAGATCCTTACGCGGTCTTCACTTATCTGGAAACTGCCACTCCAGATATTGCTCGCCCTATCCCGCGCGTACCCTGCTCTTTGCAACGAGGTCACAAGCTGTTCTTTGGAGAGGCGCGCGCCCTTTTCGATAACGCGGGGCGCCGCATAGAGTCCGGCATGGCCTCGCAAATAGCCGCCGGCTATCTGCTGATCAATCACTTGGGCAAAATTGCTATATGAGTTGTAGGTGAGAGTTGCGACGATCGCGAATCCTGTGATGATCAGAATCGCTCCGAGTTTGCAGCACGTTACAGTCTTTCTCCGTAAGGACTTTCGTCTCCCCTCGCAGTAGATCCTCACACTGGGGTGAGTCTTGTGCGCCGGAGTCCGCGATAGTATGAGTTCTGCTGCCACGATGTCGGCAGGGGCAATGACCATGCCGTTCCTGGCAGTCCCTGGCAACCAGATACAAACCTCTTTAAACAGTAGACGAAACCTTGATCGCTCACTCAGTTAGGTTATCTCAGGCGCGCGCACGCATCAAAAGCATGCAGCAGCGACGGCAAACTTCCGTATTCATTTCGTGTTCCTATCTTTGCTTCGTCAGCCCTCCATATCCAGCACCGGATAAGGCTCCCTGCGGATGACATGACGCAGCCTGAGTGGCTCCTCAAACATCTGCTCAAGACCACGTACAATTGCATACTTGGGTTCCGGAGCGATGCGCACTGGCAGTCTGGTTTGCTCTCGAAAAAAATCTTCAAGGCCGCCAAACTGCGCCCCGCCACCCGTGAGGATGATTCCACGTTCGTAGATGTCCCCGCCAACTTCAGGAGGAAGCTCAGTAAGAGTAGCGTTCACTCCTTCAACTATCTTGCGAACAACCTGCAGAACGACGGGGTAGAGTTCGCCGGCGGTGATGTCGATAGCTCCAGGACTCCTCGTCAGAACATCGACTCCCTTGATCGTCACCTCCTCAGCCAGGTCGGTTGGAAGAGTGGCTGAAGCGAGTTCAAGCTTCAGACGCTCCACTGACTGCGGACCGATGATTAGCCCACGGTGACGACGAACATGGTCGACAATGGCCGCGTTGATGTCCTCGCTTCCGATCCGTTCAGCTCGGGCATGAACAATTGCGCCGTTCGCTACGATGGCCACATTGGTGGTTCCACCGCCGATATCGACAACTGCGGAAGCGTGGTGGTCGTCTACTCGTACGCCTGCGCCAAATGCGGCCGCCAGGCCTTCTTCGATCATCACGACTCGGCCGATACGCGCATGCTCGGCAGCGCTGAGCAACGCCCGCTCCTCCACCTGCGTTACTCCAGACAAGACACTCATCAGTGCGCGACGGCTAAAAATGGATTTGCCGCCGCGTGCTTTGCGCACAAAATGCGCCAGCATCTCCTTGGTTCTCTCAAAGTCTGCGACTACTCCGTCGAGCAATGGAGCGATCACCGTAACATCACGGGCCTCGCGGCCAGACATCTGTTGCGCTTCAATCCCAATCGCTATCACTTCTCCAGTATTGGAGTCGACGGCGACCAGGGACGGCTCATCGATCACGATGCCACGCCCGCGCACGGAAATGATGGTTGCCGCCGATCCCATATCTATGGCCATCGAATCGGAGACTAAATTTCGCAGGGCCTTCATACCCACGAACGCTGCTGTCTTGCTCATGAACGACATAAGACAATCTAAGAAAAGCTCTAATTGATTTTGATGCTGCTCAACCCTGTCATCGGATCGACCCTAACCGAATTGTGTGGACTTATGCTGAGGAATGCAACTTGAGAAGCTCGCCGAAATGCGGAATAGATTTACTGTGGAGGATCATTCGGTTCTCGTTTAATGGCAGTACGTGAGATTCAAATCCCAAACATTTTTCTTTTTTCGCTTGGTTTAGAGGTGGGCACCGCCAACCGGTGCAGGGTGCGATTCCACGTGTCTTGAACCGGGGGGCGGTGCCCCCCTCTAAACGAACGCAGAGCGGAGACGGAGGGGCGCGGTACCCCCTCTAAACGAACGTGGGAACAGAGGCGGAGAAAACCGCTTTTGTCTTAGAGGTAGACGGTGGTTATGCATGAAACAATAGCCCGGGGCGCTCGACTGGATGGTGATAATGATCCAAGCTAGCGGGTTGAGAAGTTATCGGACTATTGAATCAACAATGCACATTGTCTCTATCGAATCTGTCAGTAAAAATTATGGTCTTGAGCCACTCTTTGAACAGGTAAGCCTGGGACTGGATTCCGAGGACCGAATTGGCGTGGTTGGGGTTAATGGATCGGGCAAGACCACTCTGCTTCGTCTAATCGCGCGCCAAGTGCAGCCGGATTCCGGCCGCATCATTTTCGCCACAGGAGTGTCGGTAGGCCATCTGCCACAGAACCCGCCGTTTGATCCGGACCAGACTGTGCTCGATGCCGTGTTTGCCGCAAGCGACGCTCGCATGAAGTTACTGATCGATTACGAGAGGGCCTGTCACGAACTCGAGATCGATAGTAACAGCGAGCAACGTTTACATCGCGTATCCGAGCTTGCCCATGAGTTGGAGGCCGCCGGCGCATGGGAAATGGAGACTAATGCGCGGACGGTGTTAAGCAGACTTGGCGTGACTGATACAACTGCCGCAATGGGCACGCTTTCCGGTGGCCAGCGAAAGCGCGTCGCTCTGGCCCACGCGTTAATTCAAAGCCCTGACCTTCTGATCCTCGATGAGCCGACCAATCATCTGGACGCGGAAACTATCACGTGGCTGGAAACTTATCTGGCTCGTTATCGTGGTGCGCTGTTGCTGGTGACCCACGATCGATATTTTCTCGACCGCGTCACCGGACGAATACTGGAAATCGACCGTGGCGCCGTGCAGTCGTTCGACGGAAACTATTCCTACTATCTTGAGAAGAAGGAGGAACAGGAACTCAAGCGGGCCGTCGAAGGCCAAAAGCGCGAAATGTTGATTCGCCGTGAGTTGGCTTGGTTGAGACGCGGAGCGAAGGCCCGCACACGCAAGTCCAAAGCGCGGCTCGACTCGGCTGCAAGTTTGATGGGCCAGCGAAAGGAAGAACCCCGCGCTGAACTTGATATCTCTCTTGTCTCCAGCCGAATGGGCAAAAAGATCCTGGAGCTCCACGAAATCACCATGGCGTATGACGGGCGCACTTTGATCGACGGCTTTAGTTACATTCTTAAGCGTGGCGACCGCATCGGGATCATTGGTCCAAACGGCACCGGCAAGACGACGCTGCTTGAAATTATCAGCGGGCGATTGAAACCGGATCGCGGATCGGTCGACGTTGGTCTGACGGTGAAACTTGGTTACTACGATCAGGAAAATCGCGCCTTGCCGGCGGACGAACGAGTGATTGATTACATACGAGCAGTAGCCGAACGAATCGAAACTGAAGAAGGTGCGTTTATCACCGCCAGCCAGATGCTCGAGAAGTTTCTGTTTACGGGGGCGATGCAATATGCGCCCATCAGTGTGTTATCGGGCGGCGAGCAGCGGCGGCTCTATCTTCTGCGAGTGTTGATGGGCGCGCCCAATGTTCTGTTACTTGATGAACCGACAAACGATCTGGACATTCAAACACTCATCACACTGGAACAGTATCTGGATGAGTTTGCAGGGTGCGTTATTGTCGTCAGCCACGATCGATACTTTCTGGACCGCACCGTTGAGCACATTTTCCGCTTTGAGCCAGAGGGTCGTTTGCGTCAATACCCAGGAAACTATACCAACTTCATTGAAGCTCGAGAGTCGGAAGGGAAGGCGGCCACAATTGCTAAGCCGAAAGGTGCCAGCAGGGAACCGGCCGACTATAAGCAGTTGAATGACCAACAACCGGGAAAACGAAAACTGTCGTTCAAAGAACAGAAGGAGCTGGCAGCTCTGGAGTCTGAAATACAAGAAGGCGAACGGCGCCAGGCAGAAATCGAAGCGGAGCTGGCCAACAACTCAAGCGATGCACACTTGGTCCATCAACTCTACCAGGAGCAAGAATTGCTGATTGCGAAACTCGCCGGCGCGCTGGACCGGTGGGCTGAGTTAGCGTGAACTAACCATCACCTCACCCACGTCCAACCATCACTTTGAATGCCAAGTCAAGCCAAACTCATCTATACTCGGCCGCAAACTTCCGGAGAAGACGTGTGAAAAAACTAAGTGACGGAAAGATCATAGGGATTGGAATTGTTGGCGTCGGCTTTGCCCGCACTACTCAGATTCCCGGCTTTCTCAATTGCAAGGGGGCCCGCGTGGTGGCGATTACCAGCCGGCATCGTGAAAACGCCGAGAGCGTTGCCAAACAGTTTGGCATCGAAAACGTCGCCAACGACTGGCGCGAGCTGATTCAACGCGACGATATCGATCTGGTAAGCGTGGTCACACCTCCTGCGACCCACATGGAAATCACGCTTGCCGCTCTCGATCAAGGCAAGGCAGTGCTTTGCGAAAAGCCGATGGCGATGAATGCCGAAGAGGCAAGGCGAATGACTGAGCGAGCGCAGAAGACAGGTGTGTTGGCGTTGATCGATCATGAACTGCGATTTCTGAGTAGCCGGCGAAAAATGCGCGGGATGTTACACGAGGGCGCAATCGGAACGGTGCGTCATTGCAATTATGTTTTCCGTTCAGATTACCGAATGCTGGGGGCCTGGGATTGGTGGTCCGATGAGGCGATGGGTGGCGGAACATTAGGCGCGATTGGTTCCCATGCGATTGATTCGTTTCGTTGGGTGTTAGGGACAGAAGTCAGCCAGGTTTGCGGCATGCTCTCAACTCATGTTGAGGAAAGGCCGGACAGAACAAGCGGGAAAATGCGTCGCGTCACATCCGATGACGATGTGAAGTTAATGTTGCGCTTCGCTGAGTCGACCTTGACCAGGCAAACTACCGGAGCCGCATCGCTTTCCGTTGTCGAGTCAGGCAACCACGAAAACCGGTTAGAGGTTTACGGCAGCAAGGGTGCATTGATGGTTGAGGAGGGCGGCGGACTTTGGCATTCACCGGCAGGTTCCGCGGCCTGGCAACCCGTAAAAGTCGATCAGGATGCGATAGCGCCGGGAATGCGCGAGGGAAGTTGGTCGCGCGGCTTCACTGTTTTTGCGTCCGCGATAGTCTATGCGCTTAGAGATGGACGTAAGACCGTGGAGGGAGCGGCCACATTCGAAGATGGTTATCGCGTCCAACTCGTCCTTGACGCCGCTCGAGCCTCGGACAAGAGCGGTTGCTGGGCGCCAGTACCAGGAGGCAGTAGGCAGACGGCAGTAGGCAGACGGCAGTAGGTAGGATACCGAAACCGATCAAGCACATTTTTCTGCCGTCTGTCCCTGGTGCCAATTGCAAAACAACACGCGCGCTACAAGATTCCGAAATTTGACTGGTCCTATCTCGATCTCGGCCCACAATGGCGACAAACACACTCCGGAACAGACGATCACCACCCAGTGTTCGCAAAGTTCGTGTGGGTGTTGACACCGGGGGAACCTTTACTGATTTCGTGTTTGAATTAAACGGTAAGCTCCAAATTTTTAAACTTGCCTCTACACCTGCGGATGCTGGACACGCGATAATCTGCGGCCTGCGTCGCATCGCAGAAACTTCAAACAGCCATCTGCGAGATCTCGAAGTGGTCCATGGAACCACCGTCGGCACCAATGCGCTATTGCAAAGGCGTGGGGCCCGCACGGCGCTGATTACGACCAAAGGATTCGAGGACGTGCTCGAGATTGGGCGACAGGCGCGCCCTGAGCTTTACAATCTGGATGCAGTCAAACCACCTCCACTCGTGCCGGCTAATCTGCGCTTTGGGTTACGTGAACGGGTCACAGCGGCAGGTGAAGTGCTCGAGTCAGTTGATGGAGGCGAGCTGTCGGCGTTAGTTGAACGGCTAAGGAAAGCAAACATCGATTCAGCAGCGATCTGCCTGCTGTTTTCCTTCGTCAATAGCGCGCATGAACAACAAATAGCGCGGGCACTTTCCGCTTTAGAAATCCCTCTGTCCGTATCTCACCAGATTCTCCCTGAGTATCGAGAGTTTGAGAGGACTTCGACCGTCACCATTAACGCTTACCTCCAACCTCTGATGGGCAGTTATCTTAATCGACTCGCAACGAACACCCCGCGACTGCGCGTCATGCAATCCTCCGGGGGCAGTATTTCGGCAGCAGTGGCTGCGCGGGAACCGGTACGCACGATTCTTTCCGGGCCTGCTGGAGGAGTGGTCGGAGCATTGAGAGCTGCGCGGGCGGCGGGTTTTGAAAGAATCATCACCTTCGATATGGGCGGCACGTCCACGGATGTGGCGCTCTGCGAGCAGGATGGATTGAGCATGACAAACGAGGCTTCTGTGGCCGGGCTGCCGGTGGCGGTGCCGGTCATGGATATCCATACCGTAGGGGCGGGCGGCGGTTCGATTGCGAGAATGGACGAGGGTGGCTCACTGCATGTTGGTCCTGAATCAGCGGGGGCGGATCCGGGTCCCGCCTGTTACGGCCGTTCGCTTTTGCCGACCGTCACCGACGCTCATCTCGTCCTCGGCCACTTCGGCGGCGCGGGTTTGCTTGGCGGTGAGTTTACGCTCGATGAGGAACGGTCTCGATTGGCTTTGGCCCAACTCGCGACCGAGATGAGTAAAGCAGCGCAACGCAAAGTCACAATGGTGGAAGCTGCTCAGGGAGTCTTGGCGGTTGCAAACACAAACATGGAACGCGCGCTTCGGCGCATCTCGGTGGAGCGTGGTTACGATAGCCGCGAGTTTGCCCTCCTTCCTTTTGGTGGCGCCGGCGGACTTCACGCGGTCGGGTTGGCCCAGGCTCTGCGCATTCCCCGAATCATAGTGCCAACATCCGCAGGGGCTCTTTCGGCAATTGGGGTTCTTGCAGCAGACGTCGTGAAGAACCAGAGCCGGACGATAATGCTGGATGTGGGCCGCGAAATCGAAAGGAAGTTAGACAAGACTTTTAGAGAGATGGAGCGGACTGCCGCCGCCGCACTTCGCAGCGAAGGGTTCATGACATCGAAACAAGTGCACGAGCGATCGCTCGCCATGCGCTATAAGGGCCAGTCGTTTGAGTTGGAGATCAAACAGACAGGCGCAGATCTCGCTGCAAGTTTTCATCAAGCCCACCTGGCGCGCTACGGTTACGCGCAGCACGAGAACACCGTCGAGGTCGTGAGTGCGCGCGTGCGCTCTACCGGACTTGTCGCGAAGCTGGCTCAGCGGCGTAGGAGGTCAGCAGGCCAGCGAGGGTTTGCGAAAGCGGCGAAGAATGGGACCGCTTATTTCGACGGGAAGAAACACTTTGTGACGGTCTATCAGCGAGATGAATTGCCGGCAGGGTCACAGCTTCGTGCCCCTTGCATTGTGACGGAGTATTCTTCAACTACCCTTATTCCGCCGGGCGCGGGTGCTGAGGCTGATGGCTATGGAAATCTGATCATTCAAGTAACCTGAATTCGCAGGTTGGGAAGGTGGACTACTAATTTGGTGACTACTTTAATTTGGAGTGCCTCTAGTTTGGAGTGCGGTAACCTGTTACCGCTTTGGTCTTCGGCGACCTGTCGCCGCCGTCCTTGCTACACTGCACTGCGCGTTTCTTTAACCCTGATTCCATCGCCGAAGGCTGCGACGAACCTAATATTCGACGCCGACGGCTGCGACAGGTCGCAGATGACCAAAGCGCTGACAGGTCAGCGCACTCCAAAGTCAAACCAAAATGAGCTGATTGCAGTTGAGTCTTGATGCTTGCTTAAGGATTTTCGGTCTTGGCGATCTTGGCGGCTTGGCGCTCTTGGCGGTTAACAGCATGAGTAAGCAATTCGACCCAACAACTCTGGAAATCTATCGCGCTCTCTACACCTCGGTAGCGGAGGAGATGGGGATTGCGCTCCGGCGCACGGCCTTTTCGCCAAACATTAAAGAGCGGCGAGATTACTCGTGCGCCGTGTTCGACGCCCGAGGTCGCGTTATTGCTCAGGGCGATCACATGCCGGTGCATCTGGGTTCAATGCCAATGGCTGTGGCCGCCGCTTTAAGAGCAGTCGAACTCAAACCCGGCGACGTGGTGGCCATCAACGATCCCTTTTCCGGCGGCACGCATCTGCCGGATGTTACCCTGGTGATGGGAGTCTTCCGTCAGGAGGCAGGCGGCAGGCAGCAGACTGCAGGAAAAGCAAAACGAGAGGTTCCTGCCTCCCGCCGTCTGCCTCCTGCCTCCTGTCTGTTCTACGTTGCCAACCGGGCTCATCATGCAGACATTGGCGGCGCGACCCCAGGATCGATGGGAATGGCCACTGACCTCTACGGAGAAGGTTTATGCATACCCGCAATCCGACTGGTACGTGGTGGCGAGCTGGATGACGATTTGATGCGGTTAATACTGGCGAACGTTCGCGGCCTTGATGAGCGTCGCGGCGACTTTCAGGCGCAGATTGGTTCACTCAAAACCGGCAATATGCGTCTGCTCGAGATCATAGAACGTCGCGGTGCGCGGGAGGCCGCCGAGTATGCCACGCACTTGATTGAATACTCCGGCAGGCTCATGCGACATGCGATCGGCGCAATTCCCGACGGAGATTACGAATCAGAAGACGTGCTTGACGACGACGGCGTGTCTGATCGGGAGATTCCGATCAAAGTGCGGGTAACTATCAAGGGCGCGCAAGCGCGGGTTGACTTCACCGGCAGTGCGCCTCAAGTTGCTGGACCAATCAATGCAGTGGAAGCCATTACCGTTTCGGCAGTTTCTTATGTTTTCCGCTGTTTGCTGGGTGATGACGTGCCCGCCAGTGCCGGTCTAATGATCCCGATTGAAGTCGTCGCCCCCGCGGGTACAGTCGTCAATGCCGTCCATCCTGCATCGGTGGCCGGTGGTAACGTCGAGACCTCGCAACGCATTGTCGATGTTCTGTTCAGAGCGTTGGCCCAAGCTTTACCCGGGCGCATTCCAGCAGCCAGCCAGGGGACAATGAATAACCTGACGATGGGGGGTATTGATTCGCGCGCCGGGTTGATTGCCCGGGAATTTTCCTACTACGAAACTATCGCCGGCGGCATGGGTGCGCGGCCCGACCAGGATGGCATGAGCGCCGTCCACACCCATATGACCAACAGCTTGAACACGCCTGCCGAAGCGCTTGAGTATGCCTATCCGTTGCGTGTGCGCGAGTACAGGATTCGCAAGGGCTCGGGCGGGAAGGGAAAGCATCGAGGCGGCGATGGGGTGATACGCGAGATTGAAACACTCGCACCCGCGCGCATGTCGTTGCTTGCTGATAGACGCAAGCGTGGGCCTTATGGTTTGGCAGGCGGCGAGGATGGCAAGCCAGGCAACGCGGCAATTATTCACAGAGGCATCCGGGAGAGACACGCGCGCAGGATCGGATCGAAAGGTAGTTGGGAATTAGAAACCGGCGATCGCGTACGAATCGAGACTCCAGGTGGCGGTGGTTTTGGTCACATGGCCCAAAGATCAAAGTAGGGAACTAATTTGACTACAAGACTACTTCTCATTTCAGGGAGATCAGACGATCCACGAAAGGACACGAAATGACTCGAACCAGGGGCTCTTTTTCGTGCGCTTCGTGTGATTTCGTGGATCGTCCTTAGTTTTTCAGTAGACAGCATTATTGGCTGTTAGGTAGTCAGCCGTCGATAGATTCCCGGCAGCCGTTCTGGAAGAGAAAGCACGTCGTCAATGATCGTGTAGCCAATGTCGCCGTAAAGATCTTTTAGTTCCGCTTCCGACTCGCGATCGATCGTGATGCAGAAGGGAGTAATCCCACTGTTCTTTGCCTGCCGCAAAGCCTCGCGCGTATCCTCGCGCGCGTAACGCGCATCACCGTAATCATGATCGTAGGGCCGGCCGTCAGACAAGACGATGAGTAAGCGTGTCCTTGCCTCCTGCCTGGCGAGCCTGGCCGAGGCGTGACGAATTGCTGCCCCCAGCCGCGTGTTGTTCTGGAAAGTTATGCCTCCGATTCGCTGCTTCACTTCGTCGGAATACTTCTCGTCGAAATCCTTGACCACATAAAATTTGACGTTGCGCCGGCCTTCGGAAGTGAAACCATTGATCGAATAGACGTCGCCGACGGCTTCGAGTGCCTCGCTCATCAAAACCAACCCTTCCTTTTCAATCTCGATGATGCGACGACCCGGGCGCGTGTAAGGTTGGAGAGGATGCCGTCCAATTGTCCGCGCGGTTGACGAAGACTGATCAAGCAGGAACGATACAGCCACGTCACGCTGCCTCCGCAAGCGTTTCATATACAGCCGCTCGGATTGATGTCCGCCTCCCACCTTCGCCGCCCGGCGATCGATGACATGATCGACGACAGCGTTGAGGTCATATTCCTCGCCATCCAGCTCGTTTGTAATCCGCAGCAGATCTTCCGGCTTCATCAACTGGAATTGGTGGCGGATAGAGGAAATCACTCCTTTGTAGCGCTCACGAGTTTGCTCGACAAAGAGTCGATCGCCATGCTTCACGCGTTTCTCTATCACCCGGCACCAACCAAGTCGATGGTCAGTTAACTCGCGATCCCACTCGTCATAGTTGAAAGCCACTTCCCCTTCTTCAATCGTTTGCTCCGGAAGCTCAGCCTCCCTCCAGGCCTCCGCGCCCACAAGTTCATCAGGCTCGCCTTCGCCGTCGGGGTCGTTCCAGGCGTTGAAAAGCTCGCGCACGTCACGACGCTCGGGTTTTTGTTGAAATTCCCGTCGATTGAAACTCTCGGTGGCGATGGCGTTTTCGTGTTCTGTGTCCGAGGGCTCCTCTTGCATCTCAACTTCCTGGACCGAATCGTCGGGAGCCAGGGATTGAAACAACGAATAGACGCGACTGGTCGCCATCAGGCTGTCGGCAACTGTCGCTAATGGGTTGGACAGATACTCGACTGCCACCGTTTCAAACTCAGAAACAATCTGGCCGTAATACTGTCGCGCATCGGCGGTTGCGCCACCCAGCAGGACGGCTTGAAAGAGTAGTTCAAAGGGAACGAGCGTCGCCGGCAACTCGGTGACTGAAGGCCGTCCGCGGCGAAGGTGCTCACGAATCAAATCGAGATCGCGAGTGAGCCCGCGGTAGTTCTGACGAAGACGCCGATCGATGCGGCAGTTTTCCAGGGTGCCAAAGATTCTGCGAGCGAGTTGCGGATACGGAAACAATTCCAGGACCACGCGGTAATCGACATTGGTCGGACAGGCATTCCACCGGGGCATGGCCGGCAGCCCCGCTGGGGTGGTCGGGCCTGTCACTGGACCGGAGGCACTTCCCGCGGTCTGCGAGTCCGTTGTAGATTCCTCTTCCGATCCATCGACAGACAGGGATCGCTGTCCCACCTCAACCATCTGGTCAGCGATTGCAAAGGCGTCGAGCGCGGCGCTGTTGCCCGGATTGTAGAATTCGGTTAGCGCAGCATAAGCAGCACGCAGAGCTGACGTTCCACACTCGTAAGTTCCAAACTCAATTTGGCCCGCGGCATGCGCCGACAAAACTTTATATAAGCGAAAGTCGAGATCGTCGTCACCAAACTCGGCAACCACGGAAGGAAGATGAATCGTGCGTCCGTCGGCGATTCGAGACTCAAGTGGCATAGCCGCAAGCGGGCTAATCTCCACTTCGTGGCCGGTTAGTCCCTCAACGTAAAGCTGAAGCAAATGCCGCACTGACTCGAGCGACAGCCCACTATTGCCGCTTCGTAGCGCATCATGACTGCCTCGTGTTTCCAGCGCGAAGTAACTGCGGCGCGCGCGCGCGTCTTTGTTGTGCGACTGGAGACCCTGCCGAGCCCACTGCTCAAACATTTCGATTGAGACAGTTCTAAGCGCCAGTGAACTCGAACGAAAGCAAGCGAGCGCTGCTTCGCCGTCTACTTCCGCGATTTCACGGGTGAGTGTTATTACGCGCATTGCGAGGTCGACGCGCCGATCACGATCCGCATGACTTGCCAATCCGTGAACAAACCTCGGGCTACTACGAACGAATGCAATCAGGCTCGCATTCCCGTGCTGGGCGACGGTCCATAACAGCTTCACCCACTCATCGAAGACCGGCGGCAACGTTCGCAGGACTTCGCCGCCAGTGAGCAAAACCTGCAGCGCGGAACCGCCGCCGCGTTCGAGAAAACCGATCGTGTTATTCAGGAGGCGTAGCGCGTCATTCGAGTTGAGATGGCCGAGCGCCGCCGGGAGTGCGACCCACGCGTCTGCTGCAATCCCGCCCGCACGCGAAGCAAATTCCCGAGCGAGTTCGGTGCCTCTTTGCTTGACCTCCGGGCTCTTGAATTTACCTAAAGCTGACAGAACCCAGGGCGTCTGGTTGAGAAACTCGGCGCTATGCTTGGCTGAGCGGCGGGAGATTTCGGCGGCGACTTCGAAAACAGTCTCCAGTATCTCCGCACTGCCGATTGTCTTCGCAAGCGCTGGTGCGCTTCGCAGTGTGTCGACCGCGATTGATGAGGATAGGGTGATTTGGCGGGAGCATAGTTGGAATAACGACGGACGAACCTCCTCAGGCACGTGCTTGAGTCGGCTTACTCCCTCCGCGAAAAACGTGATCGCGGTCTCAACGTCACTCATCGCCAAACGCCGGCCCAGTTCGCCCCAGGCGCGCAACTCCGCGGCTTGTAGAACCTCCGCAGCCCTGGGTGCAGCTCTTAAGTACTCGATACTCAGACGCAACGAGACACCCGAAATAGCCGCCGCAGTTTCTAACGCAGCCACCGATTGCTCAGCCGGTAGGCCTGCCAGATCGCGCGTTAACCTCAGAAATGACTGGCGCTCAGCGCTTTGGATCTTTGAATTGACGTCTTCTTCCATTATCCATTAACGCCCAAGCGGTGTTCAAACCGTATCGTTCGATGATGCAATGGTGCCGCCGATAAGAAACTAAGTACCTTTTCCAAATCGGGATAAAGTGAATTATTAAAGTATGTTGCTATTATGCGTCCTAATTCCAAATGCTGTTGTTCAGGCAGGTAACGGAAAAGAGATTTAGCCGTCTTTAGGAAATCGCGGACCAAGGGAAACATTTCCCTATTGAAGTTATGACTGAATCCGGCACCCAGAACATACACAGACCTTGACATGGTCAACATCCTAAAGGTTTCGTGAGATCTTCTCGTGGTTGTGCTTTAAGCGTCATTTTACGGCTGGCTCTTTGGTTCAAGGCACCGGATCGCGGTATTCCCGGGCAGTTTAATCCACAATTGAATTTCCTCGTTAGAATTTGCCAAGGCAGCCTCATTGGGCCATTCAACCCTGGAAGCTCTGGCACCTTGGCAACGTAAACGCGGTCCTCATTAATCCACTGAATCGTTAGCTTGAACTGATGCATCAGAGACCGTGTCCCAACTTGTATTTCAGAAGCACCACCTGTTTGCCCTGCTGATTCAAACCTTCAGCCCGAAAGAACGACGGATCATGAGGCGTACCTCCGTGCACCGTTGCACTGCATCCTTCGCATCGGCCTTTGTTGCCGAACTACCCGGATAGCGATAGTCAACGGCAAAGTCAGTTAACACGATCAAATCTTGGCGGAGGACGTTCCAAGAGGGCTCGATCGGTAGAATGAGTGACAGCAGCTTTCCGAGGTCGTGGGTTTTTCCAGCCGCGACGCCCGCCTCCTCGAGGCGCGCCTTTAGATATTTTTCCGCGCACTGCTGGGCATGGAAACAGGTTGCATCGTAATTCGGGTTTCGGCGCGCGCGAAATAGCAGGTTGGCAGCAGCCCAGTCGCCCTCCCCCTTTTTGATCCACTCCCTAGTTATGGGCTTCATAGACCACTTTACCGCGATCGAGGATGTCGCGGATGAACGTATCACCCATTGCTAGCCGCTGCGATATGTGTTGTGGGGTACGGACCAGCAGGTCGAGCGCCACGGCCGTATCGATTCGACTCCGGATCTTGACGGCTTGTCTGTTAGGTCTGCCCTTGAAGGGCATCACGACGAGCAAGTCAACATCAGAATCCCAACCCGGCTTGCCGTAAGCGTGAGAACCAAACAATATGATTTTCCGCGGCTGAAACTCGCGCACAATCTGCTCGGAGAGCTTCTTAATCTCTCGATAACTTGTGGTTCGAATCGTCTTCATTGTGAACCCGATTATACCCCGGGTGCTCCGGGATGCGCGCATCGGTCTGCGCTAGATCACCGTGGTGACGATCTCGCGTATGCTGCGTTGCAGCTCACGATCGTCGGTGATGGGTGAGCACATGGCGACTTCAGCGGCGGTGACTGGAGGGATGCCGAGGGTGATTAGTTGGGCAGCGTAAATCAACAAACGCGTGGAGACGCCTTCCTCCAAACCATGACCACGAAGGTTACGCACCTTCTGGCCGATGAGGACCAGATCGCGCGCTGTGCCTTCGTCGACTCCGCCTTCGCGCGCCACAATCTCCGTCTCCATCTCGGGCGGCGGATAGTCAAAGTCGATGGCCACAAAGCGTTGGCGGGTTGATTGTTTCAGATCCTTAAGAATGGATTGGTAGCCCGGATTGTAAGAAACGACGAGCATGAAATCTGGCGGCGCCTCAAGTATTGTCCCGCGCTTTTCGATTGGCAGACGGCGGCGGTGATCCGTTAGCGGGTGAATAATGACGACTGTGTCCTTGCGCGCTTCGACGATCTCGTCGAGATAACAGATAGCGCCATTTCGAACTGCAGAAGTCAGTGGTCCATCATGCCAGACGGTCTCTTCACCTTCCAGCAGGAAACGCCCCACCAAGTCAGTCGAGGATAAGTCTTCATGACAAGCGACCGTAATCAGGGGGCGCTCAAGCCGCCACGCCATGTGTTCGACAAAACGCGTCTTGCCGCAGCCCGTCGGTCCCTTGAGGATTACCGGCAGACGCGCCGAGTGGGCCGCCTCAAAAAGATCTACCTCCCCGCCAATAGGCAGGTAGTAAGGCTCTTCGGTTACTCGATATTCTTCAATGGCTTGTTCGGGCATCTCTTAAGGTTCGCGTACGTTTAGCTTTCCATTCGATGTCAACGAAATCTTAGCACTCGGAGGCGCAGTTACAGAACCGAGCGCGGTAGCGCCGGATCCTGGGGTCAATATTAACGATCACGGGTAGTCGAGAACTTTCATAATGGTGAAGTTGACTCCAGGATCCGGCGCATCCACCACCCCAGCGGAGCTGCCCCGCCGGGGGACCCCGGTCCGCGCTCGGTTCCGTGGTGAGTGTATCCTTGCCTGGCCTTAAGCGAGGACCTGGTTTGCGATTCTAAACCATTTACGATTTACTATTCACCTATATGAAATTAGCAGTAGCAATGTCTGGTGGGGTGGATTCTTCAGCAGCGGCGGCCATCCTTAAAGAACAGGGCCATGACCTCGTTGGCTTCACGATGCAGTTGTGGGACCAAAGGCGCGGCATCAACGTAGATGACAATGGCGACCCGCTTCCTTCGCGTTGTTGTTCGCTCGACGATGTTTACGATGCGCGTCGCGTGGCTGAAGAGCTTGGATTTCCGTTTTATGTCCTTAACCTGGAAAAGGATTTTGAGCGCGACGTCGTGCAGCCGTTTGTAGATAGCTACCTCAACGGCGAGACGCCGATTCCCTGCGTCTCATGCAATAGTCGGTTGAAGTTTGCTTCGCTCGATCGCCTCGCCCGGAGCCTGGGCTGCGACAAAGTGGCAACCGGACACTACGCGCGCGTTGAATACGATGAGGAATCCAAGCGCCACCGGCTTTTCCGCGGGCGCAATCTTCAGAAAGATCAATCATACTTTCTTTGGGAGTTGACTCAGGATCAGCTATCGCGCGCGATGTTTCCTTTGGGCGAAATGTCGAAGCCTGAGGTCCGCGAGGTCGCGCGGGACCACGCCCTGGCCGTGGCGGAGAAATCCGAATCGCAGGAGATATGCTTTGTTCCCGACGGTAACTACGCTGGTTTCATCGATCGCTACCTTGACGCCACGGGTTCTGCAGATCGAAAACTGGGGACGGGTGAAATTGTCGGCGCCAGAGGCGAAGTGATGGGCCATCATGCCGGCATCCATCGGTATACGATTGGCCAGCGTCGGGGCATTGGCATCGCAGGGGAGCGGCCGCTTTACGTCATAGAGATTGACGCAGCGAAGAATCAAGTGGTGGTGGGACATCAGGACGAATTATTCGGACAGGAATTTACCGCCGCCGGCGTTAATTGGGTGGCGCAGGATACACCCAGCGCCCCGGTGCGTGCCCAGGTGAGCCTCCGGTATAGACATACACCGGCGCTTGCGACTATTGCGCCTGTCGACAGTAACCGAGTAAGAGTTAGATTCGACGAACCGCAACGCGCCATCACACCGGGCCAGGCAACGGTCTTCTATTCAGGAGACGAGGTCCTGGGCGGCGGTTGGATAGTTAAATCTTCAGGGTAAAGGGTAAAGGGGGAAGGTAAAGAAAGCAGCCGTCAGCTTCCCCGTGGCCTTTCCCCTTTCCCCTCTTCTCTCGTGTAAACCTTTTCCCCCGCTTCTACGTAATCACACCTGGCAAAATAGCCATAAGTACAACGTAAACTTATCTAGAAACTTAAGGCAGAAAATAACTATGGCAATGTCTCGTACACGAAAGACCGTTCTGATCATCACCGGAATAGTGGTGTCGCTCGTATTGGTTGTGCTGATTGGGTTGGCTGTTTTGGTGGCCACGTTTCGACATCGCGAACCACCCATTGCGGACAACAGCGTGCTCACCTTGCGCGTCGACGGCGTGTTGCCGGATTACGTGCCGGAAGATCCACTCAGAAAAATCTTTGGCGGCCCTGAACAGTCTCTTTCAAATCTCGTTTTGCAATTCAACAAAGCCAAGGTCGACAAGCGAATCAAAGCGATTCTACTCACCGTGGACATGGCCGCCATTGGCTGGGCAAAGGCAGAGGAAATTCGTGATGCCATCGCTGACTTTCGTTCCTCCGGCAAACCTGTCTACGCTTACATGGAATACGCTACTGACAAGGAGTACTACATCGCCAGCGCCAGCGACAAAATTTATGTAGCGCCGCCGGGAGAGTTGTTCATCAATGGCCTGGCTGCTGATGTGATGTTCTTCCGCGGCTCACTGGACAAGCTTGGTATCTACCCCGACATGATCCAGGTGGGGAAATACAAGACTGCGGTCGAAACGTTTACCCGAAAGGACATGTCTGATGCCAACCGGGAATTCATGAACTCGTGGCTCGACGATTCCTTCAATCGCTACGTGGACGCAATTGCCAAGGCTCGCGGCAAATCCCCGGAAGCTGTTCGCTCGATCATTGACGACGCTCCCTACAGCCCTGTGAAAGCAAAAGAACTTAACCTCATCGATGGGGTGGCGTATCGAGATGAAATCGAAAAAGAGTTGAAATCGAAGCTGGGCTATAAAGAATCCGACCAACTTAGTCTGGTTAGATCCTCCGCGTACAACGAGGTGGAACCTCAATCACTGGGTCTCGATAAAGGCGAAAAGATTGCGGTGATCTATGCGACCGGGGAGATCAATTCCGGAAAATCTGAGAACAGCCCGGGAGGCGATCAGTCGATTGGCTCCGACACTCTAACAAAGGCCCTCAACGATGCTCGCGATGACAAGTCAATAAAAGCAATCGTCATCCGGGTTGACAGTCCGGGAGGGTCAGGCCTGGCGTCGGACATCATTTGGCATGCGGTGGAAGCTGCGAAAGCGAAGAAGCCGGTTGTAATCTCGATGGGCGACGTTGCCGCTTCGGGCGGCTATTACATTGCGGCCGGCGCAAACAAGATCATTGCTCAGCCATCCACAATTACCGGCTCGATTGGAGTGTTTGCCGGCAAGCCCGTGATTAAGGGCTTTTACGACTGGCTGGGAATTTCAAACGAATACATTCTTCGCGGCAAGCAGGCGGGGATGTTCCGCGAATCAGAGAAATTCACGCCTGAAGAGCGTGCGAAATTCGAGGACATGGTAAAGCGAATGTATTACGAGGACTTCATTCCGAAAGTGGCAAAGGGTCGCAACAAGACACCCGAGTACGTGGACTCAGTTGCCCAGGGCCGTGTTTGGACGGGAGCCCAGGGCAAAGAGCGTGGACTTGTCGACGAGTTTGGCGGATTGGACCGCGCCGTCGAAGTTGCCAAAGAACTCGCAAATATTCCGAAAGACAAAGGCGTACATCGCGTGATTCTGCCATACCCGCAAACGTTTATTCAGGAGTTGCTAAGCGGCGGTGACGATCAGATGCGAATCAAAACTCAGCAACAGCGGGCGGTTCAGGCGGCATTGCCCGAGGACGCACGCCGCGCGCTGCGTTATATGACGCTGCTTGATCGGATGAAGAATGGCGAATCGTCGTTTTTGATGCCATTTGATCTCCGAATCAAGTAAGCAGTGAGCAGTGAGCAGTGAGCGGTGAGCAGTGAGCAGTAAGAGAAAGGCAGTGGAGCCGTAACGAGCTTCACTGCCTTTTATCTGCTTACTGCTCACCGCTCACTGCTTACTAATTCTGTCCAGGCCCCCGATGTAAGATCGCAATACCTCCGGAATAACAATCGAACCATCCGCCTGTTGGTAGTTTTCCAGGACCGCAATCCATGTGCGTCCGATGGCCAGTCCTGACCCGTTCAATGTATGCACAAACTCGGGCTTCGCGCCGCCCGCGCGTCTGAAGCGAATTTGCGCCCGGCGTGCCTGGTAAGCTTCGTAGTTGGAACACGAAGATATTTCACGGAAGGCGTTCTGCGATGGCAGCCAAACTTCAATGTCGTATGTCTTTGCCGAACCAAAGCCCAGGTCGGCGGTCGATAGAGTAACTACCCGGTAGTGAAGACCCAGAAGCTGTAAAACTGTCTCCGCATTTCGCGTCAGTAACTCGAGTTCGTCGTATGAGTTCTCGGGCAAAGCGTACTTAACCAATTCCACTTTCTCAAACTGATGTTGACGAATAATTCCACGCGTGTCGCGTCCATAGCTGCCGGCCTCCGAACGAAAGCAGGGCGTGTAAGCAACCCACTTTTTGGGAAGCTGCGAGGCGTCGAGAATCTCTTCGCGATGATAATTGGTCACAGGCACCTCAGCGGTCGGAACCAGGTAGAGGTCGCGTTCGTCTCTCAGTTTGAAAAGATCCTCTTCAAACTTGGGTAACTGTCCCGTGCCAAACAGCGCGTGCTTGTTGACAATGAATGGGGGCAGTGTCTCTAGATAGCCATGCCGGCGCGCGTGCAGGTCGAGCATGAAGTTTACGAGGGCACGGCTGAGGTGCGCTCCGGCGCCGTTCAGAATTGCAAACCGCGCCGCAGCGATTTTGCTCGCGCGTTCAAGGTCCAGAATACCCAGAGCACTGCCAAGATCGACGTGATCTCGGGGCTCGAAATCGAATTCCGGTTTCGTGCCCCAGCGACGAATCTCGACGTTGTCGCTTTCATCAACACCCACCGGAACGCTTTCATGCGGGATATTCGGCAGAGTCGAGATGAGATCATGCATTCGAGTTTCGGCCTGGTCACGCTGCTGGTCCAACTCCGCAATGCGTTCCTTCAGCTCGTTGACATCTTTGCGGCGTGCTTCAGCCTCATCGCGCTTTCCCGCCTTCATCAGCGCACCAATCTCGCGGCTGGCGGTATTTCGGGTGGCGTTGAGCGTGTCTGACTCGGCAATGATGCGGCGGCGCTCAGCGTCGGCTTCGACAAAGTCATCAAGAGATTCCGGCGCAGTACCGCGCGTTTGCAGGGCGGCGCGCACCTTCTCCAGATTTTCCCGCACGTAGTTGAGATCAAGCATTTGTTCTATTCCCGCAAAGTATGGTAAGAGAGACGACCGTTTTAGAAAACTAGAATGTACTGTCAAAGGATATAGAAACGCCAGCTAGCCCGAAGTTTAGAGTTCAACCTTCAGGTTGTTGTTTGCCAGGACGCAAGCTAAAGCTTGCACGCTGAACTGCCGGCCTCCATCGTTTGTAGATGAGGGCTTATGGGTTCGCAATCCAAGATTCGAATCCGCAACCCGACAATCATCTGATGCCGCAAAAAGTTCGCAAAGCAGTTTTTCCTGCCGCTGGTTTAGGCACTCGTTTTCTGCCGGCCACTAAAGCGTCTCCGAAAGAGATGTTGCCCCTGGTTGACAAGCCTTTAATTCAATATGTGGTGGAAGAGGCGGTAGCCTCCGGAATTGAGTCCATCATTATCGTCACCGGCCGCGGCAAGACCGCCATCGAGGATCACTTCGACGTTTCGTTTGAATTGGAGAAGCTCTTAGAGGAGCGTGGGAAAAAAGAGGAACTGAAGGCGATGCGCGCAATCTCCGAGATGGCGCGGGTGAGCTATGTGCGCCAACGCGAAGCGCTTGGTTTGGGCCATGCGGTGTTGCAAGCGCGCGATCTGGTGGGCGATGAGCCATTCGCAGTAATGCTGAGCGACGATATTGTCGACTCCGACACTCCAGCCCTGCAGCAACTACTCGATGTTTACGAAAAGTATGACGCTCCCGTTGTCGCGACTATGCAAGTTGAGGGGGAAGCGATTTCTCGATTCGGTGCGATCGACGGTGAAGAGGTCGAGGACGGCGTCTTCAGGATCAAAGACATGGTCGAAAAGCCGCCGCTGTCTGAGGCGCCTTCAGATCTTGCAATCATCGGGCGTTACGTGCTGACACCGGACATCTTTGATGAAATTGAGAAGACGCGTCCCGGCGCCATAGGCGAGATTCAAATTACCGACGCGATGCGATCGCTTCTGAAAAAGCGACCGTTTTATGCTGTACGCTTTAAGGGATTACGCTACGATGCCGGCGACAAGTTGGGCTTCCTGATTGCCACCGTTGAGTTTGCTTTAAAGCATGAGGAACTTGCTACTGAGTTTAGAGGGTACTTGCAGTCGTTGAAGCTGTAAGCTGGGAGGCCAGGTTTTTGGTCTTTGGTCTTTGGTTTTTGCCTTTTATTCGTGTTCGTTCGTGTGATTTCGTGGATCGTTTCTCTGCTGCCGCTTAGGGGGAGCGATCCACCAACTCACACGAACCAACACTAACCAGCTCAAGGAATACGTCCTTAGGCTAACCCAATACCAGATGTCTGATGAAAAACCATTTTCCGGACGCGCCGCAATCGTCACCGGTGCCACGCGAGGTATCGGACGCGCCATCGCACTTGAGATCGCGCGTCATGGAGCCGACGTCGCATTCAACTACGCCAAAAGCACCGAGGCTGCCGAATCGCTGACGAAAGAGCTTGAAGCCCTGGGCGTACGAGTTTTGGCGTCGCAATGCGATGTGGCAAAAACCGAATCAGCCGCTGAGATGGTGAAACAAGTTAAAGAGGCTTTCGGCCGCATCGATTTCCTGGTCAACAATGCAGGGGTCACGCGCGACAACCTCATTCTGCGCATGAAGGAATCCGATTGGGACGAAGTTATGGACACGAACCTGAAGGGTGCGTGGAACTTCGCCAAGGCGGCTCTCAGAACGATGCTACGTCAGGAAGGCGGCGGATCAATTCTCAACATCTCGTCGATCAGCGGCAGGGTCGGCATGGCGGGGCAGTCAAATTATTCTGCCTCGAAGGCGGGCATGATTGGGCTAACAAAGGCGCTCGCCAAAGAGGTGGCCAGCAGGAAAGTAACGGTCAACGCGCTCGCGCTCGGGTTGGTTGCAACCGACATGGCCGGCGCCCTCGATGAAACCTACCGCGGTAAAATCCTCGAACAGATTCCCCTGGGCCGCTTTGCCGAGCCCGATGAGATCGCGCGCATCGCTTGCTTCCTGCTTTCCGATGACGCCCGCTACATCACCGGCCAGGTGATCCAGGTCGATGGCGGCCTGGCAATGTAGCTGCCCGTTAGGGCGTGAACAAGACCCGAGACGCCTTCCTAGCGGTCGGGCCACTCGCCCCCTTTCCGCTATTTACTCTTTCAGGCATCCAGGTTTACGATTAGCAAATTTACCAACGCGCCGATACTGCCGGACAGGAGGGGCTGGAGTTGTGATTACGCTCAAAGTTAACGGCAAACAGTTCAATGCGGATGTCGATCCCTCGACACCCTTGCTGTGGGTGTTGCGCGAGACGCTCGGTCTGACCGGAACCAAGTATGGCTGCGGCATGGCGCTGTGCGGAGCTTGCACGGTCCACCTAAATGGCGAGGCGATTCGTTCGTGCGTTAAGCGTGTGTCTGATGCCGCCGGCAAAGAGATCACAACCATCGAAGGACTCTCAACCGATCTGAGTCATCCGTTACAAAAGGCCTGGATGGAAATCGACGTTCCGCAATGCGGCTATTGCCAATCAGGCCAGCTCATGAGCGCGGCCGTTTTGTTGGCCGAAAATACCAAGCCTACTGATAGCGATATAGACGAAGCTATGACGGGCAATATTTGTCGTTGCGGCACTTACCCTCGTATCCGGCAGGCAATCCATCGCGCGGCTGCGATCAAATCCGAGGGAGGCGCAAAATGACCGCGGTAATGAAGCGGCGCGACTTTCTCAGAACTGGCGCGGCAGTCGGCGGCGGCCTTCTGATTAGTTTGTACCTTCCCGGATGGGCCACTGCCCGCAGCGCCGATACTACACCGCCAACCGTTGGCAGCTTTACTCCAAACGCATTCATCCGGATCGGTACGGACGATAGCGTCACCATAATTGTTGGGAAGGCCGAAATGGGCCAGGGCGTTTACACGTCGTTGCCCATGCTTGTCGCCGAAGAGCTCGAAGCTGATTGGAGCAAGATAAAGGTGGAGTCCGCTCCCGTTGATGCTGCCTATAACCATCCGGCATTTGGCATTCAGATGACTGGCGGCAGCACGAGCACTGCCTCGGAATGGGAGCGATTGCGCAAGGCCGGAGCTACTGGGCGCTTGATGCTCATTGCCGCCGCGGCGCAAAGTTGGAAAGTCGCCCCGGAAAGTCTTCACGCGGAGAAGGGCTTTGTGGTTCATGCAGCGAGCGGCCGGCGTGTTTCGTTTGGGTCACTTGCTGACGCAGCCGCGAAGGTCGAGCCTCCCAAAGACGTACCGTTGAAGGACCCGAAAGATTTCAAGTTAATCGGCATGCCGACGCGACGACTCGACACGCCTGCGAAGCTTAACGGCACGGCCCAGTTCGGCCTCGATGTCCAGATTCCCGGGATGATGACCGCAGTGGTGGCCAGAGCCCCAGTGTTTGGCGGAAAGGTTGTCAGCTTCAATGCAGACAAAGCCAAAGCGGTGGCGGGGGTCAAGAGTGTGGTTCAGGTGCCTTCAGGTGTGGCAGTAATTGCCAGCGGATTCTGGCCCGCAAAGCTGGGAAGAGAAAAGCTCGAGATCAACTGGGACGATGGGCCAGGCGCGAATCTTTCCACGACCGGCATGCGTGAGCAATATGCGTCGCTTTCAAAAACGCCGGGTCTGGTTGCCAGGAAAGTAGGCGATGCTGCAACAGCTTTGGCCGGAGCAGCCAAAACTATTACTGCTGAATACGAAGTGCCCTATCTGGCCCATGCGCCGATGGAGCCGCTGAATTGCGTTGTTGATTTACGCTCTGACAGTTGCGAGATATGGACCGGAACCCAGTTTCAAACGGTGGATCGCATGGCGGCAGCCGGTGCAGCCGGTCTTAAACCTGATCAGGTGAAGATTCATACCACGTTTCTTGGAGGTGGATTCGGTCGTCGCGCTAATCCGGCTTCAGATTTCATCATCGAAGCTGTCCAGGTAGCGAAAGCGGCGAAGGTTCCGGTGAAAGTTGTTTGGACTCGTGAAGATGACCTTCGCGGGGGTTACTATCGCCCGATGTGGTACGACCGCATGGTTGGAGGCGTTGATGCCGCCGGAAACCCGGTTGCCTGGACCCACACGATTGTGGGCCAGTCGATTATGGAAGGCACTGCGTTTGCCGGGTTCATCAAGGACGGGATCGATGGTGCGTCGGTTGAAGGCGCGGCGGACCTGCTCTACGGCATTCCCAACATGCAAGTTGATTTGCACACCCCGAAGCTGGGTGTCCCCGTTTTATGGTGGCGTTCAGTCGGACATTCACACACTGGCTTTGCGACTGAGGCCTTCTTTGACGAGCTGGCCCATGCCGGCGGCAAAGATCCTTATCAACTGCGCCGCACATTGCTCGCCGATAAGCCGCGCATGCGCGCGGTCCTCGATCTGGTGGCCCAGAAAGCAAACTGGGGTAAGCCGGTGCCGGCCGGTAGAGGCCGAGGCATCGCGACACATTTCTCATTCGACAGTTACGTCGGACAGGTGGCCGAGGTCTCTGTCGATAAGGATGGTGGGGTGAGAGTGCACCGGGTGGTTTGCGCTGTCGATTGCGGGCGGGTCATTAATCCCGACTCGGTGAAGGCACAAATGGAGGGTGGGATTATCTTTGGGTTGACCGCTGCGCTCAAAGATGAGATCACGTTCGACCGCGGCCGCGTGCAACAGCGAAACTTTCACGACTATCCGATGCTGCGGATAAACGAATCCCCGGAGATTGAAGTCCACATTGTACCGAGCACTGAAAAGCCCACTGGCGTGGGCGAGCCGGGCGTGCCGCCAGTCGCGCCGGCGGTGGCAAACGCAATCTTCGCAGCGACAGGAAAACGCGTGCGGAAGCTACCGATTCGCCTGAATTGACTGGTCCAGGGTGAACAATAGCTATCAAGAGAGTGCGGGGGCAAGCCCACCTTCCCGACCTCGAGCTGATCAGAGTTGAGTTCGTGATTCTCGCTTGAAGGGCCTTCTAGCTAGTCCATTCGATCACGCGAGCCGGAAAGCCTCTCAGGTCGGGAAGGCGGGCATGCCCCCCGCTCTTGATGTCTTGCCTTTGGAGTGGATCAAAAGATGACGAGCAAATTATTCAAACTCTTAAGCCTTGTACTCACTATTATCGCGGTCGCCTTACTTCTTACTTTACGCCCCACCCAAGCAACCGGGGGCGCGGTTCAGCGCAACGACCCGCGGGCTCGTGAGCTCTTTGTTTCGATCGTCCCCGTGCTCAAACATCCGCGATGCCTCAATTGTCACGCGACCGGCGACTTTCCGCGGCAGGGTGATGACAGTCGTCCGCATATTCAGAATGTGAAACGCGGGGCCGACGGGCATGGCAAGTTTGGCCAGAAGTGCATTGCCTGTCATCAGGAGCATAATGTCGCGGGATTGAACATGCCGCCCGGCGCTCCCAATTGGCATCTGCCGCCGGCCAGCATGCCGATGATCTGGGAAGGCCGCACGCCGGGTCAGATCTGCCGGCAAATGAAGGATCCAAAACAGAATGGCGGCAAGACTGTTTCTCAGATCGTCGAGCACGTTACCTCTGACAAGCTCGTCTTGTGGGGCTGGAATCCCGGCGAAGGACGCACCCCGGTGCCGATGCCTCACGACGAATTCGCGCGCCGCTTCCAGGAATGGGCCCGCTTTGGCGCTGCCTGCCCTAACTAAGTGATAAGTCCTGAGTACTGAGTGCTGAGTCCGCTAAACGGCAGCCCGAAACGTAGGTATTGAAGAGCGCAGTTACTCAGAACTCAGGACTCAGGACTCAGAACTCAGGACTCAGGACTCAGAACTCGATACTCAGAACCTATTTCATCCCTATGACTGATTCGTTCTGGCCCGTTCTAAAATTCTCCGAATGGAAAGACACCCTGGCCACGCTCCACATGTGGACGCAGGTGGTCGGGAAAGTACGCCTCGAGCAAACACCGCTGGTGAATCACTGGTGGAACGTGCCGCTGTATGTATCTGCTTGCGGCCTTACCACCTCCGCTATGCCCTACAAAGATCGCATCTTCGAGATTGAATTCGACTTCATTGAACACAATCTTCGAATTGAATGCAGCGACGGCGCGGCCAAAATGCTGGCGCTCCGGCCGCAATCAGTCGCTGACTTCTACGCGGAAGTGATGTCGGCGCTGCGGGAGTTGGGAATAGAAATAAAGATCTGGACCATGCCCGTCGAGGTGCCCGAACCGATTCGTTTCGAAGACGACCTAATCCACGCTTCGTACGATGCTGAATATGCCAATCGCTTCTGGCGTGCCCTGGTGAAGATCGACGAAGAGCTGCAGGAGTTTCGCTCACGCTTCATCGGGAAGTGTAGTCCGGTGCATTTCTTCTGGGGCAGCTTCGATATCGCTGTAACACGCTTTTCAGGTCGTCGCGCGCCCGAGCGCGAAGGGGCCGACCTCATCACGCGCGAGGCCTATTCGCATGAAGTCATCAGTCATGGTTTCTGGCCCGGCAACAAAGATATGGAGGCAGCGTTTTATTCCTACACCGCTCCCGAACCTTCCGGGCTCACCGACACTATCAGGCAGGGTAAAATTCGCCCCGAGAATACTTTCTACAGCGCTGAGATGAAAGAGTTTTTCCTGCCCTACGATGTGGTGCGAAACTCGGCCTCGCCCAAAACAACCCTCATGGATTTTTGCCAAACCACCTACGAAGCCGGCGCCAACCTGGCAGGCTGGGACCGCGCTGCACTGGAGAGGTAACTGCCATTTCTTTGAAGTGCGACTTTCCACACCCGTCTCGATTGCGGGTTCGGTATGATACGCCACGACCTGAAATACGGAACCATCGCCCACCAGAACTCGTTTTCTACTTTGCATGACACTTCCATATCAGCCTTTGAGGACGACCGCGCAACGACGAAGTATTTTGCCGCATCCTATGGCGGCTGTGAAAAAGTTGTCGCTCGCTGCACTCGTCCTGGTCGCGTTTCTCATTTTGGCTAGCGTGACAGGCATTTCTGCGACCGCCGGAAGAATTGCGGACAAGTTTATTCTCTACCTCCATATTGCACGGCTCAATACAAAGGAACCCGACGCGAAGATTGCAATGCCGGTTCAGGATGTTTCAACAACGCAGATTACCAACAACTGGCATGCGCCGCGTGGCACCGATCGCCTGCATGAGGGCCAGGACATTTTTGCGCCTCGCGGCACTCCCGTTCTGTCAGCCACTGAAGGCTACATTATGAACATCGGTGAGAATAATCTTGGCGGGCAGACAGTGTCGGTAATCGGAGCCGGCGGACGGAACTACTACTATGCCCACCTGGATTCCTATGCACCGCATATTGCTGAAGGTGACTACGTCACAAGGCAAACGCTGCTCGGCTACGTTGGCACGACTGGCAATGCCGGCGGCACGCCGCCTCATCTCCACTTCGGCGTTTACGCTCCTGGAGGAGCGATGAATCCGTTACCCCTACTCAGCGATCGCCCACCACCGGCGAAGAAAGCCCGCGAAGTCAAAGCCAAAAACGGTAAGCAAAAAATGGGTAGCATCCGAATTCAGGATAAATAAACGGTCCGCGAAATCACAATAAGCACCGCAACCTTGGTTCGTGAAATTTCGTGTGAATTCGTGGATCGTTCTTACTAAAGTCTGCCTCCTCGCGTTTTTGTTCTTTTTTCGTTGCTGTGCGTACGAAGGGCGTTAGGAGGAAGGACGTAGGCGTAATATAGCTGGCATGCGATATCTAACTTTAATCACTCTGTCCAGCACCTTGTTCATCAGTGGCATCTTGATGTCGCCCGAATCGTCGTCTGGAGATCATGGCAGCGCTTATGTGCAAACCACAGCGCAGGAAAAAGCTGCCAGCCTCCGCAGTCAATTGAGTGAAGTGGAAGCCAAACAATCAGAGCTGCAAACGCGTCTGCAAAAGCTGGAAGAAAATCTGAAGTCGGAAAACATAGAGCACAGTCTAGCCGGTGTAGGTAGCACACGTCCGGAAGACTTGCGCGAGCAGCGCCGCCGCCAGTTGGAGATCGAACGCAACGGAGTGCGGGCTCAACTCGACTTGCTGGCCGTTAGCCACAGTCGTCTCGACACCGCCATCGCCCAAGCCGACGCTGAAGCGTATCGGCAAAGCGCCGCACCGGTGACCGCTGCCGCGCCAACGCTTGCCGGCGTCTCGGCTGGCGGCCCGTCGAGCGAACCGACTAATGAGGCAACGACTCCCCAGCGCCGGCGACGAGTTCGGAAGAAGAAAACTAAGAAATCCAAACGTGCTCACCACGCCCAGAGCTCTTTTGGAGTCCGCTGACTTGTCAGCGCTTTGATCGGTTACGGACCTGACGTAGCCTTCTCACGTTGAGTTTGCAGACAGGTGGCGTCAAGCGGCCGCAGGGCAAAAGCGGCGACAGCTAACCGCACTCCAAAAAGGATCATCGAACCTTTTTCCGCCCTTTTCCTCCGCCAGTGCGTCTGAAGATACATCCCGCTCGGAATCCGTCCGGTGTGAACCGACATGCTACGTTGTTGAATCGATGCCAGTTACGCTGACGACCATTCACTCTTTTGTCTCGCGCGCTGTTGTGCTCGCCTGCGGGCCAGTTTTCGTTGTGTTTCTTAGCACAGCTCTGAGCCCGGTTCGATTAAAAGCTCAGGACGACAAGGCTCGGGTCCCGACCGAAGTTATCAAAGTCTATTCCAACCTGGTCAGCGTCCCGGTCATCGTCAGCGATCGTAATGGGCGCTACATCTCCGGCTTGAAGGAGCAGGATTTCAAGCTCTACGATAACAGCGCGGAGCAGAAACTCGCATACTTTGACGCCGCTGAAGCCCCGCTCAATGTGGCGTTACTACTCGACACGAGCAGAAGTGCTGAGGGCGTGATTGACGACATCCGGAAAGCGGCCAAAAACTTTCTCAAGGATCTACGGCCGCAGGATCGCGCCATGATCGTCAGCTTTGATTACGATGTTCACAAGCTTTCGCCCCTCACCAGCGACCGCAAGATTCTGGAGCGGTCCATCAAAGATGCACACGTAGGTGAGTATTTTGGCACGCTGCTCAACGACGCCGTAATAGAGGTCATTGAGCAGGATCTAAAGTCCATCAATGGTCGCAAAGCGATCGTCTTGCTAACTGACGGCGAGGATGCGGGCAGCCGGGTTTCCTCGGATGACGTGCTGTCGTATGCGACTGAATCGGATGCGATGATCTATTCAATCTACTATGAGCCCTCTCCGATGCGCGGTCCTGGACGCGATCGCCCGTTTCCGCGCCGTCGGGGCGGAATACTTGGCAGACGCGGCCCAGTGCAGGATAGGTTTCCAGAGCAAAGACGGAATCGACAAGATCGCCAGGGCGAGTTTGCGATCGAATTCCTGACCCGCCTTTCCGAGGTTTCGGCGGGGCGCTTTTATAAGAGCGAGAATACAGACCTGAAGAAAACGTTTGTCTTGATTGCTGAAGAACTGCGCAACCAATACCGCCTCGGTTTCTACCCAGATGAGCTGACGCGGGACGGTAGCCTGCATCAGTTAAGAGTCAAAGTCGACAAGCCAGAGGTCGCAGTCAGGGCCCGCACCCAATACCGCGCCGCTGAGCTGAGTTCATCCCAGAAAGAGTGAGAGCATTGAACTCATGGCGCGGGCTTTTTTTGGAGTGGCTGAGTTGGTTTCGTTTGCCCAAACGCTGCCGTCGAGCCGCCGCGGCACCAAAAGCGGCGTCTTGCGGGGAGCGCCGCAGCCCGCGCGGGGTGCCGTGTCGCCCCACTCCAAAATAGATCAAACCCGGTCGCTACTGGACGCGGTTTTGTGACGTGAGTGGTTTCGCGAAGTAACCCGGACGGTAGCGGAGTTTCCATTGTTCTTTTTTTAACTGGGGAGTAATGACCTCAAGGCGCATTTGCCGATAGGCGCCGTCGCGTTTCTTGTTGGTTGAGGTATAGGCGACCAGGTATTGCGAACGCAGTTCCTGTTCAATCTCTGCGAACGCCGTTCTCAAGTCAGTTTCTCGCTTCGGGAAGAACGCGCGGCCGCCAGTCGCCGCTGTTACTGCTTTAAGCCCCTCATGGTTGACGCCTTCATACTTGCTGTCGCCAATACCAATCGCATAGATGACGGTTTCCGCCTCGAGCGCTCGATTTACCGCTTCGGTCCTCAGCAACCGGCTGGTAGTGTCCTGCCCATCCGTTAACAAAATGATCGCGCGCCGTCTTTGGCCAACACTATGCGCCAGCACCTCGCTGGCAGTGAGCGCGATCGCATCCCAGATCGCGGTCGTGCCTTCGCGCGGCGGAGCCTTCATTCCCGGTCCAGAGGCTATGCCGCTTATGGGCCGGCCTGAACCCAGATATGACGGCATCGCCACCTCCAGGCGCTCGAGCGCGCGATAGACACTGAACACTTCGCGAGTCAAACCCTGTTCAAGAAAAGCTGAGCCGGTAAAGGCAATTATTGCCGCCTGGTCCTTGCTGGATTGAAGCACCGTCTCGATAAAAGAACGCGCTGCCGCCTTCTCCTGTGGCAAGGTGCGTTCTTCGGATGCGCTCACGTCTACGAGGAAAGCAATCGCAAGTGGGCGATCCGTCTCGCGCTGGAACGTGACGATCTTTTGTGGAACTCCGTCTTCTGTTAGTCGCAGGTCTTCTTCCCTGAGAGTAGTGATGAAGCGGTTCTGTTTATCGGCGGCTGTGAACAACAGATTAGTGAGGTCAGTATCAACGCGTATGACGTCGGCATCCTGATTGGACGGGGTTTGCGTGGCAACCTTGGGCGCCACCCACCGCAAGCGGGCAGCCCGGCTGGGGTGGTGAATGCCGCAAAGCACGGAGACAATTAGCAGTAATAATATGCCCGTTGATTTCATTCTGGCGGAAAGTGAAACTCAACTAATGCTACTTCAAGCTCTTTACGTTTACTGGTTTCACGAAGAGTGAGTCGGGAATTGGCTGATTGTATTCGATTGACTCGAAATTGATGCGACTGATTTGAACGCCATTGATGAAATGGTCTATGACCCAGGGAGCAGTGACACCGCCAATCGTTATCAGTTTAGCCAGGCGATCCTCTTCGGTGAGTTCTTCGGTCTCGTCAGAGTCAGCTTTCTTTCGGGTCCGTTTGTAGATCACTTTTGCCGGCAGGCCCTGTTTGGCAGCAAATTCGTATTCGATCCAGAACCCGTCGGGGTAAGTGAGGCGCACTGTCTCATTGCGCCGTGCGAGCCCGGCCTCGCGCCTGCCAATGTAGCTTAGATTTGCACCTTCCTTTTTCCACCAGCCACGTAAGAGATTTTCGATGCTCGTGCGCATGCTTCTCTTGAAGTCTTCGATCTGACCAGACTTCATATCGCTCAAAGTCTTCGTGGCCCCGTCGTATACCCATCCGGTCTCGCCTGAGTTTGTTTGAATTACGCGAATTCCGCTGCTGGTAAACTCCGTGCGTTCTCTGTCTGGATACGAGAGGTAGTCAAGAAACCTTGCCGGTAGTTGAGACATGCCATCCTGGAAGGCTGTGTAAAAGCCACGACCAACGACTGTCCTGACATTTAAATAAGCGCTGCCGCCGAGTACTGCGATTGCGTGCGTTACGATAGCCTCGGCCTTGGGATCTGGAGCTTCGGTTTTTGACGGAGGAGGATTTGTTTGTGCCTGAGGACTTAAGGGAAGACAGCAAAGGAATATAACGCTAAGGATTACCTGTTGAAAAAACTTGGGGATGAACTTATCGAAGCGGTTAAGGATTGTCATAGTCAAAACAGAATTTACCACGAGACTCCGCCGCAAACCGATTGCGGAAAGAAAGAAAGGGCTTCAACGAATGTCTTTGAAGCCCTTATCCAGCTACGGTACTGGCGGGACAGGTCCCGCTTCCAACCAGTTCAAGAATCAATTCAAGCTGGCGTTTGTGCCCGCAATCGGCTTTACGACGGTTTCGCCATCTTCCACATCAACCACGAAGTTACTGGCAGTCTTCCACAACGCGGTGATAGGCAGCTTCACCTTCTCATCGATGTGACGCTTCAGGAAGCGCGCCCCATACTTGGTGTTGAATCCCTTCTCGGTCAAAAAGTTGATGGCTTCATCAGTTACGCTGATCTCTTTTCCCTGCCGCTGCATCTGGCGCTGAAGCTTGTTCAGATAGAGTCCGGCGATGCTCCGCACCTCGTCCATTGTTAACGGCGCAAAGACGATGATCTCGTCGATACGATTACGAAACTCCGGCGAGAAGCGCTGCTCGGCTGCCTTCATTACCTCATTCTTTACGACGCGGAAGTCCTGGGCGGTCTTCACACCGAAGCCGAGTGGCTTCTCAAACTTCTTGAAGCTATCCGATCCCAGGTTTGACGTCATGATCACGATCGCATCTGACAGATAAACTTTCTTGCCGCGTCCATCGGTCAACCAACCTTCGTCGAAGGCCTGTAGAAAAAGGTTCATCAAATAGGGTGAAGCTTTTTCTACTTCGTCCAACAGTAGGACGGTGTACGGATTCTCGCGCAGTTGCTCGGTCAAAATTCCGCCACGCTCCGAACCAACAATCCCGCGCGGCATGCCGATCAGTTTCTCAATCGAGAGTGTGCCGTCGCTGTACTCGGACATGTCGATGCGGACCATCTTCTCTTCGTCGCCAAACATGAATTCGGCCACAGCCTTCGCCAACTCAGTTTTACCGACGCCGGTTGGACCAAGAAACAGCAACACTCCATCAGGTTTGTAGTGCGACTCTTTGAGCGGGCCTTTGTTTAGCCGGAGGCGTTGCGCCACTGCCTTGATAGCAGCCTTCTGCCCAATTACGCGCTGTCCCAGCATCGCTTCGGTCATCGAGAAACGCTCGCTGGTATCGCGAAAGATCATGTCGCGCGGAATACGCGACTCCTGCGAAATCACATCAATCACGTGTTCCGGCTTAACCACCATCGTTTGCGGCTCATTGATTTCGACCTTGACCGCCGCGGTATCAAGCCAACCGATGGCCTTATCGGGCAGGTGAAGATTGCGAATGTATTTCGGCGCCATTTCCAGCGCGATGTTAATCGCCTCGTCGGAAATCTTTACTGAGTAGTTCTTCTCCAAACGAGGGCGCAGGCCGAGGAGAATCTCACGAGTCTCGCTGATTGATGGTTCCACCACCTTCACCAGCCGGAAACGGCGGGCCAGCGCTTCGTCTTCTCCGATCGACTCCTTGTATTCCGAGATAGTGGTGGCGCCGATGATGCGCATGTCGCCGCGGGCCAGGGCCGACTTGAACATATTCGCCGCGTCTGACGAAGTGCCCAGCGCCGCGCCAGCGCCAATGATCGTGTGCGCCTCGTCGATGAACAGGATCAGATTGTCGCGCTCTTTGACCTCATCGATGATGCCTTTGATTCGCTCTTCAAACATGCCGCGCAACATGGTGCCGGCGACAATGCCGCCCATTTGCAGTTGGACCACGTGTGAGCCCCGCAAACGTGCCGGAACTTTTTCGGGTTCCATTTCAATCAAGCGGGCCAGACCTTCGACTACAGCCGTCTTGCCAACGCCCGGTTCACCAACCAGCATTGGAGAGTTGGCCCGCTCACGGTGGCAGAGAATCTCTACCATCTGTTGGATCTCTTTTTCCCGGCCAATCGTGGGTGCAATCTTGTCGGCGCGCGCCAGACGATTTAGCGAAACTCCAAAATGCTTTAAATAGGGAGGTAGCTCGAATTTCTTTCGATACTGTTCCTCTTCACGCTCGCGTTTTTGCACCTGGGCCTGAACATTCTCGGCGACGGCATCGGGATTCGCGCCCATATTTCTCAAAACCTCAACGAAGAGACTGTCATGGTTTGTCAGCGCCGAAAAAATATCGGTCGCTTCGATTGTCTTGCGGCCCTGGGCACGGGCGCGCTCCATCGCGCGCTTAAAAAGGTCTGTGGTGTCGGGAGAAATACGGAAGCCTTTTCCCACATGCTGTTGCCGGGTCGTATCCAGACGCTTGTCAATAGCGACTTTGACAATGATTGGATCAAGCGAAAGCTCACGCATGGCTGAGTTGAACATGTCAGGCTCTTCATGCATGAGCGCCTGGAGAATATGCTCGACCGCGACAAAGTTCTGATCGCGCTGACGCGACTCGCTTAACGCGTGTTCGAGTATGCGTTGCCCGCTTTCTCCAAACTTGTCTTTGTAAGATCCTAAATCAACCATTGTCTTAACCTGCTAACTTCCTGGGCGAAAGTGACCTGCACCATTTCATGACAGCAAGTCGCTGCTTTCGATTCTACAATTTCCAAAAACCCAATCTAACCCTGCGGCGATTAGATGTCGTGAGCATATTCGCCGTTGCGTTTCAATGCAATAAGAATTATCCGCGAGGGCGTCCTGCAAATCTGCGGCCATCCCGCTTTAGTGATCGCCAATCGTCAACGCTCAGAACCACCTGCCCGTTAGCGGGTGGATCCGCTGCTGAGTAGTAGTTCTGACAACGCTGGGCGAAAAGCCCCAGATTAGCCTTGATGGGTGCTTTAGTAGTCGTAATCCTCACCACCCGGCATTGCCGGACCGGACTTCTTAGGTTCAGGGGCGTCACATACAGCCGCCTCGGTTGTCAGCAATAGCCCGGCAATCGACGAAGCGTTTTGCAGAGCCGTGCGAACGACCTTGGTGGGATCGATTATTCCGGCCGCCACGAGGTCTTCATATTCGCCAGTGGCTGCATTGAATCCTTTGTTGCCCTTCAACTCCGCCACTTTCCCGACGACCACGGCGCCATCGAGGCCTGCGTTTTCAGCAATGCGTCGCAGCGGTTCCTCCAGCGCGCGTCTTACGATCTTTATGCCAGTCACAACGTCCGGGTCGTCACTTGAAAGTTTATCCAGGACGTAAGCCGCGCGCAGCAGCGCCAAGCCCCCGCCCGCAACGGTACCCTCCTGAGCGGCGGCTTTGGTGGCGTTGAGCGCATCTTCGACGCGCATCTTGATTTCTTTCATCGCCATTTCGGTTGGAGCGCCGACTTTTACAACGGCAACGCCACCCGCAAGTTTGGCAAGCCGCTCTTGCAACTTCTCGCGGTCGTAATCCGACGTTGAGTCCTCAATCTGTTTTCGAATAGTGGCCACGCGCCCTTGAATCGACTGAGGGTTGCCGCCGCCCTCTATTATTGTTGTGTTGTCCTTATCAACAATAACGCGCTTGGCTGTACCAAGGTCAGACAACTGGACGTTTTCGAGTTTGATTCCGAGATCCTCTGAAATTACTCGCGCCCCGGTAACGATCGCCAAATCCTCCAGGATGGCCTTGCGTCGATCGCCAAACGCCGGTGCTTTAACCGCGCAAACTTTTATTGTGCCGCGCAGTTTATTAACCACCAGGGTGGCGAGGGCATCGCCTTCAATGTCTTCGGCGACAATCAGGAGTGGCCGGCCACCGCCCGCCGCTTGTTCAAGAATGGGGAGCAGATCGCGCATCGCCGAAATCTTCTTCTCGTGCAGAAGAATCAACGGCTTGTCCAACACACACTCCATCCGCTCCTGATTAGTGACGAAGTAAGGCGAAAGATACCCGCGGTCAAACTGCATTCCTTCCACGATTTCCAGTTCGGTTTGCAGCCCCTTGGCCTCTTCGACGGTGACCACACCGTCCTTGCCCACCTTCTCCATCGCTTCCGAAATGAGTTCACCAATCTCGCGGTCGTTGTTTGCCGAGACGCTGGCGACGTTCATCAAGTCTTCTTTGCTCTTCACTTTTCTGGAAACGCGTTCCAGTTCCCTGACCACTTCGTCCGTCGCCATTTGAACACCGCGTTGCAACGAGGTCGGATTAGCTCCAGCAGCTACATTCTTGACGCCTACGCGAAAAATTGCCTGGGCCAGGACGGTGGCGGTAGTGGTACCGTCGCCGGCCGTGTCGTTAGTCTTCACGGCAACTTCACGGACCATCTGCGCGCCCATATTTTCGTACTTGTCCTTTAAATCGATTTCCCTGGCGACGGTGACGCCGTCCTTTGTTATGACCGGCGCCCCATATTTCTTACCAATCACAACATTTCGCCCCTTCGGACCCAGGGTCACGCGTACCGCATTTGCCAGCGTGTTCACACCTTTCAGCATTGCGTCGCGCGCTTCTTCGCGAAACTTCATCATTTTTGCAGCCACTATCGTTTCTCCTTTAGTTTCCTGTAACGCAAACTGTTAGTTTGCGGTGTCGGTTGACCACGAGCAAACTCGCAGTTTGCCTTACGCCTTGTTTGCTTTCGCTGTGTAGCGCCCTACCTTCACACGGGCCGGACGCAGCAGGCGGTCCCCGATCTTGTAGCCGCGAGCATAGTCGGCAACAACTTTGCCCTCATCCTCCGGCTCCACCTCCACGGTCTCCACTGCATCGTGCAACGCCGGATTGAATTGTTGACCGACAGCATCTATCGGCTCGACCCCGGCAGCGGCAAGTGCGTTTTCGAAACTCGACGCCGTCTGGCGTATGCCCTCGGCAATAACCTCCGGCGAGCTGCCCGTCTCCGCGGCTTCAGTTGCGCGTTGGAGATTGTCGAGCACGGGCAGCAAGCCAGTAATGAAATTCGCCTTCTCGCGCTGGGCGCGTTCGTCGGCAGCGCGATTTAGCCGCTGACGAGTTTCATCCGTTTCGCTTTGGAGCTGCTTCCGTAATTGCTCGAAACGCGATTGAACTTCCTGGATCTTCTGCTCCGCGGCTTTAGTGCGCGCCTCAAGCTCTTCCACATAACTTGGTTTAAGACTCGGCGCTTCAAAACGCGCTTCGCTATCAGTTTCAGCGTCGTCATCCAATTGAATGCGGCGGCGGTCTGTCACGCGGATCTCCGGGTCGTCGTCTCGCCGGGCCTTTTGGTTTTTCCCCCAAATGTCTTTAGCCATGTAATCCTTTACTGTCAAAAAATCTCTCGATTTTGTAAGGGCCAGCCTGCATGTGCGCGCCTCCAGGTCGAACGCGGCGGACACGCAGTGCCTCTTCTAAAGCATCATGAAATCTTTATCTCGACTCGTTGAGCTTTTCGATCGGGCCGCTTTGGAAGGTGGACCTGCAGAACGCCGTCTTTATAGACGGCCTTAATGCCATCTTGAGCAACAGAGGCAGGTACACTAAATGTTCTGAGGAATTTGCCCCTGGGGCATTCCGCCCGATGCCTGATCGAATCCTGCTCCGCCCGATTACCCTTTATTGTTAGCCTGCCGTCGTCCACATTGATATCGAGCGTGGCACGATCCATGCCGGGAAGATCGACCGCTACTGTGTACTCAGCTTCGTCTTCGTAAACGTCGGCAGCGGGATACCAATCCGCTCCTTCGACTTCGTCGCTCTGGTCAACCTCACCACGTCGCTGCGACGCATCTGCAAACAGACGATTCATTCGATCTTGCAAGGATACCAAGTCGTTCAAGGGATTCCACTGTGCCATCATCTTTCCTCTTAACTCCGTCAGGTGTCCGACACTCTTTGGTTTGTCGTCGTTTGTCATGGGCACACTACTAAAGTGTGTCGGACATTTACGCGGCTGCTGCTGCCGCTTCTGATTTAAGCTCCATCTTGTCGCCCTCTGCCGTCACGGTCACAGTCTGACCCGGCATAATATCCCCGTTCAGAAGTTTTACTGCCAGCGGGTTTTGGATCAGCGTCTGGATCGCCCGTCTTAGTGGGCGTGCTCCATAATTCGGATCGTAACCTTCGCGAGCCAGTAACCGTCGCGCCGAATCGTCCAGAACCAACTGGATGCCTCGTTCTTTTAACATCGCCCGGAGGCGTTCTAACTGTACGTCGATGATCTCTGCTATCTGTTCGCGCGAAAGCTGATGGAAGATGACGATATCGTCGATGCGATTAAGGAATTCCGGTTTGAAGTTGGCCCGCAACTCCTCCAGCACAGCCTCGCGTATTACCTTTTCGTCCTCGTCAGCTTCCTGTATCTCCCGGGAGCCAAGGTTCGACGTCATGATCAAGACCGTGTTCTTGAAATCTACCGTCCGGCCCTTCGCATCGGTTAACCGCCCATCGTCAAGAATCTGCAATAGTACATTGAAGACGTCCGGGTGTGCCTTTTCGATCTCATCAAAAAGCACAACCGCGTATGGTCGGCGACGGATTGCTTCAGTTAGTTGACCACCTTCCTCGTAGCCTACATAACCTGGTGGTGCGCCTATCATGCGCGCCACCGCATGCTTCTCCATGTATTCCGACATGTCGAGACGAATCATGGCGCGCTCATCGTCGAAAAGGAATTCGGCAAGCGCCCGGGCGGTTTCGGTCTTTCCGACTCCGGTTGGACCAAGGAAGATAAAAGAACCTACCGGGCGATTGGGATCCTGCAAGCCGGCACGCGCTCGACGCACTGCGTTAGCCACGGCCTTCAGGGCTTCGTCCTGGCCGATCACTCGGTTGCTGAGGCGCTCTTCCATCGTCACCAACTTCTGCATCTCGCCTTCGAGCATTTTGGAAACAGGAATGCCGGTCCACTTCGCAACGACCTCGGCAACGTCCTCCTCGTCAACCTCTTCTTTGAGCATCACGCCGTCTTTTTGAAAATTCGCAAGCTTCTCCTGCTCGGCCGCGAATTTTCGCTCCAATTCCGGGATCTGCCCATATTGCAGCTCAGAAGCGCGCGCCAGGTCGCCGGCGTTTCGGGCCTGATCCAGTTGCAGCCGAAGCTGCTCCAGCTCCGCCTTGGCCTTACGCATACGCTCGATGGCCTCTTTCTCCGACTGCCATTTCGCCTTCATCCCCGAAGACTTTTCACGGAGATCCGCAATTCGTTGTTCGATCTCCCTCAAGCGCGCTTTCGACTTTTCGTCTTCTTCGCGTTGCAACGCCTGCCGCTCGATCTCCAGCTGAAGAATCTCGCGCTCAAGTTGATCTATTTCCTGCGGCAGAGAATCGATCTCGATTCGGAGTCGAGATGCCGCTTCATCAATCAGGTCGATTGCCTTGTCGGGAAGGAAGCGATCAGTAATGTAACGGTGGGAAAGGGTCGCTGCAGCGACGATTGCCGAGTCCTTAATACGAACTCCGTGGTGAACTTCGTACCGTTCCTTTAGCCCGCGCAAAATTGCGATCGTATCTTCGACACTGGGCTCGCCCACATAGATCTGCTGAAACCGCCGCTCGAGCGCCGCGTCTTTCTCAATGTACTTCTTGTATTCGTTGAGTGTGGTGGCTCCCACGCAACGCAGTTCGCCGCGAGCAAGCGCAGGCTTCAACATGTTGGAGGCATCGATTGCCCCTTCGGCCGCGCCGGCGCCGACGAGTGTATGAAGCTCGTCAATGAAGAGGATGATCTGTCCCTGCGCGTTCTCAATCTCTTTTAAGACTGCTTTCAATCTGTCTTCAAACTCTCCGCGATATTTCGCGCCGGCAAGCATGGATCCAAGATCGAGGCCCACCAGCCTCTTGTTTCTTAACGTCTCAGGAACATCGCCCGATACGATTCTTTGCGCCAAGCCTTCGACAATCGCGGTCTTGCCAACGCCGGGCTCGCCTATTAACACCGGATTGTTTTTTGTCCGGCGGGAGAGGACCTGAATTGTTCTCCGTATCTCGTCATCGCGGCCAATTACCGGATCGAGCTTACCTTTGCGCGCCAGCTCCGTCAGATCACGAGCGTACTTTGAAAGTGCCTGGTAATTCTGTTCCGCATTCTGGTCCGTTATTTTTGAGCCGCCCCGCATCTGCTCGATAACCTTGAGCAGGTCATCTCGCTTCACGCCATGCTGCCGAAGAAGTTTTCCAGCTTCGCCATCCTTTTCGTCGGCGATTGCCAGCAGGAGATGCTCGGTCGAGTTGTACTCGTCCTGCATTTTGTCCGCCAGCTTTTGAGTAGCAGTGAATACCTGGCTTAGTCGTGGGCTGAAGTATTGCTGCCCGCCTTCTACGCGAGGGAAGCGGGAAATTGCCGCTTGAGTGTCATTGAGTACGACCGGAATGTTAACTGCAAGTTTGCCGAGGATTGGCCGAACCGTGCCTTCGGGCTGCTCGAGCATTGCGGCGAGCAGATGTTCCGGCTCAACTTGTTGATTCTGATTCCGCTCGGCAAGCTCGATGGCTGACTGTATGGCTTCCTGGGCTCGAAGTGTAAATTTATCTAATCGCATGTACTGTCTGTCTGCTTATTAGTTTTATGATTTTTGAGCGGGGCATCAGTCGGACATTCACGTCCGTTCAGCACTGAGGCCCCGCTCATATTTGCCAATCGTCGGTCCAGCGGGAAGAGCTTAGCTGCCGCTCGCGGCCTTGCTGGACTTCTCCGTGTTGACATTCTCAGCTTTCGCTTCGATAGTCCTGGCCTTGGTTTGACCCTCGCCGCTAATCTGAATGCGGCGTGCTTTTGTTTCTTCACGCTTGGGCAGAGTTACGCGTAACACTCCATTGCGATATTCCGCTGTTGCGCCGTCAGCCGAAACGGTCTGCGGCAAGGTGAATGAACGCGTGAATGATCCATAGGAACGCTCGACGCGATGGTAGTTATCAGTGTCGTCCTTCTTCTCGAATTGACGCTCACCGCGCAACGTAATGACGTTGTTCTCCACCGAGAGCTCAAAATCTTCCCGGTTCATTCCCGGCAGTTCCGCCTCGAGCACAATGTGATCTTTGTTTTCGTAAATATCGACACTCGGATTCCAAGCCCCTCGGCCAATGCCTTCCTCGCCAAAGCCGCGGGTCAGGTTGGTCGAAAAAAGGCGATTCACCTCTTCCTGCAAAGTGCGCAGGTCACGAAAAGGGTCATAGCGAACGATAGTCATCTTGATTCTTCCCTCCTTATTTCACTTGAGCGCCAACAGCGCGGTCGGGCAGCAATTCAATGCCTCGCATTCTGTGAGCGTGTTGGGATAATAATATTTGAGTCTCACGCTGTCAAGTTACCCATAGGGGCTGGAAAGTCCAATGAAATGGCTCGGAAATTCGAAGTTCGACGAGGGGGGCGGAGGCTGGTTTCGCGAATAGTAGCGTTACTTCATACCGAAGAACCGCTTGATCGAGGAAAGAATGCCTGCAGATTGGTCGCGCTCGGAGCCGGAAAACTCCTCGGTTGCGGCCAAGGCTTGCCGGCGCTCGGCGATGACGTAACTGAGCGACTCGACAAGGTCCGGATTGTTGTCGAAAACCCGCTTCATCGCAGCGTGTCCAATCTCAAGCACTTCAGTTTCCTCAATCGCAACGATGCTCGCCGTTCTCGGTTCGCCGGTGAAGAGAGCCATCTCGCCGAAGAAGGCCCCGTCGCTCAACGTGGCGACAGTGCGTGCCCGGTCGTTTTCGGTCACCTGCACGCTTACACGACCGTTATGCACAACAAACATCGAAGAGCCCGGGTCGCCCGCGCGAATCACGGTTTCCCCTGGAGCGAAGACGTGGCTGGTTGCGGCTTGGGCCAGCATTACAGTCTCCTCCGATGACAGCGGTGCAAAGATGTCGACCGCAGATAAGCGCTCGACAATTGCGCCTTCCGCTCCGTCTCGCATTCCCGCCTTCGGCGTTCTCGCAACCAGCAGAGTTCGAGTGGGATACGCGAAGTTGAGTTTGGCCCGACGAAACGCATACCAGATTCGTTGCCGCACCAGGGCGTCGGTATCGTTGTATTTCGCGTAATCGTCTAACCAGTATTTCACTTCATAGTCGACGCCATTGTCACCAAGGTTTCTGATGCGCACGATAGGAGTTATCTTCTGAGTCACATTGTCAGCCTCGCGCACGGCTTCTCGCACAACGTGAATTGTCTTAGCCGGTGAATCGGTAAAGAGGGTATTAAAGAATACAAGCCGCGCATTCAGATTGTCTCGCGGGCAAACTTCTATCGGCTCTTTCGCCGCTGTACTGTTGCTTATGAGCACTACATGATTTTGAAAAGTTCTAATCTTCACCGCCCGCCAGGTGATCTCCTCTACCACGCCGGTAGATCTCTGGACTCCGACGGTGATTACATCGCCGACCTGAAAGGGTCGATCCGCTTGCAGCGAGATGCCGGCAAAGAAGTTTCCCAGCGTGTCTTGAAGCGCCAGGCCAAGGATGACGCCGAAGATCGCTGAGGTTGTGAACAGCGCTCCCAGTTCAACCCCTGGGAACATGATAGTGAAGATAACGAGGAATAATGCAGTGAAGGCGATGATCGAAAAGATATTGCGAACCAGGGTGGGCGCTTCAAATCCACGGCGAAAACGAAACACGAGACCAAATATGAGGACGTTGAATGCGCGTACGACGAGATAAGCAAGGGTTCCAAGGAAGACCAGCTTTAGCACATCGACAAAGGTGTCTGCCTTGGATGCAAACTCGCCCATTCGGGCGCTGAGCAACTCCACCAGCCGGTAATCAAATCTGAAGATCAGATATAACGCCAACCCCACGATTGCGGTAGCAATAGAGAAGAGAGCGAATCTGTTTTTCGTAAGAGTGCGATTCACTTTATTACTGAAGTTTCTGCCGGCGAAGACATAAGTTTTTGGAACGCAAGAAAGCCCTATTCTTTTATCACTGATTCCCGGGCTTGGCGAGACGAATGATGCCCGTCTCCCAACACAACTTCGAAATTAGTCAGTTAAAAGATTTGGGAACAGCGTGACGAATATGTAGAGCAGTGACAACGCCGTAACGATGATCGCTGTGGCCCACGCACCGATGTTATAGATGGGCCCATTTACATGCGTGCCCATCAAGTCGCGATCGTTGACGAGGCGGAGTATGGCAAAAAGAATGATAGGCAATAGCAGGCCATTGATGACCTGAGTGACAAGCAGCACGCGAATCAATGGGAGGTTGGGAATGACGGCTATGGCTGCTCCCACGGCCACGAGAAATGTGAAGACGCCGATGAAGATTGGGGCTTCCCGGAAACTGCGCGATACGCCTTTCTCAAATCCAAGGGCTTCGCTGATTGAGTACGCAGTTGCCAGTGGCAATACTCCGGCGGCCAGCATCGAAGCGCCAAACAAACCAATTGCAAATAAGCTCTCCGCGTAAGGTCCGGCAAGTGGCCTCAGCGCACGCGCGGCGTCGGCGGCACTCTCGATGTGCCCTCCATGTTGGTGAATGGTGGCGGCCGTGGACACGACAATGAAGAAGACAACCAGAATGGCCAGAATCGTTCCTACCCAGACGTCCTTCTTTGTCCTGGAGTAGTTTTCAGGAGTAACGCCTTTCTCGACTACCGACGATTGAACATACACCTGCATGTAAGGCGAAATGGTGGTGCCGACTACGGCGACGAAAGTAAACAAGTAAGCCTGCTCGAGACTAAAGCTTGGGCGTACGAGGCCGACGGCCACCGCGCCCCAATCGGGCTCTGCCAGAAAAGCCGACACGATGTAACCAAGAAAAACCAGCGACATCAAAAGAAAGACCCGTTCCACCCGTTGATATGAACTCTTTACGACGAGCCACCAGATGGCGGCCGCCGACAAGGGAACGGAAATGAAGCTGGGCACGCCAAAGAGTTCTGTAGCAGCAGCGATGCCGACGAATTCTGAAACCGTAACACCGCCATTGGCGATGAGGAGCGCAAGCATTACAAACGCGGTCCAACGCACTCCGAATCGTTCGCGAATGAGGTCGGAAAGTCCCTTGCCCGTGACGGCGCCCATGCGAGCGCACATTTCCTGCACCAGGCCGAGGCTAATCGTGATTGGGATGAGAATCCAGAGGAGGCGATAACCGTGTTCTGCTCCGACTGAAGCAAACGTTGCAATGCCTCCGGCATCATTGCCGGCGCTGGCCGCAATCATTCCGGGTCCCAGAATAGCAAGGTACCCAAGCATCTTCCGCCGCCGCGTGAGTGTCTCGCGTACCCGACGACTGCGGTGCAACAAGCGTCGCCCGGTGAGTCTTACCGCTTCTCGTGATGCCGGCACTTGGAGGTTCTCCGTCGTTCATAGAATCTTTTCTGATCCGGATCTGAAATCTGAGATCTGAAATCATCAAATTGAGATCTGAGATTTGAGATCTAACAGTTTTTATCCGATGAATCTTGGCAAACGCTGCCGCCAGTCTCTTGGCAACAGGATTTCCATCGCGTCGTCTACGGTGATGATTCCCAGAATATCACCCGCCTCATCCATGACGGGCAAAGCCAGGAGATTATACTCGGCGATTCTCTGTGCCACTTCGTTTGCCGGTTCGTCCGGATGCGCCGTTTGAAATTCCGTTCGCATTACATCTTCCAATGGGACCGAAGGGTCGGCCAGAATCAAACTGCGCAAGGCGATCACACCTAAGAGTCTCCAGGAACCCTCACCTTCTACGACGTAGAGGTAGTAGATCATGTTTGGCGTTTCGGCCATCTCGCGTAGACGCGCCAGCGCCTCCCCGACTGTCAGCTCTCGTGGCAGCGTGACGAACTCTGTGGTCATCAGACCTCCGGCCGTGTCGTCCTCGTAAGGCAATAATTCCGCGACGTCGGCCTGCTCTTCGTCATCCATCAGTCCGAGCAACTCTTCCGCCTTCTCTTCGGGTAAATCGCCCAACACGTCGGCCGCCTCGTCAGGCGACATCCATTCGAGTATGTCCGCGGCGCGTTCTTCGTCCATGTCGCCGATGATTCGCGCTTGCCGTTCGGAGGGCATCTCCTCGAGAGTCTCAGCAGCTGTTTCATCGTCGAGCGACTCGACCACTTCGGAACCGTGATGATAGGAGAGAGCTTCAGCCAGTCGGGCGATCTCGACCGGGTGAAGCCGGGCGAGTTTGCCACTCGATGACTTGAGCTGGACCGTCGCAGCGTCGGTTGCGAGATAACCAACGTCAGCCCAATCGAGGACTTCAACCGGATTGCGCGTGCCCATGAAACCCGCCGGGGCGAGTCGTCTCCAAAGACCCTGCAGGCTCACGTCTGCTCCAGTCACTCTCCAGTCTCCCGCCGCCTCAATCAACTGCACGTCGTTCACGCGAACCACACGTTTGCCGTCGACGTCGATCAATTGCTTATCGAGCACGTCACGAGCAAGCAGAACCTCTCCGTCGCGGCGCACAAATGGGCGCAGATTAAGTTTGTCTGAATTGAGTCGCACGCCGTGCTCGTCAAGCTCAGTGATTCGCCAGCGGGAAAGAAAAAAATCGCGCCGTCCAAAGCGCGCCACCACGCCGGTTACCGGCGGATGATCATCCTCACCAAGGCGCACAATAATGTCCTTGATGGTAGCCACACGCTCACCTTCAAGATCGCGGATGGGGCGACCCAACACTTGCGACAGATAAAGCATTATTGATTCACCTGAGGGTCTAATTTCGACTGCGAATCATAGCATGAGCCATTCCGGACTACGGAAAGACTTGACGGGCACTATCGCGGATCGCTCCGAAGCTTTGTTAACTTCGTTACGGCTAGTTCCATCGCACGGTCACGACCTGAATACAGATCGTTACGCTGGACTACAACGGTTTCATCAGGCTCGATGCCATGTTTTTCCAAACGCTCACCCGCCGTAGTTCGATAATCCAGTTCGCTAACATCAAGCAGACCGCCGTCGGGTAGTAGGTGGCGAGTGCGAATCGCCAGCACGCAGCCGCAAGTTTCGGTGCCGATGACGGTGGCGCGTTTGGCGGTCTTGAGCGCCGCGATCAATATCTCCGCCGCACTTGCCGTTCGTTCACTCGCTAGTACAACCAGAGGAAGCTGCGTTTGCACGATAGGCTCAGGAATAAATGGAGACTTCGAATGGGTGGCGATGGTGAAGCCGGATCCGTCGCGGCCAGTGAATTGGCCCAAGCCAAACCCAGCGCGAAGAAAAGCTGAAGCGACATCGGTCATTGCCTCCGCATCGCCGCCGCCGTTGCTGCGCAAATCCAGAATCACACCCTGCGCCCCGGCTATTTTCCCCTTCAACGCGCGCGTAAAATCGGCGACTATCGGTTTCGTGAAAGCATCGATTTCAATGATTGCCAGCCCTCCTCTTTCGCGACGAATTCGCAGACCCAAGTCGCGTTGCTGCCAATAACGCCGAAATTGCCCGGACCCATGGTTTCCGTCCTTCCGCTTCCAGACGACATCGACCACGGTGTCCGGCGAACCTTCCATTAACGTTGCAAAGGCGCGAAAACTGGAGGACGCACTTGTGAAAGCTGATGTGTTAGTCAGCCGCCGGTTGACCAGAGACAGTGCCGGCTCGCCATTTATAGTTTCAATCACGTCTCCCACTCGGATACCTGCTCGATCCGGGCCCGACTCGCGCTCAACGTGAACGACTGTAGGAAGACCGCCGACGTCGCGTATTGCAAGGCCAATACTCACAAATAGGGGACGCCACCAGTCAAACTTTTCATCAGGTGAAAAAACGCGGGTGTGAGGATCGTTTAGCGAGGCAATCATTTGACGCAGAGTTGAATACAACTCCTGACCGGAATTTGCCTGAGCTGCAAGCGTGCGGAAGGTTGTTCGCTGCGCTTCCCAGTCGAGCCCATGAAAGCGGCTATCATAGTAACGAGCATTGATTGTGGACCAGGCGTCATCGAAAACCGCGAGGCGCCCTTCGCGAGTGGTGGTTGAGACAACTAAAGTCTCAGGAAGACTAGCAAGGGTAACAGGGGAAAAGGGGAAGAGGGGAAGAAGGCTGACAGATACCAAGAGCCCAATACCGAGGCCGATCATCCACGCACGCATCGCTTTTCTGTTTTCCCTGTTACCCATTTCCCCTTTTCCCCCGTTTCCTATTTCGGCGGCTTGCGGAAGTTGTAGCGCAATAAGACCCGAATCGGAATTGCAACGCCATTGCGCATCGCCGGAAAGAAGTGCAACTGCCGCACGGTTTCAACTGTTGCCTGGTCTAACCCAAACCCTGCCCAGCGTGCGACTTCAACACGCGTCACCTCGCCGCTCGCGTCAAGGTCGACCAGCACGTCCACAATCGCTTCTGCTTCGGCGCGGGCGGCAGTCTCGGGATAGGCAGGCACCAGACGGCGATATGGACGCGGCATCCGAAGTCCTTCGGCCTCTGCGCTTTTGTCGTCATCGGGAGCGGCTTCGATGATTGGGGTCTGCTGGTCGATCGTTAGCGCACGTTCGCCGCGTTCATCCTCCTGCGCTCGACGAATTGATTTGACGAAACGGTAACGAGCTGACTCGTTGGATAGTTCGGCGATGAGCGACCTCTCAGCGTCAGCCGGAGTCGCGGCCTGAAAATTTGGACGTTCCCAGCTGACCAGTTGGCCGGTGCGTGCGCTAACCAAAAACACTGATGCATAAGAGTCGAAATAGGTTGAACTCGTTGAGGGCGAACGCCGAAGTGTTTGCGCGTCTCCCAGGATAAAGAAGTCGCACCCCAAAACGGCGCCAAGATTACGCGCTTCCTTGAGCGACAGGTTCATAGAGCCCGCATATCCAGCTCCGCGGGCTGCGGCCCGAGTCTGGTCCCGGTCCAAAACCATCAGCGCAGTTTCCTGTTTTAGATTTGCCCTGAGCTTCTGCGAGATGAGGCGGCCAATCGGAGAGTCGCCAAAGTCCAGGATGCCCAGACTTACTGGACGCTCGGGTGTCTGCGCCATCGCACCGAGGTGGAGGCTCAACAAAAGCGATGCAAGAACCAGCAAACGAACGCAGGCAGGAACGCTGGCCGAGAACTTGATCAATCGCCTCGGCATGGGTTGCAATTGGACGACTCGCATCTTGACGGGTATCACAACTAACTCGGAGTCTGTCGACTAATGGGGAACCACTTGCCCGAGCTTTGTTTTGAACCGGGGAGTTTCACTATTCGTTTAGAAAGCGGGCTTGTCCACCTGGCGCGGCCGGGGCACAACCGGGGTCCCCAGCGGGGCAGCCCGGCTGGGGTGGTCGTGTGCCCTTTCTAAACAGCAAACTTTCTATTGAACTTCATCTGGACTGCGGCGCTTCCACAATTGTTGGGAGGGTACGCGCAACGCTCGATTGAATTTGCTTGAAGCATTTTCCCAGGCTATCGTCGCAGTCAATTCCACCAAAGCGTCCTCATCGTAGAAACTGCGCAACCGCCCAAACAATTCATCGCTCACCTCGCGGCTGGTTATTGTCATGCTGTCGGCAAACTCGAGCGCCACTCGTTCAGCGTCGCTATAGAGCTCACTGCTCGCGTAATCGGAAAGTGCATCAATCTTCTCGTCTGAAACTCCGAGCGTGCTGCTCACGGCAGCGTTGATGTCTTGTCAAAACACACATCCGTTAAGGGAAGCGACGCGGCGGTTGATCAAAGATCGCAAGCTGGCATCTATCAATCCTGATGTTTCGATACCGGTCCACATGGCCCGTGCGCCTCTAAAGATTGACGGGCGGCGCGCGTAGACAAGGTGATTAAGTAGGGGAGCTCCCCAGGCTTTGCTTTGCGCCTCCAGCACGTCCTTAACATACCGGTCAGTTTGTTCTGTATTTGCGCCTGCTACTCTCGCCATTGCTCCCTAACCTTCCGAACACGTGGCAATGCACATCCTCGCAAACACACAGTTCGCGTTACAACGCATTGGATTACACCGCAGCCGAGCGATCCTTCGGCATCAGGTTGTGATAGATGTTATAGACTTCGTTTTTGACTTCCGACGGGAAACAAACTCGATGCAACTCATAACCGCGCTGCAATCCGCGGACGACCTCGCTGACCTCGCTGATCTCGCGAATTCGCGGTCGCGCATAACCATCTTCAACGTAGATGAGACTTTTCGGCTCCGCTCCTGCTGCGGTGTAGTAGTTGTAATAGGGAACATCGCTGGCCCGGTCTTCGATGAAGTAATAGTCAGGATCGTAACCGGCCTGCGTGACGCATTCTCGAGCTGCCGAAAGAAACTCGGGCCGCTCCGCCAGAGGCATGTCGAGGTCAATCGCCTTGAAGAGCCGCCGCCGCGTGAAACGGCGGCTCAGATCGGCAAGAATTGGATCTGTCGAGCGCTGCCACTGCTTAACGTGGAATAGAACATCCGAGTCGTCCACTTCGAGATACTCGGTAATCGTCAAAGAGTTTCTACGCAACACTTTTTCAAACGCCGTGTCGGGTGCGTACCAAACTGCTGCGCCGGATTCCAGTAGCTTCAAAGCGCGCCGCAGGATCGCGCGCAACACTGCTTCCGCCGAACGCAGCGTGCGATGAAAATAGACCTGGCGAAACATGTAGTAGCGAGCTTGTAAGTATTCCTCAACTGCGTATAGCCCACGTGCCGCGACATAGATCCTGTCATTCCCTTCATCAATTGCGAGGGCATTAATGATCCACTCAAGATCATAGATGCCATACTTGGCTCCGGTCATTAACGAGTCGCGCAGCAGATAATCCATCCGGTCCACGTCGAGTTGGGAAGAAACGAGTTGGGCCAGAGCGGCCGGTTGAAAGTTGCCCTCGATAATCGCCGCTACCTTCGTCGGTAACTCCTCCGAGTAAGACCGTAAAAGCTGCCCTATCTCGGTAGCCTCACTAAGCACAACTTCCACGGTCCATTTCTCATGATGGAACCCCAGCACCTTCTCCATGACATGAGAAAAAGATCCATGGCCCACGTCGTGAAGCAAAGCCGCCGCACGTGCTGCTGCGCGATCCCGGGCGTCGAACTTGTGTTTTTCACTGAGGCGGTCCAGCACACGGCTCATCAAGTGAAACGCACCAAGGGAGTGTGTAAAGCGAGAATGTTCCGCACCCTGATAGGTATAGAGCCCAAGCCCGAGCTGCTTGATCCGCCGTAGTCTTTGAAACTCTGGCGTGTCGATCAACCGCATCATTAGCTGGCCTTCATCAGTGTCGGTGCGCAGCCGAATAATGTTATGGACCGGATCGCGATAGATTCGTTCAGACATTAGGGGGTCCTTAATACTCGCAAAAGTTGCGAAAGGCAATGAGATAACCGCCGGCATGTCGTTAGCACATGATATGTCCGATCGAATTAACACATGAAGTGTCCGATCTGAGCGGAGGAGGTCAGAGCACATGACAGGATGCTGTTATGAAGCAAATGACACCATCCGCGGTGGAGCGGGCG
>JBPCKD010000088.1:0-100446 GCA_051004635.1 Pyrinomonadaceae bacterium
AGTCAGGCCAAAAAGCAGCCTGACTTTCCCACATTCCCACAGCTACTACTGCTGGTTAAAGAAATGGCGAAACCGGACACTTCACTTGCTAATAAGACCGGACATTTTAATTTGCTAATAACAGCCCTCCGAGCAACCCGAAGCGGTCTAAACGTTTCCTAACTTCGGTGGAACCAATTCTCACCGCGATGCAAGCAACGGGTGGGGATATTGGATTGGTGCTAATAGAACTTGTAACTCAGGGATTTACCCGATGGTTATGCACTGCAGTCCTAGATAGAGTCATCTTATGCTACATCCCCCCCTCCCAATCGAAGCAGAAGCCCAGCAAGTCCTTGACGAACTGTGGAGCGAAAAGCTAATTCCTTTTGTACTGAATGTTGGAAAGATCACTAAAGCTCCTGGAGGGTACACCATCCATTTTTATGGTAGCCGGATACTCCCAACCCGCATTGTCTTGACCAAGGGTCATTCGTTTAGGGACCTGGTTCGAACTGCTGTCCTGGCTCGGGTGGCAAAAAAGACGAGATTCCCTTCGAACTGGTCCTCCAACCATTTCCTGGACTGATCACACTGCTGCAGTTTGAAGCCGGCAGTTCAGAGTTCAGCCCGGGGAGCGCGGCAGCCCGCGTGAAGTGATAGCCTTAGGCTGCTGATTCGCCACCACGCAAGCTAAAGCTTGAACTCTCAACTGCATCAGGCTCGGGCTCGGTCAGCTTGACACGTCCTGGAGTGCTCCCTATACTGCGTCACTTGCGCGCCGGTCGCCATCGTGTAAACTGGTTCCGTAAACACATCAAGTAACGAATTATTGCCGAAGAAACTATCGGAGAATAGATGCCTAATCATAAATCCGCAGAAAAGAGAATGCGCCAAAACGAGGCGCGCCGAAAGATTAATCGCGGCAATCGCAGCCGTGTGAGAACTTCAATAAAGAATCTGCGCGGCGCCATCGGCACCAAAGATGCAGCGCAGATAAAGGAACTGTTACCGACGACCATTTCAACTATAGATAAAGCAGTGCAGAATGGCGCATTACATAAGAATGCGGCAGCGCGTTACAAATCTCGATTAACAGCGCACGCGAATGCAGCAGCAGCCAAATAAGCTCTAGCTATAATCTGGTGAAACAGGCGAGGCGGATCGATTATTCGGTCCGCCTCGTTTTTTGCATTTGGTGACCGCTAAGACGCCAAGAGCGCCAAGCAGAATAAAATGAAAGCGAACGGGGAAAAGGCGACCACCTTTCCAGCAACCTGTTCTTGGCGATCTTGGCGCCTTGGCGGTTCGAAGGAGCGAAGATGGGACATTACCGGAGCGAGCAAGAGATTGAAGCAGTAGTCCGGGGCTTCGAGTCGTGCACCACGGGCGTTGATGATTTCAAGCATCGTGAACATTTAACGGCTGCAGTCTGGTATCTCCGCAACTCTAGTCCAGAGCAAGCGTTTGAAAAAATGTGCTCAGGATTGCTTTGCTTTCTGGATCATCATGGGGTTGGCCGCGCAAAGTATGACGAGCGACTTACAATGAAGTGGATTCGAGTTACCCAGGAAGCAATCGGAGGGATGAATCCGGGTGTTTCTCTGCTTGAAGTTACAAATAGTGTGATTGAACGCTTTGCTGATTTCCGCGTGGTTGTTGATATGTTCGAGGGGTCTGATAAGTCCTAAGTTCTTGTCGCAGTGGTCAACGGTTTGGAACCGAAAGAACTTCTGAAGAAGTTGATGTGATCGGACTCATAGCAACGTAAAACAGGTCAGCCAGTACATTCGGCGACAGCTTTAAAGATTTTGCTTAGCATTTTCCCCGCGCCTCCATCGAATCTTTTCAAAGGTTTATCTGACGTTGTAGCTGAACGGCCCATGAGTCCAGCCATGTCGTTGATTGGGCAGTCAAACGACAGGAAGGGCGCGGATTCTTGGAATCGCGCCCTGCCTCCGGCTCAGTTATTGAATTAGTTGTGTGGTTACTTGCCCGGTAAGCGGGTTAACTGTGAATTGCACGAGCTCGGTCAGATCCGACAACAGAGGTTCAGAACCTTCCGGCTGACCGGCGGCCGGGCTGCCTGGCGCTGTTCCCGAGGCGACGCTGGTCGCTTTGCGTTTGTAAGCTGTGACGACGGCCTCAAACGTAAACATCTCCGCAGCCGAGTCGCGGAATTGAATAGTTCGCGCACCGGTTTTCTCACCCGACGTAAACGCCTCGTCGGCCCCAAGCAGATTTGAATAGCCAAATAGCGCTGCCGTGTTTTTGCCGGCGCCGTTACCACCATTGTCAGAATTAATGACGCTGACCGTGCCGGTTGCCGACTTGATACGCACGATCTTCATCTCGAGCAGGGGGTAATAAGTTGTCGATGCACTATTGGTCAGATCGAGATTCAACTGGAAAACACCATTCAGGAAAGACACGCTCGAGATGGCCCCTTGCGTTGTCTTCGTGATGTTGACCTGGCTACGCCGATCGATTGTTAAGCTCTCGACGTTGCTGGGAATCGTCACGAAGTAGCCAATGCGGCCAGGCGTGATTGAGCGTATGCGATAACTGCGTGTTCCATCCGGCACGTCGGTGAACGAAACGCTGGTTGTGTTCCCGTTGACCGTGCGAATGACTGAAAAGCTTCCGCCATTGACTGACTCTTCCACTTCGTAGTTCAGCACTGGGCCGGTTGGCTGCCAGTTGACCGTGTAGTTGCCATCGAAGTCGGTCGCTTTTCCATCTGCGCCTGTGAAGTCACTCGCGAACGGCTGTAGGACCGGTGGAACGGCACCCAGCAGTTGTTTGCTGGTGATGATGAAATCTGTCGGCGGATTCAGCCATCCATATACGCGATACACGTAAGTGCCCGGGCGAGTAACCGCGGCCGCGATGTGTTCAGGGCCGCCACCGTTTCCTAATCTACCGATCTCGGTGCCATCCGGGTCGTAAAGCATGAAGTCGAGATCGGGGATACCAAGCGTGCCCACCGGCGTGTCAGCAATATGAGTCGAGTTGAAGTCGAGCGTGGCGTCGATGCTTAGCGATGCCGCGCCAACCTGGAATGGAACGTCGACGTAAGTGATGCCTTCCGCGATGTAGTCTTCAAGGTAATCACGCTGCACACCGCCATCGCTGGCCAACACTGTGCCGCTAAAAGTTTCGGTAGCGGTTGAAGCGATTCCGTCCGAAGGCACGGTAGGATTGGCGCGCCAGTACATCGGCACGCGCAACGTCTCGCTGCTATTGGCGCGACGTGCAACTACATACCACTGAAACTCTTTCCGCTCCGAAGCGTCGCGCACCTTGTTGCCATCAATCGTGACTGTGGCCGTGAAAGTGGCGCTGCCGTTTGCAGGAACAGTCACGCTGGCAGGGCTTACCGTGGCGGCCGCGCCGTTCAAATCAAAGTAACGATTATTAGCGGTTGAGAGGTTATAGGTTCCGCCCTGGCCCGACGTGTCCCGGATGGTGACCGTGACGCTGCGAGTGTTGATAGTGCGGTTGTTGAGAATGTTCGCTTCGCCAAAAGAGTAGCTGGCAAGAATCCCCGGCTCGTCGATCCCGTCGCCGGTGATACCCATAAGGGCTTTCGCGTTGATTGCCGCCGCCACGTTAATCAGCCCGCCACCCTGCGCGATGACTGGTTCGGAAGCGTTGCCATCGCCCCTTGGCGTGCCGGATGCGTTCCGCAAGTTCGTTGATGTGTTAGCCACTACTGCCCGGACCATGTCCGGCGTGAAGTTGAGATGGGCTTGCTTGACCAAAGCGGCCGCCCCTGCGACATGGGGACCCGAGAAGCTGGTGCCGGTGGCATGGATGTATCCGGTTGGGTCAAACATTGTGCCTGTGTTGGTGGCTGCACTGCCCACCCGGACCGTCGCGCTAAGAATGCCGAGACCCGGCGCGGTGACATCGGGCTTAATCTGGCCAAGACCGGCCAGCGGACCACGCGAAGAAAAGTCAGTCATTTGCGGCTGGAAGAAAAGCGCGCTGTTGAGCCGCAATTGTTTAGTTGAAACTGCCCCAACAGCTTCGGATCCGATTTGCGCCTTCAGGTATTCGCCGTTGAGCTTCGAGATTCCTACCACCGGGATGGCCGAGGCACGAACAGTCGCCGCCGAGAGTTCGCCATCAACGTTGTTGTAAATAGCCACCGCGATCGCACCCTTGGCGAAAGCGAAGGCTGCTTTGTTTGAGAACAGTCCGGTGCCGGCGTTGACCGGCTCGCCAACGCTGACCGAGCCGCCGCGCGCAATCAGGGCTATCTTCCCGCGAACGGAATCAGGCACCTGGTCCGGAGTTTCGGCGAACCCACAGAACACGTAGTTTTGCGTAACGTTGGTAGTGATTGGCGCGGAACCGTCCAGCGCGTTTGCGATCATTCCCGACTGGCCGCCAATGAGATCGACTGTGTTCGAACCGCTCGCCGGATCGCTGTTGGCGCCGACTGCAACCACATGACGTCCAGCCGCAGGCGACCCAACCGTACCCGGGCCCGGACCTTCGTTGCCGGCCGAAGCAACCACGATCGTGCCCAGCAGTGCTGCATTGCTCGCAGCTACCGCGGTGTCATCGTCAGGTCCACCTGGGCCGCCGAGGCTGAGGTTAATGACATGCGCGATTGGCTTGGGTTGAAGATTCAAACTAACCGGGCTAACTGCGTCTTCAATCGCCATGATCGTCGAGGTGCTGAGACAACTTCCCACACCTAAGCAGACTTTGTATCCTATCAAGCGCGCCTGGGGAGCCACACCGTGCAGGCGAATGTCGTCGGCAGTGCCGGGAAGTTTGTCTGGGCCGGGAGCCAGGCCAAGATAGCCGGCGATGTTGGAAGCGGCGGCTGATCCGTGACCGAAATCGTCAACCAATCCGCCTGTGAACGACATGTAGTAAATAGTAGTAAATGACTTTTTTGTTTGTATTGACGGCTGCTGCGGCAGGCGCCAGGCCGAGGCGCGGTGGCGTCGGGTCGCCGCCAAACATCGTGTGCGTCCAGTCGATTCCGGTGTCGAGGACGGCGACGTTGATGCCCTGTCCTTCGTAACCTTCGCGGAAGTCGTCGAATGGTGTTAGCTCCTTAATCTGACCGTAAGCCGCGGGCGCGTTGATGTAGTCAACACTTTTCTCGAGTTGGATTCTCAAAGGGCGAGTCGCTTCGACACTCTTGACTTGCGGCATGCTGCTGATGATGTTCACTGCTGCAGGCCGCACATTTAGCGCAATTCCGTTCAGAACGAGCGTGTAGCGATAATCAACGTGACCGGCGAGTGCGCCAGAGAAATCCGGAACGTCAACACCGTCAACTGAAAAAGAGACGCCCTTGGTTTTGAGATCGCTGAGGAACTGATCCTGTTTGACGCGCAGACCATCGCGATAGGCTTGAAGTTGCGCCGCGGATACTTGCCCACCGGCTTTCTCGGTCTTCGCTTTGTAGACCGCCGCCGGATCGTCGCGGAGCTGTACGATTACAGAAGTGGCGCCACCGTCTGCGCTGACGGGAACCGTTAGGGTCCTGCTTAGAAATGCAGCTATAGCGAGTAAGCATGCCAGTGCAAACAGCATCGAGCGGAGCTTCGTAATTTTGGCAAACATGTCGGGGCCTCCTGGAGTTTTAATAAGTTGAGTCTGCCCCATGGCGTTTGTTGGGTTGATCATGGGAAGAACTTAATTGATGACCCTTGAGAAAAACTTGAGCCCGTTCTATGGAACCGAGGTTAGGGACGACTTCCGCCAATGCGCTTTGTTTCAGGGAGTTAGAGTTGGTTGAGAAAAACTTGAGGCCTTAATGCAGATGTACGGTGCTCGGGCTGATCCCGACTTGAGGAGTCATTGAACTGCTCAAGGCAAACTGACGGAGTGTCGAGCGAAACAGCGCTTTAGCCCAACGCTGTCTTAATCTGCTTTGAAGCCCTTCAAATTTGGATTTCACAGCAAAGCATCGAAAGTCTCTCTGGTCGGGATCGCGCTTGCCCCGGCTCTTCTCGGGTTCGACCAAAGAGGCATGGCGTAGATCCTTCCAAATACGCCATGCCCCGGCGCCCTTCAATCGTGAGAGCGACACTGTCAATGATCTCGTCAACGGGTTAAACACCAAGCGCAAGGTAACGTCTTGCAATGCGCTGCCTGGGCTTGTGCCCGACCCGCTGCTCGTGCCACTGCTCGTTGACGCTCCGGATGAAGAGCTACCTCCGTCTCCGACTGTCCCAACTACTGCACCACCGCGTGCCTCGAAGCCCATGCTTGGTGATGTCAGTATCCGGAGAGGACTTGAGAAAAACTTGAGCCAAGAAGCTGAGCGATTTACTTTCGGATTTTGAGGGTTTTAGGCGGGAAATGCCGGTTGAGGAAAACTTGAGCCGAAATTCGAGAAGTCGATCCGGTCCAGGCGGCGCTTAATTTTCCGCGCCTCAGGGGCAGAAGTGACAAGTAAATCGAATCGTGGCCGCGACGTTGCGACCGACAAAGTGGCGACAAGGCACCGCACCCGAAAGAGTGGAGTCAGGCCAGCACAATCCAGGAAGTTAGTATTTTGTGCCGAGACAATCAGGGCCTGGGCCGGAAAGACCATGGCGACGTTCTCGAAATAAACGGCTACTGCTTGCTGCACGGCTTCTTTGACTGCCGTCACTGATTGACCCGGCCCAATGTGCGACGTCAATGAGCGCGAACGTCAGGGGGGAACATCACTGAGATTAGCGATCGGTGCTTAGACCACGATTGAGAGGAAGTCTCCCAAGCCGCCAGTTCTTCGTTTACAGTCTCAGTAGACATCGTTATTTCGGTTCAAGTGGCAGTCCCGCTTTCTCCCATGCTTCAAAGCCGATGAAGAGCGGATGGACATTCCTGAAACCATGATTGGCAAGCTCGACCGCCACCCGAGCGCTCGAGGCCTCATGCAGACACGTGCAATAAGTTATCACTGTTCGATCGTGTGAGATTTCGGAAAGGTGTTGCTCGACTTCATCGGCGGGCACGCGTATCGCGCCTGGCAGTTTAGTCTTCGCCTCGCTCCAGGCCTCGGCATTGCGCGTGTCCACAAAAGTAAACTCCTCGCCACGTTCAAGTCTCTCCTTAATTTCATCAATCGTTACCCTGGTCGCTTCCATAACAACCTCCGCTCCGTTTTGTTTCCCGCATATCTATTAACACTCAAGCAAGATCAAACAACAGTATCTCTGACGGCTCTCGTGCGGCAATCGTGACGCTTGACTCCCCACTCACTCCGGCGCCATCGCCCTGTTTCAAGTCCATGTCGTTCACCATCACGGAGCCTGCGGCGACCTGAATCCAGGCATGCCGGTCACTCGCCAATGGTTGCGACACTTCGTGGTTGGGATCCAACAATGCTGCATACACACGCGCGTCCTGGTGAATCTTCACCGAGCCATCGGCTGCGTCGGGCGAAATAATCAGCCGCAGCTTATTGCGCTTCTCCTCGTCGGAAAACCGTTTCTCTTCATAATCTGGCGTGATGCCTTCCTCGCTTGGCAAAATCCAAATCTGTAGCAGATGCACTGGCTCGTCTGGCGAAGGATTGGATTCGCTGTGCGTCACGCCCGTGCCGGCACTCATGCGCTGCACGTCGCCCGGACGAATTATTGATCCGTTGCCCATGCTGTCGCGATGTTTGAGCGCGCCTTGCAGGGTGTAGGTAAAAATCTCCATGTCGCGATGCCCGTGCCGCGGGAACCCACGTCCTCTTTGCACAACATCTTCGTTAATCACACGCAGACTGCGAAACCCCATGTGGCTGGGATCGTAGTAATCACCAAATGAGAAAGTGTGATAGGTGTTGAGCCAACCAAAATCGAAATGGCCGCGCTGTTCTGCTTTGCGAATTTTGATCATGGGATTCCTAACGTTCGACACACTTCAGTTGTGGTTTCGTCTTCCATAGACTTCGTTTTGTCGAAACCCTTCGCTGGAGCAACTACGACAAACTAATAAAGTGTATCGGACATTGGAGTGTGCAAACTCTCCATAAATAGTGAAACCAGGTCGTTCAAACCCTCCGCATCTTCTTCGTCAAACCGGCCGAACAATGGACTATCGAGATCGAGGACACCAATCAATTGTTGATCCCTAATCAGCGGAACTACAATTTCCGAACTTGATTCGCTGTCGCAAGCGATGTGGCCGGGAAACTCGTGGACATTTTCAACCAGGAGGGTCTGTCGTCGCTCAGCCGCCGTCCCGCAAACTCCCTTACCCATCGCAATCCGCACACATGCAGGTTTTCCCTGAAATGGGCCAAGCACCAATTCGCCCTCTTTCAGCAGATAAAACCCCGCCCAGTTGAGATCAGGCAGGGAATGATAGAGCAGCGAAGAGACATTAGCAGCGTTGGCAATGAAATCGTATTCGCCTTCAAGCAGACTAAAAAGCTGGGACTGTAAATTTGCATACAGTTCGGCCTTAGAAACGGCTTCTGCTTTGGAGATTTGAAACGTCATCATGAATTAACTGCCAAGGCGCACAATGACGCCAACAGGACGCAAAACGGAAGACATTGTCGGCTCGATTCCGCTCCATTTGTATCTATTGGTCATTTCTTGGCGTCTTGGCGGTTAGTTAACCATCGAGGGTATCACGCGACGGCCGAATACTAATCACCACTGACTTCGAAACCGGCGTATTGCTTTTGTCTGCCACGCTACCCACAGCGACCAGTACATTAGTCTCTGGAAAATAAGTGGCCGCGCAACGACGAGGAATGCTGTAGGGCACTACCACGAAATGACGGGCCACCCGCTCTTCGCCCTCAAAATGGCTGATAAGATCGACCGTCTGCCCGGCGGCCAAATTGGCCACATCGATATCGTCGCGGTTCAGAAACACCACACGCCGTCCGTTGTAAATCCCCCGATAGCGATCATCCAGACCATAAATGGATGTGTTGAATTGATCGTGGCTGCGCATAGTCATCATCAAAAACTGATCCGGCTTGAGATCATGTCCTGGCAAATCATGAATTGTAAAAACCGCGCGGCCGCTGGGGGTCTTGAATATTCTCTCAGCCACCGGGCTCGGCAAATGGAAGCCGCCTGGCCGGCGAACGCGAGTATTGTAATCGTCAAATCCAGGCACTACCCCCGCGATGTGATCCCTTATGCGGTCGTAGTCGGCAATCATTTCCTGCCAATCGATATTTGAACGATCCCCGAGCGTCGCTGTCGCCAGACGGGCGACAATCGCTGGCTCGCTCAGAAGATCATCCGACGCCGGAGGCAGGAAGCCTAGCGAAGCCTGGACCACGGCCATCGAATTCTCCGTAGTCACAAATTGGGGACCGCTGCGCTGGATGTCAGTTTCCGTTCGTCCCAGACATGGCAGAATCAACGCTTGTTCTCCGGTAATCAAGTGCGCTCGATTGAGTTTCGTCGAGACGTGCACTGTTAAGCGACATTGCCGCAACGCTTGTGCGGTGTACTCCGTGTCGGGTGTGGCCGAAAGAAAGTTTCCACCCATCGCAAAGAAAACGCGCGCCTGACCTCCATGCATTGCCCGTATAGCATTGACCGTGTCGTATCCGTGTCGTCGCGGTGGTTCGAAATTGAATTCGGCGCCGAGCTTGTCAAGGAAGGAATCTGTCGGCCGTTCCCAGATGCCCATCGTCCGGTCACCCTGGACATTGCTATGACCTCGGACCGGACAAAGCCCGGCGCCTGGTTTTCCAATCTGGCCGCGCAAGAGCATTAGATTGACGATCTCCTGAATATTAGCCACGGCGTTTTTGTGTTGCGTCAGACCCATGGCCCAACAAAAGATGGTGCGCTCGGATTCTATGAAAATCTTCGCAGCCGCTGCGATTTGTTCCCGTGAAACGCCACCCTGGTCGACGATCTCCTCCCAGTCAGCGTTCCGAAGCGCCGCGGCAAACTCGGCGAACCCGGTTGTATGACTCCCGATGAAGTCATGGTCCAGCACCTGGCGCGGTCGCAGCTCCTCTTCAGCAAGAACTGCTTTCATAATGCCCTTCAGTAACGCTACGTCGCCATTGATGCGCACCTGGAGAAACAAATCTGCCAGGGTCGTTCCGGCCCCAAGCCATCCCAAAACATCCTGCGGATGTTTGAACTGCGTCATGCCTACTTCGGGAAGCGGATTGATGTGCACCAACTTGCAACCATTCCGCTTGGCCTTTTCGAGCGCACTCAACATCCGCGGATGGTTGGTACCCGGGTTCTGTCCGATGACAAAGATTGCCTGGGCAAGATTGAAGTCTTCGAGCGTGACCGTGCCCTTGCCGACTCCGATTGTTTCGCCCAGAGCTGAGCCGCTGGATTCGTGGCACATGTTTGAGCAGTCAGGAAGATTATTTGTGCCGTATAGCCGGACGAAAAGCTGATAGAGGAAAGCGGCTTCATTGCTGGTGCGTCCCGAGGTGTAGAAGATTGCTTCGTCGGGTGTGTTTAGTGAATTTAGCTCCTTGGCGATTAGAGAAAACGCATCGTGCCAAGTTATTGGTTCGTAATGTATCGCCTCTCTCCGGAGCACCATCGGATGAGTAATACGACCTTGTTTGCCGAGCCAGTGGTCAGGTTTGTCGGCCAGATCGGCGACACCCCATTTTCGGAAAAATTCGGGCGTTATCCGTTTGGTTGTGGCTTCGTCAGCAACATGTTTGGCGCCATTCTCGCAAAACTCGGCATGCGAGCGTTTATCATCGGGTTCGGGCCAGGCGCAACCCGGACAATCAAATCCGTCCTTCTGGTTTAACTTCAAAAGCGTGCGCACGCCGCGCCCCACTCCCATTTCCTCCCAGGCAGTTTTCGCGGTAGCGATGATTGACGGTATACCTCCCGCCACACTGCTCATCGGATTGATTTGAACGAGCGACGATTCTTCAGGCGCCTCAGGTGAAAGGGCGCTGGGCTGCCGCGCTTTGATTTCCTGGTTTGACATCTATTTCATGTTAGCGATGTAAATGAGAATTGATTTTAGTTGACCCGCCAGCGTCGTTCAAACAGGGTCACGGCCTCAAGTCCTATGGTGACCAAATTAGGGACACCTCCGAGGTCAGATTCAACATCCGGTCAAAACGATTGGCCGTTTCGCAAACTGACCGTTCAATCGTTCAGCGCGCTAACAAAGCTAGTGGGTAAATGGGCATATTTTCTAAGAAAACTGAAGAAAGCGGACATTCTCGCTACGGCACGGTGTTCGCACTAAGAGCCGCGGCAAAATGTCGCCAGGTTTCCTATCATCAAGCTGGGGATAAGTCATGAAGTCAACTATCTCGCACCCGACGGTGTCGTCCTCGGCGACGGGGTCGTGTTGGGCGACGGCGTTGTTCGGGGAGGCGGCGTCGTGCTTGGCGACTCTGCCGTTTCAAGCGATGGCGGCTACGATCCACGGCGATCCTGGTCTCCGAATGCGTTAACCGATACAAACCTTTGCCGGCAGGCGGCCCCACCATCAGCCTCAGATGCTAACGCTTTAGACCTTCGAACCTCTGGAAGGAACAAACGTGGCCGTAACACAAATGAGACAAGACGTGAACGCCGGAGTCGAGCAAGCTTGCGGCTACTACGCGCAAGCGCTTCCTCTCCGGGAAACCGAGAAAAATGAGGCCCTCTCTTTTCTGGCCCACCGTCCTCTTCACACCGTTTACATGGCGAGTCTGATTCGGGATAACGGGGTAGAGAGTCCATTGAATCGCGGACGCCTCTATAGTTACCGCGGGTCTCGCGGACATCTCGAGGGAGTTGCTCTGCTCGGGCATGCGACCCTAATCGAAGCTCGTACTGAGTCTTCCCTCAACGCCTTCGCTCGACTGGCGCAGCAGAGCAGTCTTCCTCACCTGATCAGAGGCGAGGAGGATCTCGTCCAGAAATTTTGGAGCCAGTACGAGAAATCAGGGCAAGGGGCTAGCCGCGTCTGTCGTGAATTGTTAATGGAACAGGTCGCGGCTCCTCAGGGCAAAGAAGTAACAGGCCTCCGTCAGGCGACCCTCGATGATTTGGAAAGCGTCGTCAGAGTGAATTCCGAGATGGCCCAGGCTGAAAGCGGCAGCAATCCATTGAAGAGAGACCCGGAAGGCTTTCGTTCTAGGATTGGTCACCGAATCTCGCTCGGCCGAAATTGGATCTGGATTGAAGATGGCAAACTACTTTTCAAGGCCGACATTGTTGCCGAAACTCCGCAAGTATTTTATCTGGAAGGCATCTATGTCGAACCTGACGAACGCGGCAAAGGTTACGGATCGACGTGTTTATCTCAGTTAGGTCGATTGCTTTTGCGCCGGACCGGATCTCTTTGCCTGACTCTCAACGCCAGCAAGGAAAAAACGAAAAACTTTTACAGCAAAGCGGGTTATACCCTGCGCAGTTACTACGACACCATCTACCTTCAGACCGCCCATTAATTTCCTCGGGCGGTAACGAGCCAATGTGCGATGGCTAACCAAAAACAATTCAATTCTTACCTCTGGTCGGTAATACTCCTCGGGGGAACCGTGACGGTTGCCGCAGCCGCACACCTGGCTTGGGCGAGCCTGAGTTGGCGGTTCCTGATCCTGGCCTTTATCACGGTGGCCATTAGCTCACGCTTTTCGGTCAGGATTCCTCGTGCAAATACAAACGTCACTGTCTCCGACACATTCATATTCCTGACGATACTGCTATACGGCGGACTGGCGGCCATACTCGTCGCCGCCACCGAGGGCTTCGCATCCGGACTCAGAATCAGTAAGACCCCGACAATGGTCCTTTTCAATTCCGCCGTCATGGCTTGCGCCACTTCGGTTACAGTCCTTGCGCTCTCAGTGCTCGGAGTTGATGCCAATGCCAGTCTCGCGGCAACTTTAATCGTAGTCTCCGTGATGGCCATGGTCCAATACTTGTCGAATACCGCCCTCGTGGGCGTGGGACTGGCCCTGAAGGCAAGGGCGCGTTTCTGGCCAACCTGGACCAAGCATTATCTCGGGACGTCTATCACCTATTTTGCCGGTGCCGCGGCGGCGGGGGTGATCTTCCGTTCATTCAACACGGTAGGGCTCTATGCCCTGCTGATTACTATTCCGATCATTTCCATAATCTACTTCACCTACCACAAGTATCTCGAAGACATTCGACTGACCTCAGCGCAGGCTGAAAAAGCCGAACGTGAGCGCGCTGAGCTGGAACGTGAGCGCGCGGAACAGGCCGAACGACACGTTGAAGAATTGAACCGCCACATCGCCGAGCAGGATCGTACAAGCAAAGCGCTTGAAGAAAGCAAAGAACATTTCCGACACGCCGCTTTTCATGACGCCCTCACCGGTCTGCCCAATCGCCCCTTGCTCATCGATCACTTGAAACTGGCGATCGAGCGGTCCAAGCTTCAAGCTGACCATCTGTTCGCCGTTCTCTTCATCGACCTCGATCGATTCAAGAACATAAACGACAGTTTGGGTCACAACACCGGCGATCAACTTCTGATTGCTATTGCCGCAAGGATCGGCGAATGTCTGCGTCCCACGGATACCATCGCTCGTCTGGGCGGCGATGAATTTGCAATCCTACTTGACGGTCTCGATGATCGGGCTATTGCAACCGCGGTAGCCGAGCGAGTTCAGAACGAGCTTTTGAAACCTTTTAGTCTGAACGGCCACGAGGTTTATACGACCGCCAGTATTGGAATTCGGCTCAGTATAGATGGGGGGGAGGATGCGGAGAACATGTTGCGTGATGCCGACACGGCTATGTATCGGGCGAAGGATAATGGCAAGGCCCGCCACGAGCTGTTTCACAGCACGATGCACACGCGCGCGGTTGCGCTCTTGAAACTCGAAAATGATTTGCGTCGGGCCATCGAGCGCGAAGAGTTTTGCGTACACTACCAACCAATCGTTTCACTCGAAACCGAAACGCTGGTCGGCTTTGAAGCGCTCGTCCGATGGAATCATCCGGAGCGAGGTTTAGTTCCACCTGACGAGTTCATACCACTTGCTGAAGAGACCGGCTTAATCACTGAGATCGGTGGCTGGGTTTTGCGCGAAGCATGCGCGCAATTATACGCATGGCAGTCGGCACCGGGTGGAGAATCGCTCAGCATGAGCGTCAATCTCTCTGGAAAACAGCTGACGCAAACTGACCTTATTCATCAAATAGAAGCGACCTTGCGACAAACAGGACTTAATTCAAACTGGTTGCGGCTCGAGATTACGGAGTCGGTAGTGATGGAGAACGCCGAACTAGCGACTAATACGTTGCTTCAGCTCCGCAAGTTGGGTGTTCATTTGAGCATTGACGATTTCGGCACTGGATATTCCTCTCTGAGTTACCTTCACCGCTTTCCAGTTAACACACTCAAGATTGATCGCTCGTTCATCGGCAGGATGGCGGAAGGTGACGAGAATTCTGAAATCGTCAGAACAATTTGCACACTCGCAAACAACCTGGGAATGGAACTGGTGGCCGAAGGCATCGAAACCAGGGAGCAATTAGAGATGCTTCGATCCCTCAAGTGCGAATATGGTCAAGGCTATTTGTTCTCGAAACCAGTCGATGCCGAGAAAGCGACAGCATTGATTCTTGGACCATTGGGTCAAGGTTATCTCTCCGTCGATACCCTCATGGCAATTGATGCCGCCACAGCCCTCGTGAACTAAGGCCTTTCAGGTTTCAGATCTCAGATCTCAGATGCGGCCCTTCGCGACCCTTCCATCTAACAACTCAACAGTTTGACCAGCGACAAGTCTTCCGGTGTCATGAATGCAAGTACACAGGAGCGACCAGCCTGGCGGAACCTCCGTGAACACCGTCGGCCTATGTGTTGATTTGCCATATCCCGTCGTTCATTTCTCGGTTTAGCCAATGAAAATATGTTGCGTCAAGTGGACAGGCCAGTTTGGAGTTTGACAGAGTTGACTTGCCCGCGCGTTTAGCTTAAAAGCTTCTTCTCCACTTGAATCAAGTCCAAACATCGTTTGTTTTACTAGAGGAAAAACCCGATGACTCGCATACTCCTACGTTGCCTCATGGCGTCCCTTTTATTGATTGCTTTATGTGCCGCGGTTAGTGCGCAGGTCAAACCGGGACGCGATCCCAACCAACCCATAGATGAGGAGTACACAAAGAAGATTCGGGAGTACACCACGGAACCCTTCTTTAATTCGCCGTTAACAGACTATTTGCCGGCTTCGCCACAGGTACCGACGCCCAAGGCTGTGTTAGGCGACGTCGCCGGCGCGCCCGGAAAGCTGCCATACGCGGAAGAGGTCTATCGCTACCTGCGCATGCTCGAGAAAGCCAGTCCGCGGGTCAAAGTCTATTCCATCGGCACGACTGAAGAAGGCCGCGAGATGATTGCGGTGGCCGTCGCTTCGGAACAACTGATGGCGCGTCTTGAAGAAAATCGCGCCAGGCTGACGAAGCTCGCCGATCCGCGCATGATCAATCTCGATGATAACGAAGCCGACAAACTAGTGGCGGCTTCATTTCCGATCTATTACATAACCGGCGCTATCCATTCGACTGAAACAGGCTCGCCGACGGCGTTAATGGAACTCGCGTACCGGCTTGTGGCTGATGAAAGTCCCTACGTTAAGTCTATTCGCGACAACATGGTGACGTTGATTACGCCCGTAGTGGAAGTTGATGGTCGCAACCGCATGGTCGACGTTTACAACTGGCACCTGGCCCATCCCAAGGACAACTGGCCGTCACTGGTCTATTGGGGCCACTATGTCGCTCACGACAACAATCGCGATGCGATCGGCCTCTCACTGAAGCTCACGCGCAACGTGCTCAATACCTATCTCGGATGGAAGCCGCAGGTGCTTCACGATCTGCACGAGTCAGTGCCCTATCTTTACGACAACACGATTGGTGATGGGCCGTATAACGCCTGGGTCGATCCAATTCTGACTGACGAATGGCAAATGATCGGGTGGAATAACGTCTCAGAGATGACCAAGTTTGGCATGCCCGGCGTGTTTGCTCATGGAAACTTTGACACCTGGTCGCCCGGCTATTTGATGTTCATCGCGGCAACTCATAATGGCATAAGCCGTCTCTACGAAACATTTGGTAATGCCGGCGCCGACACAGTCGAGCGCACCCTTTCGCCTGGCGATTATCAGCGCACGTGGTATCGCCAGAATCCGCCGCTACCTAAAGCCAAATGGTCACAGCGCAACAATAACAACTACCAGCAGACGGCCCTCTTAACTACCCTTCACTACTTCGGCAACAACCGCAAGCTGTTTCTCAAAAACTTTTACACTAAGAGCAAGCGTTCCGTGGAGAAGCCGAAGAACGAGGGTCCAGCCGCTTATGTTTTTCCGGGGGACGATCCCCGCCCAGGAGGCCAGGCTGATTTGCTTCGCACACTCCAGGCCCAGGGATGCGAGATTCATCGCGCGACTGCACCGTTTACGGTTTCAATAAGAGTGAAAAAGAAAACGCCTCCGGCTACAGCTACGGGCTCGCCTGCGCCATCGCCCTCGCCATCCACATCGCCAGGTTCGCAAAAGAAAGAGACCGAACCTCGTTTGTTCCCTGCCGGCAGCTACATTGTGCGCATGGACCAGCCCTACAGTCGTATCGCCGATGCGATACTGGATTACCAGTACTGGGCGCCAAACGATCCGCAGCAGGACGTTTATGACGACACGGGATGGACCATGGGTGAGCTCGGCAACGTTCAGGTAGTGCGCGTGACCGATGTGAATGTGTTGACCGTGCCAATGGACCGCATGAATGGTGAAGTAAAAAGCACGGGCGGAATAACGGGCGTAACTACCAGCGCCTCCGTCTATCTCATCAACCACAATGCTGACAACAGTCTGATTACCCTGCGTTATCGTTTGAAAGATGCGGCCATGGAGACTGCTGAGGAACCGTTTGAATCAGGTGGACGAAAATTCAATCGCGGCTCCTTCATCCTCCGCAAGCCGCCGGTGGCCGAACTCCGGCAAGCGGCCACAGAGCTCGGGCTACAAGTTTATGCGGTAGATGCTGCTCCCGCAGTGAAAACCCATCCAGCCAAGGCAGCGCGAATCGCCGTGCTGCATACATGGCAGAGCACGCAGGACGAAGGCTGGTGGCGTCTGGCACTCGACCAATGGGGCGTGCCTTATGCTTACATCAGCACGCAGGATGCTGCGAAAGATTCTGAGTTGAGACGCAAGTATGACGTCATCATTTTTGCTCCGGTCGGTCGCGATCCCAGTACCATCATCAACGGTCTGCCGATGTGGGGCAATCCTATTCCCTGGAAAACGACTGCGCTTACTCCAAACCTCGGCAAGATTGACTCGACGGATGATATGCGTCCGGGCCTCGGCTTCTCCGGACTCATGAACCTGCAGAAGTTTACTCAGGAAGGCGGACTTCTTATCGGCGCGATGGATACTGCCGAGCTTGCTGTCGGCGCCGGCTTCACTCCCGGGCTTGCAATCGCTCGACAGCAAAGGTTGAAAGCCATCGGCGTCGTGCTGCGTTCCAAAGTTGTCGATGCAGCGAGCCCTATTGCCTACGGCTATGGTGACTCGGTCGCGATCTACACCCTCAATGGTCCAATCTTCAACGTGACCAACTTCGCCGGTGGTGGAGGGGGTCGCCCGCGCCCCGCCTCGCGTACCAGCGGACGTGGCACGCCTGACGATCCGGACACGGTCCAGGGCAGGCCACCTGCCGATGCGCCCGAAATGCCAACCGCCGAAGTTTGGCAAGCGTTGCCCTTAACGGACGAGCAGCGCCGTAATGGAATCCGCGTTATTCCGCCGGCGATGCGCCCGAGGGTTGTGTTCCGTTACGCGGACAACAAAGATCTGTTTGTCTCCGGTTTGTTGGACGGCGGTGACGAAATCGCACAGCATGCGATGATTGTCGACGTTCCTTCGGGCCAGGGTCATATCGTGCTCTTCTCAAATAACCCGATCTGGCGCGGCCAGACAAAAGGCAGCTACTTCCAGGTTTTCAATGCGATCCTGAACTTCGATAATTTGAACGCCGGAAGGAAGTTGGACGAGAAGTAAGGGGCCCGCACGTCAACAACGCCTGTGGAGCCGGGGCAGTGAGCCCCGCCGTCAGGGAGGGCGTTGTCAGCATCGCCTATTAGTTCTTTAAAACCTGCGGCAGTGAAAATTCAAAACTAATTCTTCCCGAAGCCAACCCGGGCATGTGGTCCTTGATCGTTGGTGAAAACCACGTCTGATATGCAGCTTCGAGAGCGGCCTCGGTAAGAAACGGAATTCGTGTGCTCGAAACAGCAGAAAGTACGCGACCATTTTCGTCTACAATCACAGAGACAGAAACCCAACCGGAGATGCGACGCGCCTTGGCGGCGGGCGGGTAAACTGGATCCGGTTTAGAGATTATTTTGCTAGCCAACTCTTTGTTAAAGATCGGTATTTGCTCAATGAGCCGGTAATCGGGGCCACTGATGTCGGTCGGGGCCGGTTCTCCGAGCCTAATGCTGATTGGTTCTTCAACGATCTTACGGCCACTGTAAAAAGCATAAACTCGCTTGACACCTGTGCCACCGCTTAGTCCCGGGACGAAAAATAATTCCATCACATGTCCCACCGCAGAACGTTCACTCATCACATACGCCTTAAAGCCCAGGACCATTTCAGTGCGCGTAAACTTTGGATCGTCGCGTAATTGGTCCGCAGTTCTGAGAGGACAACCCGGGGCATGATCAGAATTCTTAAGCAGCACAGCGGTTCTGGCGTTCGATGTATAGACTCCGCGACCACGCCAGTAGATCGAGACCATTTCGTATCCGCCGGTATAACCCACTGAGCGCCAGTTGCCTGAAGCCCAAACTGATAGCCGTCACTGGTCTCCTTGAATCAGCGAAATCTGTGGATAGCTCAGTGTTCTTAGCTTCTTGGGAGCATGGCTGCGAGCATCTCGAAGGAATCGTGTACCGCGCTATACGATGCTTTGAGTTGCTCGTTTGTACCTTTCCTGGCGTCAGTCTTGAACTTTGACAGAGCTTCGCCGAACTTTGTTAGGCCTTTCGCAAAGTCTTCCTTGTGTTCCTCACTTGTGCCTCGCGGCACGCCTAGTTTGACGAGAGCTTTGCCGCGCTTGACCAACAGCGACGATTGCGCGCGGATACGGCGGAAATCTTTTTTAGGTAATGCCTCGTGTTCCAAAGGATGGAGCACGTGATGGAAATCCTCATACTCCTTAACACTCAGTCCATGTTTCTTCTCGTGTTGAGCTTTGAGTAATGTCGCAGCGTTTGTACTCATCTCGGAAAATAGAAAAACGGTTGATAACAGAAGCGCTGGCAGCGCAAAGACGAAGCCGGCTCGAAATCTTTTCACCCTGGTTCCTCCAAGATCATTTAAGCTGGAAAACATTCGAGTCCAGATTATAATCTCCGGCACTACTTGAGCAACGTGTGGTCGTGAGGTGAGCACCCGTCCGGGTAAGTTAAACTCCAAACTGCATGAGTCCAATCAATATGTCTGAAAAAAGTATCCAGGAAACCTACGCTCCAAACATGAAGTGTTTTGGGTGTGGTCCGGCCCATCAGAAAGGTCTGCACATCCGGAGCTTTCCGCAAGGCGAGGAGGTGGTCGCCGAATGGCAGCCGTCGACTGAATATGAGGCGTTTCCGGGGATGCTTAGCGGCGGAATCATCGGCACGCTGCTCGACTGCCATTGCAACTGGACCGCTGCCTGGCACCTGATGAAACGCAACGGTCTGGACCGCCCGCCTTGCACTGTCACCGCTGACTACGCGATCAAACTCGTGCGGCCGACTCCTACGGATAAACCGATTCGTTTGGTTGCGCGCGTCGTTGAATCAACGGACGACCGGGCTATAGTCGAAGGCGAATTGAACGCGCACGATAAGGTGACAGCAACCTGCCGCGGAACATTTGTCGCAGTTAAGCCTGGCCACCCGGCGTATCATCGCTGGTAGGACAGGCATTCCTGCCTGTCAGTTCTTCATTGCCACATCAAGAGGACAGACAGGAATGTCTGTCCTACCGTGAAACCCACAGACCTCTCCTGTGGCCTGCTCGCGTGTAAGTGCTCCATCTCACAACTAAACTCTCCTTCCGGTGAATTCAGCAAACGAGTCTCTTCCGAAATGATCATACAAATAAGGGTTGAGCTTCTTAAGCTCGTACGTTCGAAGGGCTTCTATCTGTCGTTTGCAGCTTTGTCCGCGTTCGTATCGCTGATGCTCTGGGGTTTTTATTCATACGCTGAACAGAAAACCAGCGGTCTGGCCACTGAACAATTCAAATACACTTACGAGTCGAAGAGCTACTTCAACGGGTTAACCTTCACACTCTATTCCCTGGTATTTGCTTTCAGTCTTGTTATACCCATCTTCGTGGCGATGAGCGCGGGCGGGCAGATTGCGGGCGAACGTCGCGCCGGCACGTTACGAATGATCTGTATTCGACCGGTCTCACGAGTGTCGATAGTCCTCTCAAAGTTTTTTGTGGTAGCAATTCATGCATATTTGCTTATGGCGTTCTTCATCGGACTCAATCTGCTGGTAGGGCTTCTGTTTGTCGGTTGGGGCAATCTGGAATTGTATCCTGGCCCGCTGAATCTCGTTGACGCGCCCGGCCAGATACTTCGCGACGATGCGCTGTGGCGCTTTTTTCTTGCAAGCTTCTCAGGCACGTGGGCGCTGCTTGTGATTGCGGCGATCGCTGTGCTTCTTTCCGCTTGAACATGCTTACCGACTTCTCAGCCGGCTCGACAGTAATCTTCATCAACTTGTCTTTGGCGATGAGGCTTCCGATCGGTCCCTGATAAAGCAGATGGCCTTTATCGATAATAGCGACCACGTTGTGCTAATCAGATCACCTCTCAGGTAAGGAAGGTGGGTTTGCCCCCGCTCTGTCGTCCACTCACCCATTGCAGGTAGTTGGCCGAATCCGCGTTTATCTGCGTTCATCCGCGGCCTCAATCAGTTTGCCTACATAATTCTCTGACGGGTATCATTCCCTTCCCCAGCTGTAAACAAGTTTCATAAGGACACTAATGTCAGATCTCCTTCATCGTCCACGCCGCCTGAGAAGAACCGACAATCTGCGTGCACTCGTGCGCGAGACGCGTCTCGCTCCCGAAGATTTCATCCTTCCCTTGTTTGCGTGCGCCGGCGAGCACGTGCGCCGCGAGATCAGCTCAATGCCCGGCGTGCACAACCTTTCCGTCGATGAAATAGCAAAAGAGGCTGCCGCCGCGGAGGAGATTGGAGTTAAGGGGATAATCCTGTTTGGTCTTCCGGAAACGAAAGATGAAGTCGGCTCGGGTGCGTATCACGAAAAAGGGATTGTTCAGCTGGCCGTGAAGGCCATACGAAAGTCAGCGCCCGACCTCGTAATCATGACCGACACGTGCCTCTGCGAATACACGTCCCACGGCCACTGCGGCGTAGTGCGAGGCGGTGAGGTAGCCAATGATGAATCGCTCAGACTGTTGGCTCGCACCGCTGTCAGTCAGGCTGAGGCCGGAGCCGATGTAGTCGCGCCTTCGGCTATGATGGATGGACAGGTGGGTGCGATTCGTGAAGCGCTGGACGATGCAGGATTCGACCAGGTGGCGATCATGGCCTATGCAGTGAAGTATGCGTCGGCTTTTTATGGTCCGTTTCGCGAGGCCGCTGACAGCGCGCCTGCTTTTGGGGACCGTCGTGCTTACCAGATGGACGCGGCTAATGCGCGCGAGGCGTTACGGGAGGCTGACCTCGACGAAGCGGAAGGTGCTGACTTTCTGATGGTCAAACCCGCCACCGTGTACTTGGATATTCTGAAGACGCTCCGCGAGCAGTTTGATCTGCCGCTTGCCGCCTATCACGTTTCGGGTGAGTACGCGATGATCAAAGCAGCTGCCCAAAATGGCTGGATTGACGAACAGCGCGTGATGATGGAGACGTTGACGAGCATAAAACGTGCCGGCGCGGACATCATCCTGACCTACTATGCTCGCGAAGCTGCGCGCGCTCTGAGAAAGATGTAATGCAACCTGTTAGTTTGCGACGGTTGGCAACAGTGCTAACAGCCGCATCTAACAGTTTGAGTTACAGTTCACGAACGAGGGGTGTTCAAAGATGAATTGGATGATGCAGTTTGAGATTATCGGCGAGGTGGCACTCGCCATGTTGCTCGGCGGTGTGATCGGCTTCGAACGCGAGATGGCAGACAAGCCTGCCGGATTTCGCACGCAGATGCTCGTTGCCGGAGCCGCAGCTCTGCTCGTCGGATTGGCCGACGCGATGCTGCTACGTTATATCGTGGAAGGCAAAGCCAACTTAACCGCCGATCCTATCCGCATCACGGAGGCAATTGTTACCGGAATAAGTTTTCTGGGGGCCGGTACAATTTTTCGCCGAGACGCGAGCGAGCAAGTGCAGGGACTGACTACTGCAGCATCGATCTTATTATGCGCGGCAATTGGAATCAGCGTGGCCCTGCGGCAGTTTGTACTTGCGGTCGGAGTTACGCTCCTCGCTCTGATAGTGCTTCGAGGATTAACCGGCGTTGAAAATCGCCTGCGGAAGAAAAAAGCCTAAACTGAAATGCCAGGCCTGGTTCTGGTAAAGCGACCCTCAGAAGAGAATAAGTGGGACAAGCTCCAATGTGCCGCGCAACCTTCTGCACCTGGCACAGCCTCTAAGGGATCGCTCGCTCAAGATGAAGACTTAGCCGGACCCGAGAAGGCAATGAGCTTCTTTCTAACCACCAAAAGCAAGACCCTAAAAAGCTTCGGCCTTGCGGCTTTGCTACTGCTTTTTGGCCTGTCTGACTCAACTCAAGCCCAGTCCGGACGTCGGGTTACAAAGTCTCAGCCGGCCGGCACCCCGGCGCCGACTCCCTCCTCGATAGCTGTACCGGATTCTCCAACTGCTGATTTGCCATTAACCCCTATGTCGGGCGGTCTGCAACAGAGGGTCAAACTGTTAATTGGCAAGCAACCAACGCGCAAGCATCTTCAGAGCGAGGACGTCATCTTCGCGAGCTTCGTCAAGCGACTAACTCAATACACTAATGTCACCGTGACTGCGTCCGGCGATCTGAAACACACAGAGGCGGTAATACTTGCTAAGACTGAGGCCGAAGCGTTTGTCGTCCTACTGAGTTTCGAAGTCGACAGCTTCCAGGGTGGAACGATTATTCTGAATTCACCAGATCTTCAGATCGATTATCTTGTTCTGGCTCCGCAAACAGGAAAAAAGCAAACGAAGGGCAAGGTTTATTTTCAGGCGATTGGTGGTGGCAGAATGCGCAAGAGTGAATGGCCAGGCGGGACGCCGATCAAGATAACGGCGGAAGCTGCCGGGATGGAAGCTGCCGATCACGTGCATGACTGGTTAAGACTCGATGAGATGAGGAAACGGCAATCGCCGAAGTAATAGGCCGGATGCTAAAGCCAACTTCGATAGCAAAGGTCTTTGTAGAACCGCACTTACGAGTGCGGTCCGTCGTTGAGCAACTTATTACTTAAGTTGACTTTCGCATTCGGCGCTACCGCGCTCGGTTCTGTAATGCCAGTTGATCCAATGCTGCGCCCAACCGTCGTAATCCCTCCGTCAAAGTCTCCGTATCTCCTCCCAAGCCGATGCGGAAATGAGCCGGCATCTCAAAGAAACTTCCCGGCACTACTGAGGTTTCGTATTTCTCTCGGAGGAGTTCGCACAGTTTTTCAGAATCTCCGTGACTCACTCGCGGAAACATGATTGAACCAGCGGCAGGTCTAATTGTCTCCAAATCCACTCGCTGGTCGAGAAACTTATTGAGAAGCTTGCGATTTTCATCGAGTCGAGTCTGCGCCTTCTTTGCAATTCCCTCGAGTTGTTGTAGTGCGAGAACACCAAGCCGCTCCCCGGCGTGCACCGGCGTGGCGGCAAAGAGATCGTTCAGTCGCCACATACGCTCGGCGAGTTTAGGCTCAGCGAAAATCCATCCGCAACGCAACCCGCTGAGACCGAATGCTTTTGTGAGGCTGCTGGTAACTACAAATTGATTACCCAGATGAAACGCCGTTCGTGGCGGCTCTTCAAAAAGCATTTGCACATAGACTTCATCAACCAGCACGCGAGCATTCACTTTGCGCGCCATCTCGCCCACTTCCCGGAGGATGTCATCGTCTGTCAGCACACCGCTGGGATTGTGGAAATTGGTGATAACGATCAGTCGCGTTCGACTGCTGATACGTTTCTCAATCTCAGATGGTGAGATACAGAAGCCATCTTCAAACCGACGATCAAATCTCTTCACGTCGGCTCGCAGGTAGTGGGCCAGCGCCAACAAAGGTTCGTACGCAGGGCGCTCGAAGAGAACTTCGTCACCTGCATTGATCAGGGCAGCCATCGCCAGATGATTTGCGAATGAGGTGCCGGCTGCTGTTACTACGCAACCCGGATCCACTTGATGCCTGCCGGCCAGAGCGCGAATAAGCGATTCATAACCGTAGCCGCTGGTTCCGGTGATTTCGAGGCCATCGAGACTTTCGAGTCCATCGAGACTAACGCGAAGGTCCCTTAAGCTCAAATTCGCGAGCCCGCTGGTGGCGAGGTTAAAGCGGGCACTTGAACGCGTCTTCGCCCAGTGCATATATTCTGAGGCTTTTACCTCACGCAAGGCAGTCATTTTCTGTTTCTCGCTCGCCATATGAAAAACGCCGGGATACCTGCCAGCAGAATCGCCAACCCTATCAGTGTGTTTTCCGGGTAGCGGTAGACAGTATTGATCACAACCAGCCAACAGACGGCAACAAAGATCGCGGTAGTTGCAGGATGACCCGGAACACTCGCGAACCGCGCGACATCTTCGTTAGTCTCCTCCCGCCCTGCTTTCCTTCGACGCCTGAATACGAAGATGCACGTAGCCGTGGCGCCGAAGAATATGAAGTCCACCGACACCACGTAATTCAATATTTGCTCATAACGACCTGATAGCGCGATTACCATTGCGAATAAACCCTGTATGACAATCGCCAGGATAGGAACGTGCGTCTTCGGGTGTAACCGCCCTACACTTCTAAAGAAGAGACCGTCTTCAGCCATAGCAAAGTAAACGCGCGGCGCCGTAAGCATACCCTGACTTAGAAACCCTAAAGTTGAGATTGCAATTCCGGCGGCGATCGCGCGCGCCCCGTTTTCTCCCAGCGCGACTCGCATCACATCAGACGCCGGAGTCGTCGTTGCGGCCAGACCTGAAACTCCAAGTACCCGGAGACAGACGAAGTTCACGCCGAGATAGAGAATGATTACGCCGGCAACCCCATTGACGAGCGCCCGCGGAAGATTTTTTCGTGGCTCGCGTATCTCGCCCGCAACAAAACTCGCCGTCTGCCATCCGCCGTAAGCAAAGAGCACCGGTACCATCGCAGCTCCTATGGCAGTGAGAAGATCGAATGAGACAGGCTGTCCGAGAAGGTCAGTCGTGTCGCTGGCGACAGTTCCGGATTGCGGGACGCTAAGGAATAGACCGCACCCGATGAGCGCGAGAATCGCAAGGATCTTCAACACCATCAACACGCTTTGCAACGTGCCGCCGGCGCGAACACCCAGGCAATTGATTACGGTCAAACTTCCGAGCGCAAGAACCGCGACCAGCCAGTCGCTGATCGGAAGATGCGTTAACTCGATGAAATAACGCGCGAAGGTGACTGCCACTGCCGCCATGCCGCCGGTTTGAATAACCAGCAGCAAACCCCACCCATAAAGGAATGCGATCAGCGGGTGATAGGCTTCACGAAGGTAGGCGTACTGGCCGCCGACGGCTGGGCGCAACGCTGCCAGCTCGGCCCAGATAAAGGCGGCGGCGAGCGCGATAAGACCGCCCAACATCCAAACGCCAAGAATCAAAAAGGGGGTATTGACCTGACGGGCCACGACGGCCGGGTTCATGAAGATGCCTGAGCCGATGATGCCGCCCATGACAATCATCGTTGCGTCAAACAGTCCCAGACGCCGAGCTAATTTTGGTTGGGTTTCAGGCAAACTTCCACAGATTACGCAGATTACGCAGATTCAGGTTTAGCAGTTAAGGGGTGCTCTTTGAAGCGCGCCCTCTTAGCTGTTTCGAAAAAATCTGCGTAATCTGCGGATAGTTCGATTGCCGCGCTAACGGCGTGAATCTCCGCCCTCAATTCCGATGCCCACGGCCACCGGTTTTCCTTCCATGTCGACGAAAGTAATGGTCGTGCCGACAGCGTCCAGCGAACGTAGTCCTGGTTCGATGACCTTGCGATCTCCTACCACCAGGATTGCCATTTTCGCAGGATCCAGGTACCGATTAGCGACTCGCTGAACATCATCAAGTGTAACTGCACGCACCTGTTGAATGTAGCTGTTGAAATAATCATCCGGCAGGTCATAGAGCACGACATCACTGAGACGATTGGCCATCTGGCCAGGCGTCTCAAAGCCGCGCGGGTAGCCACGAATGATTGCCTGCTTCGAGAATTCCAACTCTTTCGCCGTTATCGGAATCTCGCCGCGAATGCCTCGCAATTCCTTCATAAGCTCGGCGATTGATTCCTTCGTGACCTTGGTCTGCACTGGGGCCGAAGCGGAGAAAGGCCCCGCTCCGCGGCGGTAGTCAAAGGAGGTTCGGGCTCCATAAGTGTAGCCTTTGTCTTCGCGCAGATTCAGATTGATGCGAGACACAAACTGCCCGCCGAGCATGGTGTTAAGCACTAGCAACGGGAAGTAGTCGGGTGTTGAGCGCGCGACCCCAACCTGTCCAATGTTAATTACTGACTGCGCCGAGCCCGGCCGGTCCACGATATAGATTCCCGCCTGCTCGCGATTTTGCACGGGCGGAATCGCGACCGTGGGTATTTCGCCTTTCTGCCAACCGGCAAACGCGCGCTCAAGCTGAGGCAGGATTGTGGCGGGCTTCACGTCACCGACAACAATCAGGGTCGAGTTGTTAGGCCGGTAGAAAGTCTCATAGAAGCGGCGAACGTCGGCAGACTTTAGCGCGGTAAGTGAGTCTTCGTCACCGATTGCGGGATGTCCATACGGATGATTGCGACCGTATAGGATTGAAGCATAGACGATGTTCGCGATCGTAGCCGCATCATCTTTCTGTTGCTTGACCGTGGCGAGGCGGCGGGCGCGTGAGCGCTTTAGCTCATCCTCATTAAACGCAGGATTGGTGACAACATCCGCGTAAATATCGAGCGCCTTATCCAAATGCCTGGTCAGCGTCACCAAATTCGTCGAGGTGGAATCCCAGTCAGCCGAGGTTCCCAGACGTGCACCAATATCCGTCAACGAATTGGAGATCTCGAGGGCGCTTCGCTTTTTGGTGCCTTCGTCAAGCAAGTCGGCCGTTAAGCTGGCGAGGCCGGCGCGGTTTTGCGGGTCGGCGGCCGAGCCTGACTTAACCACGAGATTCATAGTGACCACCGGCAACTCGTGATGTTCGACAATAACGATCTCGAGCCCATTGGAGAGTTGGCGGCGTTGAATCTGCGGCATTGTTAATCGCGGGTCAGCTTTCGCACCTGGAAGTTTCCATTTGGTTGGTTCATCCGGTGAGCGCTTTGATGCCGCCTGAGTTGCATCCGCCGGGCCGGTAGCAATTGCAGATGTTTCTGCCGATGGTTCGCTTGATGTATTTCGCTCTTTCCCTCGCGGCAATACGGAAGCTTTCAGCCGGTGTTCTATGAGATAAGTATTTGCTACCCGTTTCACGTCGTCTGGGGTAACTCGCCGAGCGCGCGCAAGGTCTTGCTGGAAATAACCCGGCTTGCCGGCAAATGTTGCGTACCGGTTCAATTGATCGTTTTTCCCTGCAACTGTTTGCATACCAAAGATAAAACCAGCTTCGGTCGCATTGTAGGAACGGTCGACTTCTTCTTGTGTCGGCCCTTCCTTCTTGATCTTCTCTATCTCGGCATTTATCGCGCTTTCAAGTTCGTCCAGCGTTTTGCCGGGGCGTGCTGTGGCAGATATCTGAAACCGCCCTGCGATCTCCTGGGAGCTATTGTTGGCGGAGACCTCCTGAGCAATTTGACGGTCGTAAACCAGAGTCTTGTAAAGACGCGAACTTTTGCCGCCCCCAAGAATGTTTGCGAGTGTATCCGCTGCCGGTTCGTCCTTGTCGTAGGCTGGATTTGTGGGCCATACGAGATAGATCCGCGGAAATGCAACGCGATCCTGCATCACAATTTCTTTAGACTCAGTGAGTTTCGGTTGCGCTGGATTGGGCCGTGTTACCGGTGGACCGCTTGCGATCTTTCCGAAATGCTTCTCAACCAGGCGGCGTGCCTCGACCGGATTGAAATCGCCGGAGATTGCCAAACTCGCGTTGCGCGGTGTGTAGTAGGTTCGGAAAAAGCCTTTGATGTCATCCAGTGATGCTGCAGTCAGATCATCGAGCGAACCAATCGTGAGCCAGTGGTAGGGATGATCGGCGGGGTAAAGCGTCTCGTTAATCTTTGCCCCAATCAAACCATACGGACGGTTATCGTAGTTTTGACGCTTCTCATTCTTGACCACGTCGCGCTGATTGGCGAGCTTTACCTCATTGAGCACTTCTAACAAACCGCCCATGCGATCGGCTTCCATGAAAAGCGCAAGCTCGAGAAAATTTGACGGAACCACTTCAAAATAATTTGTGCGATCGGGATTTGTGGAACCGTTTAGTGTGCCGCCCGCTTCCTGTATTGGTTTGAAATAGTCGTCGTCATAGTTTTTCGAACCTTGAAACATCATGTGCTCGAAGAGATGTGCATAGCCGGTCTTGCCCGGGACTTCGTTCTTTGAGCCCACGTGGTACCAAAGGTTGACCCCGACAATCGGGGTCGAATGGTCCTCATGAAGAATCACTCGCAGACCGTTCGTGAGCTTGAACTCGGTGTATTTGATTGGCGGCAGAGGCGCGGCGGCGGCCTGCGACGCTCCCTTAGGGGCGGGACTCTTTTTCCTTTGTGCAAAAGTCGTCGCCGGCGCGAGTAGGAACACCATTAGAAATGTTGCCGCGAGAGTTCTAAGTTTCATATCACTTGCTCCTTTTCGAAATTTTCAGGATAGGATGGCGCACTCCAGACATTCCGGATGACAGGACACATCCGGGAGCGTCACACGTTTTGCCGGGGTTCCCAGCGGGACAGCCTCGCTGGGTGGACGATAAACCCAAAAGAGATCTTGTGCGGGTATTCTATCGCTCCCGGATGGAGAAGCAAATTTGTAAAGCGCGGTTCTACTCAAAACGGGGATAATTTTTCGCCGCGTCGACTCGATTTAGTTTTCCGCTCGTAATCTCCTAATGCAAGGACTAACGCTGTAGGTCGTGTTGGTAAAAACGATCCGCGAAGTCACACGAGAGTTCGCCAGGAATGGTTAGTGCTGCTTCGTGTGATTTAGTGGATCGTTTCCTTTTTTTCGAATTAGGATCTACGTGTTTGCCCGTCGTCTTTAACTCAGCATTCGTTTCGGTTACATTCTCCCGAATGAAAACTCGACCCCGGAAGTTATCTGATAAATCGATTCACCTTTGGTCCTGGATATTTCCAGTTACTTATCTAATTCACATTGCCGAAGAGTATTGGGGAGGCGAAGGCTATTCAGCCTACATCTTCAGGATTAGAGGTGTGCATTTATCGCCGGCAAGGTTTTTGGCGGCGCAAAGCATTGGATTTATCTTAGTTACCCTCGCCGTAATACTTGCGAGGCAATTAAGCTTTCCGCAGACTATGCTCCTCATACTCGGGACGATAGTTTTGATTAACGGGGTGACTCACAGCGTCACCAGTTTAATGACCCATAGTTACGGGCCAGGATTGTATTCGTCACTCTTTCTCTGGATACCGCTCGGCCTTATCACTCTGCTTGGCTTTAACCGCGGGGTTAGCAGGCAAAGATACTGGCTTTGTATTGGAATCGGTGTGGCCGTAAATGTGATGATTGGCGTGATAACGATGCGGGGCGGCCGACTCATTTAGCGACTTCATGGTACTTGAACGACGAGGTGCGATCTCATAAGCAACGTGACTTCAGAGAGTGTCTGAAAATGCTAGGGGTCTCAGCGCCAAAGGCGCTGGGAACGCTGGCCGCAAGGGATGGTCGTAATAAAAGAAACCAGAGCCACGATCATGACTCCGGTTTCTTTTTGAGCTACTTATGTAGCGGTTAGAAACTTCCGCTGACGCCCTTGAATCCGTGTCTGGCCTGCTTCGCCGCCCAGGTCAATACGCGCATTGTGTCGTAGCAATAGCCGAGGATGTAGTTACAGGTTGAAAGACAGTGTTTCGTGCAATCGACCTTCATCTCGTCGAGCTGGTTCACGTTAAATTTGTGAGCTCCTACCACGCCCCAATCGTGCGTCGCGGAATACATCGGGAAGCACGGAGCCAGCGTACCGTCGGTTCGAATAATCAAAGAATTCTGACCAGCACGGCATGACCAGGGTGGAACCTTGCCACGCATCAATAATTTCATGTCTTCCATGTGCTGGATAGGGTTAACCATCTTGTAGCCGTGATTGACGCGCTTGTCATTCAGGTAATCGAGTAACGCATCGACCTTCGGCCAATCGTCCGGCGTCAGATAGGTTTGGTTCTCGGTGAGATGTTTGAAGTGGTCCTGCTCGGTCATCGGGGTCTCGTTAATATGATAGTCCGTTGCGATGCCGCTATCGTGAGCAATCTCGGTCAGTTCCTTCACGTCGTCCATATTGTTATGGCAGATGTTTATATTGAACATTACCGTGTAGCCATAGTAACGCTGCCGCTTTACCAGGTAATCAAAATAAGGACGAATTGGCTCAAACGCCTTCGGCAACGACTTTCTTTCCTTGACGGAATCTACTGCCAGGTTGACTGTGGCGATACCGGCATCACCCAGCCGATCAATCACGTCAGGTTTCATCAACCTTCCGTTAGTGGGCAGGTAAACGAAGATGTCTTTCTTCGCGCTGTAGTAAACAATCTTGTGAATAAACTTGGGCCGCAACAGTGGCTCACCACCCATCAGGGCCAGCACGCGCGAGCCGATCGAGTGGAGCCAGTCGATCGAGCGCTTGCCGACATCCTCCGTCATACCCTTCACCGCATTGTTGTAAGACCAGCAGTAATGGCAATCCAGATTGCACTTCCATTCGGTAAACAGGTACGGAATGATCGGGCGCACCTCGCCGCTGTGCCAACGAGACTTGAAGTAAGGTGAGCCCCACGTCTTCCACGTCCGGATGGCGTTCAGCTTCTGATACTCACGCTCCGTCATCTCCACCGGATTGGGTTTTTGCGGGTAGACCGGCTCCGGAAGCACCTCTTCAGGCATCGGCTCGAGCTTCGCACGCGGTTCCTGCTTGTATAGGATCTGGTGCAATTTCGCATCAATGCGAAACGGTGCCGCATCGGTCCCCACGGGGGGGCCACCGGAAATATTCTCTTGTATTTCTGCCATGATGTTTCCTCTCTGGATGGGGGCGAGCGCGCACGAGCTTTGCGCGACGGACAATTAAGTCCAAGTCTCTAGAAAGAAAGCCTGCGAATAGTTAACTAATCGTTTAGCGGAATCGTCCGGCAAAACTGAAAGGTGTAACCGGGCGCTGGCGAAATAAGGGTCACGAATCGACGCGAATATTGTCTGATCTCCTGCTCAATTGCAAGCTTTTAATAGTCGCTTAAAAAACTTCCTAAAGGTTAGGTTGCGCAGAGGTTTGAATCGCGCTAACCTTGGCCCTTTTGTCGCAGCCTGTTTGTCTGATCAGCACCTGATCGCGTAAATCGGAAAAGATTGAGAGGGCAGAAAAACTGGCCGCTCGAGCCGAGGTAATTATCACAGCGGGGTTAAAGCCCCAACTTTTTGCGGAGCGGGGTCTCGTTTCCGTAAGCAGAACTGTGCTGATTGCGACTCTTGCAGTGCTTGTTTTGATCGGCTTCGGTTTACGGGTCTCAAACTTGAGCTCGGAAGGCTTAAGTGAAGATGAACTGAATAAGCTTCAAGCTGTGGCCGAGTATCGTGAACACGGATTGACCTCTGCGAACAGCGAGCATCCCTTGCTTATGAAGGCTTTGCTGACGGGAAGTCTTGTCCTTGCCGACAAATGGAACAGCACTTCGTTCCTCGGCGGACATCGGCAGATTTCTCCTGAAGCGGCGTTGCGTTTGCCGGGCACAGTTTTCGGTGCCCTTACCACGATTCTGATCTACCTGCTGGCGGCCGAACTATTTGGGGCTGAAGTTGGATTGATTGGCGCGGCGCTGTGGGCCTTTGATCCCATGGCCATCGGATTTAATCGAATTGCCAAAGAAGACACTTTTCTGTTGTTCTTCTTTTTGCTGGCTAACGTCTTCTGGATTCGCGGACAACGTGTAGCTGAAAGCCAACCCGACCGCCGGCCCGAAAAGTATTATTGGGCGACGGCCGCGGCGTTTGGCGCCATGATGGCCTCAAAATACCTGCCGCAACTTCTCACTATTAGTTTGGGTTACTACTGGCTCTTCCAAAGAATTCCGGAAACGCGTTGGCGCCTCGGTAAAAGGAAGATGCTGATTTTCTTCGGTATCATGGGGACGGTCTTTATTGTGCTGAACCCGACCATTCTGTTTCCAGCTACCTGGCGGCAGATGGGCCAGTTCGCTGGTCAAAAACTGATCGGCCACGATGCTTACGAGTTTATGGGCAAACTATTCAGCCACCGTATGACGGATTGGTTGAAGGGGACACCCTGGTACTTCTATCACGTCTTCGTGGCGGTGAAGCTTCCATTATTGACTGTAGTAGGGTTCGTCATCGGGTTACCACTACTGTTCCGGCGCAAACTCGGCGATGGTCGTTACTTCATCATGTTGTGGCTTTTCTTGTGGATGATGACCTTCAGTTTTGCGGGTGGGAAGTTTACTCGTTACTTCACCGTGGCCCTGCCTGCAGTGTTGATTACCTCGGCAATTGGAGTTCAGTTTGCCAGTAATTGGATCGCGCGAAAGCTTTCGGCGCTGCTGTCGGGCAACCGGGATCCCCAGGCGAGCAGCTCGCCTGGGTGGCCCAGGGTGTACTTACACGCGGCGCTCGCGTTGCTGGTCGTGGGCACTGCATTCAAGGCAGCGGTAGATGCGGCGCCACACTTCCGGCTCTACACCAACGCTCTCGGTGGTGGCAATGCCAACCAGGGTTACTATTTCCCGCACGATGAGTTTTACGATGCCAGCGTTCGCGACGTGATGCTTGAGATCGCGAAACGAGCGAAGCCGGGGGCAAAGGTTGTGAGCGAAACTCCCGGCCTGGCTGCATACTACGCGCAGCGGGCGAATCGTCCCGATTTGGTTTGCGTTTTACTTTCCGATCCCAACGCGCTGAAGCAGTTGAACGAAGGAGACTTCATTATCGACGCGCCAGGTCGTCGTTATTTCAGCAACGAATTGGTGACCTCGGCACTGAGGCAGTCGAGCACTCCGGCGTTCCGTGCCTCGCTAGGCTCCGTACATTCGGCTTCGGTCTACATGTTGGACCAGAAAGCGCAGCAGGCTGTGGTTGAAGCTGCGAGTCGCTTGCTTCCATTGGCCAAGAACCTTCGCAAACAGTTACCGCCTCAGCTCAACCTCCACCGGCTTCGCGTCATGGGCATCGTAACCCGCCGGCCAGTTTGAGATGTTCACGCCATAGGGCCAGTCGGCTTCGGGCGTGACGGCAAAGCGAATCGTTAGCGGCAAGCCGCGCATGGCACGAAGGCGAACCCAAAAGCTATCCACCCTCCACTCCTGGATCAATGTTTGGCCCGGGGCTTCGGCTGAAACCAGCCGCGAGCCGCAGTCGGTTCCATTTATGAACAGGGTGACGCGCGTCTTGATGTCTTGAGGATTGGCATCAATCGGAGGAACGGGCTGAATGTGCGCTTGAACAACTATTTCACTAACCCGCCGCCGGTCCTCCCGAGCCGGCACCACATAATCGAGATTGCCCACTCCAACCCCCCAGATGTACCCCGAACCACTGCCTAGATCTTCGAATCGCGCGCTAGCCGCCATCCTCGGTTTGAAGCGATAGAGAATGGAGCGATCATCTCGCAGGAGTTTCTGGGGGATTGTCGCCGGATCGCCGGCGCTGCGCGTCCACGCAAACTGACGCGGCACTAAGTGATGAGTGTCGTCAGTTAATCTTTCCGGCGGCTCGGCGGATTCAAGCGCGGCAAACATTCCAGCAGCGCGGGTAACCTCCCGGAGCACAGCTTCATCCCGCGGCGTTGTATAAGTCACTCCATAACCGCGGGCCGGATCGGGCGTCAGAATCCAAAACATTGCGCCGGCCGAGCCTGCCCGCACGTTGCTTTCAAGGAATGCGCGAAACCACTCCACTTGAGAAAAGCCGTTGTGGCCCTCAACTCCCATTCCGAATTCACCAAACACCAGTGGCTTCCTGAGGGAAAAGGCGGCCGCCGCCCGGTTGTCAATAAACTCCTGCATGGCTTTGGGAGAATCGACAAAACTGTTCCCGTCGGGTCGAGGATAATTATGCACGTCACAATAATCGATATTTGCGAACTGGTGATCTGCCAGCCACTCGCGCCTTTCCGCGGCAGTGCGATATCCCCAGTCTCCGGGAGTTACGATGTGGTTCGGATCGAGGGACTTCAAGAGGGCGCTCATCTCCCTAATCCAAGCGCGCCGCTCCCCCGAGCCGCCCGTTGCAACCTGAGCTTCATTCATCAACTCCCACCCAAAAATAGTTGGATCGTCGCGGTAGAGCGTGCCCGTCACAGTGTTGCGACGCGTGACGATCTTCTCCACATGCTGGCGATAAAGCCGGCGCGTCTCTTCGTTTGTGTAGAAAAGCATCGCGCGGTGGGGGTTAATGCCGAAATCAAACTTGTCGTCGGCCGCATCATTAATGCCTGCCCACCGGAGATACTGTGTAACCCCGCCCGTATCGCGCCACCAGTTCGCCAGACATAGTTGGACGTAAAGCTTGTTGCGCGCTGCTTCGGCGATGACCTTATCCAGGTGAACTAGCGCTTCTTCGTTCCAATTATCGGGAGTAAATCGAAATGGGTGAGTGCGTGGCCAGTCGGCAAAATCTGCCAGCGGACCGACGTCGTTTGGTCCACCCTCACCTGAAGCCCAAACCCGAACTACGCGAATACCAGCCTGAGACGCTCGCGCCAGAGTCTCCGGCATTGCGGCGCGGTCTTCGTCGCGGTACATAACGGCGACGTTTGCGCCGACAAATCGAAAGGGCCGCCGGCCGATAACGAATCGGCTCCCTCGCGTCCGCACAAACGAGTCCAGGCGCGACCGGCTATTCGAAGGTGCTCGTTCGCGAAAGATAAAAAACGCCGCGCCCACAGCAAGTGCGAGCGCGGCTATTGCAATAACTTTTTTCCCCATCAATACAAATTCTGAGTCGCTATAGGACCTATAGCCGTACAGAAATTAGCGTGGGCTTGTCAGTCTGATAAAGCCCATAATCGCGCAGACGGCTCCGACCAAAATAAAGAAGTTAAAGAACGAGAGAATACCAAACACCAGGCTGCTGTCTTTGGTTAGGACCCCGAGGCCGAGCACGATAAATTGAATATGAAACAGGATCATGCACACTGCCGACAACGAAAACCATCTTGCCGATGGGCCAAATGCGGGAGCGCGAGCAAAGCCGAGTACCGCCGCTATTAACCAGGCCACGGCGCCAAGCAGGAGCATTCCCATCATCACAGGCGCAAAATAGCTCGGCTGGCGAAACGTTGTTTCCACCTGTGCAAGCATTACCATCGCAGCGATAACCATTCGCCGGCCTCCAATCCAAATTCTGTCTTTATCACAAACAAGCGCCGTTTGCGCACGTCATAAGCCGCTATTTGTGCACAAACGGCGTCAAGATTCGATTTCGCTAATAACTAAACAGCGGTGCGCAATCACGCTTTGTCAGCAGCCAAACAGCTCGGCTTGGAAGTGGATTCACTTAACGCAAGCAATGCCTGCCTACTGCGTAATATGAATCTCCTCTTCCTTGTTTACGTGGCCCAGGAAGTAGATCAATCCACCAACGAAGGCGACCGCGGCCAGACCGAGAGCATACCAGCCGTACTTGTGGCCTCCACCGGGCTCCTCAAACGTGACGAACGCGTAGAAAAAATAGATCGCTCCGCAAGCAGCTAACAAACCCACGATCGCGGCCAGCTTCTCTTTCATCTTTTTTCACCTCCGGCCATTTGAGTCGTTATGAAGGTTTAAAGGAAAAAGCCGAAATGCTATTAGTGCGTGCATGTTACAGCCACCCACCCAGGAACGCAAGTTTTTCATGCCCAATGGAGCTAAAGTGAGGATTCCGGTGGCCACGCGGCCATCGGATCCTTATTGTTTTCCGCTACACAATAATGCGCTTGTCGCCAGCGCGGAGGGTTATATGTTCGCGATCCAAATACTCGAGCAAAGGAATCGCATACTTACGTGAAACACCGGCGAGATCCTTGAAAGTTCCGACATCGACCAGCCGGGCCGGCTCATGTTCCGCAGCAAACTTCCGCAGCAGGCCTTTCAAATGATCCAACGCCCTTAAGTGTATGAACATGTCGCTTTGCACCCGCACCAATGTTCCGTTGTCGATGAGGAGTTGCAGAATCTTTCTACCATGCGCGCGTCCGGCCGGCGCCACTCCGGCGTCAGCAAAGGCCTGTTCAAGCGAAGGAGATTCCAGCCCGGCTTCTTCATAAATGGCAGAGATCCGCTCTCGTAGTTGTGTATCGGCCGGTGAAAGTTCCACGCTGTGTTCACTCAAGCGTACCAAATCCCTGTCTGTAGCCAGCGCACCAGTGTCTTCGAGGTGCACCATCACCGCCCGAAACACTTCAGGGGCTGCATGAGCGAAATGGCGCTCTCGCAAGGTCTCGCGCGCCAGGCCGCGAGAGAGCGGCTCGCGCTGGTGATGAGATCTCACTTCTTCAAGCGTCATGCGCGCGAGTCGTTCAAAATTTTGCCGGGCTACGAATGTCCCAACCGGGGTCCCCAGACCGGGGCCCCCGGCGGCGCAGCGCCGCTGGGGTGGCAAACGGGCAGCCCGGCTGGGGTGGTCGTCAACCTCGACTATCGTGCCTTCCTGTTTGGCCGCTGTCGCGACTTCGGATAAGACGGAGTCATTCCAACCGGTTCGAGCTGCGATATCGGCGAGTCGCAGTCCAAGATCTCCGGACGACTCCACAAAAGCAGCCAGCCTGGCCGGACGATGCGCATCCATTAGCGCGCGCAGTTGCTCATGAGTCTTAGCCAGTTCCTTGCCGCGATGCTTTTTGGCGAAAGGATCCAGAACCAGCCCGCCCGCGATAGTTTCGGAAGGCGAATAGGAGCGAACAACAAAACGCTCATCGTGCAAAGCGACAACCGGGCTCTCGAATCGTAACTGCGCAAAGCCGGTTTCACCCGGTGCTATTTCCCCACGATTGTTTAGCACTCGGACGCGACCGAGAACCTCGGCGGAACCAATATGAACCCGCACGCGCGAACGTGTGCGAATGGCGCGTGGAGCACTTCCCAGCATCTGTAGCTGAACATCGATGACCTGGACGGGGCGTAATCGTCCAGCCTCCGCGATGACCATCCCGCGTTCTATGGAAGCCACATCTACTCCAGCCAAATTCACGGCGGTGCGCTGGCCTGACTGAGCGACCCGAACCGAACTTCCGTGAACCTGCACCCCGCGGGCACGCACGCGCAGACCAGCCGGCAATAACTCCAGCTCGTCAGCCTCAGCAATCTCCCCGGAAACGAGAGTGCCGGTGACCACCGCTCCAAAGCCTTTCATCGTGAAGGCCCGATCGATTGGAAGCCTGGTAACAGAATCAGATAATCGCGCCGGAGTCTCACGGGCAATTTGGCGAATTGCCGAGCGCAACTCTTCGAGACCTTCTCCTGTGCGCGCGCTCACAGAGACTGTCGGAGCTCCTTCGAGAAAGGAACCCGCCACCAGCTCTTCAGCTTCCGCGTGCACTAGAGTTAACAATTCCTCTTCGACCAGATCAGTTTTCGTAATCACTACCAGACCTCTGCGCACGTTGAGCAGCCGGCAGATGTCGAAGTGCTCACGCGTTTGCGGCATCACACCTTCGTCAGCGGCTATCACAAGGGCGACAGCGTCAATTCCATGTACTCCGGCAAGCATGTTCTTAACGAAGCGCTCGTGACCTGGCACATCAACAAAGCCCACTCGAACATCGCCCAAATCAAGATCTGCGAAACCCAAATCGATGGTAATGCCGCGACGCTTTTCTTCCGGTAAACGATCAGGATCTTTTCCGGTCAAGGCCTGGACCAGGGAGCTTTTCCCGTGGTCGATGTGGCCGGCAGTGCCGATGATGATGGAGTCCATTCGCAGGTTAAAGGGCAGGCAAGGTCCTATAGGTCATATAGGGCCTATTTTTCTTTCCTATTTAACTATCTCAAAATCGATCCACTGAGTGGCCACGCGGTGCTTCTCTTTCGCCAGAGGGTCAGTTACAACAATCTGGAAGACGTATTCGCCGGGCGCCATCGCGGAGCCTAGTTGGATTGCTCCTGTCAGCGGAAGCCGTTTCAAATCGGGTTGGTTACTTGCGTCAAACGGGAGTTCTTTCCCGGTAAACACTTGCTGGCCATTAAGAAACATTCTGACATGTGTCTGCAATTGCGGCCTTCCCGAAGCCTTATCAAGCTGCGCATTATAAACAACCAGCGTATAGACCATGATCAGGCCTTGCTTGAACTGCCGCACAGCCGCGTTGGCATAAGCCGATTCGTCGACTGAGTCGTCCGTATTCTCTTTCTGGGCAGATCCGCTTTCACGCTTCTGAAACATTTGGACCGGCATTCCCCTCATCAGGATTCCAGAAAGCGCAAGCCGGTTTTTCTTTATGTCCGGCACTTCAATAAACTGACTAGCAGAGCCGACGCGCTCAGAAGAAGCATCCCGCAGAGCCGTACGAAGTTGATAAGCGCCCGCCTTCTTAACCGGCACCGTTAGATTGTAAGTGAAGCCCTCATTGAGAACGTGCTCGTAGGTTCCACCTCTAAGCCGCATTGTATGCGTGCGGCTGACCTCATCCACGACAACCCCGTTATCGCCGAAGGTTATCGCCAGAATATCGAAGACCGCTTTATGCCACCCATCTGGTTCATCGGTAAAAGTCAGGTCTCGACCTTTCACGTGGACCATGGAGCGCATGACTGAACCCAGCTTTGGATCGTTGGCAAATACCGAGGTCAGCCGAACGTGCACGCCTGCCGACCCGAAAGGCGAAGTGATTGCGCCGAAAAGTTGCTGGGCTCGGGTTTGCGGGGCAGGTTTGGCTTCTTCGTCAGTGATGCCGTAGAAGCCATTTCGCATTCGTACATTAAACTTGCCGGGTCGTGTAACCTTCAGACTGAGCTTATGAAACCTTCTGCGGCCCGACACTCTGTCAAACGTCGCTTCATCTGGCCGGTAACCGATCAGGTAGTAGCCTTGCTGATCGTCAATGACGCGTTTGATGCCGGCATTCAGGTCGTTATTGTTGCGAAAGGCCAGTCCGCCGGTTTGCTGGGCCAGATAATTCAGACCGTTTTGCGACTCGAATAAGTCTGATCGACGATTACTCAGGGTCTGTTCGAGCTGTTCAGCGCTCATCCCCCCGGTAGAGTCGGCGGCAGTTAAACTTAAAGTCTGTAAGCCACGAGCATCCATGGTATAGATGACCACGGAAGCGCGGTTGGCCAGATCCGTCAGACCTCGCAGCGCCATCAGAATTCGATCGCTGCCCTGGGGCTCGGACCTGCTGAAAATCTTGAATCCATCCGAGATCAGCACAACCGACTTGCGTCCCGGTAACTCTCGTAAACCCTTCACAATGTAATTGAGTGCGCCAAGGGTGCCGACGGCGAAAAGGTCCTCGCGAAATTGATCGAGGTCTTCGCTGGCCGTCGTCGCGCGCTCGTTGTCACCAACTTCAGGGGTTGGTTCCGGAAGTGGATTACTCTCAATCGGCGCAAACGCACTTACCCCACCCCGTCCCGACGGGTTCCATTTCACCTTTTCAACTGCCGCGTAAAGTTGTCGCTTATCAGTAGTGAACTGCTGTAACGCACCTATGCCACCGCCAGTACGCATGATCGCGACCAGGTCGTCAGGCTGCATCTGCTGGTCCAGAAACTTTTTCAATGCCCGGCGAACGGTGTAGGCACTCTCGAAGGAAAGACCAAGATCATCGACAACCAGCGCCATCGTTCGACGTACCTGTTCCGGTTTGAGACGGGCAGGCGGGACAGGTGGCGCGTTCTTATCGGCAGGTTTTGCCGGCGCCGTGGGGCGCGATATTCCGGTTGAGCCGAGCGCCGTGTATGAGAAGTTAGTAATCTTCTGCGGCTTACCATTTTCCAGAATCTGCACTTCGTCCGCGCGCAGGTCAATAACCTGCTTTCCCTTACTGTCGGTGATAACCGGATCAACCTGAACGAGGTTCGTGGAAATCCGCACCACGTCTTCGTCGGATTGCGGTTTCGGTTGTTGCCGATCAGCACCCGGAAGCTGTTGACCAGGCTTCTGCTGATCTCGCTGCTGTGCAAACGCTGGTAGTGAAAGTTGGAAAATAAGCCCGACGATGAGGAAATTTCTTTTCATTTAAACAGCTCCGAAGTTTTTCTGAGGACGCGTTCATAAAATTCTATGTATTGAGGAATAACAATATCTGTTCGGTATCGCGCCAGGGCCAACTCGCGCGCGCGTTTGCCCATCTCGCTTCTCAACGCCGCATCAGTCAAAAGACGGGCAGCGTCCGCAGCCATCTTTTCCACGTCTCCGACCTCGCTGAGGAAACCGGTCTCGCCATCAGTGACAACTTCCGGCAAGCCCCCAACTCGCGATGCTATCACCGGAACTTCGCAGGCCATGGCTTCAAGTGCGGCAAGACCAAAGGACTCCTGCTCAGACGGTAAAAGCAAAACGTCGGCGGCTGAGAGATAGTCAACAATCTTCGGCTGCTTACCGACAAAAACGCACTTGTCATAGACACCCAGACAGCGCGCTCTGTGTTCGACATTTGTCTTTTCGCTGCCGTCACCCACCATTACCAGCCGCGCGTTGATTCCTTTTGCCAGTACCCGCGCGAGTATCTCGACGCAATCAACCGGACGCTTCACCGGTCGAAAGTTGGAAACGTGTACCAGCAGCGGCTCTGCCTGAGGAGCAAGGGAGGATCGCAACTCTTCGACCGGGTGGCGCGCGTATTCTGACGGGCAAACGAAGTTGGGAATAACCGCGATGTCGTCAAACTGAAATATCTCTTTCGTTGCTTCCTTCAAGTAATGTGAGATCGCGGTAACGCCGTCTGATTGCACGATACCGTAGCGCGTGATCGGCAGATATGAGCGATCGGCCCCAACCAGAGTGATGTCAGTTCCATGGAGCGTAGTGATGACGGGCAGGTATCGTTTCGGTTTGAGCGCTTCCCGCGCCAGGATGGCGCTGATTGAGTGGGGAATTGCATAGTGCACGTGAAGCAGATCGAGGTTCTGGGTTTCCGCCACCGTGGACATCTTGGTTGCGAGGGCCAGCGTGTAAGGCTGATGTTCAAACAAGGGATACGACATCATCTCGACTTCATGGAAGTGCACGCGCTCGTTAAGTTCGGTGAGCCTCGTGGGTAATGAGGAAGAGATGAAGTGGACCGTGTGGCCACGTTCTGCCAGCTCCTTTCCCAGCTCGGAGCCGACTATGCCACTACCACCGTAGGTTGGATAAACCGTGATTCCGATGTTCATAAAGCAGTGAGCAGTATGCAGTGAGCAGTGAGCAGTAGGCAACAGTCGTGAACAGCCAGCGCTCAACCTGTCAGTGATCTTAACTGCTCACCGCTCACCGCTCACTCCAAAAAAGCAGAAGCAGGCGACCCTCGCAATCGCCTGCCTCTATCTCAACTTGGCTCACCTTAGTTTGTAAGGGGGGGCAAGTGAGGGGACGGAGTATATGCCCGCTGGTCCACTTTGGCAATAAGTTCTTTACCAGGTAATAGACCCCGGGTTTTTGCCACTTTTTGCAGTGAAATAACCGCGTCAAAGCGTGCCTCGGACTGCGCTTCAACACCAAAGTAGCTATAATGTCCTCAGCAACAAAACTTTGAATCGTTTTTGCCTTCTAAGGTGGTAAACAGACGGAGATCGAGCAATGCCCAAAATCAGTGATATTGAAGAAACACCTAACCCCAATGCGGTGAAATTCATCCTCAGGGAGGCCGTGAGCAACGGTACGGCCCATCAGTATGGTTCCCCGGACCTGGCGGAAAATGACCCACTCGCCAGGGCGTTGTTTGACGTTGGCCATGTAGTGTCTGTGTTCTACATGGACCGCATGATTACAGTCGAAAAAGATGATGAAGGCGATTGGGATGACTTGCTTCCAACCCTCGCCGTGCCGATCCGCGCGGCGGAGGCTGTTAACTCGCCGGCTGCATCGGCAGCGGCGGCAGCCATGGGAGGTGCGATAGCGGCGGCCACTAGCGATGACCCGCGCCTGCTGAAAATAAACGAAATATTGGATGAAAAAGTCAGACCGGCCTTGATGGGAGATGGCGGTTATCTTGAAGTGTTGGGCCTGAAGGATCACACCTTGAGCATTCGTTACCAGGGAGCGTGTGGAAGTTGCCCTAGTTCACTGACCGGCACGCTGATGGCCATCGAGGGCATGCTCAAACAGGAAGTGGATCCGGAAATGGAAGTGGTGGCTGTTTGATTATGGTAGTGGTTAGTGTCAGCTATGCGTGACAACGGAAGGAAACACTAACACTCGGAGCAGCGAGCCTCATGGAACTCAAGGAATGTCTAGGCCCAGCCTTGTTGAAACAATGTAAAGATTGAACTCTTACCTGGTTTTTGGAACTGAATCTCGCCTCAAGCGTTAATTCCTTCGACTAAACCTGTCTACCAACCTTTTCCGCAGGAGTAACAATATGGCCCGCCGCGCTTCCCTGGTGTTTTCACTCTTGGCCGTTCTGCTGTCAGTGACGCCCGCAATTGCGGCTCAGGAAACTTCCGTAAGAACAGTTTCGCAGCCGGCGCCTGTCGCCGCTCCAACTAAGCCTGCCGCCAAGACCAAAAAGGTTTCAGCCGCCACAAAAGCCAAAACCGAACAACAGCGCGCCTTGGCGCTCTCTTTGTTGGTTTCGCTGTCTAATGAAGCACGCGCGTTTCGCGATCAGAAACTTCGCGCTCGGACACTTGCGCGCATCGCCGATGGGTTGTGGGAAGTTGATCCGGATCAAAGCCGCACGCTATTTCAAAAAGCCTGGGACGCCGCAGACGTAGCCGATGAGGAAGCTGGACGGCTTTTTAGAGAAGATATGCAAAGGCAGCAAGCCAGCGGTCGAGGGGCGGCTGGCTCCTTGCCACCAGATCTGCGATCGGAAGTCCTTCGGCTGGCGGCCAAACGAGACCGCACCCTGGGCGAGGAGTTGTTGGAAAAACTCAGGCGAGACAAGGCCCAGGAGACTACTGATGCTACGAGCCCCGGTAAGAGCGAACCTTTCAACGTGCCACAGGCGATGGCTCAACGCCTTAGGCTGGCCAAACAGCTTCTGGATGTTGACGTTCCCAGAGCGCTTGAGTTTGCCGATCCGGCTCTGGGTGCAGTGACGATGCAGGGGCTAAGTTTCTTGTCTTCACTCCAAGCGAAAGATTCCGCCGCCGCTGACCAGCGATATCTGCGAATGCTTGGCGCCGCAGCCGCTGATGTACAAGCCGATGCCAATACCGTATCGCTCCTTAGCTCCTATGTTTTCACCCCGCAACTGTTTATGACCATAGATCGCAATGGCTCGACAAACACCTCTCAAATGGGAAGAGCAGGTCCACCTCAGGCAGCCACGCCGGAATTGCGCACGGCTTTTTTCCGTGTTGCTTCTCAAATTCTAATGCGGCCGCTGGCTCCTCCTGAACAGGATCAGACGACATCCGGTATCGAAGGGAAATACTTGATCATCAAGCGGCTTTTGCCTCTCTTCGAACAGTATGCCTCGAAACAAACAGCCGAGATGATTAACGCACAACTGGCAGCGCTGTCGTCAAGCGTGCGCGAGGAAGCCAGAAAACGCGACGATGAAATGATGCGGCGCGGCATTCGCCCCGAAGCGGAACCAGCTGATACGGAACAGTCGCTGCTCAATCGAATCGATCGCGCCAAGACTTCCGCGGAACGGGATCAGCTCTACGTCGAGCTTGCCTTGCGGACCCTGGAGCGAAGCGATCCGCGGGCGCGCGACTTCGTTGAAAAGATCGAAAATTCGGAACTACGCAAGCAGGTTCGTCCCTACGTCGACGTCAGTTTGGTGATCAACTACATTGACAAGAAGAAGACGGATGAAGCTCAAAAGCTGGCCCAGACAGGTGAACTGAGCCACTTCCAAAGAGTTTGGGCGTTGAGTCAAATCGCCAGGCAATTAACTGATTTGGACCGTGATAGAGCGCTCAATTTATTGGCCGACGCAGCGGAGGAAGCTCGGCGAATTGACGGTTCTGATGCGGATCGTCCTCGCGCCCTTATTGGGGTTGCAAATGCTTACTTCCCGCTCGATCGCAATCGCGCCTGGGAACTTGTTACCGAAGCAGTGAAAGCTGCGAATTCGGTCGAGGGCTTCAGCGGCGAGGACAGCCGCCTGATACTTCGGTTGCAGACGCCAAACATGAGTTCGATACGCACCAACTCGACAGAGAATTTTGATTTACCGTCAATCTTCCGCACTCTAACCAAAGACGACTACCATCGCGCAGAGGGATTGGCAAGAAACTTTGAGGCCGACTCACCCCGCGCTACGGCCCTGATTTCAATTGCTCGTGCCGTTTTAAGTGAAGGGGAAAACTGATATGCACTCTATGGGACCTATTAGTCGTATAGAACCTTTCGCGGTTAACCAGTGCCGTCAGGAGTAGATGTTCATCGGTCTTGTAAGAAGCGCAACCGGATCATCCACATTCAAAGCTTCCCGTACATAGAACGGCTCGCCGGCAACAACGCCGATAAGCGAACCAAAATAGCGCATGCGATATTCGATCTGATCGAGAAAGCCTTGATCGCTGATGCGAGTGGTGGGTTCACTTGATTCCGGGCTGTAAAACTGTGACTCATGCGCTCTGATTGACGCCATCTTCTCCTCGACGAAATCAGAGACGTCGACGATGAAAGAAGGCACCACGTGGCGGGAAAAAAGCGAGTGCATGATTGCCGGCGTTCGCTCAAGCTTTTGACCGCTTTTTTCGTCGTAACGGGCCATCGTGGCCAGTCGAGCTGCTTCACGCACAATTCGCGAGGTGTTGGCATGGTCGGGGTGCGGATCGTCCCAGTGGGTCGTGAGCAATACCTTCGGCTTATGCGCACGCAGGACACGGACGAGGGCTGTCCGCGTTTCCTCGGTGGGCCAGATGTGCCCATCAGGCTGTCCCAGGTTGAGCCGCAAGTCCAGCTTCATGATGCGAGCGGCTACGATTGATTCTTCCGCACGCAGTTCGGGAGTGCCCCGCGTGCCCATTTCTCCGCGAGTCATGTCGAGCACTCCCGTTCGATAACCTTGAGCCTTAAATTTCAGGAGTGTGCCAGATACGGATAGTTCCGCGTCGTCAGGGTGGGAAAAAACCGCCAGCGCATCGAGTTCGAATTGTGACTCGTCCATTACATTGAGGTTTAACTAATGCCGCTCTTTTGGTCAAGTCCGCAATTACAGAACCGAGTAGCTTTGCTACTCGGTTCTGTGACCAGAGCTATGGCCAGCTACCCGCAAACTAACAGTTTCCGTTACAAGTAACCTTATGAAACTTATCGTCCTGGGCTCGGGCACATCCATCCCCCACGCCAGACGTACTTCGGCTGCTTATTGGCTGGAGACTGATAGCGGCTCCCTGTTGCTGGACATGAGCGCTGATGCCCCGCACCGCATGGCCCAGGAACAACTCGATTGGGTCAATCTCGAAGCCATTTGGATAAGCCATTTTCATTTGGACCATCTTGGCGGGCTGGCCCCCTTTCTCTTCGGGACCCGATCGGCTCTTCAGACACAACAGCGCCGCAGGCAGCTTGAAATTTTCGGAGGCTCCGGCCTCAAACGAATCCTGGAAGCCATCGATCAAGCCAACGACTACCGATTATTCCGGCAGCCTTTTCCCGTGGAGGTGATCGAGGTTGAATCTGGCAGCGAGTTTGAGATTTTGCCTGGACTAAGTGCCAGGACAATCTCAACGCCGCATACGAAAGAGAGTCTTGCCATTCGCCTGACAGAGAAAAGCGGCACCGTGATGGTTTACACCTCCGATACCGGATACTCTGATGAGCTTATAGAATTTGCCAGCGGCGCCGACGTTCTTTTGATGGAGTGTTCCTTTTACAAAAACAAACCCATCAAAGCACATCTGGAACTAACAGAGGCCATGGAAATAGCGCGAAAATGTAAGCCGCAAAAACTCGTGCTGAGCCATCTTTATTCTGAGTGGGATGGCATCGACCTTGCTGGTGAAGCGGAAAAGCTTTGGCCAGGGGAAACGACTGAAGCAATTGACGGACTGCGATTGGAGTTTTAGGAGTAGGAAACTGATGTCTAATTTTGATCCTCTGTGCAATCTCAGTGTGCTCTGTGTCTCTGTGGTGAGTCTTTTTTACAGTGTATCCACCACAGAGACAAAGAGCACACTGAGGACGCACAGAGAAGAGTCCTTACTTAAGACCCATCGGAAATCGATCCCAAATTAGTAACGGGTTTATCCAATTATGCAAAAGCTGCTTCTGTCGATGACAATAGTATTCCCTTTGCTATTTACTGCGCCTTTCAAATTTGCGCCAGGCAATTCGACAGACTCAGAATGTCGTCAACGTCATTCCGAATCGCATTTGCTTGAGATTGGTCATGCATCAAAAATGCGGACGGTGACCGAGTCGCCTTCGGAAGTCAGAGTTGTCTCATACAACATCCGTTGGCGCGGCGGAGAAGAACTACGCCAGCTTGCTCAACTCTTCAAAGACGATCCCGAAATCGGCGGCGCCGCGATTCTGGGACTACAAGAGTTGGACCGAAACAAGAAACGTACAGGCAACAAAAACACGGCTAAGTTCCTGGCCGAGGAGCTGGGGATGTACTACGCCTGGGCTGCTCCGCCCGTCCCGAAATCCGAGGAAGAAGAAGAAACGGGCGTAGTTATTTTGAGTTCATACCCACTTAGCCAGGTACAGCGCATCGTCCTGCCTCACGAAGGCCCCGGACGCAGGCGAAGGGTGGCGTTGGGAGCGACAGTCACCATGGGAAAAACGAGCCTGCGAGTTTATTCGGTCCACTCAGAGACACGGATCTCCGTTGATAGAAAGCTCGATCAAATGAAAGCTGTTTTCGGGGATTTGGCCAACTACCCCAGGGGCATGCCGGCCGTTGTGCTGGGCGATTTCAATACCTGGGAGCAGGACGCTGTCGCAAAAACTTCCAAACTTTTCACCGCGGAGAATTTTCATACTCCGTTTGATGAGCAGGCGACATTTTTCCGGCGCGTATTATTTGTTTCGGTGGACTTGAAGCTTGATTGGATCTGGCTGCGAAATCTCGAGCACTCAAGTTATGGAGTAAACCGACGTATTGAATTGTCAGACCATTGGCCTCTATGGGTTGTTCTGCGCACTCGTCGAGTGTAAAGCGAACTGTTAGTTTGCTTCGGGTTTGGTTACCGCTCACCTTGAGCGGATTCGACGACTGACGCAAACTAACAGTTTGCTTGACACCGCAAAAACAGGGGCGAAGTGAGACCAGGCGAATCTGTGATTTGAAACACTCGCGAGATTCGCGTGATGTGCTAAAGTGTTTTTCGTCCGCAAACTTTCTTGGTCTATTCGATTTAATAAAATTATCCGGGGACAACAGTATGAAGTGTCCAATGTGCGGGCGACGGACGGGCTGGGCCAGAACTCGCTGTCCGGCCTGCAGAACTAAATTAATTCAGTGGTACATCATTGCGGCTATTCTTTTCCTGGTGGCTTGTTTTGGAATGCTCTTAACCATGGAAAAGCTAAGTTAGCCGAAATCGTGGAAGGTTTTCACCTAACGCCCCATTCCCAAATCCCGTAAAGAATCTTCTTATCCAAAACTTTGCCAGCCTGTTTTAAGGATAGAATTATTTGTCCGCGGTGATGTGACTCGTGTGAAATCAGATAGCCGAGAAAGGCCACCACGTGAGGTTTGAAGCCCTTAACCTTCCCGCCTTGTTGAAGGCTCTGGCTCAATAACATCTTCAACGCATCGCCCGAATCAATGAGCGATTTTCGCAGGAATTTCTGGTCCAGAGCCCCGTCTTTTTCCAGCTTCGCCACACCCACTAACAAGTCCGGAGCTGCTGCTTTCAGCCACATCAGTCTCACATTGTGGATATGTGCAAACTGTTCACCAACGCTCCTCCCTTTCGAGGCCGACAAACTGCCTAGCTAGCGCTGAGGGCTCGGTAGCATCAAGCAGATAGAGATTTATGCGATTGTGAATTTCCCAGGTCTCAAGAAACTGTCTTTCGTCCATTCGGCGGCTCCTCATGTAACGCAAAGGTGCGCCCCCGGCCGGGCAGCCCGGCTGGGGTACTTGATAGTTTGCGGTATTGCGATTACCGCAACCTTGGCCGTTCCGCGCGCGACGCAAACTAACCGTTTACTTTACATAAATCTGCATCACCGCACACGGACGACGATGTTGTTGGTTGTCAGCGCGTTGCCGGTTGCTCGCTGGAGTTCGGCGATGGCCTTGTTAAGATCCGTTTGAGCCCGCAACTCATTTCCGCGTGCCGTAGTTAAAGCCGTTTGCCGCTCCAACACCAGGAATACTGTGGATTGTCCGGCCTCGAGCTTTCGTTGCTCGCTTTGATACTGCTGTTCGCTGGCATGCCGCGCAATCCCCGCTGAACGCAGCCGGGCTTCGGCGCTACGTACTGCCTGCAAAGCATTCCTTACATCAACCTGAATCGACTGCTCCAGTTGCTCGCGCTGCGTTGTAATTCTCTGGCCTTCCACAAGGGAGCGGCCGAGTTGCGCTTCGGCAGTACGGTTCCGTAGTGGCAGACTAATCTGCACGCCTACCCGAAAATTATTGAAGTTGTTGCCAAGAAGATTTTGTATTGACTGGTTGTAACCACCAATAAGGTTTGGAGAGATTGTCCGCACCGGCTGCGATGGCAAGGGCTCGAGGCCTTGCAGGCGCGACAACAGGTCTAATCGCTCGCGCACCTGAGTGTTGGAAGACGTGAAGGGATTGTTGCCCGCGCTATTGATCGAACCTGCCAGACCGATCATGCCGTAGCTGCCAACAAGATCTATTGCCGGCTTAGTCTGATCTTTAAAATACCTCTGATCAATCTGATTTATCTCCCGCGCCACGTTTGACTGTTGCAACTCCGGCCGGTTGTCCATGGCGGCCTTCAAAGCCTCCGGCAAAGAAATCTGCGGCGTAACGAGATCCACGGAATCTGTGGGGACGATCGAGACCGACCAAATGTCTGCTTGACGGTTTTCCGCAATCAGGCTCTTCAAATTGTTTTCTGTTCGAGACACTTCTTCCAGCGAGCTAAACAAGCTTTGTTCGAAGCCCGCCAACTGGGCCTCTGCCGCCACCACATCGATCGGGGCGAGTGCTCCTTCCACAACCAGCCGCTTGTTGTGTTCCAGCTGTGTACGTGAATCGCGAACAGCATCTCTTTGAACCTGTAGATTCCGCAGCGCGAACACCAGATCCCAGTAGGCGCGCTGCACGCTGGTAATAGTTTCTATGGCCCGTTGACGAAACTGGGCATCGGTTAACGACAGGTTCTTTTTGGCAATCTCAATTAGCCGGCGGTGGTTGTCAAACCGTAAACCGCGCCAGAGAGGCTGCGCGTAGGTAAAGGTGAGCGCCGTAGGATATTGCGGATTGAGCGCCGCGAACTCATTGTTTGTAGTCAATCTAACTGATGAGAAATCCAGGCGGTAGTTGCCACCAAGTTTCGGCGCCAGACCTTCGAGCCGGGCGGTTCCTGTGTAATCTGATTGCGTAACTGCACCGTTAGACCCGCCGCTTAAGAAACTGGAGATCGGAGTGTCAATCCGTTCGAAATATGAGGACGAACTTATGCGCGGATCGTAAGCACCGCGCACAGCCGTTAAATCAAACTCGGCAATCTTGACGTTGTGACGCGCGACCTCTATGTCCTTGTTGTTTTCAAGTGCCAGCGCCAGCGCTTCGCGCAGAGCCAGCGGTTTCTGGCGACTCACATCCACCCCGACGCGACCAAGTTCGGGCAATTCCTTCTGAGCGGGATTGAAGTCAGGCGCAATGGCCGGGACCTGCAATTCCTGAGTTGACGGCGAAGATGTTGGTATTGGAGTTTGGGCAATAGCAGTTAGGGAGCACAGCAAAAATGAGAGCGCCATTACCGCGGCTTGGCCGCCGCACACTGCGGAAAGGCTCCGCCTTTCCGTGCAGATCTCTCCTTCTGACGAGGCTGCGCCTCTATTCAACTGGCGAGGCACAGCCTCGCGAAGCTCACTTTCAAACGCTGCCGGAAAGGCGAAGCCTTTCCGCACTGTGCGGCGGCAAAGCCGCAACCCGGGAATTTCAAGTTCAATCATTGTTCTGACTCTATTCCAGTCTGCAAAGGCCTATCGCTAATTCAGCTAGTTTCTCGAAACCAAGCTTAAGATTGACGCAGTCGCGCTTGCTGTCTTGCGTCGCACCCGACCAAAAATCCCGGTCACCCGTGACCCCATCACTCCCCAAACTTTACTTCTACCAAGATCGTCGAAGAGGGAATAGAAAACAGGAACGGCTAGCAATGTCAGCAACAAACAAAGCGACTGGCCCCCCACCACCAGCACTCCGATTGATCTATTCGTACCTGACCCTGGTCCGCTCGAGATCGTCAGCGGCAACATTCCTGCGACCAGCGCGATCGTGGTCATCAGGATCGGGCGCAATCGATCTCGGTTGGCGCGAATAATTGCTTCCAGCCTTTCCATCCCCTGAGCCCGCAAGTGATTTGTATGATCAATTTGAAGGATTGCGTTTTTCTTGACGACGCCGAAGAGCAGCAGCAGTCCCAAACCTGAGAAGATATTTATTGTTTGGCCCGTGATAAGCAGCGCCAGGATGCCAAAAGGTATTGCGAGCGGCAGCGTCAGCAAAATCGTAATCGGGTGAATGAACGATTCAAACTGGGCCGCCAGGACCATGTACATGAAGACAAACGACAACACGAAGGCGAGCATGAAGTAGTAACCTGCACGCCCGAGTTCTTTTGAACGGCCCGCCAACCCGGTCGTGTAAGAGGGGTCGATGCCCACTTCCTTCGCAAACTCGTTCATCTTTTGAATCACGTCCGCTTGCGACCCGCCCGGCTTCACATTTCCCAACAACATCACCTGCCGCTGCCGGTTGAGCCGATCAATTGCGGATGGACCTGTGCCTTCTTCTATCCGAACGAGATTGTCGAGGCTTACCCAGCCAATCTTTGCTGAAGAAACAATCATCTGTTTCAGGCCTTCGACGCTGGACCGGAATTGCCCAATGGCGCGGACTCGCACGTCATACTGATCGGTGCCGGCGTTAAAGGTGGAAACCTTCTGTCCTGCCACAAGCGTGTTCAAGGCTTGAGCGATATCAGCTACGCGAACTCCCAGGTCCGCAGCGCGGTCGCGATCAATAACAACCCGCAACTCGGGTTTGCCTGTGACGAGTGTCGAGTCCGCGTCAACGACGTCCGGAATCGTCTTCATCTTTGCCAGCATCGCCTCGGAATACTGAGTGAGCTTGGCGAGGTCCGGCCCGCCAATAACATATTGAATGTCGGCATTGCGGAAGCCACCTCCTGAAATAGCAGCCACTCGCTGAACGCTGGTTCTGAGTTGGCCGGGAAACTCTTTCAAGTACTTCGCCAGAATTTCCGAACGCGCCCGTAACATCAAGTCATCTTGGGTGACGCTTCGCTCCTCGAGCGGCTGCAATTTGACGTAAATGGTCGCGACGTTTACCTGCTCCTGCTGGCCCCCGCCAATCGTGGTCAGCGTGTCCTCGACCCCCGGCAACTTCCGTACGTCCGCCGAGATACGCTCGGCCAGCGAAGATGTCGCCGCCAGCGTGTACCCTTCAGGCGCCCGCACGTTGACTTCAAACTGTGATTGGTCGTCAACCGGCAGAAAGTTTTTCCCGACAAACATGAACAACGGCACAATGCTGATGATCACCAGCAGACACGCCAGGACAATGACCCAGCGATGGGCCATAGACCACTCCAACATCTTCGTGTAGGCCCGATCAACCGGACGGTAGAATCGCGACTGCTTCGAGCCATGGTCCGCGGGTTCGATTTGACGCTCAATCGGTCCCTCTTTGGCGTCATTGCTTCGCTTGATCAAACGCGCCGCCAGCATCGGAGTTAGCGTGAACGAAACCAGCAAAGAAACAGCGATGGCGAAAGAAGACGTCAAACCGAACGAGGACATGAAGCGGCCAACGATGCCCCCCATAAAGCCAACCGGCAGGAAAACGGCCAGCAACGACAGCGTCGTCGCCATTACCGCCGGGCCAATCTCCTTGGTTGCTTCGATCGCGGCCTGGAACGGAGGTATTCCCTTCTCTTCAATGAAGCGAAAGATGTTTTCAAGCACAACTATCGCGTCATCGATCACGATCCCTACCATCAACGTCAGGGCGAGCATCGTGATCTGATTCAGCGTGAACCCCATCGCCGCCATCAAGCCAAATGTGGCAATCAACGACGTGGGAATGGCGAGCGCCGCAATCACCGTAGAACGGAAGCTCCAGAGAAAGATAAAGACCACGATCGCCGCGAGTACGCTCCCTTCAATCAGGTGCGTTTGAATAGATTCGATGGAGGCCTTGATGAAGATCGACTGATCGCCGACTATCTGCGTTTTGTAACCGGCAGGCAGCGTCTTTTGGAGCTCTTCGAGGCGCGCCTTGACGGCGTCGGCCACGGCCACTGTGTTCTGTCCCGACTGTTTCGAGACGATTAACGTCACTGCCGGCTGGCCATTAAGCCGCGCTTCCGTTCGTGGCTCCTCTGCTCCATCTTCGGCATAACCAACGTCGCTCAACCTGACGGAATAGACACCCCTGCTACCAACGACCAGGTTATTGAAATCCGCCGGCTCGATGATGCGGCCCATGGTTCGCACCGTTAACTCACGTGTGCCCTCGTCTACCCGCCCACCAGGCACCTCCATGTTTTGTGCGCGAACCGCGTCAGCCACCTGGGCCACTGTAACGTTGAAAGCCCGCAACTTGTCCGGGTCGACCCAAATCTGAATCTCGCGCGATCGACCCCCAACTATCGACACCTGACCGACACCATTAATGGACTCAATCTGTTGCTTGATTTTTTTATCGGCAACCTCAGTGACTTCACGAGCAGAGCGCGGGGCGGAAACCGCAATACGAACCACCGGCGCTGCATCAGTATCAAGTTTCTGAACGATTGGCTGCTCGGCAGTCACCGGTAGATCTTTGGCGATTAGATCTACCTTATTGCGAACCTCGGCCGCGGCCGTGTCGGGGTTTTTTTCAAGTAGGAAGGTAATAAAAACCTGGGAAACGCCTTCTACGGAAGTCGAGCGGAGTTCATCGATTCCGCTGATGGTATTTACAGCGCCTTCAACCTTGTCAGTTATCTCGGTCTCGATTTCCTGTGGAGACGCACCCGGATTAACAACGGTAACTGTAATCGTTGGCAGATCGATTTTCGGGAAGAGATCTACGCCTAGTGATTGGTAGGAGAAGAGCCCGACAACCGTCAGACTCAGGATCAGCATCGTCGCGAACACCGGACGCCTGACACAAATTTCAGCTAGCTTTTGCATCGATTAATTCAAAGTCCAATGTCCAAAGTCCAAAGTCCCGTTCGGATTCGAGCGCAGTGTCAAATTTCAAGGTCCAAAGTCCGAGTCCTTGACCTTGGACTTTGGACATTGGACTTTGGACTTTGGACTATTGCTTGACCGCTATCCCATCACTTAACTGTTCGATATTGCTGGTTGCCACATTTTCCTCTGCCGCAACGCCGCCTTTAATCTCGACCAAATCACCTTCTGACTGCCCCAACTGAACCAGGCGCTCCTGAGCATGGCCATCCTTGATTACAAACACGCGGCTCACGCCGGATTCCGTACGCACCGCGCGAGACGGCACCAGGACGGCTGGTTGCGCACGCGACTGAAGGATCCGCACAGTCGCAAACTGCCCCGGCTTCAATACGCCGCTGCTGTTTGCAATTTCCGCTTCGACAGTCAGGGTCCGGGACGTTGGCGTGACATTTGGGGATATTCGCGCAATACGCCCACTGAAATTGCGATCTGGCCACGCGCTCGTAGTTACAAATACGGATTGACCAACGCTGACTTCGGGAATTGCCTGTTCGGGAATATCGATGCGAACGCGCAAGGGATTGATACGCACGATTGTCGCAACTTTAGCCGTCGGCGAAACATACTCGCCCAGGTCGGCCGTGCGCTCCGCCACGTACCCATCGATGGGTGAAAACACCAGTGCGTAGGAAAGGGTACGCTGCGCCAATCCAAGTTGGCTTTCAGCGTTGGCCAGGTTAGCCCGTGCGGTCGCAACCGCCGCGAAGTTTTGCCGCGCCAGAGACAGCGCCGATTCATACGCTTCCTTGAGTTGATCGCGCTGGGCCTTTTGCTGATCGTATACAGACCTGGAAACATCGCCGGATTCAATTAACTTCTCGGCGCGGCGCAAATTCTTCTCGGCTAATTCCAGCCCTACTCGCGCATTCGCAACTTCCGGAACCCTGGTTGGATCGAACAGGTGTCCCGCTCGAATCCCGGCCTTCTCTTCAGCCTGGCGCAAGGCGGCCTTTGCCTGTTCGATTTGGGCCTGCGCCTGCTGCACCCGAAGTTTCGCATCAACATCGTCGAGTCGGACGATCATCTGCCCACGCTTCACATAGCTGCCGAGATCCACACCAATCGCAACGACTTTCCCTGCGACTGAAGGGGCAACGTCCGTTTGCTGATCGCCCGTCAGACTGCCGGTCGCCTCAAAAAACCGTGGCAGCTCGCGCATGATGGCCGGCGCCGTCGTAACGTCCACAACCGTCGGCGGCGCTGAACTATTCGTCTCATCTTTCCTGACATTCGCTTTAGAACCGCCGCAGGAAACTGCCCACAGCAGGCTCGACAGAATGAGCGCGAGAGACAAAAGTTGTAATGGCTTCGGAGATAACATCGACTCTAGTTCTTTCTCTGGCTTCAATGAACGCCCATCAGCGGGAGGATTTTGATTCCTTGCCTGGCACAAGCTTCGTTTGATTACCTGCACTAATCCCGTTAAGCAGAATGTCTGCAAATTGTTTCGCCGCTTCCTCGTTGGATATGTTCAGCAAACGACGCTGGGGATCCCAAAGATTGTTGTTAAGTGAATGGTGAATAATCATGCCGATAAATGCCCTGACGACAATTGCCGGATCGACCTGAGCCATCGCGCCGTCCCGTTGCCGCTCCGTTATGTAACCACCCAGGAGTTGGTAAACCCGACGCACAAACTTTTCAAAAAACATCTCCGCCAGTTCGTGCCCTTCCAGAGCTGCGTGGAGGAGCAGTCGCTGAAATTCCGGATCGCACTCGTGGTGTTCCAGGGCGCCGAAGGCCAATCGTTGAAAAACCGCCCGGTCGTCCTTTTGTTTGAGCGCCTCAGCAACCATTTCCTCCGGGTTCATCGAATCGCCCGAGCAAGCCTTATGGTCCAGTATTGCCGTGTAGAGTTCCTGCTTGGTGGCGTAATGCCGGAAGACCATTGCCTCGGAAACACCTGCCGCCTGAGCGATCTCTTTAGTGGTGGTACCGCCAAAACCCTTTTGGGAGAACAAACTTACAGCGACCCGAAGTATCTGAAGCTTTCGGTCTTCCGCGGCCATCCGCACTCCGCTCACGGCTTCATTGGGAGTGGCCAGCGGCATTTTCCTGATTGTTGTTTCTTTATCCAAAGGTGTTTTCCACAGCCCCGAGTGTGCAAAGTAAGTACTTACTTACCACTGCATAGATTGTCTGTCAAGACCAAACTCGCGGGGCAGCGGAAGTTTCTCATCTGGCCTTCGACCTCGCTTCAAGTTGTATTGTTCCCGTCCCGCGCGATACGAACTTGTACCCTTTCGCAACAAGAAGCTGGTCAGATCGAGGCCTCCTTTTCTCGACAATCAAAGGACCACATAACGATCGCGACGAGCCGTGACCAAGGCACATTGTTTGCTCAGCACCGTAGGGTTAACTTCCGTATTTAAGTTTTTAGAACTCTTACGTATCACTTTAAAGGAGAACAAAAAGCAATGTCGCAGAACAGAACAACAGATTTTCCCGGAACATCGCCGACAAATACCGGTACCGGTCAATCAGCAATTAGTGGGAACACCGGAATTGCTGGGAACACCGGCACTGGCACCGCCGCCGCCACGGGGTTGGCACAAACTGCTCAACAATACGGCGAAAAAATTTCCGAAGCGGCCGGCCAGGCGAAGGAATTCCTGGGCGAAAAGATTAGTGTGGTAGGTGACAAGTTCAAAGAGCTTCAGAACGCCGACCTGGGTGAGATCGCAGAGAATGCCAAGGACTATGCACGCAAGAATCCTGGCCAAGCCATCTTGATCTCGGCTGCTGCCGGCTTGCTGGTTGGCTTAATTCTTCGCGGCAGACGCTCGTAATCATTCACGGCGCCCGCGCCCGATTACCCGATTACTTGAAAGGAGATCCACGCGATGGCTGCATCAGCTACGAGTGCGACAGCAACCGCTCTAACACCAAGAACCGACAACGAAAGTCTGCCGACGCTTTTTAGCCGGTTGGGAGACGACGTGGTGCAACTCTTCGATACCAAGATGAGTTTGCTAAAGGTCGAACTCAAAGAAGAGGCTAATGCCTATGCGCATAGCGGGATCATGATTGGCGTTGGCGGCATCATAGCCGCCATCGGTTTCGCCCTTCTGAATGTCGCTCTGGCTTTTGGCATATCGACTCTCTTCGCTGACACCGCCTTGAGCCAACCGGCGAAATATGCGATCGGATTTGTAACCGCAGGTGTTCTTTACCTGATCGTCGGCACGATCATCATTTCAGCGATGAAAAGGCGATTGGCTAATCAGCATCTCCTTCCGAACCGGACGGTCGAGGAGTTGAGAAAGGATAAACAATGGCTGAAGAACGAGCTTTAGGAATAGCTCGCGCGCGCGAAACCGACGACGAAGAGGCTTCCAAGGAGGAGCTTCAACATCGTATGGAAGAGGCGCGGGATTCCATTACCAATACCGTGACGGAGATTAAAGAGAACGTGGCACAACAGTATGAAACGGTGAAGGATGCGCTCGATTGGCGCGAACATTTCAAGAAAGCGCCGGTGGCCTGGAGCCTGGGCGCGGCGGGCGTCGGGTTCTTTGTGGGCTATGGCATTGCCGCAGCGGTCACCGGAGATGACGACTATGACAAAGTTCACTATTCGCCTTCTGCTGCCCATTCACTGAACGCTAACCCTTACTTGTCGCAGCGAGACTTTCCCCCGCGCGCCGCAGTCGAACCAACCGGCGCCGCGGCTCCACGGAAGAATGGCAACGATGCCAAAGATGAGGGGCCGGGAATGCTCGCGCGATTCAAGGATACTTCTGCCTATGAGCGCTTGAGTAAGGAAGCGGGAGTGCTCGGTGACCGTCTCGTGGAAGAACTTTCAACCACCGCCCAAATGGTTGTGCTGCCCGCTCTGCTGAAAAAGATAAAGGGGTGGATCGGAGTCGATCTTTCGGACAAGTCCGCATCGAAGTCTCCATCACTGAGTAGTAATCAGCGAAGCCCCTCCATGGAGAAGATATAGGCTATTCGTCCTACAGTGACCTATCTTAAAAAAAACAAAGGGCGAGCCATTTTACGTGGCTTGCCCTTTTTGTCTTCGCGGATCTATTTAGCCATTGCCTTGCGAGGCCGTTGACGTAAACTCCGGGCGTTTCAGGTCGGGAATCGCCACGTTGACACTATCCACTCTCAACCATAGACTTGGACGCTCAGAGTTTCTTCATAACCTACACTCTGAGAGGTTTCAATGAACAATCACAATTCATCCGTAAAGTTTTTGTCCAGCAGCCTGTTGCTGGCGATCCTGGCGTTCGTTTTTTTAGCGCCCGTGGAGGCGCTGTCTCAGGCTCAGCACCAAACAGACCGAGAACGGGCAATAGCGCTTTATGAGTCGAGTAAACTCGTTGATGCTTTGCCGCTGCTGGAAAAGGCGGCAGCAGTCAATCCTAAAGATCCGATTATCTTATCGCGGCTCGGTTTTGCGCTTTACGCCACCTCAGCCACCGAAAAGGACCCGGCATTGCGCCAGAAAATTCGGGAGCGAGCACGGAAGATCTTGTTGCAGTCTCAATCGCTCGGGGACAACAGCAATCTGACTCAAATCACTCTCGATACTCTGTCGCGGGAAGATTCGACGGCCGTTCCCTTCTCAAACACGAAAGCCGCCGAGAGTGAGATTCGTAAAGGCGAAGAGGCTTTTGTGCGAGGAGATATGGATAAGGCGCTGGCGGCATATAAGCACGCCCTCGAGCTGGATCCACGGCTCTACGAGGCCGCATTGTATGCGGGCGATGTGGAGTTTAAGAAGGCACACGCCTCAACCGACGCGGGCTTTCGCAACGACCACTTTGAAGTAGCTGGAGTCTGGTTTGCGAAAGCGATTGCGATCGATGCAGATCGTGAAACCGCCTATCGTTACTGGGGCGATGCTTTGGATGCGCAGGGAAAATCCGAAGAAGCGCGCGACAAGTTTGTGGAGGCGATCGTTGCGGAGCCTTACAACCGCAGGGCGTATGTGGGTCTAACGCAATGGGGCGATCGTCACAAGGTATTGCTGGGCCATCCGAGGGTTGACATCCCAACCAACGTAACATCAAAGAAGCCGGGAGAAATCAACATTACGGTCGACGAGCTGGCGCTAAAAGGGAGCGCTGATGATGGATCCGCTGCCTGGATGATGTACGGAATCGTCCACTCAGCCTGGATGGACAGGAAGGATGGCGTACGCAGTGAGAAGTTTGCCAGGACCTATCCTAATGAGGCTGCTTATCGGCACAGCCTGCCAGAAGAGGTGGACGCATTGCGGGGAGTGGCGGAATCTGTCCAGGTACAAACCAAAGAAAAACGCCTGAAGAAGCCAACACCCTCTCTTGAGAACCTTATGAAGTTGAATGACGCGGGCTTGATTGAAGCCTATGTTCTCTTCGTGCGGCCCGACGAGGGTATCAGTCGCGATTATGCCGCCTACAGGAAATCAAATCGCGATAAGCTCAAACAATACTGGCTAAGGTTCGTGGTTGGGGCAAAGTAGATCGCTTGATAGCGGTCACGCGATCAAGTTCGCTCAATAAACAATGGGTGAGAGTCGAATCGACGCTACGCGTGTTCAGAGTCCAACCCGGGGAATGCCGCAGCCCGCATGGGGTGGAAGCCTTTAGGTTGCTTCTTTCGCGGCCACGCAAGCTAAAGCTTGTACTCTAAACTCACCCTTTCCTGGGTTTTGCATTCCGTCTTATCTTCCCGGAAGTGCCTTGCGCGGCAATTTCTCATCGCGCATCGCCGCATTGTAGACAAAAGCCGCCATTATTATTGCCGCCTGCTTCATGTCGTCCGCCTGAATGCGATCGAACACATCCTGGTTGGAATGGTGTGTGCGCGTGTCGTATTCGATCTCATCCTGAATAAACTGGAACCCCGGCAGGCCCACGGCATCAAACGCTAAATGGTCCGTGCCACCGGTATTTGATATGGAGAGCGTTGCTGCTCCCATGTCGCGGAAAGGCATCAGCCACTGGCGAAACAGTCCACGGACTGATTCGTTGCCTTGAAGATAAACGCCTCTGATCTTTCCCGTTCCATTGTCCAGATTGAAGTACGTACTAAACTTTTCATAATCAGGTTTTGTTACCAGATTACCTGGCGCCGGTCTGGCACCCGGTGTTGTTGCGGGCGCGCCTGGGGCAGCGGCGGGAGTTTCCATCTTGCCAAAATGCTCTGCCACATAAGCACGAGATCCCAGTAGTCCCTGTTCTTCCCCGCTCCATAATGCGATTCGAATCGTTCTTCGCGGCTTTAGATTCAGCGCTTGAAGAATCCGTACTGCTTCCATCGCCACAGAGACACCCGCGCCGTTATCAGTGGCGCCGGTCCCTGCATGCCAGGAATCCATATGACCTCCAAGCATGACCACTTCATCCTTCAGATCCGTTCCGGGTATTTCCGCGATGGTGTTGTATCCCATGAGGTCAGCGTCTTGCCACTCAACGCCCAGATCAACCGTCATCTTCACCTTTTCTCCGGCTGCAAGCATGCGAACAATGCGGTTGTAGTGTTCGACCGAGAGCACCAGTTGCGGAAGTATCTTGGGTGCACTCTTGTCATATTCCGGGGCTGGGCGTGGCGCGTTGGGATTCAACGGATCATCTGAAAGCGGCGGCACTGACGCAGACGAAACGAAGATGGTCCCGCCATCGCCCGCCCGACTGGGATCAATCAAGACCGCGGCCCCTTCCCCGTGCAAAAACCTAAGCTTCTTTCCTGAGAACACAAACGCTGATCGCTGCTCGGGGGTCATTTGGAAACGGCGTCCACCACCAACACCCCTGCTCGGCTCAGGCGCGTCAGCAAGCGTAAGCAGATTCTTCTCGTCACGGCGAGTCCCCGGCGCCTCGAAGCGGGCCTTCACCTCTCGCATTAGGCTGGTCAAGACAATCGCCCCTTTGAGCTTGCCTTTGAATCTTTCCAGGTCTGCATCATCTTTAGCATCGAAGTAGACCACCTCGGCAGTCAGTGGTCCGGCGATGCCTGGCGACCATGCTTTGGGGTACGCGATCAGCGGTATCGTCAGCGGCTCAGTAACCTGGGCCGAAAACCGCTTCAAGGTCCAACCGCGGCCAAACGGTCCCCACGCTTCCAGATGCGCATTCTGCAGTCCCCATTTTGTGAGCTGGTCGCGTGTCCATTCGTTGGAGCGTTTCATTCCCGGCGAGGCGGTCAAACGCGGACCAATTACATCGCTGAGATAACTCAACGTCTGCATCACCTGCGAACGATTCATACCTTCGTCTTTGATTCGCTCGATTGGATCGTTTGGATCTTTCGCGGGCGTCTGAGGCGATTGCTGGGAAGGCGCGGCTGCCGGCGCCGCTGGTGTTGCTGACGTCGATACTTGCTGCGCAAAAGTCGCCGCCGGCGAAATTAGCAAAACGAAGAGCAGCACTACTGCCGCATGGCGTCGAAACATGATGATTTCTCCTGATTTTAGAATTGACTTCAAGGAATGACTGGATCTGGCCCGACTATTACGGAAAAACTGCCCGCCTAGGTTTCAGTGCGCATTCTAACGCGACCATTAGTGGCGACGCGAGCGCCGACGGCGTATCACGGTCTTAGCGTTTTACGACCGCTTAGAGGTGGGCATCGCCCGCCGGCTCAACGTGAGATTTAAGAAGCTTCTGGAATCCCATCTTGAACCGGCGGGCGATGCCCGCCTCTAAACGGTAGTTATGAAGATAGCCCGGCGGCGAAATAACGACACTGGGCGGAAGCGCTAACTCGCGGGTGATTCCACCTTTGCCCTCCGCTTCGCAGCGGGTGGACGTTTAGCAGGAGTCGGTTTAGTTGACCCTTCTTTCGAGCTATAACCACATTCTTCGTTCGCGCAATGACGAAACGTGCCTTGTTTTTTCGTAGTCTTCTCAAGCAAAAACGGTGCGTTGCAGTTTGGACAGGTTTCGAGAACTGGTTTGTCCCAATAAACTCGATCGCAATCGGGGTAGGTGCCGCAGCCATAGAACAATTTTCCACGCTTCGATTTCTTGACCACAAGCTCGCCTTCGCAGCCGGGCCGGGAACACTTAACACCCGTAGATTCCTGCTTGATGTATTTACACTTCGGATAGTTTGAGCAAGAGATAAACTCTCCGTAACGTCCAAAACGCCTCACTAACTGCGCGCCATCCATCGGACACTTCTCATCCAGAGGTACAGGCGCAGGGGCAACCACGCCACTCTTGGCGATCTTGCGAATGTTGCGGCATTCAGGATAACCGGTGCAGCCAAGAAAGGGCCCGAAGCGTCCGCGCTTTAACTGCATCTGCTTGCCGCACAACTCGCAAGCTTCCGGCTCGGCAACCTCTTCCCCGCCAGCCGCAGAGTCGGTCCCATTCGCGCCGCCGTTCGAACCCGCCTTCGGCTCGGCATCACGCGACGCGCCGCAATTCAAACATTTGAAATACTTACCGAAGCGGCCCCATTTGAGCACCATCCCTTTCGTCTCACATTTGAGACAGACCTCATCAGTTGGTGTCTCTTCGTCCTTAAGATCTTTGGTGTATTTGGTGAACTTAACAAGGTCGCTCGAAAACTTCCCATAAAACTCATGCAGTGCATCGGTCCACTTGAGTTTGCCTTCCTCGACGGAATCAAGTTCTTCCTCCATTCGCGCGGTATACGCCTCATTAAACAGATCGGCAAACCCACCCTGAATCAGCAGGTCGTTAACGGTCTTCCCTAAAGCTGTTGGGTGGAAACGGCCCTCAAGTTTTTCAACGTACTCACGCGCCAGAATCGTCGTCATGATCGCCGCATAGGTTGACGGCCGGCCGATTCCCTTTTCTTCGAGGGCCTTAACCAAAGTAGCTTCGGTGAACCGCGGCGGAGGATCAGTGAAGTGCTGTTCCGGCGTGATCTTATTCAGGACCAGCGTCTCGCCCTTTTCTACGGTGGGCAGTTTGCGCTCGGCTTCTTCATCCTCTTCCGTCTTCTCATCGCGACCCTCCTGGTAGATTTTCAGGAAGCCGTCAAACTTCTGCACCGATCCGGTCGCCCGGAAGATAAAACGTCCCGCTCCAATGTCGATAGTGGTCTGATCAAAAACTGCGGGGGTCATTTGCGAGGCAACCATACGCTGCCAGATAAGGCGATAAAGCCGCAGCTCGTCATTGTTCAAATAGCTTGCGAGCGAGTCCGGAGTGCGCGCAACATCGGTAGGACGAATTGCCTCGTGGGCATCCTGGGCGTCCTTTTTCGATCGATAATGAATTGCCTTTTCGGGCAAGTATGGAGCGCCATACTGCTTGCTGATGAAATCTCTCACCTCACCCAGGGCCGCATCGGAAACACGTGTAGAGTCGGTGCGCATGTAGGTAATCAAACCGACTGAGCCTTCAGCGCCAATCTCGATGCCCTCGTAAAGCTTCTGCGCAACCATCATCGTCCGTCTTACGGCAAAGCCAAGTTTGCGCGCAGCCTCTTGCTGCAACTTTGAAGTGATGAAAGGTGGGACGGGGTTACGTTTGCGCTCTTTCCTGGTTACTTCGCTGACAACGAACGTTTGCTGATTTGCTTCCGCCACAAGCTCGGCAGCTTTGGCTTCGTCGTTGATTAGAATCTCGCCGGGTTTGGTGTCCTGGTCGAAGCCAGCAGTCTTGACGGTTTGATCGCCTACTTTGAACAGCCGGGCATCGAACGCTGGCGGTAGTCTCGCGTCGACACCGGCAATGATTGTCCAGTATTCTGTCTTGAGAAACTGCTCGATTTCTCTTTCGCGCTCAACAACCATCCGCAGGGCAACGGATTGCACCCGTCCTGCGCTTAGTTTTCCCCCCACTGTGCGACAAAGGAGCGGCGAAACCTTGTAACCCACCAGCCGATCGAGCACGCGCCGGGCTTGCTGAGAATCAACGAGGTTTTGGTCGATCTGTTTCGGGTGCTCAAAGGCTTCGTTGACCGCTCGCTTCGTTATCTCATTGAACATCACGCGAAAAGTAGCTTTCGCGGGTCGCTTCGGCACGATCTCTTCTGCCAGGTGCTGACAAATCGCTTCGCCCTCCCGATCCGGGTCAGCTGCGAAATAGATCGTGTCTGCTTCTTTAGCAGCCGCCTTAAGCTCCGCAACGATCCTTTTATTATTCCGCTTTTTCGAATCCGGAATTACTTCGTAGGTGGGCTTGAAGTCGTCGTCAACGTCGACGCCAAGTCCTTTCGAAGGCAGATCCTTGATGTGGCCTATCGAGGCCTTAACCAGATAGTCCTTCCCCAGATATTTGTTTATTGTCTTCGCCTTCGCCGGCGATTCAACTATTACTAAATTTTTTGCCATTTTAATTTTGGTAAATGGTAAATGCTGAATAGTAAATGGTCATATTGAACAGCCCCTGCCTCTTCCATTTATCTATTTAACATTCACCATTTACCCTTCCTCTACATCTTCCGCACAAAACATCTGCCCGGCAGTGCCCTTACCAAATCACGCATCTCCAAAGTTAGCAGCGCTGCCGTCAAATCCGAGATCGTCAGTCTGCTTTGGTCAACCAGCGAATCAATGTGCGCAGGATTATCAGCAGAAAGCAACTTGAAAACTGATTGCTCGAAACCAGTTAGTCCCTGCGGCATGAGGGCCAGTTGGTCGGCTAAAGACTTCTCCTTCTTCTGGCCCTTATTATCCCCCAGGGGCGGCGGCAATAGTTTGGCCGCGATTTGGGGCGGCAGTTCAGCAGCAATATCCTGCCATTGCTGTACGAGCTTCGCGCCGGCGCCCTTGATCAAGTAGTTAGTGCCAAAGGAGTTTCGCGAAGTTATGTTTCCCGGCACCGCATAGACTTCCCGGTTCTGCTCGATGGCCAGGCGCGCCGTTATCAATGAACCTGAATTCTCCGCCGCCTCAACCACGACAACGCCCAAACTCAAACCGCTAATGATGCGGTTGCGGTATGGAAAGTTTTCCGAAACAGGAGGAGTACGGAGCGGAAACTGGGTGACCATCGCGCCGCCGCCATCTAAAAGTTCCTCACCGAGCTTCTTATGATCGCGTGGGTAAACCTCATCGATGCCGGTGCCCAGAACAGCTATCGTGCGGCCACCAGCCTCCAGAGCGCCTCGATGCGCTGCCGCATCTATTCCGCGAGCGAAACCGGAAACGACCGTCACACCACGCTGGGCCAAATCCCGCGCCAACATCAAGGCTGCATTCTGGCCATAGGTGGAGCACTTGCGTGAACCAACGATCGCTACACAGGGTTGATCCAGGCATTCAGACCAGGCTCCCTTCACGTAAAGCGCTATCGGTGGATCATAAATCTCTCTCAACAATGATGGGTAAACACCATCATCCAGGACCAGGATATCGCCTCCGAGCGTCCTGACGTTTCCAATCTCGCCCTCCGCCCGCGTATGCATATCGCGAGCGATGATGCTATCAACTGCTTCCGGCAAGAGACGGCACTTCTCCAGCTCCACGCGGGTGGCGCCATAAACCGCCTCCGCCGACCCAAAACGTTCGAGGAGTTTGGCAGCGGCGCGAGGTCCGATGCCGGAGGTCATGTTGAGGGCAACCCAATCTCTCATTGCCAATTTCCAATTGCCGATTGTCGATTAATGACGGAGAACGAGTCCGTCTCGTCCTGCCTACTGCCTCCTGCTTACTGCTCCTGCATTTATGGCGGAGGCGTGTAGGAATCGAACCTACCTGAGCCTGTTCTCACAGTCTCACTAACGGTTTTGAAGACCGCGCCGTTCACCAGAACAGATTCGCCTCCAATGGTTTAACTCAAATCTAAAATCTCAGATCTCAGATCGGCAACGAGTTTCAGTCGATCAAACTTGCATTGGCTCAAAACACATCCCGCTCGTCGGAGCGAAAACCCTACGCGCCGCACCGCAAGCCTGTCAAGCGAGCGAACAATGACCCCCGTTTCAGTGCCATGCAACACATTGAGCGAAGCAGGCCGGTGTTATGCGCTTCGATCTGCCAGTGTTATGCGCCTCGCTCTATTGGCGCTGGGGTCAGTTTGGGGTAACCTTTGCCGCATGCCGACAGACGACAATCCCCGGAAAACGTCAGGGCCCAACGAGCCAGCCCCAACGGTCATGGATCCGACCCGACTTCCTTCCACCAATGAATTGATTGGGCAAATTCTTAACGGCCGCTACCTCATTCAAAACGAGCTAAAGCGAGGCGGAATGGGCGTGGTCTACCTGGCGCTGGATCAGCAGTTGCACTCTCGTCCTGTGGTCGTGAAAGTTTTACTTGATGAGGCTTATCAAAGCGAGTACGTCGTGCAAAAGTTTCGCCAGGAAGTGGAGGCGCTCAGTCGGATAGACCACCCGGGAATTGTGGGCATCATCGATGCGGGTGAACTGCAAAACGGCCGACCCTTTATCATTATGCAGTACGTCGAAGGGGTAACCCTGCGTTCGGTGATGAGCCCGGAAGGCATGAACCTGGAACGAACAGCGGAACTACTAAAGCAGATTGGACGCGCGCTGGCGGCTGCACACAATCGCGGAATTCTGCACCGCGACTTAAAGCCCGACAACATCATGCTGCAGAACCTGGGTCACGGCGAAGAGCAGATAAAAATCATCGACTTCGGCATTGCCAAGGTTAAAGATTCGGTGGTTGCTCCCAGCACTTCGCTCAACCTTTCGCCAGGAACTGTAGCCTATATGGCTCCGGAGCAGTTGAACGGACGGGCCATTACGGCCGCCACCGACATCTTTTCGCTCGGTGCGATTGCCTACGAAATGGTCACCGGACGAAAACCCTTCAACCCCGAGACTGGATTTGAACTGCTGCAAATGCAACAGACTGGGGTCCGTGTAAAACCCGCCGATCTGAGACCAAGTCTTCCAATCAAAGCGCAAGAGGTAATTCTTAAAGCTCTTTCCTTCAATCCGGCGGATCGTTACGGGGCACCGCGCGAGTTTGCCGATAGTTTTGCCGGCGCAATCTCGCAGGAACTACAGACAGGTGGAGTATCGGAACCAACAGATTTTGCGTTGCCGCGGACGCAGCTTTCCAGTGAAGAAACTCCATTGGCTAAAGCTTCACCTGGCCCTCATCCCAAAACTCTTCAAGTACCATTTCGACCCGCTCAGTCGCCGGATCCATCTGGAGCCCAACCTGGGCCAGGTCCGTCGGTGGCCCAACTTGGTCTGGGTGGGCGCGCAGGTGATTCGCGCCGTTCGAAAAGCAAGCTGGTTCCCTTACTCGCGGGGGTCTGTGTACTTGTCCTGGCGGTTGCCGGACTGGCCGCCTGGTACGTCATCCGATCCCGCACTAGTGAAGCAAAGAATCCCCTGCCGCCTTCAGGAGCCGAACGTCTTTTAAGCTATGGTCTGACGGTGCAAAAAATGCGCTCAGGTCGTCCGTACCAGGATACGTTTGAATCTTCCGGTCAGGAAATTTTTGAGAATGGCTGGAAGTTTCGCATGCGCCTTACCAGTCCTCAAGCCGGGTACCTTTATCTTCTGAACGAGGGGCCGTCCGCCGGAGGTGCGACTACTTACAACCTGTTATCCGCAGCTTCCGCAACAGATTCCAAGGTGCCGCCGGTGACGGCGAACCAAAAAATTGAAACTGCCTGGATGGTGTTTGACGAGCATCAGGGCACGGAGAAGTTTTGGATTGTTTGGGCCGCCGAGGCTGTGCCTGAGATGGAGGCAGTCAAGCGTGTGATAAACGCGAAAGACAAAGGTGAGATCGGCGACGCTGACCAGGCAAAGGTCCAGCGCTTTCTTGAAAAGCATTCATCAGAAAAGCCAGAGTCTCAGAAGGACACTCCAAAGAGACAGACCAAGCTCAAGGGGAAAGGCAATGTTTTGGTCCACCTCCTCGAGCTGGAACATCACTAGGCGGAAACGACACCGTCAGCCCAAAACTCGTTGACAAGAATCGGCGATCAACCTAGTCTACCAGCCGAAAAATGGTTTGACGCTAGCCCTGTGGGCGTACTCGTGCCGCCTGCCCTGCCTGTTCAATTCGGGAGTTGTCTTATGAAATCCAATGCCCCTTATTCGAAGTTGTTCTCAGCTTTGCTGTGTTTATTTGCCTTGCTCAACACTGGCCTATCTGAAACTGCCCTCGCACAAAAGCGCGGCCGAGCACCGCAAAAATCCGCCAGTCGCGCAGCCGGCATCGCCGAGGAAGCGAACAAGCTGTCGGAAGAGAGTAAGTGGCCAGAGGCAATAGACGCCTATAAACTCGCCATTCGACTCGATCCGAATTTCGGGCCTGCCTACGGGGGTTTGGGTGATGCCTACTTCAATACCGGCAAATGGGAAGAAGGGTTGGCCGCCTATAAAGAGCAGGTGCGCCTTGGACCGAACAATGCTCAGGCCCAATATGATCTTGGATCTGCTTACAACGCGATGGGCCGTCATGGGGAGGCGTTTGCGCCACTCGCAAAAGCCACCAGCCTCGACCCGAGTTATGCCGAAGCCTACTACGCTATTGGCTACGCCTACCTGCGAGGGACCGACTTCGAAAAATCAATACCGTTTTTCAAGAGTGCCATACGGTTGCAGGCGGACTATGCTGATGCCTACTACAATCTGGGACGGGCTTATGCGCGCCTGGGCCAGGCCGACGCGGCCAACGATCAAGTTAAGAAGCTCGCCACTATTGACGCTAAGCTTTCGCAACGACTAGGTAAAGAAATTCAAACGGCGTTGGCGGGAGCCGGGAACACAAACCCTGCTGCAGCCGTAGCCTCTTCACAAGCTGCCATACGTTTGACTCCCGCGCCCCCGCGTCTCAGTGAACCATTGCAGACCGCTGGCCCAGCGTCGGCAGCGCAGACCCTATCAACAGCACCAGGAGTAGAGCCGACTGCCAGACAAGCTGAAGCTGGCAGCCGTCAACTGGAGCAACTGCCGGCGGCTCAAGCGAAACCAGCTGCATCAACAACCCAGCCCACATCTCCACCGGCTAGTTCCACTGTTTCGCAAACGAATCAGATTACGTCCTTGCCGGTTGGGCCCAAGCGCTGGGCGCTCGTGATAGGTGTGGACAAATACATGGACCCGCAAATCAGCCCACTCAAGGGTTCAGACAACGATGCCCGACTAATTGCGGATGCCCTCGTCCGTTACGCAGGATTCCCGCAAGACCAGGTAATTCTGCTATCAACGGCTCAGCCCATGGAACGACAACCAACGCGCGTCAACATTCTGCGCCGATTGTCTAACCTCAGCACCGCAGTGCCGAAGGACGGTTTGTTGCTGGTCTCTTTCGCGGGTCACGGGATGGAAAGAGGAGGACAAGCTTTCCTGATGCCATCGGATGCGCAAATCAGCGATCAGATTTCATTTCTTGAAGAGACCGCGATCAGCATCAATCGAATAAAAGAGCGGATTAAAGAAACAGGTGTCGGGCAAGTCCTGGTGCTGCTGGATGCCTGCCGCAATGATCCGGGCGGCCGTGCCGATGCACCGAATCCCTTGAGCAACGCGTACACCAATGCTTTCAATTTCGATGTGCGGAATCGTGAGGTCCAGGCTTTTGCCACGGTTTATGCTACCGGAATCGGCCAGCGCGCTTATGAGTACACTGAAAAGAAGCAAGGGTATTTCAGTTGGGCCGTGGTGGAAGGGTTGAAAGGCGCCGCCGCAAATGAAAAGGGCGAAATAACACTGGCCCAATTAGTGAAGCACGTTCAGGAAACAGTACCTAAACGACTCGCAATCGACCTCGGCTCAACCAAGCAACAACGACCCTTCGCCATTATTGAAGGCTATCGCGCCGAGCAGTTGGTCCTGGCGGTTACCAACTCCGCGTCGATGTCTCCGGGCTCCGACACGCCCAACGTGGCATTGGTGGATCCGGCGGCAATGGAACTGTCGTTTTGGGAGACAATCAAGAACAGTAACAATCCTGACGACTTCAAATCCTATCTAGACAAATATCCCGACGGCCAGTTTGCCGCGTTGGCCAAGTCGCGGTCCAACGTGGTGCGGTCGGCGGGTAACTCGAGCAGCGCGGATTCTCCCGAAATGCTCTATTGGAACGCGATCAAGGACAGCCAAAATCCTTCCGATTTCCGCGCCTACGTCACGAAATTCCCACAAGGACTTTTCGTCGAACTGGCAAACAATCGCGTCGTGTCGTTGGAAGCCAAGGCATCCGGCAGATCGCCCGCCGCAGCGGCCGGCTTGCAGCCGTCCGGCCCGGTCACCCTCAGGGACATTGAGATCAGTTACAAAAGCAGCATGTTTGATGAAACGATCCGCGTTGCAAGTCGCTTTCTTGAAGCTACACCTGGCAGTGGAGAGGCACATGCTTATCTGGGGCTCGCTCTTTTGGCCAGGAAAGATTCCGATAACGCCGTGCTCCATCTCGAACGGGCCATGCTTCTGGGTCAATCAATGACCTTTCCCATGAAGAGGCTGAGAGAGCTGCTTTTCGGGAATTCGTTTGATGATGTAACCGTCGGGTTAACGGCGGATGCATTGACAATTCAGCAAGGCAAAACCTCTTATCGGGCTAATTTTTCTGCTCTGGTAGACTCCAGAATCAACAACTACCAAAATCAATGCCCTATCGCCTTCCTTAAAGGAGCTTTTGTTGAGGGCAAGGGTAAGCCGGGAGAAAAAGGCTTCAATCTCTTTCCTGCAACCGCAACCTTGCAGCAGGTCCGACAAAACAACCTCGTTTACAATATACCCGCCTGCAACGATGACGGGATGGTACCGACGACGATTATAAAGCTGATCTATCGTCTCTCGGCGGCCAAACGATGAGAGCGTCCGGGCTGGGAGCGCAGGCATCTTGCCTGCATTAAGCGCCGAAAGGCGCGACTGAACGTCGCCGGCAGTTATGCGGACAAGCTGTTTGGAGGAGACATGACCACAGTCGGTAGATTGTTGACTCGAAAATCGCAGATGTTAGGCATGGGCCTCGCTTTTCTCGCTGCGCTTTCATTACCATTAGCAACAATAATCAGATCACAAGACGATGGCTCGCGCCAAATCGTGCTCGAGGAATTCACACGCGCGCGTCCTCCTGCTGCCAAAGGACAGGCGTCGGTTAAAACTGGAACTCGGAAGCCCACCTCAGCGACTGTGACCAAAGGACCGCGCTATGTCCGCAAGACGCCCGCCGTACTAGTGGCGATGAAAACGAATTCAGAAGTGATGGAAATCGGCGTCACCATCTGGCGACTGCGGCCCACCACAGGAAACGACGCCGGTGCGCGCGTGTTGGTAATGGAAAACGCACAGCCAACCCAGTGGACGCCACAACGCATTGAAGCTGACACGCCGTTGCAAGTGGGTGAGCGAGTCCGGCTCAGCATTGAATCGCCGCGAGCAGGTTACTTATATGTGATCGATCGCGAGCAGTATGCTGATGGCTCCTTCGGCGATGCCTACTTGATCTTTCCCACGCTGCGAACGCGTGGCGGCGATAATCAAGTCCGGCCCGGAAAGTTGATCGACATTCCGGCGCAGGAAGACAACCCTGGTTACTTCACCCTCGTGCCCAGTCCGAGCCGAAGCGATCAGGTCGCTGAAGTCCTGAGCATCATAGTCACTCCCCAGCCACTCGATAATCTTCGACTAACAGACAGACCGTTGAAACTATCAAAAGCTGACGTCGCAAAATGGGAAGCGTCGGGCTCAGTAGAAGTCGAACGATTTGAGATGGTGGGAGGTGCCGGAATGCCCTGGTCGAAGGTGGAGATGGCGGCCAGCTCAGCGGGCTCTGCCAGAGTTCTGACTCAGGAAGAACCGGCTCCGCAAACCGTTTATCGCATCGGCAGCAGAAGTAAAAACGCATTCATGGTAACGGTCCCGCTACGATATGGACGATGACGCTCAGCTTCAACCAGGCAGGCCGCCGAAAGACTAAAAAACGGTCCACGAAATCACACGAAGCGGCACGAAAAATTTCTTAGTTCGAGTAATTTCGTGTCCTTTCGTGGATCGTTCTTAGGTTTTCCGCAGCTGGTAGCCTTTTACGTTAATTCGCTGGCGCCCTTCCCGGTCGAGCTACGATGAAAGGCTCTACCCCAGGTTCACGTCGATAGAACACTCGCGGCCGCTGTAGATTTCGTTTTGCCGGATCCGTTTTTTCATCACCGGGCACGAAGGCCACCACCTGTTCCAACTGTCTTCCCTGCGCTTCCTTCAGTTTCTCTTCCTGCATTTGGGGCACTCTTTGCGTCGCGTAATCAAGCCACTCCTTCAAAAACACCTGGCCGTCGGCGGGCTGTATGTCGGCGGCCGAAGTTTTGAGTCCCTCTTCAACTAACGCATAAGTCAAATAGCCGTGACCAAGCTTGGCGGCTTCCATCGCAGCCTGATAACTCTGGGCCGCCGTCAGCACGTACATTCCCTTTTCGTAGGCCAACTGGGCCAGTCCCCTGCTATTCATCGGACCGCGACGCTTTTCAGCGGCTTCGAGAGCCTGGCCGGAATTGCAGGCATCAATTACCAACAAAAACTGCCCCGCATCCACCCCTTCAAAAGCACGCTCTAACTCGCGATCGGAGATGCTGCGGGCGAGGATAGTTTGCAGTGCCGCTGCATCGATTTGGTTTCGCCCTCCCGCGTAACCAAGGTCGTGCGGAATGAGGTAAAACTGATTCTGTTGCGCAGTGCCGTGGCCGGCATAGTAAACGACGACCGCATCTTCAGGTTTGACGCGAGCGGCGAGGCTGGTGAGGGCCTCCAGAATGTTTGCTTTGGTAGCCCTGGCGTCTTGTAGCGAAATGATCTCGGTGCGGTCGTAGTTCTTAATCTTTGACTCCTGGCGCTGCAGCTCGCCGGCGAAGTCAGTGGCATCGGCGACTGCATAGCGCAGATCAAACTGCGAGTTCGCATACTTGTTAACAGCGATCGCCAGGATGTAAAGCGTGCCTGGCTGCTTCAAACGGTCGTTGCCGGTGACAATGACAGTCGCATCAGCGCTTTTGACGTTCTCTCGATTGAACCCATACGCAGTCAAACGATTTGGTCCGGCCACGATGGGAATCTGCGCTTGCAAGACCGCTCGGCTCTGTCCTTTTAAGACGTCGCCTCGCCAAGCCTTAACCAATGCTCCGTTGCGAAACAGTCGCACGTCCTGGGCGCCGGCTAGGGCCTGGCTAACTTCTATCGTGACTCCGATCGTTCGTGATCGAATTTGGGCAGCGGCAACTTGAGCTTCATTTACTGCTAGTTTGACAGTCGGCTGCCGGCGATCCTTTTGAGTAATATTCTGCGGCGCCACCGGCCTTTTCCCGGCATACAGATCCGCCAGCAAACCCGGGTGATAATAATCGTTGAAAAACAATTCTACTGGCGCAACATCGAAAAGATTTGCAGAAAACCGCCAGAGAATCTGGTTCCAGGCAGCCGGCGAACCATCAAACAGTCCGTCTGGCGTCAGCACCAGCCAATCCTGCTGGTCCATTGAAAACAGACTGGCCAACTCTTTTCCAGCCGACACATCCCAAAGTTTCATGCTCGCATCGCTACTGCCGCTTACCAACAGTTTGCCGTCGGAGTTGAAGGCAAGCGAATTGATGCCGCCTGCGTGTCCGGTCAGTGTTTGCAGTGGCCGCTTGATCACGAGCGGCTCTCCCTGTGGCCCACGAGCGGCTACCTGCCAAATACGAACCTCACCGTCTGCGCTACCGCTCGCCAGCTTCTTCCCATCCGGGCTGAAGGCCACCGCGTTGACCCACTCCTGATGGCCCAGGTAGGCACCATCAGATTCTCCCGTTTCGAGGTCCCAAATTAGAATCATCCGGTCCTGGCTCCCGCTGGCCAATTTTCTACCATCAGGACTGAAAGCAATTGTGCCGACTCCGCCCGAATGCGCCCCTAAGGTATTAATTTCCTGCCCGGTTGCCACGGACCATAGCTTGATAGCGGCATCCTGGCCGGCGCTTGCCAGCAACTTGCTGTCTGGGCTGAAAGCCAAATCCCTGATGCTCTTCTTGTGCCCCGTCAGTGTAAACAACTCGCGGCCTGTATCAGTCTCCCAAATCTTGATAGTACTCTCGCGGCCGCCGGCCGCAATCAGCTTTCCGTTGGCGCTCAGCGCAACCCGATCAGGGACAAATCTTCCGGGGCGCGGCACCGCAAACTCGCGCTGGGCCACCGCCTGCGATACGTCCCACAAGCTCACTGAATTGCTGGAGCTGCCTGAAATCAATCTGCTGCCATCGCGGCTAAGACCGATCGAGTGACCATCCTTCCGGCTCAACAAAGATCTGACCAATTGGCCAGTAATCGGATCCCAAATCTTTATCGGGTCGTTGCGCGTTATGCCAGCGATCCCGGCGGCTAGTGCACTCGCCAGTACCTTGTCGTCCCCACTTACCGCAACCGCCGCAATGGCTGATACGTGCCCTCGCAGGACTCGTGCTTCCTGATGCTTACTGGTGTCCCAGAGAGCGATAGTATTGTCAGAGCTGCCGACAGCCAGGAGCTTGCCGTCGGTGCTGAAAGCAACCGAATCAACACCCAGTTGCGATCCCTTGAGCGTCTGTAACTCCTGCCCGGTCGAAATATTCCACAATTTGATTTCAGTCCCGTGTGTGCCCGCAAGTGTCTTTTGATCCGGGCTGAAGTTCAGAGTTCGGGCATCTCCAGGGAGCGTGCGCAGAGCATTGCCCGTCGCCACGTCCCAAAGCTTGACGCCTCCACCGCCAGTAGCCAGCAGGTTACCGTCGTAGCTGAAAGCGACCGGCCGCTCCATGGGAGCATTTGATTCAGTAACCCGAATTGTTCGGATTTCGTTACCTGATCTGACGTCCCATAGTTTTACAAGTTGGGCCCCGGTTGCCAGCGTCTTGCCGTCACGACTGAAGGCCACGCTAACAGGAAGACCGGCCATTGTGGTAGGCCCCGCCGCTAGAGTGCGCAACTCGCGTCCCGTTGCAAGATCCCAAACCTTCACCGACTGATCGCCACTGCCACTCGTCAGCAACTTCCCATCGGGACTAAAAGCAACGGAGGAAACATAAAGCGTGTGGCCTGTCAGCGTTTGCTTTACACGACCGCTGGCGACGTCCCAGATTTTTATGGTGTTGTCAGCACTACCGCTGGCCAGCTGTTTGTCGTCAGGACTGAAAGCGACGGAGCCTACCGTTCCCGTGTGATCCTTGAGTGCACGCAGCTGATTGCCGGTGGCCGGGTCCCAAAGAACAATCGTCTTGTCAACGCTGCCCGAAGCCAAAAGCTTACTGTCGCTGGTGAATGCCAGGGCCAGGACCTGACCCGCATGGCCCGTTTGTACACTCAGCTCAGGCCTTTGGCCCATGACGATGTCTACAGATGTAACGAAGACGATAGTAGTCAGGCTTAAGATCAAAAGGAGGCGCATCAGAATTCTCCCGATAACAGATGTGTTTCTAGGGGCTTTTGAGATCTTAACTCCGGGGCAGCGTCAACTCCTTGGAGTGCGCCGACCCGTCGGCGCTTTGGCCGGTGGCGGCCTGGCGCCACTTTGTGGCCCCGAGTTCAAGTGACAGGTGGCAGAATGCCACACCTAATTCTCAACGCGGTTTGCGGCTGTGCCGCAACGCGCAGCCAACAGCCCGACTCTCACAGCGGATTCTTTATCGAAGTTTGCAGTTCAACAGGAACTGCGCGCTTAAACTTCAACAGATACTTCTTGAAGTGTCCGCAAACATAGATCCTGCCGGTTACCTGCCAAACCTCTTTCGAGTTAAATAATTCGTCAATTGTTCTAAGCACCGCCTGCGGTGTACTTACAAAGATCCGCAGTGAGGGAGCCAGCGATAATGGCTCCTGGTTTGGCAGTTTAAATGGGTGAACATAATCGTCAAGCGTGACGGGTGTGTCATTGACCTTCATATCCTCGAAAACCAGGCGATCCACGTCTCCCTGCTGTTTCACGGCAGCCAGGATTACAGACACATCAAAGGTCACCCCCAGCGGTGTAACCCCGACGAGTTCGGGCTCTCCTAAACGGATCAATAGTGGCTCATCTTCGTCGTATTCATCCTTGTCAGACTTTTCTTTATCCGACTTCTTGTCGGGTTTTTTCTTCCCTGACTCGTTGGTCTTTTTCATTTCGACCCGGGCGCGATGGACCTTGTATCCCCGCACCTCTTTTGGGAGGGGGCCGCGCGTGGCCCCTTCATTGGATCGTTGGGCCAACACGTCGAACCCAGAAGTCAGGATCAGCAGAATCAGAAGGCTACGATACACAGGTAGAGTCATACATTCTCCTTCTCGATGATGTGCGCGAAACCCGATGCGTTTACTTGTCATTTAGGAACGGAAGCTTCGGAAGGGTTTCAGGAAGCGCTCGCAGTTGTTTACGCAGTTGCTCGTCAATCTGCGATCCTGGTCGCGGCAAATTTTTCACGATGACACCGACAACCCGCGCTGCCAACGCCTGATCTCGAAGTGAAGTTACTTTCCAATCACTTCCTTCGCGACGCTCCATATGTACTTCGACCTCGTCAGTACGATTTATTCTCACCTGCACGCTATCGCCGGTTTGACTGATCTCAGCTACAAAAGGTATCGCCATGGCAGTCAACACGAATGGTCGCGCACCGGATGAACCTGCCAGCTCGTTGGTACGATCTCGTATTTCCTCTCTAACAGCTTCCTTGATGCCCGCAGTTGTTTCCGGGGCAAGAGATTGGAGTTGCATTCGCACCGACGTCACTAGTTCAGTGCTGAGGCCGATAGCGGAATCTCGCGCGCCTTCTGAAATGAAATTGTCTATAACCCGATCCAGATCCACAACATGATCGAAAGCGGCCCGATCGTTTTGCTGAGCCGCATTGACGAGTAGAGCGAGGGAATAAGAAGGCGTCGTTTTGAAGTACTGCCACCAGGCGAAGAAAACAACCAGGCCGGCAACCAGCAGACCGACTGGAATCAACCAAAGCCACCGGCGTCTGGACGGTTTTTGGGTTACGCTCATCCAATATCCTGCGAGCGCAAAGCGAGAATCGTTGCGCCAGTCAGACCGATAAACATCGCCAGAAGAATGAGCGGGTTTATCCACCGGTCGCCCCAGGGATGCAGGAAGTCTACGTAGCCGCTCAGATTGTCGGGCATTTGAACCACCGTCACCTTCGGAGGGACCGGATCGAGCTTAGGTTTTGCGGGTTTGGCTGGCTCGGGGCCCTGCCGGCCGCCCATGTTCCATTTCTCCAGGTCCTTCTGATACTTGTTCATTTCTCTGTCAAAGTCGTCGAACTTTTCTTCAGACTTCGACTTATAATCCTCAACTTCGTTCTGTTTCTGATCAACCAACTGATCGTTTTGATACTTGATATCTTTGTATAGACCGCGGCCATCGTTTTCCGCCGCGGGCTGAGCCTCTTCATCTTTGCCGCGCAGGACGGGGAGAGACGAGAAACGCTTCATCTCATCAAAGGCCCAGGTGGCCGGCATGATTACCCCCACATACCTGGAGACTCCTTTGGGGACACCCACCAGGCCGCAAAACAGAAGCTGGGGAATTAACATGAGCGGCACAAAGCTGGTCGCCATTTCTGAAGTCTTCACGATTGCCGAGATGAAGAGTCCCAACGCGATCCCCACCATCCCGGTGAGGATCATCACCACTAACTGTGGAACTCCGTGGTACTCGCCAGGTAATTCCATTAGGCCGGTGGCTTGCAGAACTCGCAGCAACCCAAAAAGCAGAATGCATTGAAGGCCTACAATCAGCGTGAGCACCAGCAGCTTCGAACCAACGTAAGGAAGCAGTCCAAGGTTGACCATTCGTTCACGGTTATAGACGGCGCGTTCCTTAATAATTTCGCGAGCGGCTATTGATGTTCCAAACCAGACGGAGACCAGCGCCAGCACAAAGTATGGAAAGTCGCGCGAGCTGTCGTTATCAACCGTCAGGTAAGTAAGGAAAGCCACGATCGGCGCCTGGCCAAACAAAATAAGCAGATTAAACTTGTCATGGACGAGGACTTCAATGTAGCGCTGCGCAAGTGTTTTCCATTGGCGCAGACTGTCGGTAACCGTTGGACGATGCTTGGTTGGTGCTACGGCGTGCTGCTGACCTTTCAGTGCGCCCAGAGGCTCCAGAATATTTGTTTTGTATTCCTCCGTTTCAGTGAAGCGCCGCTTCCAATCCTCCGCAACCCCTTCTGCAATCTGCTCCCTTTGCGACTTATGACTTCGCTTTTGTTCAACTGTTGCATTGGACGGCAATGATGCCAGCTTGCTGACCCCGGCTTCAATCGGCGCTTCCAACTTGTCATAGAGATCTTTAAAGCTGGCGGCGCCGACATGTCGGAGGGCCGCCTGAGGACCTCCATAGAAGACGAGCTTGCCTCGCATCAGAACCACAATCTTGTCAAAGAGCTTTACGTTCTCCATCGCGTGGGTTGTCAGGATCACGGTGCGTCCCGACTCAGCGATCTGGCGGAATAGTTTCATGACCTTCTCTTCTGTCGCCGGATCAAGACCAGAAGTTGGTTCGTCGAGATAAATGATCGAGGGTTTTGTAATCAGCTCAACAGCGATCGATACGCGCTTGCGTTGGCCGCCGGAAAGTTGGCCAACTGGAACATCCCGCCGCTCTGAAAGCCCGGTGACGTCCATCACTTCATTAATAATCTGGTCTATCTCCTGGGTGGTAACGTCGCTCGATAATCGCAGGCGGGCAACGTAGTAAAGCGTGCGATAAACCGTCAGCTCGCGATGAATGATGTCGTCCTGCGGGACATAACCAATTGACTGCTTGAGCGAATCCAGATGCTCGTATAAATCCTGACTGTTAACCAGGACCAGTCCGCTGGTGGCCGGGCGCATGCCATTAAGGGCATCCATCAGCGTCGACTTCCCAGCTCCGGATGGGCCCAGCAGGCCGACGAATTCGTTAGGTTGAATCGTCAGGTCAACGTCGTCCAGCAGCTTGATGGTTCCTCCGCCAGCACGGTTGGGGACGATCTTTGTAATATCAATCGCATCGATGCGCGTTTTTGATCGCGTATCGAGAACCGCAAGCCCTCTCTCCGGATCGGCCAACAACAGGAATGGACCAATCTGTACGGTATCACTGCCGCCAATCTTCACCTTGCTTTTGATTCGAGTGCCGTTGACGTACACGCCGTTAGTAGAACCCGTGTCCTCGATAAAAACGGCCCCATTCGATTTACTTACGCGCGCGTGATAATTGGAGATTTGCAGACCGTCGAGCCTGACGTTGATGTCGGCAGCGCGCCCGATCGTTATCGGCGCGTTTCCTTCGAACGCATGCACGATGACAGGAGTTTGCCCGGCTGTGCCCGCAATTCGCTGGTCCATGGACTGAGAACCCGGTGTTGGTTGTGCTCTTCGTTGGTGCGCATTGTCGGCCATGTGAGGGGGAGCCACTATGGTGGCAGGCACAGATCCCCGTTCTGGAGCCACTCCGGCATTTCTGTTTGCCGCGGGATTCTTTGGATCGCGAAAATAGAGAACCGGCCCACCCCTTCCCAATTGAATTCGATCGCCATCGTTTAGCAAGCTTGCGGTGACAATTTGTTGGTCATTCAGTAATGTCCCATTGAAACTGTCTTGATCGATGAGCTCCAATCGATTTCCTTGCCGCCTAATCACCGCGTGCCGGCGCGAAACAAGACCATCATCCGCAGCAATCCTGATGTCCATATCTATATCGCGTCCGATAGTGGCGATGTCCCTGGCGATCTCAAACCGCTGCATAGCCCCATCAGTTGCGAGTTCGAGGAAAGCGGACTCTTGGTAAGGGGATGTTTGGGCCATCCTATTTTCCGGTGCAGAGACAGCATTAGCGCGAACTCGCCCGGAAGCGGGGCCCGGAGCCGCAGCTTGAACCGGCGCGATTCGCACAACTCGCAACACCGGCCCACTCGGACCAAACTGCACCCGCGAACCGGCGCGGATCTCCGCCGGCTCAGATAATTGACGACCGTCCAAAAACGTCCCAAAGCGGGACTTCAAATCAACCAGCAAGCTTCGCCCACCCTCAAGCCGAAACTCCGCATGCTTGCGCGAGACCATAGGCCACTGGTTGCCATCAAATACGATCTGACAATCACTACCGTCACGACCGACCCTTACCGTCGCCGAGTCGAACTCGCGTTCAGGTTGCAGCTGGCCTTTTGTTTCTTCTGATAGATAGATTTTCATATGCCTTCGTGGATTCAGCGTTGCCGGTAGCATCACATCCTGAACAGCTGATAGCCGGCTCTAGTTCGTAGTGAATTAACCTGAAACCCCTTGTAAAAAATCTGCGAAGAAATGCTGCGTCAAAAGCCCTGAGGCCTGGTGAGATATGTTTTTGCGCAAAGCAGATAACCTACCGACCGGGAAAAATCAAGGAAAAGTTGCAGTTGGGATATCTGCCAGCGATCACCTAATAGGATTGCCGTGGCCAGCAGGCTGCTGAAAAAGAGTGGCTTTTACTCATGAAGAACAAGACGATCCACGAACGAACACGAAATCACGCGAACCCAGGATTCTTTTCGTGCCGCTTCGTGTGCGTTCCTGGATCGTTTTTAGTTTGCAGCCTTGATCGCCCGGCTCGCTCGGGTTAATATTCGAACGAACGTTCGAATGATAAGTAAAAATGGCTAGAAACCCACGGGAAATGGGAAACAATGAGGACTCGATGATCAATTTTCAAACGTCCCCGGAGCAATACAAGCATTGGAAACTAAAGGTAAACGGTGAAATTGCCACCCTTACGATGGACGTTCAAGAAGACGCAACACTGGCCGAGGGTTACAAACTCAAGCTCAATTCGTATGACCTTGGTGTAGACATCGAGCTGGCCGATGCCGTACAGCGCCTGCGCTTCGAACACCCCGAAGTTAAGGTCGTGGTTGTCACCAGTCTCAAGCCGCGCATCTTCTGTGCAGGAGCGAACATTTATATGCTCGGCACTTCGTCACACGCCTTCAAAGTCAACTTCTGCAAGTTTACAAACGAAACGCGCTGCGCCATCGAAGATGACTCGCATCATTCGGGCCGACGCTATATCGCGGCTCTCAACGGCACTGCTTCCGGCGGCGGCTACGAACTGGCGATCGCCTGCGACGAAATCTATCTTGTCGATGACGGCAACTCAGCCATTTCCCTTCCCGAAGTTCCGTTGCTAGGTGTACTCCCCGGCACCGGTGGTCTAACTCGCCTTGTCGATAAACGAAGGGTCCGCCGCGACCGCGCCGATGTGTTTTCCACTTTGGCTGAAGGCTTGAAAGGAAAACGCGCGAAGGAATGGGGATTGATCGACGACTATTTCCCGACGAGCAAGTTTCAGGAATCGATCGATGCGCGCGTCCGCGCGATCGCTGATAACGTAACGCAAACTGTTAGTTTGCGTAAGGACGCGGAAGCTGCCGGCTTGAGTGCTAACGATCCATCGCAAACTATCAAGCACCCCGGCCGGGTTGCCCGGCCGGGGACCCCGCCCAGTTTGCGTTACGGTGTAAAGCTCAATCCTATCCAGGTAGAATCAAGTGCTGAGGGTTTGGAATACAAGTACGTCTCGCTGAAATTGAATCGCGACCAGCGTTACGCCGACTTGACCGTCCGGGGACCTCGCCCGGAAGCAGATTTGCCCTCCACTCCCGATGAAATTCAGAAGCTTGGTGATTCTTACTGGCCGCTCCAGGCGTACCGCGAATTGGACAATGCCTTGCTCCATCTTCGCGTCAACGAACCGGAAATCGGCCTGGTGTGTGTCCGCACTGAAGGAAACATCGACGACGTCATTGCACTAGACAAAGTGCTTGCTGCCAATCAAGACCACTGGCTGATTCGCGAGATATTGCTAAACATGGCGCGAGTGCTACGCCGTCTCGATCTAACAGCTAAAAGCTTTTTTGCGATCGTCGAGCCAGGCAGTTGTTTCGCTGGCAATCTGCTTGAACTTCTGCTGGCTTCAGACCGCAGTTACATGCTTAGCGATCCGGACGCGAACGTTGAGATTGCCGTTGATGAATTAAATGGTGGGGATTTGCCAATGAGCAATGGATTAACACGGCTGCAATCGCGCTTTCTCCGAGACCCTGAGAAAGTTGCGGAAATCCTGGCCCACCAGGGATTGCTGGACGGCAAAGCAGCTGAAACAGCGGGATTGATAACCTTCGTCCCCGATGAGCTTGATTGGGAAGACGAGATTCGCGTGGCGATAGAAGAGCGCACCTCCCTATCGCCCGATGCTTTAACCGGAATGGAAGCATCGCTCCGTTTCGCTGGACCGGAAACCATGGACACAAAAATCTACGGTCGTTTGACGGCGTGGCAAAACTGGATCTTTCAAAGGCCAAACGCAGTTGGTCCCCAGGGTGCGCTAACTAATTACGGCAAACCGACGCAGGCACAATTTGATTTTAAGAGAACGTAGTTTTCAGTTTTCAGGAAATTCCCGCGAAGCGAACTCTATGCACTGACTGATCAAATGAAACGCGCAGCGGTCTCGGTTGCATCAAACATAGCAGAGGGACAGGCGTGGCAACATCGAGGGGAATTCTTGCAATTTCTGTCGGTTGCCAATGCATCTCCGCGGAATTGGACACTCAACGAACAATCGCTACAAATCTTAATTTGATCAACGCCGAGAGTAGCAACGGGCTGGACCTGGACATCACGGAGATTCGCAAAATGCTCTACGTCCTACGAGCTGGACTGAAAAGCGGAAACTGAAAAAAACCCAAAACCGAAAACTACCATGAACCTTTACGATCGCATTCCCAACAACGTTAACCTGGCGGAAGACAAAAAGCTTCAGCGAGCGCTGGAAAAGTGGTTGCCAAACTATCTCGACTGGTGGCAACAAATGGGTCCCGACGGCTTCCAACAAAAGGATGTCTATCTGCGCACCGCAATCAGCGTTGAACCGGACGGCTGGGCCAACTTCGATTTCGTAAAGATGCCGGATTATCGCTGGGGTATTTTTTTGAAACCCGCCGAGCCTGGCGCGAAAATCGGTTTTGGTGACAACCTGGGGCAGCCGGCTTACCAGGAAGTGCCGGGGGAGTTTCGCAACGCCCTGCGCCGCATCATAGTCACTCAAGGCGACACCGAACCTGCGTCAGTCGAGCAACAGAGAGAACTGGGGAAAACCTGCCCCTCGTTGTACGACCTCAGGAATCTATTTCAGGTAAACGTCGAAGAGGGCCGTCACCTCTGGGCCATGGTCTACCTGCTGCAACGTTACTTTGGTCGTGATGGTCGCGATGAAGCAGACGCGCTGCTCGAAAGAAGGAGTGGAAATCCCGACAAACCACGCATCCTCGAAGCCTTCAACCAGCCTTGTGACGATTGGCTCAATTTCTTCTGCTTCACGATGTTTACCGACCGCGACGGCAAGTATCAGCTTTCGGCGCTGGCTGAATCAGGCTTCGAGCCCCTCGCCCGCACCTGTCAATTTATGTTGACCGAAGAAGCGCATCACATGTTTGTCGGCGACACAGGCATCAACCGTGTAGTCAAACGGACTGCGCAGTTGATGAAGGAAGGCGACGTGCGCGAGCTTGGCGGTATTCCCCTCGATATTATTCAAAAGCACGTTAATTTCTGGTTTAGTTATTCGCTCGATCTCTTTGGGGGCGAGATCAGTTCAAACTCGGCGGACTTCTTCGCGGCGGGCCTCAAAGGACGCTACAAAGAGCAGGATCAGTACGAAGATCACGTGGCCGCTGACCAGCACTTCACAATGACGGTTGTAGAGGACGATCAACTGAAGGATCGTGAGGTTCCTTTACGCAATGCCTTGAACCAGGTCTTGCGTGGCGAGTATGTTAAAGACTGCGAAAAGGGGCTCGCGCGATGGAACAAGACATTGAGCGAGGAAGGAATTAGCGATCGGATATATTTACCAAACTCGCGGTTTCACCGGCACCTCGGTGAATACGCCAGCCACTATTTCGATATTGAAGGAACCCTGATCACGCAGGCTGAGTTTGAGCAACGCAAGTCTGAATGGTTGCCGACGACGGAGGATCGCGAATACGTGCGTAGCCTGATGCATGCCGTGGTCGACCCGGGAAAGATTGCCAATTGGATCGCGCCGCCGGCTACGGGAATCAAAGGCAAGCCGTTTGAGTTTGAATATGTACGACTGTAGCTGGGAGCGCAGGCATCTTGCCTGCAATGAGCGCGAAGCGCGAACCAGCTAGCCGGCGATGAAAACTTGATACATCAGGACCACGAGCGTACTGCGCACGCTCCGGCAGGCAAGATGCCTGCGCTCCCAGCTATGGCAGCTAATCTTTCAACAGACTTTTCAAAGTACGATCAGAAGCTGGAATTCATTCTCCGCAACGCGGCGCGCATATTTGCCGAGAAGGGTTACCACTCCACCACTATGCGCGACATCTCGCGCGCGACAAACGTCAGCCTTGCCGGCCTCTATCACTACTGCAAGTCGAAAGAAGAGCTTCTTTTCCTGATTCAGGACAATTGCTTTGGGCGCGTGCTCGAACGCCTGGAAGAGCGTCTGCGCGAAGTGGGCGATCCCTTAAGCAGGCTGCGCATCTTCATTGATAACCACCTTTCATTCTTTGCGGCAAATATGGCCGAGATGAAGGTGCTTTCGCACGAGGCCGAATCGCTTGCCGGCGACCTGCACACGCACGTCTCCACCAAGAAAGACAAATATACCAGGCTCGCACGCAAGATTCTTAAAGAGATCCAACAGCAACAGACTGATGGTCCTCAGATCGATCTGACAGTGGCGACCTACGCCCTCTTCGGCATGATGAACTGGATCTACAATTGGTACGATCCACACGGAAAGCTGAAAGTTGCGGAGTTAGTCGATAATGTAACCCGGCTGTTCTTGCATGGATTTGTTGCTGGATCACCACTTTCAGAACTAAACTTCGCACCCAACCGTACGCTCGAGCCTTTTAGTGTCTGGCGCGGACAGGTTGCTGGCGACCCTGAATAACACTTTTCTGGAGTATTTTGAAAATGGCAGCCGCCGATCATTTTGAAATAACAAGAATGGAATCCAATCTGGTCCAGTATCGCGCGCAGGATGGCATTGCGTTTCTGACGCTCAACGATCCACCGGCAAACACCTACACCCACGAGATGATGCAGGCGCTTGACGCTCGGATTCTCGCGGCGCGCATGGACGAAGACGTCCAGGTGATCGTTATCACGGGCAACGGCGAAAAGTTCTTTTGCGCCGGCGCCAATATCAACATGCTGGCCAACGTGACGCCGACCTTCAAATACTATTTCTGCCTGCACGCAAATGAAACGCTATCTCGTCTGGAGCAAACTCCCAAGCTGGTAATCGCAGCTATTAACGGGCATTGCGTAGGCGGCGGCCTGGAGGTCGCGATGGCCGCCGATATTCGTATTGCGCGCCGCAGTGCGGGCAAGATGGGACTGCCCGAAGTCTCGCTGGGAGTGCTGCCGGGCACTGGCGGCACTCAGCGACTGCTTCGCCTCGTCGGCAAGTCGAAAGCCATTGAGTTAATGGCGACGGGACAACTGTTTGATTTCGAGCGCGGGAAGGAGTTGGGAATAGTCAATCAGATTATTGACGCGGAAACCGGTGAACAGTTTCTGGAAGCGGTTACGGAATACGCGGCGCAGTTTACATTGCCAAACAAGGCAGCGGGTGCCGTTGGCCGGATTAAGCGCAGCGTTCAGACCGGGGCGGAGATTTCGTTTGAGTCAGCCTTGGCGCTAGAGCGTGAACTGCAACAACAGCTCTTTCAATCGGAAGATGCTAAGGAAGGCTTGGCCGCGTACGTGAACAAACGCAAACCAATCTTTAAGGGTAAATAGTGAATGGTAAATGGTAAATGGTTAAGGCAGATGAGTGGATCGCCGTCAAGCATTAGATTCGTAATTGGATAGCCATGGCTCTGAAGCGTCGACCATTCGCCATTTACCATTAACCGTTCTTTTACCATTCACCATTCACCATTTACTATTTACCTCTTTTCTTATGTACGAACACATCGACATCTCTGAAGACTCAGGCATCACGACGATTACGCTCAATCGGCCGGAGAAACTAAATGCCCTGGCCGGACACATGCGGCGCGACCTGGCGGAAGGTCTGGAAGCTGCCGGCAGCGACCGCACCGTTCATGTGGTCATACTCACGGGCGCCGGACGGGCCTTTTGCGCGGGCGGTGACGTCAGGGCTATGGCGGAATTGATCGAGAGGCAGGATGCCGAGGAGTTTTCTCGTTTGCTTGGCTCGGCTCGGCGTGTGGTTACAGCAATTCGGCAGATGACGAAGCCCGTTATCGCTTCCATCAATGGACCAGCATTCGGGGCAGGGTTCAATCTCGCGCTCGCTTGCGATCTCCGAATCGCTTCGACAGCCGCTACATTCAGTCAATCGTTTGCCAAAGTGGGTTTGCATCCCGATTGGGGCGGCACTTACTTCTTGCCGCGACTTGTTACTCCAAACAAAGCATGCGAAATGTTTTTCCTTGGCGATACTATGAGCGCTGAAGAGGCTCACCGCCTGGGAATCGTGAATGACGTAGTCGCGCCGGATGAGTTGGAAGCAACCACCCGCCGGCTAGCGGAACGTTTGTGCGACGCGCCGACGATTTCGCTGGGAGCAGCCAAGCAGGCGGTCTACATGAGCCAGGCCGCGGAGATCGAAGAGATGCTCCGCTATGAGAGTGAAGCCCAGATGCGCTGCTTCGAATCGGAAGATGCCAGCGAAGGCGTGCGGGCCTTTTTGGAGAAGCGGCCGCCAAAGTTTGCCGGACGGTGATCATTCCCATCGTCATCCAATTTCCAATGTTTTTTTACAACGCTCGTTTAGAGGTGGACACCGCCCACCGTCTCAAGATTGGATACAGGCGATTGGTAGCGATGGTGGTTGAACCGGTGGGCGGTGCCCACCTCTAAACGAGCGTTATGTAATAAACAGACGACGAATGTTATTCGGTCCCGCTACTTAATAGAGCACCTTGGAAACGCGACCAATGAAACTTGAAAACAAGATCGCCCTTATCACCGGAGGTGGTCGCGGTATTGGCCGCGCGATCGCGCTAGCCTTCGCGCGCCAGGGCGCGCATGTGGCGGTGGCTGCGCGCAGTCTCGACCAGGTCGAACAAGTAGCGCGCGAAATAGCCGATCAGTTTTCAACGAATGCGCTACCAGTCGTTTGCGATGTTTCGGATATCGAGAGTGTTGAAGGAATGTTTGCTCGGGTCAACAAAAACCTGGGTCGCGGTCCCGATATTATGGTCAATAACGCCGGAATCGCGGAAACCGCACCGCTGACCAAAACTGACAATGAACTCTGGCATCGGCATCTCGACATCAACCTGAGCGGCACGTTCTATTGCACACGCGCGGCGCTCCCGCAAATGATTGAACGCGGTTGGGGCCGCGTCATAAATATCGCTTCCATCGCGGGCAAGATCGGCGCGCCTTATATCGCTGCTTACTCAGCTTCAAAACACGGCGTCCTCGGATTGACGCGCTCAGCGGCCCTTGAAGTTGCGGCGAAAGGGATCACTGTCAACGCGATCTGCCCTGGTTATGTTGATACAGATATGACTACGCGTGGAGTGGAAAACATAACGAAGAAGACGGGACTGCCGGCGGACAAGGCACTGGAGTCGCTCAGGAAAATGAGTCCGCAGAATCGGCTGGTTGAGCCGGAAGAAGTCGCCGCGTTAGCGCTGTTGCTGGCTTCGGAAGAAGGCCGGGGAATAAACGGACAGGCGATCAATGTTGATGGCGGGACTGTCTTGTACTGAGCTCCGACACACTTCAGTTTGTCGTTTCGTTCAATACCAATCATGGCAAAACAAAACTCAATCTGTTATCGACTGCAACCCCAGCAGCACGACAAACTAAAGTGTATCTGACATCAATTCGTAAAGTAATCGCATGGGCAAACCGACGATATTGAAGTAATCGCCTTGAATCTCTTCGATGAAGAGCGCTCCTCTACCCTGAATCGCGTAAGCGCCGGCTTTATCCTTCGGCTCACCAGTGGACACATACCAATCAATTTCATCCTCGGACAGCTCGCAGAAACGCACGCGGGTCGTCTCATGATCAACTACAACTTCAGGCGGATTTCCACCCTTTATTAACGCGACGCCTGTCATCACCTCATGCCATTTGCCATTTAGAAGCTTGAGCATTCGGCGAGCATCGTCATCGTCGCGTGGTTGGCCCAGTATCTCTCCGTCTATGACTACCACCGTATCGGCGCCCAGTACGAGGCCACGGTTGGAGATTCTCTCCGCCACGGTTTCGGCCTTCGTCTGCGCGAGCCGCTTGACATAACTAACGGCATCCTCCGATTCCCTTCGCGTCTCATCGATGTTTGCCGCTATCGCTTCAAACTCCCAGTCAACCGCCCGCAATATTTCCGCACGGCGCGGACTCTTCGATGCCAGAACAATCTTCTCCTTCAGCAAATTCTCACGCTCCAATCCAGGTTCGAAGCATTTCATTAGCACCTGGCTAGCCAGCATTCAGTCGTCCGCTTGTCGCGTCAAACGATTCTCCGCTACACTCCAGAATCCTTTTCGATTTCAAATTTTACGATTTTAGATTGAAGCGGGCAGATCCGGAAACAGCGCTCAACGGCCGCACCAATGGACAACCTGATTAACACGTTACCGGCAATACTCGCGGCTGCGGGAGCTTCCGAAGAGGTTGTTGAAGCCGCCTGCATTGCCGCGTGGAAACATATTGTCGGCGAAGGTCTCGGCAATCACGCGGTCCCCGTGCAACTTCAAAACCAGAAGCTCGTGGTCGTCGTTGAAGACAATATCTGGCAAAGGCAACTCGAGCAAATGCGTGGCCAATTGCTTTTTCGGCTCAACTCGCTCCTGGGACAGACGCTCGTAAAGTCTATCGAGTTGCGAATTGATCCGAAGAGCCTGGCAAAAGCGCGCGGGAGCCGGGAAGGACCGAAGAAGCGACCTGATTACAAAGTTCCGGGAGAAGTGCTGACTGCCGCCGCTGGGATAGAAGATTTTGAGCTGCGCCGCGCATTTCTTGGGGCTGCCACGAGCTGCATTAGACGCGTAGAAAACAAATTCTGAGATTCAAAGATCTGTGATCTGAGATCCCAAATCTGCGATCCGAAGACCGGAATTCAAAACAATGCCTATTAACGAATCCGATGTTGAGAAAGTGGCGCAACTAGCCCACCTGGAGATCACGCCCGAAGAGTTGAAGATCTTCGCGCCGCAAATGGCTGAGATTGTTATCTACGTCGAGCAGTTGAATAAAGTCGACACCAGCAACGTCGAGCCCGCGTTGGGAGGACTCACTCCGGAAGGTGAACGTACTGATTCGTCTCGCGAAGATGTGGTAACCCCGTCGCTTGGTCAAACGACCGCGCTGGCCGAAGCGCCGGACGCAGCCTCGGGCCATTTTCGAGTGCCGAAGGTATTGTAAGGGATAGTAGGCACTAAGCAGACGGCAGTAGGCAGCAAGAAGTTCAGAGTTCAACCCGGGGTCCCCGCGCGGGCAGCCCGCGTGGGGTGGTAGCCTTTAGGTTGCTGCTTGGAAAGACGCAAGCTAAACCGTGAGCCAGAGCATAGTAAGTGGGATGAGTGATACCAAAAACGACATCGAGTCATTGAGAAACCGGATTGGCAGCGGTGAAACAAATGCGCGCGCTGTAATCGAGTCGTCGGTAAATGCAGCGGAGAAATTGGATGAATCACTCAATGCTTTCCTTGAAATTGATCGCGCGGGAGCCTTAAAGCGCGCTGACGAAATCAGCAGCGCCACTAATCTTCCGCTCGCCGGGATCCCGATTGCGATCAAGGACAATATTTGTGTGCGTGGACTGCAAACCTCTTGCGGCTCACGGATCCTCGGCGATTATCACCCGCCCTATAACGCGACCGTGATTGAACGCCTGCTCGGCGCGGGCGCGATCGTAATTGGCAAAACCAACTGCGATGAGTTTGCCATGGGGTCGTCAAACGAGAACTCTGCGTTTGGCCCGGTGAGAAATCCATGGGACACGTTGCGCGTGCCGGGGGGTTCTTCTGGTGGATCGGCAGCCGCGGTTGCAGCCGGGATTGTGCCAGTCGCATTGGGTTCTGATACCGGCGGTTCGGTGCGGCAGCCGGCCTCGCTCTGCGGAGTCGTCGGCTTGAAACCGACGTATGGGCGCAACTCACGATACGGCCTGGTAGCGTTTGCCTCGTCGCTGGATCAAGTAGGCATCTTTGCCCGCAGCACCAGCGATGTCGCGCGGGTGCTCGGGATAATTGCGGGACGCGACGTTCACGACGCTACTACAGCAGATGTCGCCGTACCTGATTATGCCGCGCAACTGAGCAGTGACATCAAAGGCGCGCGAATCGGTTTTCCGAAATCACTTTTTGGAGAGGGTCTGGATACTGAAGTGCGCGAGTCCGTGAAAGCGGCGGTTGGCGTTTATCGTGAGCTCGGCGCGGAGATAGTTGAGGTTGAGCTGCCAAACGCCGAGTACAGTATCGCTGTCTATTACATCATCGCCACGGCGGAGGCTTCTTCCAACCTCGCGCGCTTCGACGGTGTTCGTTATGGATTTCGCGCGGAAGACGCGCCTGAGCTGCGACAGATGTATCGGAAGACGCGCGAGGAAGGATTCGGTCCCGAGGTGAAGCGGAGAATCATGCTGGGTACTTACGTGCTTTCCGCCGGCTACTACGACGCCTATTACCGAAAAGCACAGCAGGTTCGATCGTTAATCAAGGACGACTTCAGCAAAGCGTTTGAGAGGTGCGATGCGATCATCACGCCCACCTCGCCCACGCCCGCGTTTTTGATTGGTGAAAAAGTTGATAATCCGCTGGCGATGTATCTGAATGATATCTACACCGTCACCGCAAATCTGGCAGGCATTCCCGGACTCAACATTCCCTGTGGTCTTTCGTCAAACCGGCTGCCGATCGGCTTCCAACTTCTCGGCGCCTACTGGTCTGAACCGACGTTGCTCAAACTCGGACACGCATATGAAACGGCGCGCCCTTTCACCGAGCGTCCGCCGATTTATGCCACTTAACATGGGCATTCAACTTTTGGAGTGCGCTGACCTGTCAGCGCTTTGGTGAGTTGCGACTCGTCGCAACGTTTGTTGAGTTCAGTGCTTGATCAATCTTACTTGAATCTGTTGCACCGTCGCGGCGTCAAGCCGCCACGGGCCAAAGCGGCGACAGGTCGCCGCACTCCAAAGAGTTGAGTGGCCGATCCTAAATTGACTGAATAATCTTGTGAGTTAGGGGCTGCGCTTTGGAATAGCGCCGCTCGCCGAGGCGTTGGGCTGCAGTGCATCTGGCGCAGCACCTTGCGTCTTTGGGGGCTTATCGGGAATGATATCGCCAGTGAAGATCTCAACGATGTTCTTGGCTGTTCCGACTATCGGCGTCACATCGAGTCCGACGTGAACTGCTCCGGGCACCAGCCCTTTCCTTTTGATGTCGTGGCCGGCAAACCCAACGGTAAAGACTGGGCCAATAATGGGAATAGCCTTGAGTAGCTTCTTGGTAATCTCCCAAGCGCCCCTTTTAACCATCCCCTTTTTTGGTTTTGGAGTCGGTTTCATCATCACATCCGGCTGTTCACCCGAGGTCAACTCGGCGCGCCCGCGTTGTACCTTCCAGCTAATAGTCTCCTGTTTATCTGGCCACCGTATCTCGCTATTGCGCCATTCTCGCCGACGGCCCAGCCTGCCTCACGAGTGCCGGCAAAACTCACGGCGTGGAAACCTTCGCCGCTGATTGGTCTCCAGGTGCGACCCCCATCAAGCGAGTAATCTGTGCCTGATGGACCAACCGCGATTAGCGTCGGCACTGATTCGCCAGGTACTTGCGCAACACCTGAGCGGTAACCTGCTGGCCGCGAGACACCAATTGCTTTCCACGTCCGCCCGCCGTCGTTGCTGGTGGCGACGTTGCCCATTGAGTCGCGCTCCTTTGTATAGTCGCCGCCGACGGCCACTCCGTGGCGTGCATTCCAAAACGTTAATGAAAAAACTCCGGCGGCTCGACCACTTGCGAGCGGAGCGGTGGCGACCTTCCATGTGCGTCCGCGATCGGCCGAGCGAAAGACGCGGGCCCCATTTGGGCCGCCAGTACCAAACCAGACATTGGACCTGCCCTGCACCGTGATGCAAGTGCCGCTGGCAGCGAAGCCGCCCTCGCCTTCGAGCGCCTTTGGCATTCCTTCGCTGGGTGTAGGCTTCCACGTGCGCCCGCCGTCCGAAGTGGTAATAACGAGGAAGCGCCCTGATACAGGATCACTCATCGCGATGCCGTGATCACGATCCCAAAAGGCCATCGCGTCGAAAAAAGCGGCAGGGTTTTCATTTCTAAACTGCAAGCTCCAACTAACGCCCCCATCTGTCGTTTTATAGATGCGGGACTTGTCGCCTTCGCCGATAGCCAACAAGTAAGCCGTGTTCGCATCGAAGGCGTCGACATCCCGAAAGTCGAGCGTCTCGGCGCCGGGCACTACGGCAGAGCGCCAGGTCCGCCCGCCGTCAATCGTGCGCGTGTAGCTGCCGCCCTGGCCACTGGCCCAGGCCACGCTCGCATTAACAGCGCTCACACCTCGCAATCTGACTGAATTTCCGCTGTTCTGTTTCTGCCAACTACCTTCCGTAATCTCGAGTGGGAAAGTAAAAACGAGGGCAACCAGAAATGCTATAAACATATTGTTGGCGCAGGGATCTCAAAGTCAGCTAAACCAGACGACAATTCGTCGCTCTCTAAAAGTATATGCTAGCATGCCCGCACTTCATACGGCCGTCGGGGCGAACCTCTGTGTTCGTCCTCATCGCACAGGCACATCGGTCTGTTCAACTTATGCGTGTCAAACTTTATCTTCCTATTTTTGTCGCTTTTGTTTTAGCGCTTCTGGTCTCGTGTAGTCGCTCCAGTGGTCCGCCGGCTCGCAAGCTTCTAATCTACACGCCACATGGCCAGGATTTGTTGCGCGACGTCATAGCTCGTTACAAGGCGGAACACAAAGATGTTGACGTGCAGTTTCTCGACATGGGGTCGCGCGAAATCCTCGAACGCGTTCGCGCTGAGCGCAATCGTCCCCAGGCTGATTTATGGTGGGGCGCAGCCCATACCACATTTCAAACGGCGGCAGAAGAAAACCTACTGGATTCTTACCGGCCAACCTGGGCGGATAAGGTGCCCAGCACGAGTCGCGACAACCAGGACCGCTGGTATGGAACCTATCAGACGCCCGAAGTGATCGTTTACAACAGCGACGCTGTGAAGCCGGAAGAAGCCCCGAAAGATTGGGACGATGTGCTCGATCCGAAGTGGCGAGACAAGGTGTTGATTAGAAACCCAAACCCCTCCGATTCGATGCGGGCAATTTTCGGCGCGATGATCTGGCGCTTCTATAAAGACACCGGCTCGCCGGAGAAGGGTTATGATTGGCTTCGCCGGCTCGATGCGAATGTGCATGAGTACACTGCCGACGGCACGCTCTTGATGCAGAAATTGGTGCGCCGCGAAGGTCTTATCAGTCTCTGGAATCTTCCCGACGTGTGGATATACAAGGGGCAAAAAGGATTCCCAATCGGCTACGTTTTTCCGGCAAGCGGCACGCCAGTCATAACCGACGGAATTGCCCTGGTGCGCGGTGCTCCCAACGGGGAAGAGGCAAAACGCTTTTATGAGTTTGTAACTACGCCTGAAAGCCTTGTGCTGGCGGCGAAGAAGTATTATCGGATTCCCGTGCGCACAGACATCGATCACGCCCAGTTGCCGGCCTGGATGAATGAGCGCGTCAACGAGATGCCAATCGACTGGGACTTGCTACGCAAGCAGAGCGGCGAATGGTTACGTTACTGGGACACCGAGATCCGCGGGCGAAGTAAGAAATGATTATCTCTGTGACTGAATCAACCTCATAAATCATTAGACCCTTGAACCGATGCCACTGCTTTCTCTCAAAAACCTTTCAAAGCGCTTCGATAAGACGCAAGCCGTGGCCGACGTGTCGCTTGATGTCGAGCGCGGTGAGTTTTTTGGCTTGCTTGGTCCATCCGGATGTGGCAAGACCACCACTCTCCGCATGATTGCAGGATTGGAGAAACCCGATTCAGGCGTTATCGGTTTTGAAGGAGCTGACATAACAAACCTGCCTGCCGAACGCCGCGGCTTTGGTATGGTCTTTCAAAACTACGCTCTCTTTCCCCACCTGAACGTTTCTGAAAACGTCGCGTTTGGGCTGCGCGCTCGTCATAGGCCGAAAACGGAAATCCGCGATCGCGTTAAAGGCGCCTTGGAGCTGGTTCAACTTCCGGGCTACGAAAAGCGCAGGGTCGACGAACTTTCCGGCGGCCAGCAGCAACGCGTGGCAATCGCTCGCGCCATTGCAATTGAGCCGGCACTCCTGCTGTTTGACGAGCCGCTTTCGAATCTTGACGTCACCCTGCGCGAGGAAACTCGCAGCGAGTTGCGGGAGCTTGTTGCCCGGCTCGGATTGACCGCGGTGTATGTTACGCACGATCAGGAGGAGGCCTTCGCGTTATGTGATCGGATCAGCGTGATGGCCGGCGGCAGTATCTTGCAAACAGGGCGGCCGCGAGACTTGTATGAGCATCCGGCACAGCTTTCAGTGGCGCGATTTCTGGGACGAAACAACTTGATCCGGGTCATGCGACTAAGTTCAAGCAAAGCCGAGTTTGGAGAATTCAAAACTCTCGAGGGTGGTCATACGATTCGAATGCCCATGGATGATAAGGAACTTGTTCCTTTCAATCAGCCGTGCATTCTCGCCATCCGGCCGGAACACGTTCTAGTCAGGAACTCCGACGAGAAGCATGAGAACGCTCTTGCGGCAATCGTGCGCGAGATCAACTTTGCCGGAGCAACCTCTAGCATAAAGCTCGATGCCAATGGCCTGGTAATCGAAGCGCTGTCGCTCGAGGCGGATGGCTTTGCCGTCGGTGATTCTTGCACGGCAGTTTTGCCGCCGGCGCGAATCTCGATGCTCAAGAATGAATGACTTTTAAGGGGGACACGGAGACGCGGAGAAACGGGGACACGGAGAGACTGACCGACGCACTGCCTTCCGGCTCTTTTTCCCCACGTCTCCCCGTCGCCGCGTCGCCGCGTCCCCGCTTCTCTGTTTCTCCGCATCTCGTCCTCTGGCTTATCGTTGCCGTAGTTCTTCTCTACGGAGTTATCTATCCAAATCTACACGTCGTGGTTGCTTCTCTGCAGCGAGACGGCAACTGGTCGCTAGCCAACTACCGCGACGTTCTTTCCCAAAGTATCGTTCTCGAATCAATCTTCGCGAGTGTTGGCATCTCAGCTCTAACCGTGTTGTTTTGCGCGCTGGTCGGCATTCCCCTCGCCTTTCTTTTTGAGCGCTACACCTTTCCCGCCCGGCGGCTGTTTGCGACGTTCGCTGCCTTGCCTTTGGTGTTGCCGCCTCTCGTTGGCACCGTTGCTTTCATTTTCCTCTGCGGCGAGTCAGGCATTCTCGCGCGCCTGACCCAATCGGTCTTCCATCTCGAAAAGTCGCCCTGGTCGCTGCGTGGTTGGTCGGCATTATTGCTGTTTCATACTTACACGATGTACCCGTTCTTTTACATTCTGACTGGCGCCGGCCTTGGCCGTATCGATGCGGCGCTTGCGGAAGCCGGGAAAAGTTTGGGCGCCGGCCCCATGCGCGTCCTTGCCCGAGTAATCCTGCCGCAACTGACGCCATCGTTGATCGCCGCGGCGTTGCTGACCTTCATGACTTCGATGGCTTCTTTCAGTGCGCCACTCCTCTTTGGCGGCGATGTGCGCGTTCTTACCCTGGAAATTTACACGGCACGGCAGCGCGGTGACACAACTCTGGCGCTAACCGAAACAGTTATTCTGGCGGCGATTTCCCTTAGCGCTCTCATCTTTTTTCAGCGATACGAGGGCACCCGAAAGTTTGCCGCGGCGGCGATGAAGGGTTCGACTAAGAAACGCCGGGTAATCCGGAGTGGCAAGTCTCGCGTGCTCGCGATTGTCTGCGGAGTTGTGTTTTCCGTGTTACTCGTGTTGCCGGTCGCTACGCTGATTCTTGTCAGCCTGGCAGGCGAAGGAAGTTGGACTACGCAAACATTGCCTGCGGCCTACACCCTCGCTAATTACGCCAGGATATTTTCCGATTCCCGGGCCAGTGAAGTTTTTCTCAACAGCTTGTCGATGTCGGCAATCGCCGCTATCGCCGCATTGCTGTGGAGTTTTTGTGTTGCCGCGCTGGTCGCGAGAAAAGGCAGACGCCATTGGAAGCGGCTCCTTTCGTGGTTGATACTAGTGCCCTGGGCCCTTCCGGGAACGGTAGTGGCCGTCTCCCTGGCCGAGGCCTACGGACGTTCATCTCCATTATTGGGTTCTTTCATACTGGTAGGAACGTTCTGGATTTTGCCCGTAGTTTACTTCCTGCGATTCATGCCCCTGGTCGTACGCGCGGTGCAGGCGAGCATGGAACAAATTGACGCAGCGCTTGAGGAAGCGGCCAGCAGTCTGGGGGCCGGATGGTGGCAGAGATTCAGCCGCGTGACCCTGCCCCTCGTCTGGCCGGGCGCTATCGCGGGCACGCTGTTGGCCTTTGTGATCGCGCTGGGAGAATATGTGGCTTCGGTAATAGTATTCGTTCCGGCTAATCGACCGGTTTCAATCGCGATCGCCTCGGAACTGCGTGACTTCAATTTGGGAACGGCGGCCGCTTACGGTGTGGTACTGATCAGTATCATTGGATTCGTTATGATTGTTGCTGCACGATTGGAACGGCTACGCGGCTGACAGAGATTCTTTGCGGGGAGACTTATTCATGATCAAGACTCGCGGATTAACTCATATTCATCTTGTCGTTAAAGACATTCAGCGGTCGCTGGACTTCTACCAGAGAGTGTTTGGGATGGAAGTAAAGTTCTGGGCCGGCGACGGCCTGGTCTTCCTGAACACGCCAGGCTCCAACGACTTGATCGCCCTTCATCAGTCGCCAAACGATGAGCCAACAGGCGCGAGCGGCGGCATCCTTCATTTCGGTTTTCAACTGGACGATAAATCTGAGTTGGATGACGCAATCAATCAGGTTGTAGCTGCCGGCGGCGCTTTGAAGAAGCGAGGCGAGTTTACTCCCGGGATGCCCTTTGCCTATGTGGCCGACCCCGATGGCTACGAGATTGAACTGTGACTGGCGACGAGGGAATAGGCTAAGCCTCTGTGGGATCTCTGCGAAAGACCCCTGAACTTCTTTTTCTCCGGCAAGGTTTTAAGTACCGCGTGCGCGCAATTTGATTGAGAGCCTTCCATGAGCCTGCTACCGCAGGCTCATTGAATGGTTCAATCCACGTCGGCCCACACAGAGAAAGCCAAGTTATGTATTTTTCAGACAGACTCCTAAAACGTCTCAGACTGTTCCTTGCTCTGTTTTGTGCAGTTGCACTGATCTCGCCATCGCTCGCGAGAGTTGCGCGCGCTCAAGAACCTGCCGCCTCGCCAACGCAGGCAACTCAGGCCGTTAACCGGGCCGAGCTTCATCAGGCGCTGCTCGATCTCACGAACCCATACACAGTCATGTGCGTGGCGGCGCACCCTGATGATGAAGATGGAACTACATTAACTGTCCTGCGGCGAAAATATGGCGTGCATACGGTCAGCCTTTTTTCCACGTACGGTGAAGGCGGTCAAAACGCGATTGGTCCCGAGCTTTACGAAGACATGGGAGTCATCCGCGCAAAGGAAACGATGCGTGCCTCTGAAATCCAGGGCTCGGAGCCACACTTCCTTGGTTTGAAGGATTTCGGCTTTTCGAAGTCTGCAGAAGAAGCATTCCGCGTGTGGGGTCACGAGGAAAGTCTGCGCCGGATGGTTCTAAAAATTCGCGAGCTTCGGCCCGATGTGATTATCACAAACCACGACACGTCGCGTGGACACGGACATCATCAGGCGACCGGGCAGTTGATAATCGAAGCTTTTGACGCTGCTGCAGATGCCAAACGTTTTCCGGAGCAACTAACCCAACTGAAGCCCTGGCAGGCGCAGAGGTTGTTTGTGCGCGTATTCGGAACCACTAGTGCGGATAACAAGACCAACCCTCCCGTTAAAGTAGTGGCCATCGATCCGAACGAAATCGACCCGGTTCGTGGGACGTCATTCGCCGAGCAGGCCCTGCAAGCCCTCCAGCAGCATGCCACTCAAGGCCCCTGGCCAAAATCGATCGGCGAAATGTTAAGGGCACGAAGAATCGAAAGCGGAAAGCTTCCGCCAATTCGCTACCGTCTCGAGCGGGAAGCGCCCAATACCGCAGCGCTGCCGGAGGCTCCATCAACCGTTGTCGACGGCCTGAGCCAACGCGCTTCGCGGACTGACTCGCTCACGATCGATGGCAACCCTCTGACGCAGTCCATCGATCAACCGGATCGCGTGCTCGATGCATTGATCAAGTGGCGTTTGGAAACTGCTGCTGCTGGGTCGTCCTCGCAGGATCCTGTGGGATTTCGGGACGAGCGGATTGGCGACGCATTTGCTCGCGCCGCGGGTGTATCGATGTCGCTTAGTGCTAACGATTCAGTATTGATACGAGGCGAGAAAACGAACTTCAATATCACTCTGGCCAACGCCGGAAGCAAGCCATTGCACGTCAGCAAACTTGCGTTTGTGGGTTGGGGCACAGAGTTAACTGCCCAACCACCGGATCAGCTTCTCCCGGACACCGAGACAACAGTCACCATTGAAAACATCAATCCGGCTAACGCTGCGTACACAGTGCCACAGGCAGACCACCTTTACGACGGGTTGTTGTTTGGAGCACCGTTTAAGGCGACAGCGGAAATCGATGTTAACGGCGCGAAGTTTCAGATAAGTACAGCGCTACATGTCGATGTTGTCCCGGCGATTGAGATCACAAGCATTTCACCTTCGCCCTGTGTTCGAACAGAGGAAACTCTCGGGCGATGCCGGGAGTTAATCTTAAAGCTCTCGAATCACACGAAAGCGCCCTTCCGCGGAACCGTAAGAATGCGGGTAGAAAGAGACGCGGGTCAACGCACTGAAGTTTCTCGTCCGCTTGTCATGGGTCCGGGTCAAACTGGTAATGAATCGATATTGACCACCAATAAGATACCGCGCCGAGAAGATCTGCGCGGGCTCAGACGATCGAGATCTACTGTCGTTTCCATCTACGGTCGATCAAATGACCTGATCACTTATCGACCTGTTCGGCTGGTTTACAGCGATGCTCGGGTCAAGCCCGACTTGCACGTTGGATACGTTCCAAGCTTCGACCAGACCCTTGAGCATTCGCTGGCGGCCCTGGGCGTTGAATCAAAAGCGCTGAGCCTTAGCGACATCCAAGCCTCAGATCTGTCGGATTACGACGCCATCATTCTGGACAATCGAGCTTATGAGGCGCGTCCGGAATTGATCGCTGTGAATTCTCGTTTGCTCGAATTCGCTAACGCAGGCGGGACGTTGATTGTCTTCTATCACAAAGATAACGAGTGGAATCCTGACCCCAGGAAGAATCGCCCCCAACTGGCGCCTTACCCAATCATCCTCGGGGGCGAACGCGTAACCGATGAGACCGCGCCGATCACGTTTACCGAAGCAAGGCATCCGCTACTGAATTATCCAAATAAGATTGGAACTGCGGATTTCAAGAATTGGATTCAGGAACGCGGACTCTATTACCCCAGGGAGTGGGACGCCCACTACACGACGCTTTTTTCAACTAACGATGCGGGCGAAAAACCGTTGAAGGGTGGCTTGCTGGTGGCGAAATACGGCAAGGGGAATTACATCTACACCAGTATGGTTTGGTACCGGCAGTTGCGCGCAGGAGTGCCCGGCGCTTATCGAATGTTTGCGAACATGATCAGCTACGGCAAACGGTAGAAGAGAAGATTTTCCATATGTCATTTGACACTTCTCATTTGTCATTGAAGAGCAAAACGCGGTGGGAAAGTTACGTTCATAATCAGACTTTTGGATTGACGGCGGGAAAACTTTTCATTTTCATTCACGGCATCTGTGGTCTGCAATGAACAATGAAAAATGTCAAATGAGATAGGGAAAATCTAGTTCTGCTTCGCTAGGAAATGGCTTCCTGCTCAATCGTCGCCTCGCCTTCCAGTTTATCCTGCGCCCGCTCGAGGAAGGTTTTGATCATTTCAGTAATTCGTTTCTGCAGCTCCGAGCTGATAGCACCCTCACCAATAAAGGCCGCAAGGCTATGCAAGTCTCTGGCGTGAGGCCGGCGCAGCTCCACGTGCTGCGAAATCTTTATCAATACATTGTGACCACGCACTTCAAAAGCCGCTGCGTAACGGAGATAGTTTTTCATCTCGGTGCCCGCCGGCGACCATTCAAGTCTCTCGGGTCGATCCTCAGTTTTACGAACGGCGAAGCTCGCTTGCACTGAACCAATTACCGGCACTTCGGCACGAACGAGCCAGCGCACGATGCCGCTGCTTTCTTTGCGGATCCCCTCGATGCCAGGCATCAGGTCCGCAAAGTTCTTTAGTTCGCCAAAAAACTCGCGCGCGCGTTCCAGCGTCGTTTTCAATTCCAACTGACCAGTGTATGAAGCTTTGATTCGAAACATTTATTGTCCTTAACTCGTGTTCTACTGTTGTGGATGCGCTCGGGCCGATCATTTGTTGCATCCGAGGCCCTAAAAGCCCTTAAACTTAAGTTACACGATTAAGACGCTTCCGTAAACAGGCGATTTTTGTGGCTAGTGGGTCAGTTTGATAAATAAAGAGCAGCGCCATGCATCGTTCAGGCAATTGAGTACGGAAGGTCATATTCATTACAGAACCGAGCGCGGACCGGGGTCCGGGCTCGGTTCTGTCATGGACCCGCTCGCTTTAAACTGAACCACTCC
>JBPCKD010000089.1:0-5637 GCA_051004635.1 Pyrinomonadaceae bacterium
TTCTCGAGCGTCATCTGGCCGATCTTGCGCTCCAGTTCTGCCTCGCGGTCGAGCGCCAAACGATCCTGACCCAGCCCCGGAAACGCCCGGCTCGGTGCCGCTTCGAACTCTCGTTGCCAGCGCCGCGAGACGTTCTCATGCAATTCCAACTCGCGTGCTACCCGCGCAAATGATTTACCGGATCACAGCAGCTTGATTGCCGCCAGCTTGAACTCGCGCGTGAACTTCCGTCGTGTTAATGCCACAGTTGCTCCCTCCCTTTAAAAACTGTAGCTTAACTCGTGGTCTCAAATTTGGGGCTCAGTCCAAGCGAAGCGTTCCCAACCTCAGGCTTAGGTAGTGAGTCACCGGTTCGATCTTGATTTGAGATGAAAACCCGAAGCTGGTGAGCCAAAAGTCCGGTCGCTTACCGCTCGCGGTTCTGCAGTTAAGTCTTAATTAAGAATTTAATTGACGCCCGATCACTTCTATTTTATTATCCCACCCAACACTGGAAAGGAGGTGATTGCAAATATATGAGTTTTTATCACAGTGAGGTGGCTGCGGCCTGACCTCTGAACCCAGAATTAACTTGTTAGGATAAGGTTCAGTAGTCTCACTGCTTGATGCTCCTCCTTTTCGGAAGCGCATACAGTCAGCCTCAGGCCAATCCCAACAGTTCACCGGAAGCCGTCCGCGATTTGTTTCGTGGACGGCTTCTCTACTTTGGACTCGCGCTTTATCAGAACCGGGAGCGGTAGCGACCGGGTTCTTTGTTCGTTTCGAGATGACCTTTCGAAACAACCCGGTCGTTACCGCTCCCGGTTCTGATAGAGCCAGCTTGACCGTAGCCGAATGCAGTGAGAGATTAGGATTCCGCAAGACCACTAAGAAGCGATCTTCGTTATCACGGATTGAAACGCAGTCTTATGACTCAGTAACGATCAATGGCCAACAAGAGGAATGGAATACTCGTTTATGCGCTGCTGCTTACGGCAGCGTTTTCTTTTCGCGTGGCGGTTGCACGTTTGCTGCCAAACGACGACCCGTTTGACGGCAAGGTTTATACTCAGCTCGCTAGAAACGTGCTGGAACAGCACTCCTATTCGCATGCTACTGAGCCTCCATACGATCCATCGCTGATACGCCTTCCTGGCTACCCACTCTTCATTGCCGGAGTTTATTCCGTCTTTGGCCACGGTGACGACACGTCCGTGCGCATCGTCCAGGCACTCCTCGACACTGCCACGTGCGCGCTGATTGCGCTTATCGCTTTCCTTTGGGAGCCGGTTGAGAAGCTGAAACGGCGCAGCTCCATCGCCGCGCTGGCGCTGGCCGCTCTTTGCCCTTTTACCACGATTTACGTGGCGACAATTCTGACGGAAACAGGAACGACGTTTCTGGCACTAGCGATGTGTTTCACGGCTACGCTGGCGTTTAAGGCAACCAGGCAGGGAAATGCTTTGCTGCTGTGGGGAGCCACCGGAGTGCTGGCCGGCGTAGCAGTTTTATTCCGACCCGATAGCGGGCTCTTCGCTTTGGCTGTAGGCATCACTCTCGTTGTTACTACTCTATTGCGTTCAAGCGATGTGAAATTGAGCAGGAAAAGAGAAGAGGTCCTCTACAGATTTTCTCGCGCGTCATACCTTGGCGCGGTGTTTTCGTTGGCGTTCTGCCTGGTGTTGGTTCCCTGGACCGTTCGCAACTTCCGTGTGTTTCATATCTTTCAACCTTTGGCCCCGGTTCACGCGGAGATGCCCGGAGAGTTTGTGCCTCGTGGTTATCTCTCCTGGTTGCGGACGTGGATCGATGATGGACGGTATATTGGGCCGGTGCTGTGGTCGTTGGACGAGTCGCCTATCAAGCTCGACGATATTCCCGATCGTGCCTTTGACTCTGCCGAAGAAAAGCAAAGAGTGGCGGCTTTGTTTGAAAAATATAACCATCCTCCTGAAGTGCCAGAGCTTATTTCGGGTGAGCCCGAGCCCCAGGAAACTCCCACTCCCTCGGACGATCTACTAAATCCAAATCCCGATTCATCCGCTAAGTCGGACGAAGAGGAGCCGGCCGAAAGCGATCAAGGCGACGAAGCTCACGATTCTGACGAGGCTGGCGAAGTTGAAAAGGGCGACGAAGCAGCTTCGAGCGATGATGCGTCTGCCGACCAAGCGGTCGACCAACCTGTCGAGATAACGCCGGAAATCGATGCTGGTTTCGCTGAGATAGCAAAGCAGCGAGTTGCGCGGCATCCGCTTCGTTACTACTTCTTACTGCCAGCCAAGCGTGCTGTTTCCATCTGGTTTAATACTCACTCCCAATACTATCCCTTCGAAGGAGAGCTTCTTCCTTTCGCGAATCTTGATGACCAAAGGCATCAACAATTCTGGCTGCCGCTTTTTGCAGTCCTGACGCTTGTTTACACATTACTGGGAGTTGCAGGCGGGTGGTTCTTATGGGAGCGCCGCGGGCTTGAGGCGCGGCAGTGGGTGCTTTTGGCTGCACTGATGATCTTTCTGAGGATTGGTTTCTTTGCAACGCTGGAGAACCCGGAACCGCGCTACGTTGTGGAAGTGTTTCCGTTTTTGTCGATCCTGGGAGGAATCGCGCTGACGCGTTTCCCGGTTCAAATTCGCGGGGGCCAAATTTACTTACAGAACCGGGAGCGTTAGAGGTTGTCGCAAAAAGTTGGCTGACGTGTAACGGGCTTTCGCGGATGCCCCAACGGGGCTACAACCTCCAGCCCAACGTTGCCGCTTCGGCTACGGTTGGGATCCGGGGAACAGAATAATTCCCAACGCAAAGCGGTTGTGTCATTACATCGGAGAAATACAGAAAGCAGGCGCAACCGCGTTGCGATGAACATTCAATCGTCCCTTTTCCCAGGGTAGCCGCCCGAGTCGGCAACCCTGGGCTGTAATTCGCAGCCCCGTTGGGGCAAATCAAACTGGCTCTGCGAGTACTTTCAATTGCGGCTTGATTTATCCGCCCGGTGGGGAAGTCGCCTCCGGCATATCTTGCTCCGACGGAAGCACTCGGGATGGATCGGGCCTATCGGGCGAGGTGTGTAAATGAATTGCTTTCCAATCCTTACCCACACGCTTGAACACCAGAGTCATTCGGCCGGTCGCAGTCTCAGGCGTGCCACTGTAGGTTTGCGATTGAGTCCAAAGACACGTCACAACCGCGCCATCGCGCCCGAGCATGCTGATGGAGACGTCGCGAACGTCGAGCTTGATGTCCTTCAGCTCCTTGTAAGAACTCTCGCGGTTCCTTCGCATCTGTTCCCAACCTTTGGTGACCGTGCCATTGTTATTGAAAAGTGTCAGGCGAGTGGAATTCCAATAGACACCCGATACAGCTTTGACGTCGGCATGGCGAATTCCGTTGAGCAAGGCGTTGAAGGCTTCAGCTACGCTTTGAGAACTGGAGGTTTCGGTCGCAGCGACTTTGGGCTTGGGTGTGGCGCGGCGTGCTGCCGGCTGCGTCGTTGATGGCTGCTGCACATCAGTATTCTTTTGCGACTCGGTGGGCGATTTAGTTGTAGTCGTAGTTGTGCGGGGCCGTACGGTCGGAGAGGTGGTGGTTTTCTGCGCCAAAGCATTCGCGGTTGACAGAGCGAAAATCAGGGCGATTCCGATCAGCATTCTTTTTAGCATTGAGCCACTCCTGTTAGAGTTAACTTGAAGGTTTAATTCCCGATTTGCGACAGCAAGCTAAAAAAGCTTGAACTCTCAATTCAGACGTCACACGTCTCCCAGCGCATTCATAGCGTCGAACCATGGTACGCCACTGCGCAGCCGTTCAACAGAACGCTTCTGCCCGAGTATTTCAAATACGTCAAACATCGAGGGGCCTACGGCCTGGCCCGTAAGCATAGTTCGTGATCCATTAATAAGCAGGCCGGCTTTGATCCCTTTTTCCTCGGCAAATTTACGCAGAGTGGCTTCGGCGCCCACAGCCGTGAACGGATCCGTCTCTTCGAGATGATTCGCCAGAGCGGGCAGAAGTTCTCTTAGACTAGGCTCTTTTCTCAGATTTTTGTTGAGGGCACCTTCGTCAAAATCGAAGTCATCGGAGAAATAAGCGCGCCCCTGCGCAGAGAAATCTTTGAGGGTGTGGTAACGCTGGCGAATTAGATCCAGAATATTTACAAACCAATCACGGTCGTCATCGTCATATTCCTCGCGCCAGAGTTTATTGGCTCGCAGCTCGGCCTTCACCAGTGGAAACAACTCTTCAATCGGCATGGTGCGAATGTACTCAGCGTTTACCCAAAGCGCTTTTTCATCCGTCCAATGCCGCGGATCGTTCTCCTGAAAGTTGAAAACAGCGGGCGAGCGATGAATATGCTCTAAAGAAAACTCCTGCACCAGCTCATCTACTGACAAAATCTCTTTACCTGCGGCTGGCGCCCAGCCCAGGAGCGCCAGAAAATTACGAAAAGCCGCCGGCACGAACCCACGATCACGATAAGTAGTCAATGAAACCACTTCACCGTGTTTGCGCTTGGAAAGTTTTCCCTTGTTTGGCGCCAAAATTAAAGGCAGGTGTGCAAAATGAGGGACACTTGCCGCGAGCGCTTGATAAAGCAGAATTTGTTTGTGGGTATTGGTCAGATGGTCCTGGCCGCGAATCACGTGTGTGATGCCCATCTCAAGGTCATCGATTACGACCGAGAGATTGTAAAGTGGATGGCTGTCAGATCGTAGCAGCACGAGATCCTCAATCTCGGAGTAATCCCGCTCCTGAGGTCCATAGACCATATCTTCGAAATGGGTTTTGCCCTCGCGCGGAATCTTTAATCGCACCGCAAAGGGCTCGCCTGCTGCGGCCCGATGGTCAGACTCCTCTTTTGATACATCCCGGTAAGGATTGCCGCGAGGATCGACGCCTTCGGCCGAGTGTGCGCGGGCGCGGTCGGCGACACCCTGCTTTACAGTCGCGTCGTCGCGCTCCGCCTTGGGTGTGAAATCACGATAGGCCTTGCCTTCTTCGACTAGTTTGTATGCAGTAGCTCGATGTTTGTCCGCGTTGGCCGACTGAAAAACAATCTCTTCGTCATATGTTAATCCGAGCCACTCGAGGCCTTCGATAATCGAGCGTGTCGATTCTTCTGTCGAGCGCTGCAAATCCGTGTCTTCAATCCGAAGCAGAAACTTTCCACCGGTCTTCTGAGCAAAGAGCCAGTTGAAGAGCGCAGAGCGTGCGGCGCCTATGTGTAAATAGCCGGTTGGTGACGGGGCAAAACGTACGCGAACACTCATAATTAAAAAGGCAAAAGGTAAGTATTGAGGCCGCAGCCATTTCTTTGCCTTTTACCTTTTTAGTTCTACCTTGAATTCTGGCGGAGATGACAGGATTCGAACCTGTGAAGGGCTTTTGACCCTTAACGGTTTAGCAAACCGCCGCCTTCAGCCACTCGGCCACATCTCCGTGTGCCCACACGAGCGAGAAAACATTCTAATCTGCGATTGCGGATTGTCAAGGTAGGGGGGATAACAAGGTACGGGTCAATTTAGTAAACAAGAGCACCCAATGAACCGTCGAAGATGAGTGCTATTGGCAAACACTGAATAGAGAACCGAGCGCGGTGGGGAAGGGGGTTGGGGTTGATGCCGCGGGTGCTCGTTGGAGGCTTTCTCTTCACCCTCATTTGTT
>JBPCKD010000090.1:0-6496 GCA_051004635.1 Pyrinomonadaceae bacterium
CCTTTCGAGCCATCCGCGTACTGCTCCTGGTCCACAACGTAAAGGTAGCCAGTGCGGGCCGCCTCTATACTCATGCGAATTCGGTCCCCTTCGGACAATTTTCCGCCGGATGATACCCGTTCGGGCAGCCACGCAACGGATTCCGGACTGTCGTGGTCGATGATCCTTTCGCCCGCATCCGCTTTTCGGGATGGACGCAATCGCCAAAGGGTAATGCCAATGACGGTATCCGCCGAGACACCCACTACGGGCACATGAGGAGTCACAATTCGATAGTTCCTTTTGGGCGATCTCCTGGCTGTTGCTCGCTTGTTCCCTTGGTTAATAAACGCCGTGTCCCACAGGCTTCGTGTCGTTTCCTCGTCTTGTGGCTGCTGGGCCATAGCCACCAGCAAACCGGCAACACAAAGAGTCATCACCCAGGCCATAAGTATGCGCCGCGATGGAACTGTCTTTCTACCGGGTGTCATCATCGTCTCTTTCCTCCCGTTCTCGCACGGATGCGGGCAGCGTTCAGCGTTCAGCCCGTACGGGCCGGCGTCTACTCTGTAAAGCTTGCACCGGAGCGGGAACGCTATCTTGCCAACTTCACCGCGCGGTCCAAAAAGTTTGATCCCTCCGCCGGAGTTGACGTGGGCGAAACAGAAGACACGCGACTCCGAGTTCAAAAGACGGCGCGATAAAGAGTCGCTGTTTCGCCCACACGTCTAACGACTGGGCGCCGCGTGCCAGGCTAACGCCTCGGTTCTAAAACGATTTCCCGCGACAGGCGAGTAGCCATCACTTCCCGGATTTCGAGCCGGTCGCGGTAGCCTTGCCGCTGTTTTTCGTCATTGCCGACTACCTGTTGAGCGACGGCGTCAGCTTTGGGTTCATTGGCTTCCATCGTCGCCATGTCTTTGTACTCGGTCATCAGCATGACGTTCCAATCGGTCGAGCCGTGGGCTTCGGTGGTCAAAACTTTATAAGAGAGAATCAGCCTATCTTTTTTCAACGCTTCCTGATTGCGCTTCCAATCAGTGGCAATGTAATTCAGATAAGCGGCGTCCATTCCCGGTTTCATTCGGATAAAGCTAACCTCCCAAACCGAGCCGTTGCGATATGGACGATTGACCTGTGCCAGAACGGCGGCGCTGAAAGCCAGCACGACGGTGACGATCAAACCAATCAATATGCGATTGTGTCTCATACATTGTCTCCTGTTTTCTCCAAATGAGCGCCAAAGCAAATGGGTTTTTCTTGAACTGTCCCCCGCACTCGTTTCCGGCGACAGTCGCCCTGTCATCTATTAGACCGAAATTTCCGGTTGAATCCCCTCACGCGATTTCAAAAAGATCTTCGGGTTCCAAACCACGCAGGTTCTCTGGTATTGAATGCAATTGGAAAAACTGACGTCTCATTCACACCGTGGCTTCAGCCCGGTGATCTGAGCGCCTCGCTGGAGGCGGAACCTTTTAACGGTTTACTTTGGCGAAAGACCATAACCGGAGAAACCGTTGAAACGGTAATTATATACTTGACTCACCGTCGAGTATTATGCCGTAATTGGTAGCGGCTACTATTACCCCTTTCCTATACCAAAGTTAGGAAGGGTCAATGATACCAGAGCCGAGGGGTGGGTCGTATGATCCGATTAAGCATTTATCAATCGCATTATTTCCGTTTGACGCAAAGGAGCGGTTAATGGCGTTTGTAACCGCGTACTTCGATGAAAGCTATGCGAATCCGAACCCGACTGTGTACACGGTAGCGGGGTACATTTCAACCGATCGGCGTTGGGTAAAGTTTCAGAAGGCGTGGATGGGTTTACTAAACAAACACGTGCTGACTCGCTGGTGTGAGGTTTATGGCCCTGAGAAAAGAATCTTTTTCCACATGAAGGAGTTCGACAATCCCCACAGCAAAATTTATGGAGATTGGCCTGTTAAGAAAAAAATCTGGTTTCTGAAAGAACTGCACAAGGTTATCAAGAAGGCCTATTTGAGAAGTTTCTCGTCTGGAGTCGTCGTTGCGGACTACAACAATCTATCCGATGCCGAGAAATTTGCCATCGGCAGTCCCCACGTGTGCGCTGCTATCAACTGTGTTAAGCAGGTTGGCATATGGGCAGATAAAGAGAACCGAGAGCAGCCGATTCTTTATGTATTTGAAAGAGGGACTGTAAACGACAACGTACTTATGTCAGTATTCGATAACACCATGAGTCAGAGCGCAAAAGAGTATTACAGGATGGAAAAAGCGGCCTTGGGAGACAAGAGAGATATGCCTCAATTACAAGCCGCAGATATTTTAGCGTTCGAAACCAGGAAAGAGGTTGAACGAGAGCTGGACAATCCGAATCAGCGGAAAGCGCGAGAGTCCATTAAGAACCTAACCATACCAGACCTAGACGAGTGGTTTTACGTGAACGAGGTCGAGTTGAGAAAAATTTTCGACCACACAAAAATGCAAGAAACAATGGAGTCAGAAGCATTCAAAACGTCTATAGCCGCCCACGCGGATTGGAAGCCTAAAATTTAGCTTCTTTTAGGCTTCTTGGTGCGACTGGTCTGCGGGGCTTTCTTGCGGGCATGTTCGCTTAGCTCTTTGTCTAATGCCGTTTTTGGTACAGACATCAGCCCTTTTGCTAGTCTCTCGAATCTCTCGAAAGACTGGGGCGTATCCTCCCAGTTTGAAGGCGGTTTAATTTTGGTTTTCTTCATTTACCCCTTCTTTCGTTTACCTCGTTTCTGGCGTGGCTGTATCCGGCCGCGCCTATCTTTAATGACTCGTTTGAGTTTCCGTTTTCTTGCCGATCAGTTCTTCATAAGTGAGGCGTTTGCCAGTGAGCGCAGCCGCCGCTTTCACAAACCGATCAGCGTCAGTTCCTTTGCGAGTGTTAAATCTAAAAGCCTGTTCATCAAGATAGCGGAACAAGTGAAAAGGTTCTACCGAAACATAAGTACCCTTGATCGACCGCTTGAGCAGAGACCAAAAGTTCTCAATGCCGTTAGTGTGAATGTGGCCGTTAACGTAGGTTTCCGCGTGGTTGATCACGTGGTGAATATATTGTTCGTCAAGCTGGTTGTAGGAACGAAGGGCATCGGTATAGACAGTCGAACCCGCTTCGACATGGTTCGAGACTTGGCCGTGGAGCATACGACGTTTGGTTCCTTCGACAACCATAGTCCTGACTTCGCCGCCGTGACGCTCAAGCAAGCCCATCACCGCAATTTTGCCAGTGTCACGCGAGCCAAGATGTCTGCGCTTGCTGAAGTGCATGTTGCGAGCCTTGCCACCGATGTAGGTTTCGTCTACTTCCACTTGGCCGCAGAGTTTGTTAAGCGATCCGTTTTGCATCGCTTTGCGGATACGGTGAAGCAGAAACCATGCGGACTTCTGAGTGACGCCCAGCGAGCGGTGAAGTTCCAGCGAACTAATGCCGTTCTTGGCGTTGGCAATCAACCAGATCGCCGCCAGCCACTTGTCGAGGCCGATAGGCGAATCTTCCATAATGCTGCCAACCTTGACGCTGAACTGCTTTTTGCAAGCCTTGCACTTCCACAGTCTGCGGGTAGACAGATAAGAGACCTCGCGGCCTTCGCAGTTCGGGCATTCAACGCCATTCGGCCAACGCCTTTGCATCAGGAAATTAGAAGCGTTTTCAGGGTCAGCAAAGTAAATGATCGCTTGCTGAAGGGTCTTGGGGAATTCGGTTTTGTTTGCCTTCGCCATAATGAAGGCATCTTAGCAGTTTAGAGCAGGTGAGTCAAGTATATAATTACCGTTGAAACGGTTGCGAACACGGTCACAACCTTGAACCACCGGGCTAAAGCCGCGGTGTGAATGAAAGATGGTTGGCTCAATCACGTGCAGAGCGTGTCTTTCATACTGCATCCCGTATCCTTTTCCCAGTGATGACGGGACTCTGACAGATCCACGCTTACCGCCATTCGCCCTGCAAAGCCCAGTAATAGGGCGACTGCCATTGCTTCTGTTTCCACATCTCGACCTGCGCGGCGCGCAAGGCTGCTGCCGGGCGAGCGCCCTGCTTCAATATCTTCTCGTAGAACTTCGTCATCAGGTCGGCAGTAGCCTTGTCGTTGACGCTCCACAGACTGACGACCACGCGGGCTGCTCCCGCATACATAAAGCCGCGCGTCAGCCCGACGAGTCATTCACCTGTGATCTCTTTGCCAAGCCCCGTCTGACAGGCCGAGAGCACGACGAGTTCGGCCGGCAGTTTCAGGTTGTAGATGTCGTTGGCGCGCAGAAAGCCGTCCTGCGCCTGCGCGTTGACGCCGAGCCAGAGACTGCAAATTGCGAGCACAACGGGAATAGATCTACTCATATCATCTCCAGTTGCCAATCAGAATGAACGGCGCCCAGTAGTATGGATGAGCGTACGGCCTTTTCGGATCGGGATTGAACCGCGGCTGTTTCGACGCGCCCGGCTTTTCTTCGTCGTGCACGATCTGCCGATTCAAGACCAGGATAGTAGTATCAATCGTAATTTCGCCGCGCAGAAGTTTCAGTTGCGCCTCGCGAAGTGCTGCCGCCTTGGTCTGACCGCCCCTCGCTTCGCGCAACCGGTAAAACTCCTGCATCAGACTCTTCGTGCTGCGATCGGCGACGGGCCACAAACTGGCCACCACCGCTTTCGCTCCCTGCCGCTGTGCCAACACGCCGAAGCCCTCGACCTCCTTGCCGTTGGCTCCAGTGCCGCCTGTCGCCGTGTTACAGGCTGAAAGCGTAAGCAGTTCGACTCCGCCAAAAACGTTCGGCAGACTCTTAATCTGCGCCAAACTCAGGAAGGTGCCGTCGCCGAGCAGCAACGCCGAGTTTGTCTCATTGCCCGGAGAGAATTGAAAGTGGCTGGCGACGTGAACGACGGGCGGCCGCTGCCTTAGACCGGAAAGCATCGCTTCCTGGGTGAAGGCCTCGTCCAACTTGATCGTCCCAGGCAAGACGCCACCTTGCGCAGCCGCTCCTGTTTCGCGAATGATGCCGCGCATCTCTTCCACCACTCCGGGCAGCGCCGGAATCCCGTCACCGTGAGCTTTGGTCACGCCCAGTCCGAGCGCGTTCCAGTTTCTACTCGGCACATCCTTCAAGCGCGCCTGGCTGGCCGGAGTGAAGACAACGTTCTGGTACTGTTCGACCAGATAGTGCTTGCCATCATTAAGCGCCGACACCGGAAGATAGCGCAGCACGCCGTCCAGCGACCACATTACGGTCTGAGTCCTGGCCTTCGCCAAATCTTTTGCGACGGGACCCAACAGGATTTTGTAGAGTTCCTGCGCGAGTGGCAGCGGATCGAGCTTTGGGTTTTGCAGCGCTTCGCGAAACTCCAGCACCTTGCGGTTAAGATCTGCGGCTTTGATTGGATATTCGTAGCCTTTCTGAAAATCAGCCGTCGTCAAGATGACGCGGTACTTGTCTTCGCCGATCAGCGTGTAAAGAGCGACGACGCCTTGGCCCAGTTCGCGCAGGTCTTCCATCAATCCTTGTGATTCGCGCAGTTGAAAAACTTTCACGCTTGCGTCGCCGGACGTGCCCAACGCGACGGCGAGCCCGTCTAGAAACTTTTGAAATTCGTTTCCGGCTACGACAAGGTCGGTGTCCAATTTTGCCAGCCGCAGATCTTCTTCTGGAGTTCGCGACTTTTTGTCAATCAAAGTGCCACGCTCGGTGCCGAGCTCGGCCAGCGTATCCAAAATCTCGCGGTAGCGTTTGTCGAGCGTGATTTCTTCCGGTGTCAATTGGGTCTTGCCGCCTTTCGACAGATCGTCCGAGTCGCGGCGGACGAAGTCGAAATACTCTTCCTCTTTGAGTATCCGGATCACCTGTTCGGCTTCGGGCAGCCGGCCTTGTCCGATCAGCAGGTCGGCGAGTTGACGGTAGGTCGTTTCTTTGGATTTAAGATAGCTCTGCTGCGACTCGCGGTCGAGGGAGCTGAGGTTGCCGCGGATTTCCTGGTAGGCATTAACCGACTGTTTGCCGAAGAAGACAGCGAGTGGCGGCTGGTTGCGGGCCTTCCAGTCGAGCATCATCTGACTAAGCACCCAGGCCTCGCTGTTCTTTTGTTTCACCTCGCGGGCAATGGCGAGGGCTTGCTCGTGGAATTTAGTAGCCTTCTCGTACTGCGTCTGCGAGCGATAGACCGAGCCCAGATTGACCAGCGGATCGATTTCTCGCCCTCTTGCTTTGATCTCACGGGCAATTGCCAACGCCTGCTCGGAATACTCAATCGCTTTCTCGTAACGGCCCAGATTGCGATAGGCGTTGCCCAGACTGGAGAGCGCGTTTCCTTCATTGAATCGGCTTTTCACCTCACGATTGATCGCCAGCGCCTGCTCGTAGTATTCGATCGCTTTATCCGGGCGGTTCAATCTGCCGTAGGCCCAACCCAGACTGTAGAGAGCATGTCCTTCACCGTCACGGTTTTTCAACTCACGATAAATCGCGAGCGCCTGCTCGAAATACTCAATCGCTTTATCGTTGCGGCCCAGACTGC
>JBPCKD010000091.1:0-9311 GCA_051004635.1 Pyrinomonadaceae bacterium
AATCTAATTTACGAACAAGGGAGACTCAGCTATGAACAACTACGCAAAGTTTGGCGCGATGATCGTGACCTCGACTATCGTTATGTTTGGTCTGATGTATTTGAACACCTATGAGTTAAGCCATGTGCTCTTCAGTGAAACGCGGGCCTACATGGCGCTGGTGATGGGGGCGACCATGGCCGTCATTATGCTGGGGTTCATGCGGAAAATGTACACGAACCGGCGAGTGAATATCGCCATTTTGGCCGGCAGTCTGATTGTGTTTTCCCTTTCCCTGTGGCTGGTCCGCAGCCAGGCGACGGTCAAGGATGTTTCCTGGATGAGGGCAATGATCCCGCACCACTCGATCGCGATCCTGACTAGCGAGCGAGCACACATCTCAGATCCGCGCGTGCGCAAGCTGGCAGATGGCATTATCGAGGCCCAGCGTAGAGAAATTGCCGAGATGAAGGCGCTGATCGAAGACCTGGAGCGTAAGTAAACAAGGCGGCGCCTTGCGCAGGACGAATTCGCGCAGGTTAGTCTGGCGGTCGCCGGAATTACTGCCACCATTCGAACCTCGCACCCAACGTGCGCTTTGCCGCCCCATTAGCGGGCCGGGGTCAATCGGATGATTTGTGATCCGGGTGGCCTGCTTCGCCGAGACGAGCCATTGAGGACGGGAGTAGTAAAAGGCCATGAGACCAGCAGAGAAAATGCATCTGCGGCTGGAATAGGAAACCTAAGCGGTCTTCGGACCACGAGGGCCCTGCCCATAAGAACGTTCATTCCAGCACCCGGGATGTTCTGCTGGCTCGATTTCCTTTTGCTGACTCGCGCGTCCTGTTGAAGTTGTTTCGTTCAGGGTTTTGCCTACAACCTGCTTGATGAAAGATCCTCCAAACTGGTTCTGCTCACTGAAAAGCTTCGCGCTCGCGGCGGTGTTGTCGCACTTACTAAGGAGAGAGTATCTCAGCCCTTTTTTCGGGTGGCAGGGCGAATCATCAAAATCAATGGGGAATCTTTGCAGGTGTTTGAATACGCGACGCCTTCTGCAGCAAATGCTGACGCAAGCCAAGTGAGTTCGGACGGAACTACCATCGGCACCAGCAAGCCGACCTGGATGGCGACTCCTCATTTCTTCAAGACCGGAAAGTTGATCGTGCTTTATGTTGGCGGGAATCAGACTATTCTTGAGCTTCTTCGGACAGCTTTAGGTGGTCAGTTTGCCGGTGGATAGATAGCAAGGACGTCACTTGTGGACGGGCTGTTTTAGTTTCTCTGTTAGTCAGGTATTTGTCGTACCCATGGCATGCGGGCTCAGCTTTCAAGATGCCCGTGCCTTTACTTCGGAAGTAGATGAAGAGGAATCCCTCGGCCCGAGGCCTTCTATGACATCTCGTCGATCATTCGTCGCTTCACTAACCTGCCTGGGTTCAATGGCTGCCCTCAGGTCACACCCTAGCGTTCCTCCGCCTGAGCGCCGACCGTTAACCGATATAACGACTTCTTCCGTGACACGACTAGCTGCTGCGATCCGCCGGAGGGAAGTGTCATGTGTCGAGGTTGTCGAAAGCTTTCTCCGCCGCATTGCAGAAATCAACCCAAAGCTTAACGCAGTAGTCCAGCTTGACCGCGATGGTGCGCTGACTGCGGCGCGCGCTGCTGATGTTCGCGTTCGGCGTCGCGAGCGACTCGGGCCACTGCATGGCGTGCCAATGACTATCAAAGATTCATTCGATACTGCCGGAATGATTTCCACCGCAGGCACACTTGGTCGCAAAGGATTCGTTCCAGCGCGCGACGCGACGGCGGTTGCGCGACTCCGGAATGCTGGCGCAATCCTGTTAGGCAAGACCAATTGCGCGGAGATAACGCTAGCATACGAGACGGATAATTTGGTTTATGGTCGCACCAACAATCCGTACGACCCCAGTCGCACATCGGGTGGGAGTTCTGGAGGCGCAGCCGCAATACTCGCAGCGAGTGGTAGTCCACTTGATCTCGGGAGCGATACCGGTGGAAGCATTCGGATACCTAGTCATTTCTGTGGTACCGCCGGCCTCAAGCCAACTTCGGGCCGGGTACCGCGAACGGGACACATCATTTCTGCGGAAGGCGTGTTTCAGTTCTTCACTCAAGTCGGGCCGATGGTGCGCTATGTCGAGGATTTGGCCCTCGTGCTGCCGATCGTTGCAGGTCCCGACTGGAACGATCCCTTCATTGTGTCGGCTCCAATCGGAAGAAGCGCCGCCGTCGATGTTGGCAGTCTTAGAATCGCGGTTCACACGGACAATGGCATCTATGCGCCAACTAAAGACACAGTGCGAGTCATAACCGATGCCGCCAAGGCGCTGAGAAAGGCAGGCTGCTCCGTTGTGGAGTCACGACCTGAAGAGCTTTCAAAAGTCTACGCACTTGGGAACCGGCTCTGGAGGTTGGGAGGCGGTCCTATGGTGCAACGGCTGCTTGCGACAGCAGGCACCAAAACTGTATCCGAGCCGCTGCAACCGTGGCTCAAGCCGCCAACGTCCCCGCCGAAAGACGAATGGACCGATCTCCTGGAGCAACTGGATCGCAGCCGTGGGAAGATGCTCGCGTTCTTCGAGAATTATGATGCGATCATCTGTCCAGCTTGCGCTTTTCCTGCACCGCAACATGGAGCGACGTTAAAAGAGGATCTCGATGCTGCTTTCAGTTACAGCGAAGTTTATAACTATGTGGGGTGGCCTGCAGCCGTCGTACGCGGCGGCATGTCAGGCGAAGGTCTCCCCATCGGAGTTGAAATCGTAGCTCGTCCCTGGCGTGAGGATGTCGCGTTAGCCTTGGCGCATCGTCTGGAAACTGAGCTGGGTGGTTGGCGACCGCCTGCGCTCTAAGAATCCGTTCAACATTACTCGAGACTCACGCAGTCCATCTTAAGGATTGCAGAAATCCATGTGGCCGATAGGGCCGCATTATCTTGCGGTGACGCGATGGTTAACCATCATGCCTTGATCTTCATGTTCGAGGTTATGGCAATGGAACAGATAGGTCTGATCGTCTTTATACGGATGGGTGAAGTCAATCGCGATGCGCACCGTCTCGCCCGGCCATACCAGAATCGTGTCTTTCCAACCGAGATCGGTAATCGTTCGTCCGTCGGTATCCTGCGCGAGGCTGCGAATCTGCTCGGGGCTGTTCCGACGACTCACGACCTGAAACGAAAAGCCGTGCATATGCATGGGATGCGGCATGCTCCTTTGCGCGTTCTGAATATCCCATAGCTCTATCGTGTTGCCGCGGCTCTCTATCGGATATTCGTCCATATTGAAACTGCTGCCGTTAATCAGCCAGCGCATGCCTGCCATTGAAAGATCAATTTGGCGCACAACTGCCCCGCGTGTATCGATGCGGGCGATGGTGGAAAGCCGACTCGGCAGCGTTAGTGCTGTCGCACCTTTACCGGCGACCACCAGCTTCATGATCTCGAACTCGGCTCCCAATGCGAGGCTGGAGCCACCCATTCCATTCATCATTCCGCCGCGGCCCATGCCACCCATGCCACCCATCATTTCGTTGTTCATTGCATCGAATGTGAGGCTCTTGAGAAAAACTTCATCACCGGCGGCCAGCTGGCTTGCGTCGAACAAGATGTCTACCCGCTCGGCGGGCGCCAAAAACACTTCCTGCGCGCTATAAGGCCGGTCTAGCAATCCCGCGTCAGTGCCGATGATAGCGTAGGGGAGCGTTTTGTTTTGGTGAAGAAAGGCAAGCTTGTAAATACGTGAATTGGAGCCGTTCAAGATCCGAAAGCGATAAAGGCGAGGCGCAACGTTCAACTGCGGTTGCGGCGTAAGGTTGACCAGAATAGTATCGCCAAGTTGACCCATCATTTGCTGCATTGGATTGCTGCCATAAACCAGCGCGCCCGCGGCGTCGAACTGTTTATCCTGAATCACCAATGGCAAATCCGTGACCCCGAATTCAAGCTGCATGGCGGCGCGGAGCGCGAGTTCATCCTCGTCTTCGACGATGAAGAAGCTTGCCAGGCCGAAATAGGCTTGCTCGGCGGTAAGATTGTGCGCGTGGGTGTGATACCAATAGGTACCGCCGCGATTGGCCACGGTAAACCCGTAGTCATAGTACGTACCCGGCGCAATAGTTAGGCGCGGATGGCCGTCCATTACGCCTGGGACGTGCAAGCCATGCCAATGAATAATGGTCGGCTCTTTCAAGCCGTTTTGCAGATTGGCTCTAAACTGGCTGCCGCGCTTAACGCGAATAATTGGATTTTGAAAACTCTTTCCGCCGTACTGCGTTTCATAGATCAGAAACGGCGAAGGCTTGCCCTGAATCAACGGCAGCGTAACGGCGCGCGTGTTGAGCGTGATCGGCGCGTCGGACATGTCGAGCACGCCGAGCTTGCCGCTATCGCCGGGAATTAATAATGGCGTGGTGCCTGCTGTACCGCGAACTAAACTGCTGTTCGCCGATTTGGACAGACAACCGCTAGCCAATAGACCCAGTCCGGATGCTGCGGCATATTCAAGAAATTTTCTTCGTTCCATAGAAACTTTGTTGACTTCTCCTTGGGAACATCTGTCGCCGCAGGCGAACAATAAGCATCTGCATGATTAATGCGAACCAGCTTGTATCTCCTGGCTCTGCCCGGCCATGGCTAAACCCTCATTGCAGCTCAAAGACTTTTGATCACACGCTGAAGGCGCTCGTTGACTTCAATGGCGACCTGATCAAGGGTCGAGTTGCTTCCGACGACAGAGAGCATCGCTTTCGCATCGACGGCTGAGATCACAGATTTAGTTGTATCGTCGGCTTCGTAAACGATCACGTTGCACGGCAAAAGCAAGCCGATCTCCAACTCCTCCTGTAGTGTCTTGTAGGCAAGCGCCGGATTGCACGCGCCTAGGATCACATAGCGGCGGAAGTCCACGCCGAGTTTCTCTTTAAGTTTCTCCTGAATGTCGATCTCGGAGAGCACGCCGAAGCCTTCTTCCTTGAGCGCGGCGCGCACCTTTTCGATGGCCTCTTCGTAAGGAAGAGCAACTGTCTTGCTGAAGCCGTATTTTGCATGTTGTGGTTGCTGTGCACTCATCTTAGTTGTCCTTTTTCACTGTAACCAAATTGCGAAAGGACACGGCTGTGGCAGCCATGCCCGCTCGTTAGCTTCGCTATTGCTCGCGTTTTAAGTCGCGCGAACCTGTTGCTTCTTCAAGTGCTGCTGTGCGCCTATCGTCCTTTACTGCGTCCGGTCGAGACTCGACACGGCTGAGGTTAGCCATTCAAGTCTGCACACCGAAACGTGGTAACACCCAGCGCATCAGCACGAAGTAAGCCGCAAGAAGTAAGACCGGCCATAACCATTCAGCCATGTTTTATGACTCCTGATCGTTGACACCTCTGCGAAGCCAGGCGCCATGAAGCTGATGGCGCAACTGCTTTCATCAGTGCAGGCGGGGCTTACGGATGGCCCAAATAATGATCCCTCCGATGCCGACTGCAACAAGCACCAAAACGCCGATCGTCAGCCCAGACCTCCCGTGGTTCGCATTCGATCCCCAACCGCCCATCATCCCGCTGCCCGTATTCGTCCAACCCCAACTACCCATCATTCCGCTCCACGAGAACAACGAAACTATGAGCACCAACGCGATGATCGCACCCACTGCAACCCCTGTTCGATTTGTTGCCATGAATTCTTACCTCCTCTTGGATTGGCGTGCATAGTGTCTCTGGGTCGCCGGCAACGCGATCCAGTCTGTGCCCGATCAGACATATTTTCGAAGAACTGAATCGGGAACCATTACATCGGTTTCTTCATGTCCATCTTGGGATCCATCTTCATATCCATCTTCATTCCCATTCTCTTCTTTCCGGCTTTGCTGCCAGCATGCATCTTCGACATCATGCCCAGGTGCTTCAGTAGCGCGTTTGCATGTGCCGTCACTTGCGCGGCGTCTGGCTGATCAGCCTGCACGTCGGTCTCAAGCGCGCTGACCAGGTTTTTCATCTCTGCGCCGTGTTGACCCATCTTCCCCATCATCATTTTCATCTTCGATTGCATTTCTGCGCTCATAGACTGCATGTGTTTCTGGTGGAGAGCTTCCATCGCATCGAAATTATGTCGCAGCTCGGCGGCAGTTCCGCGCGCAACTTCAGCGTCGATGGCATTTGGCTTCATTGCCTGATCACGAAGCGACGTGGCGAAGGCGGACATGCTTTTCATATAGGCCATCATCAACTTGTGATGTGGTGATTTCGTCATCATCGTCATCATGGCCTTGTCCATCTTCATGCCTGGCTTCATGCCAGCTGGGGCGACCTTTTTATGCCCGCCGTGCTTGTGTTGCGCCCAGGCCACGGACGGAATTGATAGGACCAGCATGATGGCTAAAGCTGACAGTAATGCTCGTGTGTTCATTTTCATATTTTTCTTCTTTCCTCTTCGTTTGGAGAGCGGCATTCAGCCTTCAACTCATTCTTCCGGATGCGCCAGCGCATCAGCTTTTGTGGCATGCACCACACCATCGGGATGTTCAGGCGGTGCATAGATCGTAAACACCTTAAGATCGTCCTTACCGGTGTTGATAAAATTGTGTTCTGTTCCGGCCGGCACGTCAGCCAGATCGCCGGCGCCAATATCCCGCGATTCTCCTGCCACATCGGCGCGTCCCGACCCGCTAACAAAAAACAGCACCTGGTCAACACCTTCGTGTATTTCCCTGCCAATGTCTTCGCCGGGAGCGATGCTCATCAAAACGCCCTGGCAATGCCTATTAGTAAACAAAACTTTTCGGAAGTTACTGTTTTCTGAAGCTTGCCGTTGGATATTCATGTCTAACATTTACTCCACCTCCTTTTTCTCAAAGACTCGTCATTCGGTACGGGTTGCCTAAGCAGCGGCGCTACCAGGAAAAACGAAACGCGTGACACTTCCGAGCAAGCCTTCTACGTCCGGCTTAACCAGGTAATCATTCGCTCCGGCGTCAATACCCTTTTCCTTATCAGCTTCATAGCCTGCACCGGAATAGAAAAGAATCGGCGTGCTTGAATCCGAAGCTCGCATTTGGCGGCACAATTCAAAACCGTCGAGACCGGGCAACGATGTATCCAGCAGGTATAGATCAAAGCGTTGTTCTCCCATCAGGCGGAAGGCCTGGTCCGCAGTTGCGGCTGTCGTGACTTCAATCCGCGAGAACTTGAACAAGGCGCACAACATCTCGCCAGAGTCCGCATCATCCTCGACGTAAAGAATGCGCGGTTGGGGACTGGAGGTCGCCTTCAGCCCAAGGAATATTGTCGAAGTCAGGGGGGTTGCCGAAGCGCTTTTCAGCTGGGGGTTCATGTCTCTCCTCCTCGTGCCGAGTGCCGCGTTCCGCCTTTAGAACGCGAAAGTTACCGTTTCAGTAAGTACGGTTCATTTTCAGGGATAACAAAGATAGAACTTGCGTAAAGTGCACTAGCGCACAAACGCAAGCCCCGTGCCCGGCGGAGAATTCGCCCAGTGGGAACGAAGATGAAGGGTTGCGGCAACAACGAGCGGGAATCTACGCAGGCTAGCGGGGAATTTCGCAACAGCTTCCTTGAAGCAGATTGGAAAACGCACAGTTCAGCGGGCACGAAGGTTGCTGAACGTTCGGGCGGCTTTCTCTGGAACTAAAGAGTTCGCTCTGTTGGCGCAATAATTGATTAAGGATTCGTCGAACTCCAGCATGACCCTCGCCGCAAGCAATCCGCCTGTCGCTTTCTCTGGTATCAACTCGCCGAGGCTCTTTGATCTCAGACAAGCGGTTTATTTGTAAAAGACGTAGACCCTTTCACCAATGGAAGGAAGGCTCGAATTGACACTGAATAAGCTGATTAAGTCGCTCCTCGTGTGCGGAGCAGTTTTGGGCGCGTAGTTGTGTGGTTTGCCTCGGCTGGAAGCTCTCAGGCCGTTGGCTCGCTCGACACCAACCCGAAACTGAGCAGTCCGGCTCCGCAAGTTCTGAGTATGTGGGCAGCGACGCCTGCAAAGACCGCCACGAAGCACAAGCCGACGCGAAGTGGCGACGCCCGGTTCTGCCGCAGAGAACCAATCTTGGACCTGAATCAGATTGCAAAGGCCCATGCCCGATAGTGATTTGTATCCGGTTGGAACGATGACGGTATTTGCGAGAATCTACGCAGGCTAAGCGGGGAATTTCGCAGGAGCTGCCTGAGGAACACTGATCTTTAGTTAGTGAGGTTGCGTACTCCCTAGAAAAAGTCCGCACAATGTCCGCAACGGGCCAAGGGGCAGTTTTGTAAGTCCTTTATCCACGCAATCTAAAGGTGATTGCTCTATTGCTGAGCTAAGCAGGCGTGTAAGCTTTTTGTTTCCAATAAGTTACAGGTAAAGAGAGCAGGAATTCTGCGCAAAAGCTTTCCTTGGTTTCCCTAGTGTCCCTGGGCTCCCTAGGTCTGCTCTAAGATTTGATTATATTACACGATAGTGCTCTATTGCGTTAGTGGTAGGAGTTTCCGTGAGATGGTACGCGACTTGGAGTACCAGAACGACGCAAGCTTCGCAGTTATTGGAGTTTCAAGGCGCGATTCCTGCGCACGTCTCGAATCGGCTGGTATGATTCAGCAACAGTTATTAAAGCTTTATTGAGCGACGTAGCCACGTCGAGATGATCCGGGCCTAGGGCTTTCTCGAAGTTGACTGGCATCCTCGTTGGTCTATTGATTTTGGCCCCAGCGGTGACGACGCTCAGTTCACAGGAACAACAGAAGGCCTCGGCGAAGCAAAATGTTCCTGCCGGGGCTGAAGCGCTCGCTCAAGGCCTGGGGGGAAGATCGGCGACCGGGTTCCTGCCGTGGCGCGAGATAGACCCACGCGACCATTGCCCGCTGATGGCGTCCGCGCTCGGTCACGACCAGGTTGGCATTGATCCCGACCAGCCGTCCCGGATGAACCGAGCCGTCGTGATAACGGACCTCGTCGCGCGCGGGATCTGTGGGGGCCGGCCGAGACCGGACGTCGGCCTTTAGCCCGATCCCGACGATACCAAATGTCGAGACGTTGTCCATCGAGCATACGCTGCCGACGCATCCTGCGAGTTTTCCTTCGCGCACGCCTTCGCTCGAAACGATAACGTCCTTAAGCTGGCCGGCGATCCTCGGCGGCGGTTTAATTTGAGCTGAAACAACAGAGAAACAAAATAAAGCAATTACGGCGAATAACAGGAAGCCCTTGAAAGTGCTCCTAATTGCCGGAGTTAAGTGATTTTTATTCATATTGCGCTCCACTAATAAATCCTGATTCTTTTTCCACGAACGAGCAGTTACAACTCACGACTATTGTTTCC
>JBPCKD010000092.1:0-7168 GCA_051004635.1 Pyrinomonadaceae bacterium
GAAATCTAGAAGTCGACCTTCGTTTACGGCAATAAGTCGGACCTGGTCAACATTGGAGCCGGAAAGCGCGGAGCCCGAGAACGGTTCAAAAAAAGTGGCCAGGACATCGTCGTTCTGGACGTCACCTTCATCCTGCGAACCGTCATAGTTCGTGCTGAACCTAAGTCTCGCATGTGACCATTCGGCACCGTTACCTGTAGCCAGTGGAGCGACCTCTGTTCCGAGGTTCTCAAAGTAGTCCTCTACACGCTGAAGAAATGCAGTCTTACCATCACCCGCGTTGCCGGTGACCACAATTAAACGGAATCGGCCATCGGCTATCGCTGGAGCTAAATGGAGGTCGAGTCTGGTCTCGACATAAGTAAATCGCGCAATCTCATCGAGTCCACGTGTACCTCCGTTGTTCTTATTCGCCTGGCTATGAAGCGTCATAAGCCGCGTTACATAGGGATTGTAATTCGCCAATCCGATTTCATAAGGCTCCAAGGTTAAGCCATGGAAACTACCGACTTCCGCTAGAACAGCTTTGGGCGGTGCGTACATGTTTGGAATAGCCGCAAGTGCTTCGCTCATCGACCTAGCATCCTGGAATCGTTCAGAGCCACTCGGCTGAATAGCCTTTAAGAGAAATTCAGCCAACTCGTCGCTTATGGCCTCACCGGCCACAATGAGCCGGGGATCCACTGGGGGGCCGGCTTCTGGATTACTGTTCGGGAACGGGTGCTGATGAGTTACTAGTTCGCAAAGGACGATCCCAAAGGAGAAGAGATCCATGTCTGGACGCCAATTAGGTTGACCGCGATCTGGAGCCCAGTACTGCGGTGTTCCAGCTCGGCCCTGCGCCACTGCCAGCTTGCTTGCGATGTTGAAGTCAATCAATTTTGCGGAGTGTGAAGGCAATTCAAGAAGGATGTTGGCAGGCTTGATGTCTCGATGCAAAATCCCATTTTGCACTTGCTCCCCAAGCCGCTGATACTCTTCAAATTCTTGAGCGCTAAGACTCCGCTTTTGGGCCTCCTCGCGGTAGGCTTCAAATTCACGGATACGCGGATGAAATGCCTCCAAGGCTTCAAGCACCTCCATTCCGATTCGCTGAATATCCCTCCATGAGAGACTCTTTCGCCCATCACAGTATGGCTCAAGGGTTTCACCTTCGACGTATTCAGTCAGAATGTAGGGGGTTAACAGTGGAGGAGCCAAGCGTCCCATCCAAATCATACGTGCAATGTGAGGGTTGGTCGGTAGATTCCTGCCAATATCGTTGTATTCACCAAGCAGGATGTCCACTTCGTTGCTGTTCTTGAGCAACTTCATCGTGTAATTGCGAAGGTGATCCAAATTGAAGACCTTATAGACGCGGGAAAATGAACCACTGCCAAGCTCCTCTTCTATCCGGAAGACACCATCTACTACGCTCCCAATCTGAAATGAAGGGGGGCTGCTTTCATCGGTTGGCGAAGCGGCAGGTGAAATACTGCCATTCGAGCTTCCCAAGACTCTGTGCAAAATCTTAATTGCTTCAGCCGCAGAGGGACGCCGCGAGAAGTCCACAATATTCAAAAGTCCAATGATCAAAGTATCGATACTGGGATCAATTCCTTCGTGAACCTCCGACGGGAGAATAGGAGGTCTACCCTGACTTGCGACTGCAAGAGCGGGGGTTGCGAAAGGTACGTCGTCGGCAAGAAGTTCGAAAAGAAGAACTCCAAATGAATACATATCCGCGGTCGAATCAAACTCGTAATCCGCCGTATCACTCAACTCGGGCGCAACATAAGCCGGATTTCGGAGACGGCTCTTTGTTCGATCGAAGACGGTCCCAGTGCCTGCGATGTAGGCACGGTCAAAATCAGTCAAGCGGGGCTTCCGATCAAATCCTATAAGGATAGTTTCGGGGCACAGGTTTCTGTGGACCAAATCGTGCGCATGGACCGCTTCTAGAGCGGAAGCGACACCTGCCGCAATCTCCAACCTTTCCCTCAAGGTAAGGGGTTCACGATCCGCGTTTGTGAGGAAGCCATGCAATGTGCCGAACTCCGACCACTCCGTGACTTCGTAGAATTCGTTGTCATCGACATTTTCATCGAAGGCTAAGATCGGCAATAGATTGGGATGTCGCCCAATTTTAGCCAAGGCTTCGGTCGGGCGTCGGATAACTTGAAGGATCTTCTCACGCTCTTCAGAACTACTATATGGTGAGACTTGCCAAGTCCTGATGCGGTAGGGAGTAGGATCGTCTACCAAGGCGCGCTTTGCTCGGTATTCTGCTCCTCCTTCATCAGCGAACAAAAGTTCCGAGGCTTCCCATCCTCCGTAGCGCCGTTTGAGTTCGCGCCTTCTTGCAGCCCAAGCACCTTGTAGGAGATCTTGGATTGCTTGGTGGGAGGTCGTGATTGCACCTGGGTACCGGACTTTGCTTGGATCCTGTAAGTGATCCACTACCCCATCAAGTGAGGCGACATGACCAGCCCAACTTCCCTTGAGAAGGTTCTGCGTCCCATTCGGAATCACAAGAAGAGGATCGATCCAGATTTGGTTTGCGATCGCGCCCAGCCGAGTCTTTAGAATTTTGCACTTCAGGTCGGTCAACCAGAGAGGACATTTCTTTGGATTTCTGTTCACTAACCATTCCGTATCATCGCCAGTCAGTCTGCCATACCACTCCTTAGCTTCAATCACAAAGACGGCATGTGGTGCGAGAACCACGACGTCGTACTCTAGCGCGGATTGACCTTGTTGCTTAATACTGAAGTTGGGTAGAACTCGATACACGTCGGGGAGTTCATTAACCAAAGTCTCCACGATCTTCAATTCGAAGGTACCCTGTGGACCGCTGCCAGTCGGAGAGTGGATCAGGCTAGCCATTCAGGTAAAACTTCCTCCTCGATAGTTCGGATCGACTCGTTCTCTGCTTTTGTCGCCGCTATTCGTGCCGCAACCGCCTCCGCGACGTATTGTCGTATTTTTGACAAGGTATTGCTGTCAAGTTCTGGTATCGGAAGCTCACTAAGTAAACCTTTGTGCATCGTCGGAACACTTGTGCCGATGGCACAACTTCTCACCAAAGCGAGACCGACCTTCGTTGATAAAAATGCGTACAGCGCCTCGGAATACCCATCTGTCGGAAGCAACCGCAAAATGTGCTGTGTGATCGCGCCGGATGACGCGCCAAAAGCTGCCAGCTCTGCCCGCCCAAAGAGATTACCTTCTTCGAGTTGACCGAGCGAACAGACAAGAATGGCGTCATCAGGCACGAAGAGTAATCGATCATTAAAACCAGGATGCCTAATACGACGAGGGACCGGACGCATCAGAAATACGTCGCGTTGAGACCAAAAGTCCACGCCATAAGGCGGCAGGCAGGGGACCCGCGCAAATCTCGGACCGTTAAACATTCCATCCGGCAAGACAAAGTCGCGAAGTCGGCCCGACCATTTCTTTTGCAAATGCTGAAGTGCACCACCAGCTGCTACGTAATTCCAAGCGGCAAGGGTCATGAACTTGCCTTCGTACGCCAGGCAACGTGCCTTTCGTTGGGCCTGCATTTCAGTTGCGGCCTGAACCTCGGGGATTGCTTCGATTGCACTTCGGGCCTTGCGAATGGCCTCGGTGTAGATCTCTCGATTTAGAACTGTAGCCTCCACAAGTTTAGCGACTCGCACCACCACTTCATTGGGCGCGAAAGGTATAGGCAAGTCAGACAACATTTCTGAACGTAGGCCCAAGACCTTCGTTCCGTAGCTAGCCGCCCTCACGCATCCCACTCCAACTCTGGTGCAAAGGAAAGCATAAGCGTAAAGCGATTCGTGAGAGCCTGGAGAGTTAAACGTCATAACCATCGCATGCCCGCCCGTATAGCGGCCAGCTATCCGATTATCAGCGATTATCGATCGACCATACAGTTCGTTTTCACCAAGAGTTCCTGCTCCCGCAATCAGAATTTGCCAGCGTTTGACCCTATGGTCTTGGGGATTAGGCATCGAGTCTTGCCGAATGACTCGCCCTGCCGGCTCAGAAGCAAACATGTCCGATTGTGAGATCAACTCCACTCCATGGCTTGGGTGGCAATCAATGCGAGTGAAGACGGACCCGTAGCCCGACCCGAGGTCTGCTAGAAGATCTCCGAACCGTTCGCAAGATCGCTTGTTCGCCTTAGCGCGAAACGCTTCAACTGCAGGAGAGTAGTTTAGCGCTCTGAGTGCAGTGACCCGAGGGCGCGAGACGACAAAGGCGCTTCGCATTAAGCCTCCTCAAAAGACTCACCAGCGACAAAACGCCGGAATTGCTGCGAGATCCACGGGAGGTCATCTGCCAAAACTCGCATCTCGCTTCGGCGCATTCGTTCCCCTAGGCCATTCGCATTTTCCCAGCGTTCAACTATTTCGACCACGCGAAGATCCTCCGATCCGTCTGGCTTGCGCCTATAGCGCGGTTCACCTCTCCGTCCATGACCCACATCTTGAGCTATTGCCATAAACACGGGTCGCTGGTCTGGACCACCCGGCCCGGATAACATGAGCTCATCTGGATTCCTACGTCGCAGGAAGACGCAGCTTGCCTGAACGGATACTTGGGGCAGGAAAGTCTCGCCCGGGAGGTCTATGCTGGCGATCAACTCCATATAGTGAGTCATCCACCAGCGTACTCCTTCCATTTGCTCCCCTGGGTTGCCAAGAATACCGTTCGGTAACACTATAGCCATCACGCCACTTCCGGGTTTAAGAAACTTTCCGCAAGCTTCAATAAAAAGAATCTCCGGTGCGACCTTCTTGAGAACACTGCCTCGCTGCCATACCCCGCTCGACCGACTCCAAGAATGACCGAGGTCAAACGCGTCGAGTACAGCCGAGTCAGATACTGGGATTTTCGAACCAAAAGGGGGATTTGTAAAAACGTAATCGAATTTGTCATGTCCGACCCTGAGCTTTTCGAACGAGGTCATTTCCTTCGCTTCGCGACCAGCGACTCCGAACTCCAAGCTGTTAAAGCACAGAATGTTTCCATGGCCATCGTTGTTCATAACCATATTCATACGGGCTGCCTTACGCAGATCAGGATCTACATCGGTACCGAAGAGACAAGATTTGGCATACTTTCGGAGCGCTCGATCAATTCGCCGCAGTTCACTCGGCACTGGAGCGTCAGGATTTGCGCCAATTTGCATCAGTAGTCTCCGGCGGTAATGCGCAAGAGCAACCACTAAGAACCCCCCACTTCCACACGCAGGATCGAGAATTAGCTTGTCTGGCTGCGGATCTACCATCTCTATCATCATCCGAATTACGTTGCGGGGAGTAAAAAACTGTCCGCGTTCGCGCTTGAGTGTGCTTGATGTGATGGCTTCGTAAGCGAGGCCCTTGGCGTCGGTATCCGTACTAAGGAGACTGTATCGACTCAGTTCACCAGCAACATAAGCGAGTGCCCGTTCATTCAACTCTAGTCGCTCGCTACCATCGAATACGTCACGATACTCGCGATTGCGAACCTGATCGAAGAGGTCCTTTATTCGGATTGCAATCTGTCGTCTGCCCTTGTCTGTATTAGCTTCCGTCGCCCCCACGAAGAATCGTCGACTGCTTTGTTGTTCATCGAGAATCTTGCAAAAGATCAGGTAAAGTAGTTGCCAAAATGCTCGGTCGCCGCGCATTGACTGGTTTCCGTAGAGGTAGTCATGACAGCGCTTGAAAGTGCGAAGAAGAGAATCAGCAGTGGCAACCCTCAATGGTCTGCGCTCTGCTTTCTCAAGATCGTCTAGCGTTTCATCTGGCGCTGGAAAATCGGTGAGCTCTGTGAATTCAGGTTCGCCGGTGCGTGAGTTGTAAGTGCGCATGCGGAAGGCAAGGTTGATTCCATTGGTCCATAAACCGAAGACCTGAACGCGATCCTCCGAGAGGCCAGCCAACATCTCTTCGAGTACGGCTATGGCTTTGTCTTCGGGTTTGGTTCCGGGTGACGCAATGACGGCAATGCGGATGATGTTTTCGACTTCGTGAGGTCGCCCCGACTCGTAGACAACGAGTGATGCGGTTCGGCTTCTGGTGCGGGGCTTTCCTGTCCGTGGATCAACCGTCTGACAATGGATGCGCACATCGCGCCCCATATCTTCAATTGCAATGAGATACTCACGATGGAGCTGTTCGACGAAGGACTGTAGCGTCTCCTCCTGTGGAGTTGCCGTCCTCTGTTCACCAGTCAGAGCACAAACAAGTTTGCCTTCAGGAAGAAGATCGTCTTCTTCACCTACCGGACTTTCCAACGGCTCGATCACCTTTGGGACGTTCTGCTCAACTTTAGAGGAACCGCTCTCTTTGTTTTTTTGTTTTGACATAATCCGGCCTTCGGACGACTGGCTTTCTACATCTTGAAGCTAGCCGAAAATTGTCGAGAAGTGTTGAGGACAACAACTAACACCCCAACGTTCGTCGAGGAGAAATACAACAGACGGAATCGCCTGTGATTCGAACGGCACTCACTTCCACCCGAGCGAAACGACTTTCACCTGCGCATTCCGTGATGAACTGGTAGCCTCAGATACAGAGTCGCTGGGACAGATGTAAAACACATACTTATGTGCGGCGGCGGTACGACCAACTTTGTCGTATCGTTATCGAGCTTGCGGTTGTTCCTGGGGTTCACCGAAGCGAAGGTCTCAGCCGCAACTGAGCCATCGATTGACTCGAGATCAGTACCACCGGCCGTTCCAAGATTCAGCCGGAAAGGGGCAGCATTGGGATGATGATGAAAAAGCCAACGAGCTGCTTGGACGGATGCTAGATAGGTAAATGTCTGATTGATCTGCTCGATTAAGTTCAGGGAGCGGTCGTCAATGGGATGAAACCCGGAAAGCTCGAATTTCATTCGTGAAAACGCCTGGAGCGGTTCTGCTTCAGAGAGAAGTCTACGGAGTGCGTCAACCGTTCGCTTGGCCGAGGCGACTATTTGTTTTTCCAACTCGTCCAACTCCCGAGAAGAATGAATTAGCTGACCTGTAGCCATTGGATAAAAAGCCTACGACAGAACAATAGGCTCGGCATTGTGCTGACGATTGAAAAACTCATTGAAGTAATACTTGCGAATCCTGCCCAGCATCAAGCGATTATCGAGCCGAAGACGAATGTTAATCACAGGACCAGCCATGATGTCATTCAAACCGATCTCATTGCCAGCG
>JBPCKD010000093.1:0-8416 GCA_051004635.1 Pyrinomonadaceae bacterium
GCCGGCCAAGAAAGTTCTTCTCAAGCTCAAGGCGAAAGATCGCGCGAAGCTGACGCCACCAAAGCGACCACGGCAGTGGCTGCTTCTCAATTTTCGCCGGTTTGATCTCTCAAATTGAACTAATCACGAGCTTGAACCAGAGCTTCTAGTTTGAAGTGCGCTGACCTTACAACCACCCCAGCCGGGCTGCCCGGCTGGGGACCCCGGTGTCAGCGCTTTGGTCTGCAGCGGCCCGGCGCCGCTTTTGCGCGCGATAGAGGCTACAAAGGACGGCTGCGACAGGTCGCAGATGACCAAAGCGGCGACAAGTCGCCGCACTCCAAATTAAGAACTACCGCCCTCGGAGCCGATCAGATACTGGTAAACGGCGCTTAGATCGTCGTCAACCGGCGCAATCGACTCAATATTAATCTCGCCCTCGGCAACCACCCGGTTGAGCAGTAAATAAAAACGGTCCGCATCGCGAGTCTTCACAAAAAGTCCCAGACGATCATCATGAAGCCTCGCCTCGACGACGTGGTCCTTGTCAAAAACACGGGCCGCAAGCTTCGAGGGCTGATCACACCGAATCAGGATTTGCATCGGATGCTCCTGCATCTCGTCGCGAACTCCGTGCACATCACCCTCGGCAACCACATAGCCGTTATTGAGAAGAATAACCCGGTCAGACATCATGTCCACTTCATGCAGGATGTGGCTGGAGATGATCAGGTGCAGACCATCCGCCGCGAGTTTGCGAAAGAGCGCAATCGTTTCCGCCCGGACCATCGGATCCAGCCCATTCAGCGGCTCGTCAAGGATCAATACGTCAGGCTGATGCGCGATAGCCTGGGCCAGCCGGATACGCTGGCGCATTCCTTTGCTGTAGGCCGCAACTTTTCGATCGGCGGCGTCGAGCAGACTGACCCTTTCGAGAGCAGTGACGGTGAGTTCGTCCGCCTTCTTTTTGTCCAAGCCGTGCACGAGCAAAAACGATTTGATGAACTCGCGCCCCGTTAAGCCGCGCGGAAAGGAATCAAATTGAGTGCAGTAACCAAGCTTGCGAAATAACTGCTCCGGGTGGTCAGTCGGGATATCGAGAATCCTGATGCGGCCACGGCTGGGGCGAAGAAGTCCCGTCATCAGATTCATCAACGTCGACTTCCCTGCCCCGTTTGGTCCAACCAGACTGGTAATGCCCGGCGCGATGTGAAGGTTCACCCGGTTGACTCCGAGTATCTCCCCGTAAAACTTGGAGACATCATCGAAGACGATCGTTGTTGCGGAAGAATCACTCATCAGTTAACTCGCTGAGAAGTCAGAATTCAGAAGTCAGGAGTCAGGAGTCAGAAGAAAAAGATGGGTCGCTTTATTTGCGCTGCAACTGAGTTTCGCACGATCATGTATCTTCTGTTTTCTGAATCAGGGTTCTTTCTATCTTTCTTCTGTCTTCTGTCTTCTGAATTCTGAATTCTATCTAACAACCTCGTAAGCCTTCACCTTCCTTGAAAGCAGCGCCAGGCAAGCTGCACAAATCAGAAACAGCATAAACCAGCAAACCCAGAGTGGCGGCTCCGATACCAGAATTCGGATCGGCACGTCGCCGTCAAACCCGATTACATGGCTCGCCTCGCTCTCAAACGTACCGAAAAGTCCGGCCGTAACATTGTTCATCAGCGCACTGATGCTAATAATGCTTCCCCACCGCGTCCGAAGTATTTGGTTAACAACCTCGCCAAAAACCGAGGGAATGAAGAACAAGCCCAGCAGCGCGCCGCTCGCCACCACCCGCCACTTCACCAGGGAGGAAATAGCTTGCGAAAGCAGCGCCGGGATAAGTATCCAAACCATGCTGGCGATGAAAATCGCGCCCGCAAGCGAGAGGTTGTGCACAAACCAGCCTGCTCCTTCCAGGTATGCCTGAAAGCAAAATAATAACAACTGCGGCACCCAGGTAATCGCCGAAAGCAGAATCAAGAGTACTGACATCTTCCCCGCCACATACTCCGTTCGCGAAAACGGACGGCACAAATAAAGTGGCAGGGCATTGTTTCGAAGGTCCTTTGCGACCAGCGGGGGGCCCACCAGCAGCGTCACGAAGAAGGCAAGGCTGGCTTGTAGCCCGACAAAAGTCCGGAAGAAAGAAGCATCAATGGGAAGTAACTCTCTGACGTTTACTTTCAGGATCGCCAGAGCGTTTACGTTGTGATGGAGATAGATGAGAATCGCTTCGACCAGCAGTGGGACGAAGCAGATCACGAAGAAAGCCGTAAAGAGTTTCGACTTAAAGACGTCTTGAAAGGCATGCCGGGGAATTACCAGAAAGCGGCTCCATTCGGGAGTTAACTTTCCGGGATACGGCTTGTAGGTAACTTCATAAACCGCCATGGCCCCCCTCCATCGCTTTGAGAAAGATGTCTTCCAGCGAATCGCGCTTGTAACTCAGCCGCCTGATTTGCACGTCATACTCAGCGGCGATGCGGTAAAGATCCCGCACCTCTATGCCGCCCTGTAATACCACTTTCACGCGATGATCTCCGGTGACAGCGTATTCGCAGCCCAACGCGCCGATAGCTTCGACAAACCGGTCCTGGTCACCTCGCGTTTCGAGCATCAGAAACTTGCGATTTGATTTGCGCTCCTCCTCGAGGTTGCAGTAAACGACCAGACGGCCATCTTTCAGGATAAGGATCTCTTCGCAACACTCCTCCACGTCGCGCAGCAGATGCGAAGACAAAACGATATTTGACTTTCCAGTATCCCGAATCTCCCGAACGAGCCGGATCATTCGTTGTCGAGCTGGGGGATCGAGACCGTTGGTTGGTTCATCGAGGAAGATCAGCCGCGGGCCATGAACGATCGCCTGCGCGAGTTTGGCAAGCTGTTTCATTCCCAGCGAATAAGTATCAAGATTGCGGTAGCGAGCTTCGCCCAGACCCACATAAAACAATGCCTCGTGAGCGCGCTCGAGCGCGGCTTCCGGCGGCAAGCCAGATATTTCAGCCATCAGCCGCACAAAACGCACCGCGCTCATCTTCGCGATATAGGAATCGCGCTCGGGCATATAGCCCACTAGTGACCGAATGCGCTTGGCCTCAGTAGTAATGTCCTGGCCAAAGATATGGGCGGTTCCGGATGTTGGAGGATGGAATCCGAGGAGAGTGTGAATCAGCGTGGTCTTGCCGGCGCCGTTTGGACCAAGCAAGCCAATAGCCCGGCCGCGTAGTTCGCCTCGCAGATTTTGAAGAATGGGACGGCCGCCAAAGGTGACGCTCAGGTCGTTGAGGTCAATGACCGGAGCGAAATTCGCGGGATCTCGAAGGCTTGCCTGTTCCTGGACCGTTGCAGCTAGCGCCATCTTGCAGACTTTATATCCCTGTTCTGATAATTCCAAACAAAAGCGAGGCCGAACGCCGTACCCATCAGGATGAATGCACCGATGAATGCAAACGCTTCCGCCGTCGCTAAAGTTCTCCCAATTGCCAAAATTCCGATCAAAAAAACCGGAATGTTGAGAACCAGGGCAGACGCTAACGGGAAGAGCACCGCGGGTCGACAACCGCCGAGGCGCCTGCGTAACCAGAACAAGGATGGAGCATACGCTAACGAGAAGAGTAAGGCTGCAATAACTAATGAGGTAATGGTGGCGCCCTTAATGTCTGCCACACTCAAGCTGGCGCCCTCAACAACAGAGAACGTGAGCAGGATTGCCGCCAGGCCAAGCAACCACGAGCCGAGGGAGATGGAGATGAGTTTCATTTTTGGATGTTGTTAATAGGACCTATAGGCCTCATAGCTCTATAGGTCCTATTCGTCACTTCCTACTTCTTCATACCTTGCTGAAGAACATTTTGGATTTCCAGCGCGTTTGGCACTCCGAGAATGGTCGCCGGACTCAATCCAAATGGCCCACCTTCAGTGTTGGCTGCGAAGGTTATGCTGTCGCCCTGCGCGTAGGCGTAAGCGAGAGTTGGCGGCATGTCGGCTGCCATGGCCTTGATCGCCCGTTGCGGCCCCTGCGGCAGATTGTCCGCGGAGCTGGCTATGCGCTCGGCAAACGGTTGCACCAGCGGCGCCAGGTTGTGATAGAAGACCGCCGAGAAGTTGGCGTTGCCATCAGAGGGCAAACCTGCTGTGAAACGCGACGAGCGCAGCAGCGTGTAGCCTTGCTCCTTGGATTGCACTGACCGCGCAACCATCGCTCGGCTCGGACCCATCACCACGTAACCATTGACGTAGGTGTAGTTTACTTCCAGAGCAAAATCAGCAGACTTGAGCGTGTAGTAGTTGCGTCCACCGATTTCAGCCTGTTCCCAAACCAGTCCATTCTTGCCAAACCTTGCGGCCTCTTTGTTTATTTCACCTACGATGCGCTCCAACGTTTGCTGCAGATGTTCTGAGTCGTTTACTTCAAACACCATTTTCCAGGATGGCGTCGGGAGAATTGGTCCATCAATCGCGAAGGCAAACTCTCCACCGAGCGGCGTCGCGAGGTCTCTGCGAATATCCAGGCCCCGATCCGCCTGCTGCTTGTCGAGGTTCCTCCGCAGATCAGGTGAAACCGTTTCAATCACTCCCAACAAATCATCCACCAATTTAACCGGGTCCTTGACAACGAAACCTGCAACCACGTTGGCGTCCGGGGAAATGTACTCGAGCGAGCCCATTGGCCCAGGAGCCGCCAGCCACGAAGGAATGCCTCGCTGCGCTTCGTTGAAAGAAACCGTCGCCTGAGTGTGCGTCTTCCCTGCGCGGTTCTTCTGATCGAGAACGAAATACTTGAGATTCAGAATGCCAAGTTGCTCCATCGCGCTTTCACGCTTCGCGGCATTTTCACTACTGGTTCGTTCCGGCTTGGTTTGGTTAATCAGACGCTCAAGATTGGCGGCGACAACCAGACCCGCGCCTTCCTGATACAACTGGGCGACGCGATTATGAAACGGAGTCGAGGTAAAGCTGCTGGTTCCCCCGCCCTCGACGACCTTTGCCAGATCCTGAAGTTGATTAAGCTTTGGACTCGCCGCAAAGAGGTCCTTCTGGATCCAGACAAACAACTCTTCCGCCTTCTTCCCGGGCTCACTCATCGTCGTCGCCGTCGCGGTCACGGACTCGCTCAAGGGATTATCGACAAAGCGAATCGAGGGTTTCCCCTGTGAACTTTGGGAATTACCCGCAAACTTCGCCACCTGCTGCTCGACGAATTGCTGGAAGCCGGCCGAGTTTTTGAGTTCGGCAAGCACCAGCGGAGCAACAGGCTTGCCCTTTTCATCTATCGATACTGAGACTGCAATCTCATCTCCAAGGTAATCGCCAAATTCACGGATTGCACTGATGACCTGATCCACGTTGGGACCCTTGTGGCCCGACTGTTCTTTCTCCCACCATTGCCGCAAGGCAGCGTTTTGATTGATACGCTCCTGCATGATCCGATGCGACTCCACGATGGTCGAGGTTAGGTTGGGAAGCGCCGCGTAAACAACAGTGTTCTCCGGCATGAGATCGAGCAGATGAGTCGAGTTACGGACACCTGGCTGAGCGACCTTGCCCAATTCCTTGTTTAGGGAAGTCAAACCGGCAAGTGTCTCAGCGTAACTCGCTGCCTTTCGGCTCCAGGCGACTTCGTCTTTGACGGGAATCTTCTCGATGGCGGAACTCGTGCTCGCCTGATCTCCGCCGCGCAGCACCCGTTCTTTTCCGGCATGGTCCATGTGGACCTCGCCTTCAATTACTGACACTCGCGCGCCCTTCGTCCCGCTGTTAACGGAAAAAATTGTGCCGGTGACAGAAACGCGCGAATCATCGGTATCGACGAACAGATGTTGCTTGCCCTGTTTCGCAGCTTCGACCACGATCGCGCCGCGGTTCAGATGGATCGTCGTGCCCTGCGAGTTTTTAGTTATGAAAAACTCGGATCGGTCTTTCATTTCGATGACCGAGCCATCGCCCAGACGAATCAACGCATGCGCGTCTTTCGCCGTTCGAATGCGCTCGCCGCGCTGCAACTTCTGTCCCGCACTAAGTGCCGTGCTACGGGTGTCAGCGATGTGATAGACCTGACCTTCAGCCGCCTGGATCGTCGCCTCCAGCTCTCCACCCAAAGGCGCATAACGCTGAATCAAGGGAAGCGCTATCAGACCAACGCCAATGATCAACGCAGCCGCAATTCCCCAGCGCAAGACGACCGGTTGAATGCTGTAACGCTTCGTGACGGCCGCCTTCTTTGCAGGCGCCATTCGCCGCGAGCGAGCATCCTTCATCGCTTTGCGACAAGGGATGCATTCGTGCGTGTGGTCTACCAGCAACAGCGAACGGGCTTCAGATAAACTCCCGCTCAGGTAAGCCGGAATCAACGACTGATAATCCGCACAGCTCCCGATTCGATCGGTAGCCGGATTGTCAGTCTGAAGTTGCGCTGCTCTTTCAGAGCCCGCCTCTACAGACAGCCGCGCCCAAACGCGTCCGGCCGCTTCGCCAACCACCGATGGATCGACTTGTTCGTTCCGCATCTCAGCGGTTGTATTGTCGAGGATTGCGTCAAAATCATTATTGCTTTTCATGATGTTTCTCCAGATAGCGCCCAATTTCCTTCTTTAGTTTTGTGCGAGCACGATGCAGCACCACTCCCACTACCATCTGCGAAGTGTCAAGCATCTTCGCAATTTCCTGATTGTCGTAACCTTCGTAGTAACGCAGCACAAACATCTCGCCGGCGGTTGTTCCCAAGCCTGCTACCGCCTCGCGAATCAGTATTTGCAATTCGCGATCGGCGTGCTCAGCTTCCGGGCTGCGAAACTTGCTTTCGAGTGCCTCGGCATCTACATCACCGAGTCCGACGGATTTGGCACGGCTGCGGCTGCGCATTAGATCGAGCGAGGCATTAATCGCCGCCCGGGAGAGGTAAGCTTCGGGGTTCTCCGAAAGGTCGTAAGCCTCTCCCCCTTTAACCAGCCGCAGGAAAACGGTCTGCAAAACGTCCTCGGCATCGGCCGGACTGCCGGTGATGCGATGCGCAGTGCGAAACACGCGGTCGTGATGCGCCTGAAAGAGGCGCTCCAGCTGTGACGGAGGTTCTGTTACTAATCTCAATGTTTTAGCGGCTGCCTGCACTATGCCCTCCTGAAAACTCGCTTCCAACCTTATTAACGAGCCTCAGCAGGATTTATTAACAAACGTGCGGGAGAATATCTGGCGGTAGGTCAGGGAGACCCGGTTTCCCTTTTCATTTCAGAGGAATCGCTGGAAGCTTTCGTAGGGTACGGTTTGCAGGGTCAACAATTATCCCGACTGACTCAAGTGCAGTAACTCCAAGTATCGGCTCGGAATTATCCGGTCCGAAAATCACTCTTCCGGCCGTTACTTCATCCATGAAGCCTATTTCGACTAAGCCAAACTCATACTCCACTACTTCTCCATTCGCCAACTCGTAAGTCGTTTTCCCCACCGGCTGCACACCAATAGTATTAAGCTCAGAGGCCGGCACAAGAGAATCTGTCGCGCCAGTATCCACCAAAAACTCGGCCTCGTAAGCTCCGTTTGCAGAGCCAAGATTTCTAAGTTTGACTGTTACGTGAATTAGGCCCATCTAAATACTGCCGCCAGGAGAGACTGCAATCACTGCAATTCTCCCCAGATTAAACCACGAGGGTTGCGAACTCAATAACGAACTTCTGAGGGACGCCTGTTTGAGGGCTAAAGATCTTCTAGATCCTTTCGACACCGCGCGGTGCTTTTGCTCGAATGAGGGTGATTTAGACTGGCGGTCCTTCGCTGGCGTCGAACTCTTCCATTTCCTTGCGCCATTCGGAACCCATCCGACTTTCCAACAGGCGCACACACCGATTCCAGCGGAGGATGGCGTCGTCGTTGTTTGGCGGCCTAATCTTCTCCGCCTCTTCGAAATAGTTCATTGCTTCGTCGAAGATTGGCAAAATCGTGTGGGGCGGACGGCCAGCCCGAAGTTGTGCCTTCGCTTTTCGCTCGCGAAGAATGCCAAGATGATAGACCCGTTCATAGTCGCTGGTGAGACCGCGAAAGACGCTCTCCGATTCTGAATACCTGTCAGACGTTTCGCCGTTAAACTGATCGGTGATCGCCAGACCCAGCAAACGCAAGGCTGTTTGATTGTCTGGCTCGACAGCGAGTATGTCACGGCAGATCGATTCTGCTTCGCCTGGTTCATTGAGGTAGCGATAGACTTCCGCTTTCGAGATCGCCTCGCCGATACTGGCTCTTGAGATTGGCTTTAGCTTCTGTTCCATGGGCCTCCTTCCAGTAGGCAGGAGGCAGGTGCAGGAGGCGGGTGCAGGAGACCGAATTACAGAAAACACAATGCCAAGAATCAAAGCATCGGTAGTTTCGTTGCTGCATGGTGCTCCTGCCATCTGCCTCCTGCTGCCTGCCTCCTGCTTGCCTCCTGCTCCTGCCTCCTGCTCCTATC
>JBPCKD010000094.1:0-74793 GCA_051004635.1 Pyrinomonadaceae bacterium
TAGTGAGGGGCATGAGCAGAATCTACCTGAGCTACGATCCGGAGCAGAAGCTACTGTTGCCGCCAGATTTGCGGGAGTGGCTACCTGAGGGTCACCTGGCGCTGTTCATCAGCGACGTGGTGGACGAATTGGATCTGAGTGCGATCATCGGGCACTACGAAAAAGGAGACGGGCGCGGGCGGCCACCGTATCATCCGCTGATGATGGTGAAGCTGCTGGTCTATGGCTACTGCATCGGGCGTGTGTCGTCGCGGAAGCTGGAGCAGGCGAGCTACGAGGACGTGGCGTTTAGAGTCTTGGCGTGCAACCAGCATCCGGATCACGACAGCATCGCGAACTTCCGGCAACTGCACTTGCGGGAGTTGGCGGGGCTGTTCGAGCAAGTGCTGAAAATGTGTGAGCGGACGGGGCTGGTGAAGTTGGGCCATGTGGCGGTAGATGGGAGCAAGTTGCGGGCGAATGCGTCCAAGCACAAAGCGATGAGTTACGACCGGATGTGCGAGAAAGAGGAGCAGTTGCGGGCGGAAGTGGCGCGCTTATTGAAGGAGGCAGAGGAAACCGACGCGGCGGAAGACAAGCGCTATGGCAAGGGAGTGAGGGGCGACGAGTTGCCGGCGGAACTAGCGCGGCGCGAGAGTCGTTTGCGCAAGATTCGAGAGGCGAAAGCCTCTTTGGAAGCGGAGGCTAAAGAGCAAGCAAAGGCTGCGGCAGCCGCCGTTGAGGGCAAGCTTGCGGAACGAAAGCAGCGCGAGGAAGAGACGGGCAAGAAGACCAGCGGACGCCCACCGCAAGCAGTAAACGTAGAGGAAGCCAAGCCGAAAGCAAAGGCGCAGCGCAACTTCACGGACCCGGAATCGCGGATCATGAAAGACGGGGCCACGGGCAGCTTCGAGCAATCATACAACGGACAAATCGCCGTAGATGGCGAGGCGCAAGTGATCGTCGCAGCTACCTTGACACAAGCGGCTAATGACAAGCAGCAGTTAGTGCCAGTCCTGACCGAGGTCAAACACAATCTTGGTCAGTTGCCGGAGAAGGTGACCGCCGACTCGGGCTATTTCAGTACTGCGGCAGTGACCAGCGAAGCGCTCAGCAGCGTGGACCTTTACGTGACCCCGGATAGTGGCAAGAAGACGGAGCAGGTTGCAGAGACCGAATCACCGCCGCCCACCGAGCTGGACCAGGAGGTAAAGGCACGGATGCGTGAGAAAGTAAAAAGTGAGAGTGGTCGCGCCGTCTATAAGCAACGCAAAATGATCGTCGAGCCGGTGTTTGGCCAGATCAAAGAAGTGCGTGGTTTCCGCCGCTTCTCCTTCCGGGGCTTGCAGAAAACCGAAGCGGAGTGGAGCTTGATTTGTCTAACTCATAACCTGCTGAAACTGTTCCGCGCGAAGAGTTCCTTACAACCGGTTTGAATGACCAATCGCGCCCCTTATTGCGTCAAGCTGAGCCCTGGCGCGCACTCGAATCAGTTTGCTTCGCCAAAGACCATTCTCGGTTGCGCTTGGCCCAAGACGTCACTGACCGAGAACTATACTGAATAGTGGTTTACCAGCGTCGTAAACTCTTAAACCGACAGGCTCCTAGCGTCAGTTTTGATACACGCAGAAGTTGACTCTGGCATCCGGCGCTACCGCGCTCGGTTCTGTAAGGTCCTTGGAGGTTATTCGTTTTCGATCTTTAGTCTTTTCTTTGTTACTCTTTGCCCTTTCTTTTCAAACCAAGGCCCCCGGACGAAAGACTTTCTGCTCAACATGCTGACCGGCCGTGACATCATCTATATCTCCAGCATTGAGTGGAATTTCCTTTGGCAGCAGAATCAGGAGATTGCGATCAGACTCGCGCGAGCTGGTAATCGTGTCCTTTATATAGAGAACACCGGCGTGCGTGCCCCGGGTTTAGGTGATGCCGGGCGGGTTTTCGCCCGTTTGAAAAGCTGGATCGGTAAGCTAGGCTCAAGCGGCGTTCGCGAAGTTGCACCTAATCTTTATGTTTGTTCGCCGCTTGTTTTGCCACCCTTTGGCTCGCAGACTCGACGCCTTATTAATCGCCGGTTATTGTTGCCCCTTGTCCGTCGGGCGGCCCAAAGCCTTCAATTTCGCGATGCTTTGATATGGACCTACCTGCCAACCGATACTGCACGTGACCTAATCCGTCTCTTCAAAAGCCCGAAGAGTGCGGTTGTCTACTATTGCCTCGCGGATTTTCCCCAGCTAAGCGCTAACCCGGAACACATCGAGCAGAGTGAGAAGTCGCTTGTCGAGTCCAGCGATGTCGTGTTTGCTAATTGCACAAAACTAGCACAACGGCTCGGACAATGGACCGACAATGTCCATGTGTTTCCGCCCGGCGTCGATCTGAGTGTTTTCCCGGACCAGGAGAAGGAGACAAATTTTTCGGCAGCGGTGCTCGCCGACGAAAACCGGGAAGTTATCGAGTCGTTTCCCAAACCGGTGATTGGATATATGGGAGGCCTCCACAAGCACATTGATTTTGATTTGATTGTGAAGATGGCCGCCTCGCGACCCGACTGGTCCTGGGTTTTTGTTGGACCATTTCAAGCTCCGGTGGAAAAGCTGCAGGGCGCCACTAACATCCACCTTCTGGGTACAAGACCTCACGAACTCCTAATCAGTTATCTGCGCACCTTTGATGTATGCATCGTGCCTTATTTGAAAACCGCCTACACGGAGACGGTGGTACCAGTCAAAATAAACGAGTATTTAGCTGCTGGTAAACCGATCGTTTCGACCAGTCTGCCCACTGTATGTGAATTCAACGAACGGCATCACATTCTAACTACGACTGAAAATGATCCAGCGGCGTTTCTAACCGGAATTGAGGACGCTCTTCGTAGGCCAACCGACCGATTGACTATGGCGCGGCGGCGCGAAGTGGCAGCGTTGCTCGACTGGCAGGTCATCGTTGAGAAGATGAGCGACTTATTGGAAACCGCAGCTACCACCCCACGCGGGCTGCCCGCGCGGGAACACCGGGTTGCCGGCAAGAACACATAAAATTCGGGAGACTCAAGGTCACGCCTGATTTGAAACCCGTCTTCTGTCACCTGAACTCCTGGTGCTGGCGAATTGCCACACTGCATAGATTCCCAAAGCCGATAGCACATAAATCGCGGGTAGGGTCTCTACCAGAAGGCGCGGATCCGCCCCCAGACTGCTGATGAGAGGGAGCAGGATTCGACCCGCAATGACCGCTGCAAGCAACAACACGCTGTAGCGTTTTAGCCGCAATGCGTGAACCATCCCGAAGACCGTAAATCCCGACAGCACGAGCCACAGTCCTTGCAGCGCAAAGAAGGGCAACCTGGTACCCATAAGCCTCGGGACCCGGTTGATTTGGGGATGTAACCATGTCTTTATTGCACGCTTCGCCGGGACGAACACGAATGTCTGAAACGGTCGTTGTCTGGTGGCCTCAGCGGATAATTCTTGAAATTGGCGAGCAGGCTCTCCCGTCATCGTCTTCTGTTCGCGAGCAAGAAGTAATGCACTTGCTGCACGGTCTCGCGCCTCATCGTCGGGAACTTTCCCGGCCGGAAACGACGGGGGGGGTTCGGCCTCGCTCATGGCGTCCCACCAGAAGGGTTTGAGGTCTGCGGGGTCGTCTAACCAGGTGTTCAACCATCTAACATAAGGCAGGCCGGCTTGGTTAGCCACACTCCCAAGCGGTTTGAAAGTTTTGAAGCGCAGGTAATTTCTAAGGGTCCAGGGTGCAAGCGTCAGTGCCAGACTAATGATGAGAATACTAGTCTGTATTAGTCGCCACTTCACCGACGATGGTCGAGCCAGGATTATCGCTACCGCTGACATCAACACCACGACGATAAGAGTGTCGGCTCTAATCAATAGTGAGAAACCGCTCGTTAGTCCGGCTAGGGCCCACCAGGTAAGCTTGTCATGTGGAGACTCGTTAACCGCGCGCATGAACGCATAACAAGCTAGAGAAATAACCAGCGTGACCACGACCTCACTCAGAACAAGGCCCGCGTATTTAGCCAGGAATGGAGAAATCAATCCTACTGCCACCGCTAATATCTGCGCGCCCCGGGCCATCTTCAATTCTCTGGCGATCCAAACTACTGGCAGCAGAACAAGCAGCTCAAGGAAGAGTTGAAACAAAACAACCGCCCTCTTGCTCCTGTTTGTTACGGAGTAAATCGAGGCAAGCACGACCGGGTAACCGGGCTGATCAAAATTTTGCGCGCGGTAGGGGGGCGCCGTATCTCTGGAGAATCCGTGACCGTCGAGGAGGTTATTAGCGATTGGGTCATAACGCGTCTTTGCATCACCCAGCAACGGGATGTCACTTGCGGCGACGGACCAGCGAATCAAAAAAGCGGTAGACAACACTATTATGACTAAAACTTTACGCACAATGTCTCTATCTCTTAGTTGACTACGACCCATTCCTCAGCCTGAAGGGCTGTCAGATAGTAGCCGGTGGTCGCAGCGTAGCGCAGACCACCGGAAAGCAGTGAGCAGTTCGTCCGCACTCCGGAGGGGTGCCACAGTCTCTCTGGCAACCCTCCGGTTGTCGAATTCTTTTCGCTTGTCTACCGGTGGTCTGCGCTACGCTGAGACCACCGGCTACTATCTGACAGCCCTTCAGGCTGGACCCTGTCGCTGGGGATCCGGTTTCGGATCGGAAACCCTTCTGCTTGCTGCTCAACGTTTTCTATACAGGAAAAATTGACCGCTCGTAAAAAGGACCTCACAAGTTGTGCAATTCTGCTCAGAACTAATTACCAAAGCGCCCGGCGGCGGACTAACGCCATAGTCCAGGTGTACGAACTCCGAGGCATCGCGTTCTTCCAGCAGCGCGTACCATAAGGCATGTATGTAACCGGGGCCCATCTTCCCATCGACGAGGTAGATTGGTCTCGATGGCATGGTGGTGGCCACGTCGTAGACATGCTTGTATGCTACGTCGAAAAGATATTCTCGGTTTGGCCCTTCGCGCCAAAATATCATCTGGAAATATGCCGCCTGCCCTATTGTCGCCAGTAAGAATACAATCAGGAGCGCCTGTCGACGCAATGCTCGAGGACGTTTCCTTAACAGCTCTAACCTGCTCTGGTTCGCGGCGCTGATCTCGGAGGGTTTCTCAACTTTAGTGTCCTGGCCGAGTAACCACTTAAGCGCCGGTATATTCAGAACCAGGAGAAAGACGGGGTAAGCGATCATTCGCCCTGTGTGGAAAGGATCGACGGTGAGCGCTGCCGGAATAACTGACGCCAGTGCGCCAAAGATGATGAATCGCCACCATGGATCGCCCCGATGACGCGTCACCACAATCAATATGCCAATGAGAGCAAGAATGAAAGGTGCTGCGAGCATGCTTCCAGTTGCCCCGGGAACGTGATGGCGTGGGTTGCCGTCTCCGCTGGTAAGCAGGCCCCACATACTGAGGTCCTGGAAATATCGTGTTACGAATCGCCAGATTCTTGCCGGAAGCGTGGGTTCCGCGTACAGATATGTGAGTGTTAGGAATCTTGAAGTGAGCATCCCCGGATGCCGCAGGTTAAATACCAACAATGGAATAAGAGTGAGGCCATATGCGATCCAGGTCCGTATTACGTCGACTAGCCGCCCTTTACTAGTAACGAAAAAGATGAGACCGAGCGCCAGCAGCGGCGCCAGCAACCTCCCAATCGTGTAAGTGTAGGTCAGAAGCGCGAGGGTAAGTGCTACCTTCGTGATATTCCCCCAGGTCCAACGGTCCTTCGTAGATGCGCTATACAGTGATAACAGGAAGAGCGCCAGCGCTAGCGGGTAAAATGACGAGTCAAAGAATAGCCGGCTAACCTCGAAAAACCAGGGTGTAATCAGAGCTGTTAGCCTCACGATGATCCCGATGGTGCGGTCTCGTGAGATTCTAAAAGCCAGAAGACCCAACAGAATTGCAGCTTCAAAACCTGCGGTTGCACTCAACAACCGTGAAAGCCAAATGCTTGGGGGAAGCACAAGGTAAAACCCGGCCAAAAGATAAATGGCTACCGGGTTAGCATAATTTGTGAAAGGCCCGGTGAAGTTCTGGAAGTATAAGGGCCAGTGAACCCCGAACTCGCCAGCGCCGGTTTTTGCGATTAGGTATGCATTATAGGCAAACGCGGATTCGTCCCGATAAAAACCCGGCGGGTTCTCAGACAGGCCATAGGTATAAAGACAGAATAAAACTGCGATGAGGAACGCTGCCAAATAGGCGCCATAACGATGGAGGATATTGATTGAGGTTGCTGGAGCTTGGTGGGACATCGCGTGGGCTCTGTTAGGTGTCAGTAGGTAACCCTCGTGCAAAACTCAGATTCGAAGCTTACTGATGGCGTCATCTCATCCGACAGAGCGATTCAACCGGATGCTCGTTCCGGAAAACGAATCGCCTCGGAAGCCGCTAAGAACTCGACAGATGACCTCGTCGCCGTTTTCGGTCCAACCAGACGCGCAAGTTGATCGGGCGCGATGGGGGACCAGCCCAGCGTTTTGAAGATCTTCAGCATCAGGGCCAGTCCCGCAAACCAAATAGGGATGGGCAAAGCCTTGTATCGCTTGGCAAGTCGCAAAGCCAGGGTTACTCCGTTTAGCTTCTCTGGACCGCACAAGCTTGCGATCTGCACCCCGCTAACATTATTCATCAGGAGCCCGCACATATGTTCGACGAGATCGTCTATGTGGATAGGTGCGAATTGGATTCCTTTATGGCCCCAGAGTAGAGGCACGACATGAAGCCTGGACGCCAGGCGGACAAAGCCATCTACACCCTCGCGCGTGCCGCCGCCGTAAACTTCCGCAGGACGAACAATAGTCAGGCTCTCCCAGTCGAGCTTTTGCAACCCTGCTTCAGCAGCAAATTTGGACTCCCCATAGACGCCACTCTCCGTGGTTGCGCAGCGCGTGCTGACATAGAAGAATCGGCGGCAACCCAACGCCCGAGCGGCTTCAACCAGACGTTGCGTGCCGCGTAAGTTGATATTCCAATATGCCGTTTCCTCGGGCGCGTGAGTTATCGCGGCAAAATGAATGACGAGATCCAGCGGCGCAGGGATCTGGTCCAGATGGACCTCGGACGCTAAATCCAGGACGAATCTGTGCAGCTTTGGATGTTTAATCGATATTTCACGCCTATGGATCCCACACCAGATTTCCGAGTAATCCGAGTGCTCCAATAACCGTCGCAGCACCCGCTCGCCAGGCGCGGAAGATGCTCCTGTGAATAATACTCTCATCGGTTTGAGGTAATCGGAATCTCGTTTTCTTGCAAAGGAAACAGACTGCGCAGTAGAGTGATGCCCATGACTATGCCGTATTTCTCACTAGTCGTGCTTTGTTATCGCAGCGGGCATTCTATCGTACCTTTTGTGGAAAAGCTTCGTCAGGTGCTTTCACGCTGCAACTTCTCATGGGAGATTGTGCTCGTGGGAAATTACATCGCTGAGAGCAACGACGAAACTCCCCAGGTCGTCAGGGGACTGGCCAACCGATGGCCCAACGTCAACGCAGTGATTAGACCCAAGGAAGGCATGATGGGCTGGGACATGCGCATGGGTCTGAATGCAGCTCGCGGCGACTATATCGGCGTCATCGATGGCGACGGCCAGTTTCCCGTTGAGGCTGTGATTGCGTGTCTGTTGAAGGCCGAGATTGAGAATCTGGATTTGACGAAAACTTATCGCGTGCGCAGGGATGATGGGATCTATCGCCGGCTTATTTCTTATATGTACAATGGATTGTTCAAATTGTTATTTGGCTTGCAGATTCACGACGTCAATTCGAAACCGAAGATCATAAGGCGCGACAAATATAAGCTGCTCGATCTCCAGTCAGATGATTGGTTCGCTGATGCCGAGATCATGATCCGGGCTCGAGAAACGGGATTGACGATCGGCGAGATTCCTGTTCATTTCGCCCTCAATGATATGCGCAGCTCATTCGTCAAGCCTGCCGCGCTTTTTGAATTTATGTCCAATCTGATCCGATATCGCTTCGGCAGCCGCAAACGCCGAATTAAGGACAAACTGGCCCCGGGTGGTCTGGTCAATGAGTCCAAAAGCGGTAACCTGCCCGGGAGAATTCCCAGCAGATAGGTCAGTTAATCCAGCAAACCAGCAGACCACGCATACGAAGTATTTATCATCCAGTCAGTAAAACGGGAAAGATGACTAACCAAATCGCGAAGGCCTTCTCTTTTCAGGGAGAGCCGACGCAACGCTTCGCTTTAGTATTCCTCTTAGGGCTCTCTTGTTTCATCGCTTTTGCGCGCTTTCATACCTACGACCAACCGCTCGAACATGACCTTACATCGGCTGCTGTGATCGCCAATGAAATAAGGGCGGGCCGCTCTTACTATTCAGATTTGTGGGAGATAAAGCCACCCGGATGGTTTGCCGGTCACGTTATCGTCCAAACATTATTTGGCTACGGCCGGGTCTCGCTTTATGCCTTAAATGTTGGGCTGACGGTCATCACACTATTGGGCGTGTACTTAGCTGCATCGACCGGAGTTGCGAGCCGGATCGCCGGCCTGTGGGCCGCGGTCTTCTGGACCCTAATATCAGGCGACTTACCCCTTCAGGCCAACCAGTCAAATACTGAAGCTTTCATGAACCCGCCGCTTATCTGGGCTTTTGCTCTCCTGTTGCGCGCAAGAAAAAGTGAGAAGGGTTCATATATTCCACGAACCCTTTTGATTGGCTGCCTATTGGCTTTGGCTACATTCTGTAAACCTCAGAGCGTTTTCTACGCCCTGTTTCTTTCCCTGGCCCACATAATTTACCCCCCCGAGCGCACGGCGAGCGGGCGAAAACAAGCACTAAAGGAGGTTTTGATTATCGCAGGAGTGGGCGCCGCCGCCTGGCTTGCATTTTTCACCTACTATGCGAAGACGGGACGATTTGAAATCGTATACACCACGATGTTCATTTACCCCAACTATTACTCGGGGAGCGTTGTCAGCAATCTGTTGAGGTCACTCGGGTCTGCCGGCTATCCCAGACAATTGCATTTCACTGCACCGCTTGCCTTTCTTACATTAATTGGGGCTATCGCTGCCTGGCTCAAGCGCGGCTCAGCGCGTCCCTGGGTGCTGCTGATCGCATACGTATTGGCTACACACCTCACCATCGGAATATCCGGAAAGTTCTATGCGCACTACTACCAACTGTGGCTTCCGCTATTTGCAGTCGGGGCAGGCTGGTCTGCTGTAACACTCGGGCACATCATCAAGGAATCCTATGCGACATGGATGCCGCATGCATTTGCTGTGATAGCGCTGGTGTTTGTATTGCAGGCAGAACTTTGGGTCTTTGCCACTGGCCCGGAGGAGTTGTCGGTTCAGGCGTACGGTGGGCTGTATGTCTCCAGCGGGATTCTTGCCGGCGAGCTTAGTAACATTCTCGAACCGGGCGAGACCTTGTATGTACTTGGGGATGAGCCAGGGTTTTATTTTATTACTAAACGGCGCCCCGCTCCGGGCGTGTTCTTTTTGACCGCGTTAACTGGTGGACCACTCGCCCAGGAGCTGACTACCAGAGTCGTGAATGATCTGGAACGCAAGCCACCCGACCTGGTGGTCATATTGGGAGAGGCGATCGGCGACGAAACTACTGGTCCGGATAGGCCCAGATTGGGGCCTGACCATCCCCTGCGAAAGTGGGTTTCACAGAATTATTGTTCGGCTCCTGCTTGCCCCGCGCTTTTTACCGTGTGCGCTCGACCCGGTAGCGCGATTGAGCAGCGGCCCTCCTACCGGAAGTTACTTGCTCAACTTACTCCCTGAACACCAATCCAATCTACGATGTCCCATTGCTTACCGATCACTATGCGCTGGCCGAGTCCATGGCATATCAGGCTAGTTGTTTTAGTTACATTGGTTCTTCAAGTAGGCTGCCAAAGGCAAGCCCTTTCGCCAACGAGGCCGCCCTCCTTCGATCAGGAACACGCCTACACTCTTCTCAGGGATGTTTGTAGCATTGGCCCCAGGAACCATGGTAGCGAAAGCAAGTTGAAGGCTGAAAAGTGGATTCAGGACAAGCTGAGGGAAGCCGGCGCCGAAGTGTCGGTGCATGAGTTCACCGTCAAGGAAAAGCAGTCTGGAAGTTCGGAGGCTTTCAGAAACATCATTGGACGAATCCGCCCATCAGAGCAGCGCAGAGTGTTGGTCGCCACTCACTATGACACCCGCGCGAGCGCCGATCGCGATCCTCGTGAGGAGCTTAGGACTACTCCTATCATCGGGGCCAATGACGGAGCGTCCGGGGTGGCAGTAATCCTTGAAATGGCCCGAGCCTGGAAGGCCGACCCGCCGCCGATCGGCGTTGATTTGATCTTCTTCGACGGAGAGGAATTTGGTCGGGGCGACATTAGGGATCTCCTGGTTGGGTCAAAGGCGTGGGTGAGAGAACATCCGGAATATAAGCCTGAGTGGGGTGTCGTCCTGGATATGGTTGGCGACTCTTCGCTGCGCATACCGAAAGAAAAAGCGTCCGCTGCGCGAGCCTGCAAGGCAGTTCGGCGGATCTGGGAAGCCGCGGAGCGAGTGGGATCCACGGCCTTTGCCGACGGCTTCTCCCGTCACATTTACGACGACAACAGCGCCTTTATCGATCGTGGCATTCCGGTAGCTCTATTAATTGACTATGAGTATAGCTGGTTTCACACCACCGAAGACCTTCCAGACAAGTGCTCAGCCGAAAGCCTTGGGCAGGTTGGCAGGGCCGTCATGGAGGCAATCTACGGGACCTGACCCCCGAGATCACGTCGCACGAAGAGCGCTAACCCAACCCCGGGCCGTAACGTAAACGTCCCCGCTGGGTTCAAACCGGATTTGACCTGCTCATAACGGCCACCATTCAAAGTCATAAGTAGGGCCCCCTGATTTCCTGTCCCGATGATTATAGGATCCTCAGAGACAGTAACTTCTCCGTATCGGACGGAGTAATGTCGAAGATACCACGGCAACGGCCAGTATTCTGGTGAAGTGACCGTGATCACGGTCTGCCCACCCGTCCCGGCTCGCTTGGCTATGCGATCGATCTCTTCGAGCATCGGAAAGATGTCGCGGCGCGTGTGCACGTATACGTAAACGTATCGATCGTCGTCGTAATGAATGAAGTTGAGCTTCAGCGATAGATAGCCTGATACGCCCAGCGCCACCACTGCGATCGCCAGTGCAACGAAAAGGTGTTTCCTTGCACGTGCCTGGTTGTAGATTTCCTCGAATGCATAGCCGCCCATTATCGCCAGAGGTACCACGAAGTTGAGCATTAGCCATGGCGTCTTGTATGGAATCAGTGAATACGCAGCAAACGTCCCCAGCGCCCAGAGCGCCGTGAAAACTGCGAAGCGATTCGAGCCGCGCCAGATGGCTAGAACGACACCAACTAATCCCAGTAACATTACCGGCAATTCTTCGATTAACATCCATGCTAGATACGTCCACCACGGATTAACGTGAATTCGTGTGCCGGTCTTTGTCCAGAAGTCAAACGTCTTCAGCGCATCGTACAGGCCCTTTGGCGAGTTTGTGAAAAACGACGAGTAGAAGAGAATATCGATGGTTAGGAAGAGGGACAGCGCCGCAATTGAAAGAATTGCAAGCGATGATGGACCACCGAACCTCGCGGTTGTGGAACGCAAACGTTCTTTCAAGGTGGCGAGTTTTTCTCGTCTCTTTCGTGCGTTGCTTTTGCCTCCATAACTCTCTCGCAACTGAGTTAATACCATCGTCAATGCAAACGCGATTAGCAGAACGCCTGCCGAGATAATAGCCGTTTCTTTTGTAGCAAACATTAGAGCGGCAGAAGTAGCTGCGAGCATTAAATAGGTGGGCCGACGGCTTTCGTAGAACCTTAACGCTGTAGCAATGAGGGCAAGCGTGAAAAAGACCAACAACATCTCATGGATGAAATAGCGTGACAGGTAAACGGCGCCCGGCGAGAGCGCCAATAAGGCGGCTCCGGCGAGTGCTGCGATCGTGCCAATGCGCCGCCTGAGGGTGAGCACCAGCCAAATTGTCGCAACACCGAACGCGGCTGGGACCAGGCGAATGGTGATCGTGTTGAGGCCATAGACTTCCTCGAATGATCGGCCAAACAGGAACTTTGAGAGCCAGGGAATTAATGCGGCGAAATAATAAAGAGTTGGTCCGTGGTAGTTTTTAGGATCATATTGATAGAAGCCCTCGTGAGCAAGGCGCATAAGGAAGTTTGCGTTTACTCCTTCGTCGTGATGGAGTGGTACAAGATTCAGATCGTAGAGACGCAGCAACCCGCCGGCGGCTAGAATCGCGGCTGCGCCCCCTACCCAGATGCGTTTGTTGATCCCCGGTGTTTCGCAGACGCTGACCTTACTGGCCGAGTCTGCTTTCGTGGCTGAGGCCCGCTCCGAGGGATTGCGCGCGTCTTTCATGGTTTTTCTAACCCAAACGTCTTAGCCAAGTGCCAGCAATCCCAACCTAGAAAGGCGAGTTCCACAGAGCTCGGAAATGAAATTAACCAATTCGTCAGAGAGGAAATTGCGTTGGCTGGGCTTGCGGGGATCGTGCTCAATGGTTTGTTGTGGTGATGACGGTGGCGGTTGCCGGCTGAAAACCAAGCCGCGTTGCCCGCAACGTCTATCAAAGCGGTCGGATAATAATGAGTGGCGTCCAGGCTGCACTAGAGCCCGGTCGCATGTGGGGATTTATAACGAACTACAAGGCGCCGATCAGTTTGGAAATTCAAAAACCCTTTGCATCGAGGAACTTTGGAAGGTTTATTTCTTTCTTGATACTCAGGGATTAATTCTCTTAACGAGATCGTTTGCATACTGTGATTTCATTTTCCTGAGGTAATCCTGCTCCTCCGATGCGCCTTTTCGATCCCCGCTCTCAAGCTTCAATATTGCCAGAAAATAATGGGCGTCGGCGTTGTCGGGGTCAACGTTAATGGCTTTCTGGAATGCCTCAGTTGCCTCCTTGCTTTTTCGGAGATTGAGGTACGCCAGCCCGATCCCGTATTGCGCCGCAGAATTTTTGGGGTTCAACGAAACGGCCTTCTTGTATTGCTCCGATGCCTCTTGAAACTTCTTTTGGTATAGATAGGCGTTGGCAAGATTATAGAATACGGTATCATTCTTAGGCTCGATTCGAGTCATCGACTCAAATTCCTTTGCAGCCTCGGCGTAGCGCTTCAGTTTGTAATACGCGTTGCCGAGCGTGTAGTGCGCATCTGAATCATCGGGTTTCTGTGCCACGGCTTTTTGGAGAGGTCCGATAGCTTTTTCATATTCCCCGGCTTCATAGTATAGGTTGCCCAAGTTGAAATAGGCGTCCGCAATATCTCCTGCATTTGGGTTTTCTTTGATATAACCTTCCAGGGTTGTAGAGATTTTTTCCACGATTTCGGGAGCCAGTTTTTTTGGAGCCGCCGGGGCCGTCTTAGGTATCTCATCTTTCGGAACGTTGTTCGCGACCGCCGCCTCCTTATTAAGCACTACCTCAGCGTCGGTGGCAGGGGCTTCCTTGGTACCACGGTTTCCACCGAAGTACTTCACAGCCAGCAGAATACCTATCAGCGCAACCGGAAAAAGCAAAAGAAGCCATTGTCGTTTCATGAAGAAAACTCCTTGAGAAATAAAGTGGGCGAATGATAATAGATAGTTGAACTAGCTGCAACTATAGGGCGAGGCAACAGTTGGGCCGGGGAATTCCCGGCGCAATCTTACGCAAAGAGAAGTGTGGTTCAACTTCTTGTCCCTGAGTCTCGCGGCGGCAAGAGTGGAGCGGCCTTGTGAGGGTAGCGCGCCTTGATCTTCATGGCCCCCTCCGGAGCGCCGGCACCGGGTCGGTTTTCCCGGGATGCAGCTCCAGGACAAATTGGCGGCAGAAAAACCCAGTTATTACTGTTGACTACGGTTCTAGCGTATGTTAACTTGCCCCACCTTAAGCTTTACCTGCTCCCGGAACTGAGACCAGGCTTTTGGTCGATTGCTGGTGGCGCGTGTGATTTTGTAATTGACAAGGCTTGTGTGCGGTGTTAGTTTCTCCGCATTACTGTTTCAGCTCTAATTTTTAGTACCATTTTGCTAGGCTCAAGAGCTTTTCAAAAAGCATCTCGTTTCTAATGAACAAACAAGCTTCCCGCTCAACTCAACAGGAGGAATTCCAATGCGATCTTTGATTCGATATAGCCTCGTAGGCGTGGGCACGTTGGCGTTGCTAACTCTTGGCTTCGTCAGCTTCCGCGCGAGGCTGGAACAAAAGGCTCAGGCTCAGCGTCCTACTCAGGTTGCTGGGTGTAATGCCACCATTGCCCCGTCTAGAACCAATCCGTGTTTGGTGATCAGCTCGTTTAGACAAAACGGGCCAGCAGGCTCCACGGATGAGTTTGTGGAGATCTTCAACGCCAGCCAGGTGAACGTTACTATCTCAAACCTGTCAGATGATCCTGGCGTGGGCCTAGGCGCGAACGGCATTGGCGTGTTTGCGTCCGCGGGCAACGGTAGACATCCAACTTTTGGACAGGCGGCAAATGTGGCTTCGCTGGCTTGCCAGATTCCGGGCACTACCGTAATCCCAGGCAGACGTTGGTATCTGTGTGGAGGCCAGACATACAGTCTGAGTAATCTGGGTACGAACAGTGGTGCGTTACACTCGGTACCAGATACAACTATCGGCACCGGAACGGCCAGTACCGGAACACAGGATCTTCCCGACGACGCCGGATTGGCGCTGCTGAACATCGGCAGCAATATCGTCACCCAGTGTGTGATAGGTTCGGGTGGATGTCCGTCAGGATTCAACTATTCAGACCCCGGTGGCGGTGGTTCTGGAAGCGCAGTGGTTCTGGACAAAGTCGGGTTCAACCCGTATGGCCCAGGCTCGCCGACGAACACAGGCCCGGGCGTTTATCCTGGGAACATTTATCCTTCGCTGGCCGCCCAATATTGCGAGGGCACCCTGGTTCCGAGTCCGGTGCCGGGAGGTATTGCCAAGAATCTTGGGTGTCTGCAGCCGGTGGGAGACGCCAGCACGATTACCTTGGGACCTGGCGCGCCGTGTCCATCGGCGGCACCTAATCCAGGTTTCGGTGTGATAGCAACAAATCCGAATTACACTACTGCTGGTCCGACCGGCCAGTATGATACGTTCTTCCCGGTGACTGACGCCGGTTTCATAACCAGAGCCGATGGCTCGCCGTCTGCCACGAGAAAGTGTTACGGCGAATCCGGTCAATACAAGATCGAACGCCGCCGGTCGGGACAAACCTTCGCCAACGATTCCGGTGAGATCCACAAAGACTCGTTCAATAGCGTGGCTCTCAACGTCAGTCCTCCGCAGAACACTTTTGGGGCCTGTGCTCAGTCGCCGGCACCTGGGATCTGCGGCAACTCGGACGATTTCATCCTCGATGCGCCGAACCCGTCAACGAACAACGTCGGGCTGACTCTTTCGGGCACATCGCTGGTTACGTCTGTTCTCGGCAGCGCCTGGCCGCATGCTTGTGACGACGCCGCTGGTCCCTGTACCTCGGCCAATCCGAACGGGGCGCCGGCCATCATCGGAAATACCCAGTTTACGCAGAGCCGGTTTGATACGTGCGCAGGCGCGGTCATACCCTGCACTGACAACCAACTGGGACCACGTAATGCCGAACGCCGCTATGCTCAGGATCCTAATATTCTGGGTACCAACAACGACCCCTTCGGGACGTTTATCCTGCGGTTCCGGTACGTTAACAACCTAGGGTCGGCCACAGCTGGACAACGTTGGCGCCTTGATGACTTGTCAACGCTGTGCGGCGGCCAGACTGTTACGACCACCAATATCATCCTGGGTTCGGGGCAAACCTCAGCTGGAGTAGCCACGCAGGAAGCGCGCAATCTGAGAGGTCCGGACTTTTCGACAATACCTGCTCAGACGCCGACTCCAAGCTGCCAGGGAGAGGGAAGTGACGTAGGATTCTTCACTTCGATTCTCAAGGGTGTGAACCACTATGGAGAGGTAGTCGTAGATAGCAGCGGAACCGCACGGGTGGTTGCCGGAACTGTCCTTGAGGATGTGTTCCTGGCTCCAGCAGCGCGGCCAGCTACAGGCGCACTTCAGCCATTTGGCGGCGGCAGTAATAGTACGTTCGTCGTGAACACTACTGCTACCAATAACACCACTCTTAACGTGGCGGCTCCAGGGCCAGCACCGATAACGCTCATCGGAGATGGCGTCAGCGGCGGCACCGGGCGCTTCCACTTCCCGATTGCCAGTGCGGGCACCTTCCGCGTCGCGTTCAAGTTCGGTGTGGTAAGGAGCGGACGCTTTAAGGTGCTACTCGGTAGAGAGATAGCCACATCGGCGACACCTCTTCCGTAGGGAGCTCAACCAGCCGGTAGGTTTCCGGCTGGCAGAATCCCTGTTGGGTAACCTGGAGCGGTTAACTCGGTTTTCCCAGCGGTCTCGGCCGCTGGGAAAACCGACCTTCTTTCAGTTACTAGTTTTGGCAAGGATGGTACGGTCGTCCGGACCGTCAGAATCAAGCGCATCAGCTGCAGGTAGGAAGTATGTTTTTAGCTATCATTCTTTTATTTGCCGGTACGGTTCAGGGAGACACCAGGCAACAGACAACGCCACAGACAACCGGCGCACCTGCGCCTATCCAGCAGCCGACTTCTCCGCCGGCTTCCCAAAAGACTACACAGAATCAGCCCGAGAAGGCTCAGTCCAGGAAGCCAAAGGCCGCGGTGCCAGCGAACAAGGCGAATCCGCAAAAGCCTCGCGCCTGGGAGGTTGCGATAAAAGAGAGTTTGGGCGTGCCGTTTATCACAGTGCGGGCGAAAAATGCAGCGCGCTCGGAGATCGCGGCTGAGATAGCGCGGCTCCTCAAAATCCCGGTCACCCTCGGCGCCAACCTGAAACAGGACCAGATTACTGTTGATTTCGAGGACTTTCCAGTCGATGCCGCTGTCAAGCATTTGGCGCCGCGTCCAGTAGTTGATTACGTCATCAGCGGTGGCGGCGACGCCATCCATCCAGCTCGGAAGACGCCAATTGCGATCTACCTACTGGCCGCTGATGACAAGGCTCCTCAGGATGGACCATGGAAAGAGAATAAGGCGGCAGCCCAGTTGCTGGTGGGCATGGTGTACGAGACCGAAGAAGAAGAGAAGGCCGCTCTGGAAAGAAAGCAGAATGAGCTGCAAGTCACCTATAAGGATGGTCTGTTTTCTCTAAAAATCTATAAGCAGTTTCTTACTGATGTATTGCAGGAAATTGCTGACCAGGCGCAGGTACCCTTCGCTATAATTACAACCAACGGCTCGCAGAAAGAGATCGACCAGCTGGTAACATGGAACATGAGCGGAGTTGGTTTTGAGGAGCTAACTAACACTTGGTTTCCTAATGGAGTTCGTTTATACTGGCGCACGGATTTGGCGAACGACGTCTCGAAACCTCTTCGTCTTACGATTGAAGACAGGGAAGACGCTCAGTCCGTGCAAAATGTCACACCTTGACGGGAGGAAAAGTACTTTGATTACGCAACAATCCGAAATTACTAAGCGCGAGCTTAGCGTGAAAGAACCGCAACCGACGAAGAGGGCTTTTGTCGAACCGGAGATTTCCGGCCCGGTAGATGTTCTTGAAACCACCGCCTTCTTTCAGGTTGTAACTGGGGGCACTGACCTTCCCCCCGATGTCACGCCTTAGTCTTTGATCGTGGTCGGTGAACGACTCCGCGCTAATGCTTTTGCCCTGAGTCTGCCCTGAGGTTTAGTCTTGGTTTCCACAATTCGACCGGCGTTGTCGTTCTCTTACGCCATCGCCGGTCGTGTTCTGTCTGTAGAAGCTTCGGACGAATGGACGGCAACCCTGGTCCCCCGTTTCCTTGGGGATTTTTATCTACATCCGATCCCCGGTAATCCTAAACCCAATCCAACTTTTACTATCAGGATTTTCTCGCAAGGCCTCGCGCCCTCTATTCCCGAAGGTCTGGACACCTTCGAGGTAGCATTCGGGCACTGCCGCACCGATGGCGAGAGATACTATTTGAATGTAGAAGACTCGCTGATAGCGACCGGCATTGATGAGACTCGGGAGTCCTTGGGCGTCTGGATCGGGAATACAAGTCACGCTCGCCAGCCGCTGTGTCTGTTTAATTTGATGTCGTATGCCCTTGAAATCTCGCTTAGACGATGCGGGCTATATCAAATACACGGAGCGGGCCTGACAACGCGGGATGGGAAAGCAGGCACTCTGATTCTTGGAGCATCGGGTAGCGGAAAATCTACGTTGGCCGCTCAACTTGCCTCTCGCGGGTGGCTATATTTGACAGATGATGCGCTGCTACTGACCCAGGAGGGCGACCTGGTACACGCCAGGGGTATCCGGCGCTTCTTCTCGGCTTCGGAAGCTACTCTGGCGAGCTGCTCGCTTCAGAACTTTAGTGAGGCACTCGGGGCCCCGATGCTTTCAGACCCGCTTAAGCGCCGACTTGAGCCATTAGTTGCCTTCCCAAATCAGTTCGTTAGCTCGTGTGTTCCGAAGACACTATTTTTCGCTTCAATAACGGGCAGTGACCATAGCGAAGTGCAAGGCACGACTCGAACAGAAACTATGTCCCGTCTTATCAGGTCAAATCCCTGGGCCAGCTATGACAGTTCTACGGCGCGGGATCACCTGCAAGTCCTTAATCGGCTGACCAACCAGTGTAGGGCTTACTCTCTTCGGGCGGGTCTTGACGTCTTAAACGATCCGTCCTGCGCTGAAGCGTTGCTCCTGCCATTAATGGGCCACGAGGATTCCAGGGCATTGAAACACGCTATCTAATAGATGAGTAACTTACAAGTGCCACGCAATCAGATCGTATCGACTCTTTTCGACGACGGAGATGGTGTGCTCGTTGACCTCAACACCAAGCGTTATTACCAGCTCAACGAGTCAGCAATGATGGTTTGGACCAGCCTGGAGAAGGGCCACGCCATACCGGAGATTGTCAGTGAGATCACATCTACGTTTCAAGTGTCACCCGAACACGCTGTGGAAAGCGTAGAAAGAATTCTTCGGGATTTCCAGGCAAACAATTTGCTGCGCGCAGAACCTTAGTGAGTTCACTTTCCCGCAATCTGTTTCCGGGCTACCTGTTCCGTTTTTGATCCACTGGTTCCATCCTTCGCGAAGCATTGGTCCTTCCATAATTGGATCTTCTCAGATTGCTCCTTTGAGTCGTCCAGGCGAAGCGGCTGGCGCAACTTATAAATTGCGAGTTCGTTTAACGCTTGCCCCCCAGGTTGGGAGTTGTTCCAGGAGTCGCAAATGTAACGGGCCAGGTGAGGCCGCAATTCCTGCCCACTATCGCTGCCCACGTATCGCCAGTAAGTACGCCACCGATAATTCTTTAATGAGGGAATGTAATTACCAGGTTGCCGGCAGCTTACCGAAACTCCGTTAACGACGCAGAGTTCCTGGCCGTCAAGAAGCTTACCTTCTACCAGATACCAATCGAAATTCCTTAAGGGGCTCGGAGCGAACATTCTCCACCGCTGATGAATCCTCAGCATCTGCCCGATACCTCCCAATTTTTCCGGAACTCTAAGATGGGTTCTCTTAACACTGCCTAAATTGTCCAACAAAACATAAGCCAGAAAAAACGCGCAAAGTAGCGACAGAAACAACGGTTGTTTGACTCGCACCGGCCGATACTTCAGAGGCCTCGTCAACCAAGCGGCAACCCCGCGATTGTTGGCAACGCGCTCATATAAGAACTTGCCTGCCCTATCAAGAGGAGGCCAACTCAAAAGGAGCCCAGGAAACCAAAAGAGGGGCGATTGTCTAAAGACGTACGTTAAAGCCTCAAACTTATAGTGGCGCCTATTCTGGTGGTCAATAACGACCCAGGAATTGTGCAGTTGCATATCTGCATTAATGTCGAAGCTAGCTTGGGCTGGCCCCACAAATGTGTCTGGCCACAGGCAAAACTCTTTTATTAATAGCACCGCCTTTCTGCAGAACTTGCAATCCCCGTCATAGTAAATGCGCAAGCCCGTCCGTGACGGAGTACGCATTCGAAAGAAGAGCTTGTCCCAAAGCCGGCCCGGAATGAAAGGCAGGATCGCGGCAGTGCTAATCAGGGGAAAGAGACCAAGCTTCATTGTCAGGCCTAATCCGATCTGAAGAAGAACAAAAGCTGGAAGCACAAGAGCGCGAATAGTTCTGGTCACCAGAGGGGAGAAGAGCAGGACAGCTCCGCTAATCTCAAGCACGATTGTCGAAGCCGTAATGCCCTTGAGGATAGGCATCGGCCACGACGCCATCCATCGGCCCGACCAAGTAGCAAAGTCCGGCGCGCTGAGTACGTAGTAAATTGCGGTGAATTCATGACGCCATTCAGCACCGTTTTTTAGGATTCCTCCAAAGAAATAGACTATCGGCATCTGTAGAAGAAGCGCGGCCGTACCAATGGAAACGACCCTCCGAGGTTGAGCACTCGATGACGAGTTGAGGGCGCTGTCAACAGAATACTTAGCCCCCCAGGGTACGAACATGCCCCAAAATAGCAGCATGTTTAGAAGCGCATCACCGCCGTGAATCACATAGAAATTCCGGGAATTTAGTGAGGTGTAGAGAAGCCAGATCCAAAAGGATACCGAGCGGGTTTTATAGCCGGCCAGCAGCATCAGGGCGAGAATTCCACTTATTACAAAGAGCAGCGCCTGAACCTCGGTTCTGCCGCTCATCAAATGGAGAGAGAGTTCCCACGAGTTCGCAATCCTTTCGTAAACCGCGGCTCGTGGTACCAAACCTCTATCTGAATAGAATGCCGTGAGGGACGTGGAGCGCCAAATGAGATCCACTAGCACCAATAGTGCGGCGGCGATTCTGGTCAAAGCAAGAGAGCGCAGGTCGACTGCAAATAGTTCTTCTATCTTCTTTCGCAGGCCTGAACGCGGCATCGACGATGTGCTCGGCTGATCTTCAGGCACACTCGAGAATGGTGCATTTTGTTCTTCAGCCTGCTTTCCACCAGGATCAGGGCCGAACTTGACAGGGTCCGGCTCTGAGGAAACAATCGTCGGCATTCGAGTATCTGCGCTCAATTCTGGATGGGATTTTGCATAGGAAAAGAGTAGGTGACCCTGTATTCCGGTGGGCTCTTTTCGAGGATTGGCTCATGCCCGGCTTCCAACCACGCATGACCCTCCAGGAGCCCCTCGTTCTGCTTTCGCACACCAAAGACTATACTGGTTCGCATTCCATGAAGCGCCAGATAACGGTGAAGGACGGCAGCGCGTTTCCAACATATCGGGCGGAAGACAAACGCATCGATTCCGAGGAGCATATCCAGCAGCTGGGCTGTTCGTTCGCTGGAGGGAAACTGTTTCAAGGGCAATTTGACCCGCCTTCGCGGCGTCATCAGCTTCAAAACGCGTGGTAAAGGCTGCACTCTGATGAGCCCGGAGAGCAAGACAACCCACCCAGCCATTCGGATCATAAGGAATGCCTCGCGAGGGGTCCGAATTATGAACCGGCCGATTAACAATAAGCGAGATGCGAGGTCGCTAACCCGTGCAGTAAGTGTCTTTCTCATTCTCTTGATTAGTGGCGAGCGTCACCGGCCAGTACAGATGGAGCCAGTCTAGCGGCGCTGGTCATGAGCGTCAACCGCATCGGATCGCCTTCGCCACTTGATTTGTAGGCGACTATGAAATACGGTTTCTCATCTGTTTTGACTGGCAGCCCAAAAACAATAGGAAGACCCCTGACGGAATTCCAAAGCGCCGGGCCGGTAGCTCATTTATGTGCGGAATTGTAGGCATAGTCAAGAACGATGACTCGCTGGTGGATCAAGCGCTGGTCTCGCGCATGTGCGATGCCATAAGCCATCGTGGTCCGGATGATGACGGCTTCTACTTCAGCGAAGGCGTGGGCCTGGGCATGCGCCGGTTGTCGATCATAGATGTGAAAGGCGGCCAGCAACCCATTCACAACCAGGACCGCACTGCCTGGATCGTTTTCAATGGCGAGATCTATAACTACCGCGAACTCCGCGACAGGCTGGAACAGCTCGGCCACACGTTTTATACAAACAGCGACACAGAAGCGATCGTTCACGCCTACGATCAATACGGCGCCGACTGTCCTAAGCATTTACGAGGAATGTTTGCGTTCGCGATTTGGGACGAGCGTACTAAGGAGCTCTTCCTGGCGCGCGATCGAGTCGGCAAAAAGCCGATCCTCTACGCTCAGGTTAATGGCAGTTTGATTTTTGGCTCGGAGTTCAGCGCTTTGTTGTTGCACCCCGACATAGGCAGAGACATCGACACTGAAGCAATACATCACTATCTCTCATTTATGTGTGTACCTGCTCCGCTCACCGCCTATCAAGCCATCAGAAAGTTGGAGCCGGGTCACAGTTTGCGCTGGAGAAAAGGCGAGATAAAGATTGAACGATACTGGCAGCCCGACTTCTCGAAAAAAATCGACATTAGCGAGCAGGAAGCAGGAGAGCGTGCGATTGAAATTCTGCGCGATGCGGTAAAGGTTCGTTTGATGTCGGAGGTGCCACTGGGAGCGTTTCTCTCTGGAGGCATTGATTCAAGCGCTGTAGTTGCGCTTATGAGCCAGGAATCAAGCGAGCCGGTAAAAACTTTTTCGATAGGATTTGAAGAGCAGGACTTCAGTGAGTTGCATCACGCACGCCGGGTTGCCGAGCATGTAGGGGCCGACCATCACGAGTTTATCGTTCGACCCGATGCGCTCGAAGTTTTACCATTACTTGTTGAGCACTATGGCGAACCATACGCGGACTCCTCGGCGATTCCCACCTATTATGTTGCCCGCGAGACTCGAAAACATGTGACCGTGGCCCTGAATGGCGACGGCGGAGACGAGTCTTTCGCGGGGTATGAGCGTTACGCAGCGATGCGTCTGGCCGAAAAGTATCACCGAATTCCCGCAGTGCTGCGGGATTCATTGGTGCAGCAAGCGATTGGATTAATCCCGTCGTCGGCAACAAAGCGAAGCCGGGTCAGAGATGTGAAGCGCTTTCTCGAGGCTGCGTCATTGCCGAAAGTAGAACGTTATCTTCGATGGGTGAGCGTGTTTGACACTGCGGCGAAGGGAAACCTTTACTCAGCGGAGTTTCTGCACGAAACGCAAAGCATTCGCGCGGCTGACATCCTGACTCCGTGGTTTTCACGGGCCAACGGAGCCGGGATTGTCGACGCTGCACTCTTAGCGGATATCAACACTTATTTGCCTAATGATTTATTGGTAAAAGTGGACATCGCCACAATGGCGGTTTCACTGGAAGCTCGCTCGCCTTTCCTGGATCATCACCTCATTGAATTTGCGGCAAGCTTGCCGGAAAAACTCAAGTTGCGGGGGATGACTACGAAATACTTACTGAAGCGTATGCTGAAAAAACTGTTACCGGCGGAAAATCTGGATCGGCGGAAAATGGGATTCGGCGTGCCGATTGGCCATTGGTTTCGTGGAAAACTCCAGCCATTCCTGCGCGAAACGATCCTTTCTGAAAGAGCATTGAAGCGCGGGTTCTTTAAACCAGAGGCAGTTAAGCAGTTGGTGGAGTTGCATACGCGTGGCGAGCGAGATTATTCTCACCAGCTCTGGACCCTACTGATGCTGGAGTTATGGTTCCAAAGGTTTATTGATTGATTGGTCTCCGGACATTACTGGCTGAAGGAATCGCCCGTTCCCTCCGGAAAACGGTGTGACGCCGTCTCAAGACAGTATTCGACAATTTGTGCCGACTCGCTACCTGATTGCTAAACTGAAACTTCTTAATAGCCGGTGGACTGCCGCTGACTGGAGGATTGTATAAGTGAAAGGTGTTGTGCTCGCTGGAGGCTTGGGTACGCGACTGCGTCCGCTAACTGCCGTGACAAACAAGCATTTGCTTCCCGTTTATGATCAGCCGATGATTTATTACCCGATTCAGACTCTGGTCAATGCCGGGATCACAGATATCATGGTCGTCACCGGAGGCAATTCGGCGGGCGACTTCTTAAAGCTCTTGGGAAACGGAAAAGCGTTTGGCCTCAAGCATATTAATTACACGTATCAGGAAGGTGAGGGTGGCATCGCGGAGGCCCTCTCGCTCGTCGAACATTTTGGCGCTGGTGACCCGGTCTGTGTAGTTTTAGGCGACAACATCATTGAAGGCAACATCGCCGCGGCCGTGCGCGCCTATCGACATCAGGGGAAGGGAGCCAAGATTATCTTAAAAAAAGTTCCAGACCCGCACCGTTTTGGCGTTCCCGAACTTGATAGCAAACGAGTGGTGCGGATTGAAGAAAAGCCAGAATCTCCAAAGTCTGATTATGCTGTAATTGGGATCTACATGTATGACGGCGAAGTCTACGACATCATTCGCACTCTAAAACCATCAGGCCGCGGTGAGCTGGAAATTACTGACGTAAATAACGCCTATATCGAACGTGACGAAATGACCTGGGAGGAGCTGGAAGGCTGGTGGACTGACGCCGGAACCTTCGAAAGCCTTTTGCATGCTTCGAATCTCGTGGCGGAGACGGGTGCAAACAAAATGGAGTTGAAACATGCAACCGAGATCAGCGCAAATGTCTGAAGACTTCAAGGTTGGCGAAATTAATGGGGTGATCATCCGCGATCTGCGAAGGTTTACCGACTCGCGCGGTTGGCTGGCAGAGCTCTATCGCCAGGACGAACTTGATGCCGAATTCTATCCAGTAATGGCTTACACCTCGTCAACGGATCCAGGTGTGACGCGCGGGCCCCACGAGCATGTGGACCAGGCTGACTTGTTTTGTTTTATTGGTCCATCAAACTTCAAGCTGCGATTGTGGGACAACCGGGCAGGCTCTGGCACCTTTAATAATGTCTTCACGCTTGTTGTCGGTGAGGACAATCCAAAGTCCGTGCTGATTCCCAAGGGCGTGGTCCATGCCTATCGGAACGTCGGTTTGGTTCCCGGGATTGTGTTCAATTTTCCCAACCGTCTATACATGGGCGTAGGCAAGAAAGACGAGATAGACGAAATACGCCATGAAGATGATCCGCAGACGGTTTATAGAATGGAAGACTCGTGAAGATCGTTCGCGTAATTGCCCGCCTCAACGTTGGTGGGCCAGCCAAACATGTCATTTGGCTTACCAAGGGTTTGCAAAACTCGGAGTATGAATCATTGTTGGTGGCAGGAACGGTTCCTCCGGGCGAAGATGATATGGGTTATTTCGCAACAGAGCTGGGCGTGTCGCCCATCTTTGTTTCGCAAATGAGTCGCGAGATTTCACTTAAGGACGCTCTGACAGTCTGGAAGCTTTACCGGCTGTTCGTGCGTGAACGACCCGATATTGTTCACACTCACACCGCAAAAGCGGGCACAGTCGGTAGAGTCGCAGGTCTGTTCTATCGTTGGTTAACTCCAAATCTGTTCCTGGGCCATCCGCGCGCTTGCCGTTTCGTGCACACTTACCACGGGCACATTTTTCATAGTTATTACGGACCGTTCAAGACACGCCTATTCCTGGCGATAGAAAAGGCTCTCGCATTGCTTATAACCGACCGCATCGTGGTTATTAGCGAGCAACAGCGTCGCGAGATCAACGAGGAATTCCGGGTTGGACGCGCCGCCCGATTCGCTGTGATACCGCTGGGCCTAGATCTCCGTGTGTTTGCCGACTGGAGAAATCGCGGTCAATCGTTTCGCGAAGAGCTCGGTGTGGGAGCGGGCGATATTTTGGTGGGAATTGTCGGCAGGCTCACCGAGATCAAGAATCATGAACTGTTCCTGCGGGCAGCGGCCGATTTCAAAACGAGAGTCTGGCCGCAAACAATGGGGCGCGTAGTGCGTTTCGTGCTTATCGGAGACGGCGCCCTTCGAGTCCAGCTTGAGCAACTCGCTGCCTCGTTGGGTCTGGCAGATGAGGTAATATTCGCGGGCAGCCGCCGAGACCTTCAGGATCTCTATCCTGCTCTGGATATTGTGGCTTTAACTTCTCTGAATGAAGGAACTCCCTTGACGTTAATTGAAGCAATGGCAAACGCTCGTCCTGTGATTTCAACGTCTGTAGGAGGGGTGGTCGACTTGTTGGGAGATCCCGTTTCGCCGGATTCTGACAGCTTATTTGTGACTTGCCAGCGGGGCCTTCGCGTCTCTCCTAATAACGCCGGGGCTTTCGCCGACGGGTTGGGTTGTTTAGTAGATGATTTCAACCTACGTCGCGAAATTGGCGAGCGTGGTTTACAATTCGTCGAAAGCAACTATTCAAAGGATCGGCTGTTGGAAGACGTGAGCGCTCTCTACGCCGATCTGTTGGCAGGCAAAACCACTTCTGTCAACGCGCACTCGCCGGAGAATCGACTCGAGTCTGGAGTATGAGAATGTCCCGGCAAACAGCACAGTTTATCGTGGCCTCTGGTGGGTTAAAGATTGGTAGATTTAGGCCTAAACATAAAATCTGAAGGATAAAGGAGCGCAAATACTTGCGTGTACTCATAACTGGCGGTGCTGGGTTTATTGGGTCTCACCTTGCCGACGCGTATTTGGAGCGGGGTGATGAAGTTCTGGTGATTGACGACCTGTCAACCGGAACCATCGAAAATATTCGGCACCTTAAGAATAATCCCCGATTCCATTACACGATAGATTCCGTCCACAATCAGCCGGTGACTGCCGAGCTGGTTGACCAGTGTGACGTCGTGGTCCATCTGGCGGCAGCCGTGGGAGTGAAGCTGATTGTCGAGAGTCCTGTCAGAACAATTGAAACCAACGTGCACGGGACCGAAGTGGTTCTGGCTTTAGCAAACAAGAAAAAGAAAAGAGTGATGATTGCTTCTACGTCGGAAGTCTATGGCTTGAGCGCCGACGTGCCGTTTCGCGAAGATGGCAATCTTGTGATGGGTGCCACGACAAAAGGCCGGTGGAGCTACGCGTGCTCGAAAGCAATTGATGAGTTTCTGGCTTTGGCTTACTGGCGCGAGAAGAAACTGCCCACTACCATCGTCCGACTCTTTAATACAGTAGGACCACGACAAACGGGTCGTTATGGAATGGTCATTCCCACGTTTGTTAGGCAAGCCCTCGCAGGTCGTCCCATCACGGTATATGGTAACGGTAAACAGACCCGCTGTTTCGGATTTGTGGGTGACGTGGTAGGCGCCTTGATCAAACTGATGGATCGTCCGGATTCTGTAGGACAGGTTTACAACATTGGTTCGAATGAAGAGATCTCGATCTTCCAGCTCGCCGAAAAGGTGAAGGAGTTGACGAATTCCGATTCGGAGATTGTTTTCGTGCCCTATGATGAAGCGTATGAGGAAGGCTTTGAGGACATGCCGCGGCGCGTTCCAGATATTACGAAGATCAATCAGTTGGTAGGCTTTCGTCCGGAGATGACCCTTGAGGGCATACTACAGAGTGTAATCGGTTTTCACAGTGGTCGGCCGTCTTCTCATGACGACTAGAGCCCATTTGCTTCCTGACTTGATTTGGACACCGCTGTGCATTAGCTTTCCACTTACACTGCCCAAGTCTATTGTTCCAATCTCGCTCGGTTATGTCCTTTAGGTCCCTTAGTGTTGTGGCTGTTGCCGCGTCAGCAATGCTGGCGCTTGTGCTTACGCCAATGGTACGAGCTTTTGCGCGGCGCATCGGTATGATCGCGAAGCCCAAGAGCGACCGGTGGCATAAGAAGCCAACCGCTATGTTGGGCGGGGTTGCTATCTGGCTATCAGTGCTAATTGGCTACTTTGTGTTTGTTCCTTCCAGCCCTTACGGCTGGGTGATACTCGGCGCTAGTACCTTTCTATTCCTCGTTGGCCTGGCGGATGATCTGTTAGACACAAAGCCGTATCAGAAATTGGTAGGACAAGTAATGGGTTCGGCCTTTGTGATTTATTACGGCCTCAGCCTGCCCTGGACCAGATCGTCTGCTGTCAATGTCGCCTTAACAATCTTCTGGCTGATTGGGATCACCAATGCTGTAAACCTCCTCGACAACATGGACGGTCTGGCGCCAGGAATTGCAGCGATTGCCTCGTCTTTTCTTGCCATCAGTTTTATTAACACGGGCCACACAACCGAAGCGTTGATGCTGATGATTTTCGCCGGCGCCCTTTTGGGGTTCCTTGTTTATAACTCGAATCCGGCGACGATATTCATGGGCGATTCTGGTTCCATGTTTGTCGGATTTTTCGTGGCAAGCTCTGCTTTGGTGAATCTCACGGGGGGACGGTCGCGGAGCATAGTGCCGGTTCTGGCTGTTCCAATCTTGATCCTTTTCATTCCGATCTTCGATACAACATTCGTTACCATCTTAAGGAAAGTGTCAGGGCGAGCGGCTTCTCAGGGAGGACGTGACCACACCTCGCATCGGCTCGTGGCGCTTGGCATGTCGGAGCGCCGCGCAGTGTGGATGCTTTATGGTTTTGCTGCGCTGGCGGGTGTTTTGGCGCTCTTGGTTCAAAGTGTGAAGCTGGATGTGAGTTTGGCAGCGATTGCCGGCTTCACAGTCTTGCTGACGCTACTCGGTGTATATCTGGCCGGTGTAAAGGTTTACGACAAGACCGAGGAAGACTTGGCACTGAAGGACCGTTCTGTCTCTGCATTCCTGATCGACCTTTCTTATAAGCGACGAATCTTCGAAGTCTTACTCGATCTTATCCTCATCCTCCTGTCTTATTGGTGCGCGTACGCGTTGAAGTTTGGAGCATTTTCCGAAAGCAACGCCTGGAAACTCTTCCTGCGTACTTTGCCGGTTCTGGTCTTCGTCAAGATGGCGGCATTTCTCGTGATGGGCGTTTACCGCGGCATCTGGCGCTACACGGGTCTCGATAACCTCATCGTTTTTGGAAAGGCTGTGGTCCTGAGCTCGGTTCTTAGCGTTCTGGTCATTCTCTTTAAGTTTCGATTTGAAGGATTCTCGCGAACGATCTTCATCATCGATGGAGTATTGATGTTCCTGTTTCTCGCCGGAAGTCGTATGGCGTTTCGTTTGTTTCGGCAAGTATTGCCCGTCTCAGGAGGCGCTGAAAGGCGGCGGGTGTTGATTTATGGAGCAGGGGACGCAGGTGAATTGGTGCTTAGAGAACTGCTAAATAACCGCGAACTGAAGTATGCGCCGGTAGGTTTCCTCGATGACGATCCCGCTAAGAACGGGAAGGTGATTCACGGGCTCAAGGTCTACAGCAGTAATGGCGATCTGAATTCAGTGTGCCGGCAACACGATGTGAATGAAGTGCTGATTTCGATTTCAAGCATGCCGGAAGAACGACTGCAGGAGATCCGTGGTTTTTGCCGGACCCATGACATTTCTGTCAAACGGATGAGAATAACCATTGAAGATTTGTCGTAACGTTGAAGTAGAGAAGTCATAAACGCGATTTCGAAAGATACAAGCTGGCAAAGATGTCTGAGCAGGTAATTCAATTAAAGGCAACGGTGGCGGCGAAACTAATGATGACCCTCATAGTTTTGATTGCGCTGACCGTTTCCTGGTTTGTGGTTCGTTGGTATCTGGGGAATACACTTGCTGAATACCTTATTCCTGAGCAGAATCACCTTGAAACGGCTCGGATGGCTGTGTCATGGGCTCCCAACGATCCGCTGCCTCATTGGAGGTTGGGCAAACTCATACAGAACAGCCTTCCTCCCGATCAAATTGCTCTAGCGGTAGCTGAGTATGAGAAAGCAGTTAGTCTTGCGCCCAACGACTACAGATTCTGGATGGATCTTGGCGCGGCGTTGGAGCAGGCAGGTGAATCTGATAAGGCAGCAAAAGCATTGCGCCAGGCGGTGAAGTTGGCGCCCTCTTATTCATATCCGAGTTGGCACCTCGGAAACTTACTGCTTCGTGAAGGTCGTTACCCGGAAGCCTTTGCGGAGTTGCATCGTGCGAGTGAAGCCAACGACGAACTACGACCCCAGCTATTCAATCTTGCGTGGCAGGTAAACAAAGACGATTTCGAGTCGCTCAAGGCCTCGATTGGGAATGGTCCGGAAACGCGGGCTCAGTTTTCACAGTACTTATTTTCGCGTGAAAGATTCGAAGAGGGTCTGAGACTGTGGAATACTCTGAGTGATACGGAAAAGAGAACTAACCATGGCTCCGCCCTTTCAATGGCAGGCAATCTTATCGTCGCCAAACGGTATCATCAGGCAAGCGAAATCTGGAACAGCGTTGCACCCGCGGCTGTCGCGCGCGCCGAGCCAGGACATATCATTGACGGTGGGTTTGAAGAAAACGTAGCCCATGGGTCCGGAGCTGTCTTTGGCTGGCAGTTCCGGTCGGTCTCACAAGTGCAGGCGGGAATCGACTCCACCTCGGCGCGTACGGGAGATCACAGCTTCAGGATACTTTTTCAAGTCCGCTCACATCTTGAGGCTATCAACGTGTGGCAGCTCCTGCCCGTGCAGCCCAATACACAATATGATTTTGAATGCTATTTGAAAACAGACAAACTTGTGAGCGCAGCCACCCCAGTTGTTGTAGTCGCAGATGCTACCGACGAAACCATTATTGCTTCCTCGGAGCTTGCGCCTAGCGGAAGTAACGATTGGCAGCGGATTTCTCTGTCTTTCAAGTCAGGCGCGAAAACGGAAGCGGTGAGGCTGAAGATCAATCCTACATCGTGTGCTGACAACTCGGTTTGCCCGATCTTTGGTACCGTTTGGTATGACGACTTCGATCTCAAGCCCAGAAAATAGCACGCTCCTTTCCCCGGAAGCCGCAGGTCCTTTGGTCCAGCCTGTTCCAACGCCCGGGGTGATGCACACGCTTGCGAGCAGGTTCGCATTCCTGCTTCTTTGTTTGGCAATAATACTCTCAGCGCTTGCCTACGGAACGGTTCATTACTGGGCCCTGGCGGTGTTTTTCCTCGGCGCCGTGTCAATGCTGATTCTCTGGCTGGCTGACGGGTGGGCGCTCGGAACAATCCGTATCAGCCGAAACGTTTTGCAGTGGCCTCTGTTGGGAATGCTTTTGCTCGGCCTGGTCCAACTGCTTCCGCTCAGAAACCCCGATAGCGTAGGTATATCGTCAGTTCCTTTTATTAAGAGTCTCTCTTTAGACCCCTATTCGACTCGCCTCATCCTCGTTCAGGTAGCGGCATTGCTGATCTATTTTGCCGCCAGTCTAGTGTTCATTGATACGCCGAACCGTCTGAGGTTGGTCGTCAGGACAATCACCATATTTGGTTTTTTTCTGGCAATCTTTGGCCTTACTCAATCATTCACCACGAGTAAGGTGTATTGGATTCGAGAGCTGCCTCAAAGCCAACCGTTTGGTCCGTTTATCAATCGTCATCACTTTGCAGGCTACATGGAGTTAGCGCTCGCTTTGCCCCTGGGGCTCCTCTTCTCCGGATCATTGGAAAAAGAGAAACGCTTTATCTATCTCTTCGCCGTGGGCTTGATGAGCGTAGCGCTGATAATGACTAACTCGAGAGGTGGCCTCATCAGCCTTATGGCGGAAATTGTTTTTCTGGTGGCGGTGGCGGGATTCCGACGACGCCTTAGCAGAAGGAAGGCGGCGGAAAAAAAACAGGACATCAAAAACGCAGCAATTAGAGGTGGGGTGGCGTTGGCTCTGATCATTGCGGTGCTTGGAGCTGTCACGTTGTTGGGTGGTGAAAGCGGATTAAGCCGACTCCTGGGCTCGATTAACTCTGATGACCCTACAACCGGACGAGCGCATTTTTGGGCCGCCACGGTGGACATAATAAAGACGCATCCAATATTGGGTATTGGCCTGGGAGCGTTTAGCGTGGTCTATACCGGTTACGATTCTCGCAATGGTCAATTCCGGCTAGAACAAGCTCACAACGATTATCTGCAAGTCTTGTCAGACGGTGGAATCGTGGGAGCGGGGCTGGGACTGTTTTTTGTTGTCAGTTTATTTCGCATGGGATTTGCCCGAAGAGCGTCTCATGATCATTTCAGGCGCGGGGTTGCCACTGGAGCTCTGGCAGGATGCTTTGCCGTGCTGGTGCATAGTTTTTTTGATTTCACCTTGCATACTCCGTCCAACGCTCTCCTTTTCTTAATTCTTGCTGCGCTGGCAACTATGAACGGACGGGTCGAGGATGCGCCACCGGTCCAGAAAAGACGGCACCGCAGTGAATCCCGAGGCGCCACTGCAAATGAGTGACTGCGGTGAGCCAAATGAAGTGAGCGCTCGCAGCTTGTAGTATCATCGGTTCGCAAGCTTAAGCTGGCGGTGATCAGTTCCAATAATCCACCAAGGAGGCGCCAAGAATTTGGCTTCAGCTGCTTCTGCCAAAATTGAAACAAGCAAAGACCGTCAGCCCGAAATCCCATCATCAGTACCAGGCCTTTGTCTCAAGGCAGTTCTGAAGCATGGGAAACAAGATGCTCTGAACCACAAGCTTGAAGGCGGGTGGGTCAATATTTCGGCGGAGACTTTTGTAGACCGCGTGCGCAACGTGGCCCTGGGGTTGGCTGAGTCGGGCGTAAAGCCTGGCGATCGAATAGCATTGCTATCGGAGAACAGACCGGAATGGTCTATTGCCGATCTGGCGATTCTCAGCCTCGGCGCTATTAACGTTCCCATCTACACAACTCAAGCGGTCGACCAGATCCGTTATATCCTCGCTGATTCCGGCACTCGCGCGATTTTCGTTTCAAACAGAAAGCTCTTTAGACACGCCGCAAAAGCGCTTGAAGGGTTGGATTTTCTCGAAAGAGTTATTTTGTTTGATGAACAAGCAATCCCTGATATTGAAAGATCTACAACGCTTGGGGCTTTGGAAAAGACCGGGCATCAGCGAGCCATGGATAAGCCTGGGTTACTGGAAGCTTACCTCAAGGCAATTAAGCCTGATGATCTGGCAACAATAATTTATACTTCCGGGACGACCGGTGAGCCTAAAGGCGTAATGCTTACCCACGCGAATTTCATGTCGAATGTGCTGGCCGTTAGCGCCGGTCTGCCCATATCGTCGAGTGACATAGCGCTGTCAGTGCTCCCGTTGTCGCATATCTTCGAGAGAACCGGTTTCTACGTCTTTTGTTACAACGGAGTCTCAGTGTATTACACAGCCTCATTCGATCAGGTCGGTGAGAATCTTCGTGAAGTTAGACCCACTGTAATGACCGCAGTTCCTCGATTGTTTGAAAAGGTCTATCACCGGATTGTCAAAAAAGGATTCTCTCAGAAGGGCTGGAAGCGCCGAGTTTTTGTTCGTTCGCTGGAGGTCGGCCACCACTACGCCGATTTAAAGGATAAAGGCCGACGCGTGAGTCCAGTTTTGGCACTTCAACAAAGAGTGGCAGACCGATTAGTGTTTTCGAAGTGGCGTGAAGGAGTGGGAGGACGTTTGAGATACTTCGTCTCGGGTGGCGCGCCGCTTTCGCCGGCCCTTTCCTACGCGTTTTTAGCTGCCGGGATTCCGATTCTGCAGGGTTACGGCGCGACAGAGACTTGCATTGTCTCTGCGAATCGTCCCGAGAACAATCAAGTGGGTTCCGTAGGTTTGCCCTTTGCAGGGATCGAAATTGCCATTGCTGCAGACGGTGAAATCTTGTTGCGCGGCGCAAATGTCATGCGAGGTTATTACGGCCATCCGGAAGAGACAGCCTCCGTTTTAAGTGATGGTTGGTTTGCTACGGGAGACGTCGGGCATTTGGATAAACAAGGTCGCCTCTACATCACGGATCGAAAGAAAGATCTATTCAAACTCTCAAATGGAAAATATGTAGCACCCCAACAGATTGAGAGCCTTCTGAAGCAGAGCGAATTTGTGAGCCAGGTAGTGGTGATCGGTGCTGGCCGCAAACAGCCTGCGGCGCTCGTGGTTCCCGAATGGGAGGCCGTTAAGCAGGCTCTGTCAGCGGTGGGCGAAAAGTTTCCCTTGGATCGGGTGGAACTTTCCAGATTTCCCGCCGCGATCAAATTAGTACAGCGTGAGGTTGCGCTTCTCACCCGGGAGCTCGCTGATTATGAGCGAATCCGGCGGATTGCTTTACTGCCGGAAGAATTTACGATCGATAAGGGAGAACTCACTCCGACCCTTAAGGTTAAGAGGCGCGTAATTGATCAGAAGTTTGATAACCTGATAGAAGAGCTTTATGCCTGAAGATATGACAAGTAAGAAGATAATGGACTTCGAAGACGATTTGAAACTACTCCACTCTAGCCGTCAATAAACGTTAGTCCCTTCTGGCTGAGGGAACTTACATCAACAACCTTCGCTGGCCTATCTCGTCCTAAAATAGATTCTGCTAGAACCCTTAGATTCATCGGCAAGTCAGGCGCACGGCACTCCCCTTTAAGCGGCAGCGTATAAAAGGCCAGCAGTGGAATCTCGCAATAGCAAAAGTCACAGCTTGCGAGATGGTGCTTTACCAGGAAGTTGATTTCAGGTGCGAGTGATTGACAGCGAAATAAACGTAAGAGGCCTGAAGACGGGCATGCGAGCTTCTTGCTAAAAGACTTTGCGCTTGAGGTTTTCATCTACTTGCCCCTACGTTTTGTCACCAGATTACCAGGGTTGTCTTCAGATTTATTATAGAGATAGTCCCGCTCGGAGATTGAAGAAAGCAAGGGGCAAGTTTGCTTGTCAGGCTCAACCGATAGAAACTCGCATAATCATCCACTTGTTCAAGAACTTAATAGACGCAATTGTGCGATCCTTCCATAACTTTCTTTCTCTCGCCAGTGCTTTTGTGGTTTGGAATCAATAACTTGGCGGGAGTGCAAAAACATGTTGCTCATTTTTTGGAATGTTGCTAAGATGCTTACCGTTCAAGTCGGAGAGCTCCTGCTCTTTGACGCTCGTTCCAGGACAGCCCACCAGTTTTTCGCAGGATTAATTAGGCAAATTCACATTTGACTACCAAGTATCGGCCCACTGTGCTGGCCCGGAATTTACTCCTTATGAACCTCTGGTTTTAGCCTACCCAAGCTCCTTGTGTCCTTCGCCCTAGTCTGAGGTTGCCTAAGAGCCATCTTTCACACAAACGGGTGTCGCACAACCAATCTTACAACTTCCCGCCAAAAAAGTAGCCCCATCAACTCCGTCATCCAAAGAACAACAACAGTGAAATCTCTAAGTCACGAACTCGAAAAAGAAGTTGAGCTGAAAACCGTCGGCCAAGAACCTCAAACCGCCCGCGCGAAACGCTCCGCTGAGCGCATTGCGAAAAGTGGCAAGTGGGTTGAAAGCCTTCGGTGCTCGGACGTCAATCGTCTTTGGTCGGAATTGCACCGAATTGTCTCACACCATCCCTTGGTAAGAGCCTCTCGTAGTGCCGGTCTCTTGGTGGAGGAGGGGGCAACCACGGCTTACACTGACTTAACACAAGAACTCTTCGTTCAGCTGTTGAGCAAGAATCGCTTTGACCACTATCTTGACTCGGAGATGACCGATTACGAAATCGAGTGTGAAATCGGCCAGATTGAACTGACTAACCTTCTTACCGCTGAACTTCGGAAACGCCATCCCGAAAGTTATCGCCTGGCGCGCCGCATCTCTACGCTGATTCAATCAAGCTCAAACTTCCGTCGTTTTGATTCAAGTGGAATTGGAGATGAACCGCATAGGCGACTAGCCGATCGAGTTTACGGCCTAAGTGAATGGGCCGACGGAAAACGCCGCCGCGATTCCCATGAGGTCGAGCAGCGTGTTCACATGATTCCGGTGCGTGCGCGTGATACTCGAATGGTGGGATGCACTGGAGACTCACAGGTCGTGATCAGTAACTCAGACCTGGAGGACCTCATTGTCTCGGTCCTGGACGCAGTAGACTCGCCGGTTGATGTCAGAGCGCTTCGGAGTCTTGTCATGTCACGACTTCCAGTGATGGACATCTATCTTGTACCTCTCGACGGCGACGATAACGATTCTGAGGGCAATCACTTCCAGCCTGTTGATAAGGGAGAAAACCCCGAGCAAGGGCTATTGCGACGCGAGTCGGAAGATGAAGCAGCGGGGTTTGTGGACCACTTCCTTGCCAACCTTCACGAAACAGTGCGCGGAAAGCTCAAGCAATACAACCGAATACTTGGAGTCTTGTGGCATTGCTATTTGAGCCCGGCTCAATCCACCCAGCTTGAGGTTGCAGCTGTGTTGGGGGTGTCTGATTCGCTCGTCTCGGACTATCGAAGGAGAATCGAACAGGAATTACGTGCTCTTTCGTTCTCTGAAGTAGAGGAGGCGAGGCGTTTTGAGAGCGCCCTTCGCGAGCGCGTGCGCACGCTTGTACTCACAAATGATGAGCAGGAGGTGGCGGTTTAGTTCGGAATAGCCCGCTTGGTGGCCAGCATAATCTTTCTTCGAACCGAGAGTTCGATGATCAAGGTCATTTTGAGGCTGACGGGGGACTAAACCACGGCGGCTTGTTTTTGCTTTTGGAGTAATGTTCCCAATTTGGGAAACGCCCAGTTGCCTTTCTGAATAAGGTCCTACAGACGCATCAAGGATTGAATAAATGCTCCGGAAATCCCGATTGTCGGATCACGAGTCGCTGATCCGCCCACGATCGTCGCGGTTATCAAAGACTGGGGCCGATGAATCGGAAGCTGTCACCCCGGGCCGACTTCATCCAGTGAAATCCGCGTCAATTCTCGTCAAAGAGAACGAAGCCGAGGTTAAGAACGAACCCTGCGTGACGACAATCGCTCAGGCTTCGGGTAGGTCGCGACAGACAGCATCTTCGGAGCAGGGAGTCGAGGTCAACAATGCTGACGTTAAATTAAGGCGATTGAGCAAAAACCCATTGCTGAGGCGCGGTCACGCTTTGACTTATGCTGCGCTGTTTCTTTTTACAATTATTCTTTACGCTCGTCCCGCAGAATCTTACCCGTCTCCTCTAACGGCCTCGATTGCCTTGATTGTGGGCCTCCTTACGCTGGGTATTTTCTTTTGCTCTCAACTAGCACTTGAAGGCACGCTGTCCGCACGTCCGCGCGAAGTGAATCTCATCCTGCTCTTCTGCCTCACCGGCTTGCTCTCAATTCCATTGGCGATCAATCCATCCGAAGCCTGGTTGCAGTTTAGCGGCACGTTTATCCGTTGCATCGTTATCTTCATCGTAATGGTGAATGCGGTGCGAACGGAAAGGCGTCTCAAATGGTTGCTGCTTTTGGCCATCGCTGTAAGTTGTTTGCTCAGTCTCGGTGCACTCAATGATTACAGGCTGGGGTTGTTAACAGTCGAAGGCTATCGGGTAGCAGGAGTAGGTGAGGGAATCTTCGGCAATTCCAACGACATGGCGTTTTATCTGGTGACGATAATGCCAATTGCCATCGTGCTGATTTTCGCAGCGCGAGGGGTTGCCCGAAAAGTAGTCCTCTCCCTGTCCGTGGTTTTGATGATGGGGGCTATCGTGGTCACATATTCACGCGGGGCTTTCCTGGGTGGGCTAGTTGCACTTGGATTTCTGGGGTGGAAGCTCGGTCGAAGCAACCGGCTTACTGTTTTCGCGTTGGGTGCGCTCGTCTTAGTAACGTTCCTCGCTCTGGCGCCTGGCAACTATTCACTCCGTATCCTCTCCATTTTCGTTCCCAGCCTGGACTCGGTCGGTTCGTCTGGCGCCAGGCGTGGCGAGCTTTTCAGATCTCTCTACGTCGCTATACGTCATCCAGTGTTTGGCATCGGTATGGGGAATTATCCGACCGAGATGTCCTATACCGGCCTTGTCACGCACAACGCCTACACCCAGGTGGCTGCGGAAATGGGTACAGCCGCGCTCGTCATTTACACGATGTTCATCGTGACGCCACTGAAGAGATTGGGCCAGATCGCGCGCGAGACTCTTACCACACGCTCCAGCTCCCGCTATTACTATCTGGCTGTAGGCTTGCAGGCATCGCTTTTGGCCTACCTTGTTTCGAGCTTCTTCGCTTCAGTGGCGTATCTCTGGTACGTCTATTATCTCGTGGCCTACGCAGTTTGTCTGCGACGCATGTACGAATCGGAAACGGGAAGGATCATCGTTCCCGAGAAGCGAAAGGGTAAGGCTCGCGGCGCGCCGCAGGTTGTATCGCTGGCAGGCGGAGAAAGCGGGACGGTGACAACATGAGTTTCAGAATGGGGGCGGAGTTAGTTTTCTGGGTGAGTGCGGCGGCACTCTTATATACCTACGCCGGTTATCCCCTTCTGCTTGTTGTCATGAGTAGTCTTCGCCCGCGATTCGTGCGGCGGGCTGATTGGACGCCCTGCGTCACCCTCATCATCACCGCCTATAACGAGGAGGGCGCGCTTTCCAGAAAGCTGGAAGACACCCTGGCGCTCGACTATCCGCAAGACAGTTTCGAAGTGATTGTCGCCTCGGATTGCTCGAGCGACCGCACGGATGAGATTGCCCGCGCCTTTGAACCGCGTGGTGTGCGCCTTCACCGCCAGCCGGAACGGTTAGGAAAGACCGCAGCTCAGAACGCTGCAGTCGTACAAGCGTCTGGCGAGATCATTGTCTTTTCCGATGCAACGACTTTGTATCAAAGGGACGTGCTCCGAATCCTGATGCCTAACTTCGCGGATCGGAGCGTCGGATGCGTCTCAGGCCGCCTCATCTATACGGATTCGGCTGGATCCAGCGTCGGACATGGCACCCGCTCATACTGGAGCTATGAGTCCTTCCTAAGAACGCATGAGAGCGCTGTCTGTTCGCTGATCGGAGTCTGTGGCTGTCTTTATGCGGTGCGTCGTTCAGACTACGTCCCGCTTTACCATGAAGCGTGCAGCGATTTTGTGATCGCGACCAAGATGGTCGAACAGGGCTTAAGAGCTGTCTATGAGCCTGGCGCCGTATGCATCGAAGAGACGAATATCCAGGCCAATAAGGAGCTGAAAACACGCGTGCGAATTATCACGCAGACTTTTGCAGACCTTTGGCGCAATCGTGGAATGTTGAACCCACTAACAAGCGGTTTCTACGCCGTCGAGCTTCTCTCACACAAAGTAATGCGTTATTTGGTACCCGTATTTCTAATCGCAATACTGGCAACATCTGCGGTGTTAGCGCCGCGCTCGATTTCTTTCGCCCTCATTCTCGCTGCACAGATCGGTTTCTATGGTGCAGCCGGTCTGGCATGGTTACTCGAACGATCGGGTTTGCATAGTCGTCTGCTCGCCATTCCTCACTACTTCGTCCTTGGCAACCTCGCTTCAATGATCGCTTTTTACCAGTTCCTACGCGGAGAACGGTATATGCGATGGGAACCGATTCGCACCAGCGGGACGCCCTAATCGCGATGAAAGCTCAGGGCAAGGCCCAATCCTTCCCGTCAAAAATGTTTCGACACTATCGAAATCTGAATATCGACCTACTAATTTCGATTTGCTGATTTTAACGTCATTCACTGTTTAAGACCTCTGGGCAAAGAATGCGAGAACTAACTGCAAGAGCTCATGATCTGTTGTCGGGAACCGTGCTTTTGCCGCTCTCAGGCCTTCAGCGAAGGCTTCGCCCGACTACGCGACACGCTTCACGGGCGCTTTCGGAAGGTCTGCTCTTTAGGCAGAAAGCTGAAAACTGGAGCCAGGATGAAAAACGCGCCTGGATCCTGAAGCGGCTTCGATTTGTCGTGCGGCGTGCGGCCAGAACAACTGTGTACTACCAGAAGCTTTTCCAGCAGACAGGATTTGACCCCTACACAGATTTCGGGTTCGAAGAGTTTTCCCAACTCCCGCTTTTGGAGAGGGAGGATATAAATCGGGCAGGCCGCGATCTCGTATCATCCGACCTGGCAGCCGACAAGTTGCGTAGAGATGCTACAGGCGGCTCTTCGGGGACGCCCACCGAAGTCTGGTTGGGACCTGAAGATAGAGGATGGGGTGCGGGCGGCATTGACTATTTCATGAGGCGGATTAATGTGCCGCCCGGTATCAGGACCGCGTATCTTTGGGGGCATCATCTCGACCCAGTCGCTAACCACAATCTTCGCGAACGCTACCGGGCTTTCGAGGCGAACGTTCAATGGTTTGATTGTTTTCGCTTATCGCCGGAGATTTTGGAAGAGTACCATCAGGCCTTTGAGCGCTGGCGACCAGCTTGCATTGTTGCTTACGCCAACGCGCTCGACAGTCTTGCTGAACACATCCTGGAACGAAACTATAAAGCTCATTACCCGACCCGCTGCTTCGTGACTGGAGCGGAGAAGCTTTGGCCGAAACAAAGGGAGGCCATCACAGAGGCTTTCGAGCGTCCCGTCCACGAACGATACGGTAGCCGTGACGTTGGTGCGATCGGGCTTCAGTTAGATCCTGCGCGGACGTTGGACTACGCTGTTGATTGGGCGAACATTCTGTTGGAGCCCGAGACGGACGAAGAGGTCTCAGCAATTTTGGTCACGAAGCTTCACGCCGACGGGATGCCAATGCTGCGGTACAAAATCGGCGATGTCGGACGTTTCGCTGAAGGCGACCGCCCAGGACGCCCCGCGTTCGCGTTGCAAGAGGTCCTGGGCCGAATGACCGATAAAATCTGGCTGCGGTCGGGCAACTGGATCTCCGGGCTCCAGATGCCACACATGATGAAGGACTATCCGATCCGAGAGTTCATGTTTCTCCAGAAGCCTGACTATTCAATCGAGATCAGGGTGGTCCCCAAAAACGGTTTCGATGACGAAAGTCGGAAGAGCATACTGTCGACAGTCGGGGCCAATTTGCCTGGCCTCGAAGTGAGGATTGTAGAGGTCGAGAGTATTCCGCGCACGAAAGCAAATAAGCTGTGCCCCGTCGTTAGCGAGGTAACGCAGCAGGCGTGACAGGTTATGAGGAATTTCAATCACAAGATAGCGGTAGCCGCACTTCCCCGTGCGAGCTACACGGAAACGCCCGGGGATTCTGACCAGATTGTCGAAGCGTTGAATCGCGTCGCCGAAGAACTCGGCTGGTCAGCGGTGGAGCAAGGGCCTTTCGGAAAAATTATTCCTCCTGGGGCGCGCGTCTTAATTAAGCCGAATTTTGTGATGCACGAAAACCAGGGGCCCTGGGGTATAGAGGCGCTGGTTACTCACCCTTCATTAATCCGCGCCACAGTCGAGGCCGTTCTTCGCGCTGAGGTGTCGGAGGTCATAGTTGGCGACGCACCTATACAATCCTGCAACTTCGAGCGACTGTTGGCCGACACTGGACTTGGCGTGTGGGCCGAGAAATTAATGAAAGCTGATTCCCGATTCAAGGGTGTACGCGATCTGCGCAGAACAACGTGCGCCATTGTGGATGGGGTGAGAATCGCATCCGAGAATCGGCAGCCGGAGGATCAGTTCGTCCTTTTTGACCTCGGCGAGGAAAGCCTGCTGGAGCCAATCACGGATGATCGGAAGGCTTTACGAGTGACCTGCTACGACCCGAAGCTGCTCGCCAAAACGCACGCGCCCGGACGCCACCAGTATCTGGTCTCCCGAGACGTGATTGCGGCGGAGGTGGTTATTAACCTCCCAAAGTTGAAGACCCACAAAAAGGCGGGAGTGACCTGCGCTCTGAAAAATCTGGTCGGCATCAATGGGAACAAGGAATACCTGCCCCATCATCGACTCGGCGGCTCTGACAGAGGTGGCGACTGTTACCCAGGCGACAGCCTGATAAAGAGAGCGAGCGAGCGGGTTGCTGACGCACAGAACATGACAGCATCGATGACCATGGGGAAACTGTGGCATGGGGCGGCGGTGCAGTTGGATCGCTTGATGAGATTAACCGGCGATGAGCTGGGAATTGAGGGCTCATGGTCGGGGAACGATACGGTTTGGAGAATGGGTCTCGATCTAAACCGAATCCTTCTTTACGGAAAACTCGACGCGACTATGTCTGCCCATGTTCAGCGTCAGGTCATTCATCTGACCGATGCAGTAGTTGCCGGACATGGCGATGGCCCGCTCGCCCCACAGCCACTGCCTTTGGGATTAATCCTGGCGGGAACTAATGCAGCAGCGATGGATTTCGTTGCGGCGCATCTGCTCGACTACGTTCCAGAACGGATACCGATAGTTCGTGAAGCCTTCAAACAGTTTTCGTACCCACTCACGGCGTTCGGGCCCGACGATGTTGTTCTGTCCGGAGACATTGGGCAGGGAAATGCCAGAGAAGTTCTGCGGGCCAGGAGAACGCCCCACGCGATAGTTTATCCAGCAGGTTGGCGCGAGGCCGTCACCAAGCAGGAGACCATGCTTCTCGGGTAATTCGGTGATGCGCAGGTAAACAGTAACGGTGAAACCAAAAGTACTTCACATAATAGATAGTTTCGAGACTGGCGGGACTGAGCGGCAGGCGATTCAGCTGGTGCGATTGCAGCAAGCGAGCGGGTGTTATCGCATCCATCTAGCCTGTCTGCAAAAACGCGGTGAACTGCTGGGGGAAGCAGAGCGCCTGGGCCTCGGAGAAATCACGGAGTATCCACTAAACAGCTTTTGTGATCGAAACATGCTCATCCAGCTTCGTCGCTGCGCGAGTTTCTTAAAGGAACAAGAAATAGACGTCATCCACACACACGACTTCTACACCAACATCTTTGGAATGACTGCAGCGCGATTAGCTGGTGTGCCGGCGAGAGTTGCGTCGAAGCGCGAGACTAATGGTCTTCTCAGCCCAATGCAGAAGCGAGTGGAGCGCTACGCCTACCGCCTCGCTCATTCGGTAGTTACGAATGCCGGCGCAGTTAGGAAGCAGCTTATTAGGGAAGGCGTGCGCCCGGAAAAGATAACGACTGTTTACAACGGCCTGGACACGAAGCGAGTCACGCCGCAATTGGATTTAGAGCGAAAAGCAATGCTCGGCTTGCTCAATCTGACGAACGTGCCTGAGCGCCGCTTCGTCACCATCGTTGCAAACGTGCAACATACTGTGAAAGACCATCCGACATTCCTGCGCGCTGCCGCTCGCGTACACAAGGCAGTGCCTGAGGCAACGTTCGTTATCGCCGGGGACGGCGGGCTTATGAATGAACTGCGCGCTTTTGCGGAAGAGCTTGGCATTGAGGGCGACACCTTCTTCCTCGGTCGCTGCCAACGCGTGGCGGAGTTGCTGTCCATCTCGGAGGTCTGCGTTTTAAGCTCGAAGGCTGAGGGCTTCTCGAATTCAATTCTGGAATATATGGCCGCTGCCCGTCCGGTAGTTGTGACTGATGTCGGCGGAGCGCGTGAAGCCGTGATTGAGGGTGAGACCGGTTTTATTGTTCCGGCCGGCGATAATGAGAGTATGGCCGCGCGCATTATTCAGTTGCTTCGCGAACCGGACCGCGCTCGCGCAATGGGCCAGCGGGCAAGATCAATCGTTGAAGAGAAATTCTCTTGCGCGGCCCAGCTTGAGCGGACAGTTGCTCTATATGAGTCGCTGCTGGCTCGACGTGCGCCGACTGTGAACCCCGCGCTTAAGAGTCTTCATCGCAAAAGAGCATGAGACGGAGTCTTAGATCATCGTTATTGAACAGTAGCTCACGCTGGGTGTGCGTCGCTCTCTTGACGGTAGTCACCCTGGCATTTATTGCGTGGATAGCGGCGGAGGCTCTAATCGTAAGATCCGATTTGAGCCATGCCGACGCGTTGCTAGTGCTGGGGGGATCGTCTACTTATCTTGAGCGCACGCAGCGTGCGGCTCAGCTTTTCAGTGAAGGGCGCGCGCCGAAAATCATTCTGACCAATGACAATTTGAAAAGCGGATGGTCGGCTGAAGAAGGGCGTAATCCTCTCTTTGTTGAGCGTGCAGCCGCGGAACTCAAGCGACTTGGGGTACCGTCGGAAAAGATAGAGGTTGTGCCCGGGCGGGTGGTGAGCACTTATGATGAAGCAGTGCGCCTACGGCAGTACGCTGGTGAGTGCGGTCTGCGCTCAATCCTGGTTGTTACGTCCGCTTATCAGTCCCGACGCGCGCTCTGGACTTTTAGGCGTGTTTTCCAGGGAAGCGAAATCGTAATTGGACTCGATCCCGTAGCGCCGGGAGAACAGTCTCCGACCTCGGTGACCTGGTGGCGCTATCGGCTGGGGTGGAAGTTAGTTCCGGGGGAGTACGGAAAGATGATTTATTACTGGATCCACTATTGATATGGAGTCAATTTATCGATTGGGTCCGAGGCTATCCCCATGAAGGCGAAACCCTTCATTTCGCGTGGCTCATGTTGCAATTCCGGGCGTATTGGGAGTGTTATTAAACTGGAAGGGATAGGTGGGTCTTTCGAATACCTATGACTAATCGGGCGAACACAAAGCTTGCTATTAAGCAGTCTCTGACTTGGGCGCGTCTTAACGGCGGGCTGAAGGACGCAGTCCTTTTAACTTTTGACGATGGTCCCGACCCCGACTCGACTCCGGTAGTGTTGCAACTACTCAAGGAATACAAAGCCCGCGCTATCTTCTTCGTCGTGGGAGCACGCATTCAGCGCGCCCCACATCTCCTGAGGAGAATACTTGACGAAGGTCACGCGCTCGGAAACCATTCCTACGCCCACCCGCTCGAAAGGCAGCTTTGGTTCGGTTCCTATTTGAAGGACTTGATGCGATGTCAGAGTGCCATTAAGCAGCTTACTCGCGAGAGACCTAGATTCTTCAGACCGCCCCTCGGGGCGTTCTCTCTTACTAGTCTAGTTGCGCCACGGTTACTCGGCCTCACGACCATGCTCTGGTCAGTCAACGCGAATGACTGGGGGTTAAGAAACCCTGATGAAGCTCGCCTTGCGGCTGAACGTCTGGCCGAAGAATTGATTGCGAAGCCGACACGTAATGACATAGTGCTGATGCACGATGACCATCAATACGTGGGGCAAATTCTTGAGAGTATCCTTCCACAACTTGCCGCACAGAACTGCAACCTCTTTTCTGCTCTAGACTCAGTTGGGTAATCTTCCATAGGATGAGCGCTAGTATGCAACCCAATAACTGCGAAGGCCCGGTCAACATTAGTCGCTGCCTTGACCAGGAACTAATCGCGACCATTCTGCGCCGCGACTACTTTGATGACCCTGTCCCACATCTCAGCCCTAGAGTGATAAAAACTTTTGCGCGCAGCTGGATCGCCAGCCGGAGCCAGGTATATTTGCTGACTGCTGAGGCAGATGGCACATACGCGGGGTTTGTATTCGGACACACACTCGGCCCGCGATTCTGGCGACGGTTCGCGACCCACCATCCTAACCTACTTCCTCCATTGGTATGGGCTTCGCTGAAAATGAAGTTTGCGGCAAAGAAGAAACTCAGTGAGGCAAAAACGTTGCCGAACCCACCAGCGGGCGATGATTTAGAGTCAGAAATCGCGGCGCTCGAAATCTCGACCATCCCCCAGCCTTTCGCGTGGGCCCCCGAGGGTAGCGGGGCGGGGCTCATTCCTCTCCTCTTCGTTGACCCAGTTCACAGAGGGAAGGGGGTTGCCTCGCACCTGCTAAACCAACTTTCGGACGAGATGTTTCGAGACGGAGCAAAGATCGTTGAGGCTCATATAGATCTACAAAACTTCTCGTCTGTCCGCGCTTTTCTAAAGGCCGGATTCGAAGTTTACCGGATGGCGACAAATGACTTTTGGGCCCGCAAGGTAAAGCCTGACTAAGCTAACGACCCAATACTCACAATGCCTGCGCAACCAAACGATACCGCTTACCGGCTCTCGGTTTTGAGAACCTCAGCGGAATGGGACGAGCCCCGCCTACGCAAGCGCTGGATCGAAATAACCAACCAGTCAGAAAATGTAAACGCAATCTATACCTCGCCTGTTTGGTTCGACTTACTCCGCGAGAGACACAGGCCCGAAGAACTGGCGCTCGCCGTCGCATATGATCCGGGGGGAGACGTGGTCGGTCTAGCGCCCATTCTGTTCAAGAATCATCCTTTCCAGTACTACCTCTCCAGATATCCAATAATTACCCGGCAGCTAAGGGCGGCGCATATCCTCGGTAGCGTTCCGATGTTCCCAGCCGATCCTCTCGTCAACACACAATTACTAGATCTGCTTCTTGACGCTCAAGTCGATTGCGTTTACATGGACACCGTGCCCATAGAGGATCCTTTTCTAAAGTCTGTGACCAAGACCTGGCGAAATAATTACCTCGTGTATGCTCCCGGAGGCCCTCGCCCCTGGCACCTCCTGCAGCTCCCGGCACATTCGGACGCTTATTTATCTCGGATGAGCTCTAAAGCGCGAGCCACCTTAAGAAAAAACGCGAAGAAACTAGCCGAATCGGCTGGTGGCAAACTTGAGGTAACGCGCATTGATTCTGAACAACAAGTCGGAGATTTCTTAGCTGACGCGGTCAGAGTCAGTCAAAATTCCTGGCAACATGACATTCTGGGAGATCGCATAACCGACTCGGAAGAGGAGCGCGCCTGGTGCCGAAGCCTCGCCAGAGCCGGCTTGCTGCGCAATTACGTTCTGAAATGCGGCGCCCGACCTTGCGCATTCGTGGTGGGCTATCAGTTCAACGGCGTGTTTCACTACGTGGAGGTTGGTTACGACCGTGAGTTTTCCGAAAACTCTCCCGGAACTGTCCTCCTGGATATGCTGATACAAGACTTATGTGATTATGACCCCCCAACCCTGCTAAATTTCGGCATGGGTGAGGCGGGTTACAAACGGCGTTTCGGCAACGTGCAAAGAGAGGACACCTCAATCGTCGCTTTTCGCAAAAGCCTTAATAATTACGTGCTGGTACGCAGTCATGCCTTGCTCCGATCCATGGTCCGGGTAGTACGCAGAATCGTAAAGAAATAGCAAGTGCAACGAAAAAAGAATTGCGATCGAGTTCGCGGAGGAATTACTGGCGGAGGCTATTCATTGAGTTGCCGTCAAATGCTTTTGAAGTGAGGCCAGCCCGAGCCAGTCAGTCTGTTACTGCGCCTGGGCCATCGAGGACAAAGTCATACGTGTGTTTGCGTCCGCCGACGCTTGTACCTTTTCGCGGCAATTCCCGCCAAACCCGTTCCCAGCAGCAAGAGCGTGGCTGGTTCGGGCACTGGTTCGCGTTGGAAATTGTACCGGACTGTTGAAACTTCGTATTGCTGCGTGGTCCGACTGAAAAAGAGTGAGATATCAGCGAGGCCTGAGCCGAAGATGCCTGACGTGAAGATGAAACCGGTGTAGCCACCGTGGGGGTCATACTCCTGGAAGATGACCGTGCCACTCATTGTAAAAAGCGTGCGCAACGTCAACTCTGCCCCGGCCTCAAGTGGGATCGTGACCCTTTCCGTATCGAACTGCGCCTGGCTGCCGGTAAAGAAGCCGAAAAGTCGTTGGCCGTCAAGTTCTAAGACACTGGGCCCTTCACGTCCGATACGACGGGGTCCACTAAGGCTGAAAGTTGAGCCGGCCGTGCATGGATATGCGCAGTTCGATCCCAAGCGCTGGCTCGGGCCGTCGATCTCGCCGCCAAGAACTCTCAAGTTATTCCCCTGCAGGTCATGGCTGAAGCTTATGTAACGAGGCACGGTTCGAAATGGGCTGCTCAATGAGTAATAACCACCCGTGATAGCTATTGGGTCGGCATGAACTTTCGACGGCAATAGAAGAGTAAGCAACACTAGCCATAACGCAGCCGTGGCCAGTGCGGTCGCACGTGACGCCCTCCGTTGATTGTATTTCATACCCCGTGATCCCTCAGGTTGATGAGAAGTCTAAACAAAGTGTTTCAAGAGTAAATGACGAATGGCCCCATGCGTTCATATCTCAGCAGATGGAGCGGATTCCAACGGGGTTAGGGGGGTTCAGCGTTCCGCTTAGTTTCGGAACGCGACCGGGACTCGACCTTTTCACCCATCACACTAGAACCGTTCTGCTGCTGAAAGGAAAAGGCCAATGGCTGAATCAAAGTCGTTACTCGTCCAGAATCTTCTGGCCAGGCCTGATATGCACCGCCAGTGGGAAGGTGATTACCGGACTGCCGACAACGAGGATTTTTACGAGCGAGCTTTCGACTACATCATCAGCGTCCTTGAGCCTCCCCCTGACGCCACTTTCCTCGATGCCGGTTGCGGTCCGTGCGCTCATGTCGGTACGTCTCGCGCGACGCGGCTTTAAGGTTCACGCCGTAGATTTTTCTGAGAGCGCACTCGACATGAATATGTCCAGTCCAGGAGATTGTAGTTCGGGTCATTTCGTGTGCTTTCGTGGATCGTCTTGTTCCTTCCTGAGAACGGGCCATCCCTTTTCCACAGCCTGCTGAGCTCGGTCCTCTCTTGTTAAGAGAGAACGATACAGTTCAACCAGCGAGCGAACCTGCGTTTCCGGGGCGAAGCGCGTAGCCACCAGCGTGGAAGCGTTGGCGGTTAATTTACGCGCAAGCTCCGGGTCAGTCAGAACTCGCGCAATTGCCTTAGCCATCGCATGTGGATCACGTGCGGGAACGAGCAGTGCGCTTTCTTCGTTCTCAACCATCTCCGGCACACCGCCAACCGCAGTTGCTACGACGGGAACCTTCGCCGCCATCGCTTCGAGCAGCACGTAGGGCGAGCCTTCGCTATGCGACGGCAACACCACCACGTCAGCCGCAGCGTAGTAAGGCTGAATGTTGTGTACTTCCCCAGCAAATATAACGCTCTCACTGAGGCAAAACGATGCGGCAGCGGCTGCCAAACTAGCGCGCTCAAGGCCTTCACCTACGATGACAACAGTCAATTGAGTCTCAGGATTGTTTTCGCGGAGATGAGTGAAGGCAGAGAGCAAATCAATATGGGCTTTCTCTCGCGACAGGCGTCCGACACTGAGCACCAGCGACCCGTCCTTAGCGATGCCAAGTCGCTCTCGTAACGCCCGCCTTGCTTCAGAACCACAAATTTCTTCCGGCCGAATCGAATTGTGCTGAACATGAATGCGTTCACGCTGCACGCCTGCGGCGCTGAGCTCGCGAGCGAAAGCCTCGCAAACAGTGATCACCCGATCAGCCGTCGGCAGTGACCAGTGATTGAGCCGGTTGTAGACGCGCATCTTTCGGTCAGTCGTGGTGTAACCGTGATGAAAAGCAACCCAGGGGTGTTGTTTCCAAAGCCCCGAGACTTTCATCAGTAGATGCGACTTGACTTGATGAGTAAGAATGATGTCAGGAGCAGTGCTCTCCACGATTTTGCGGAGCTTTGGAATAACGCGCGTGTCAAAGCGGAATCCCTCTGGGATAACGGAAACTTCTAAACCAAGCTCGCGGGCAGCCATCACAAACTCGTTTGGAGATTTAGTTGGGTCGCTCGTGCGGTCAAACGTTACCAGAGAAGTCTCGATAGTTACTGAGCCAGGATCCATTTGCTTGAGATCGCTCACAGCGCGGTGAAACTCAAACATGTTTTTGGCTACCGCGTTGACTGTTAGGGCTTCGAGGACGGCGAGAATCTTGATGGTAGATGCGTCAGTTGCTTTCTCCATGGTCTCTAAATGCCTCACCGGCGACTGTCTGTTGTCCAACTACCGATCCCTCCGGTTGTGGGTTCGGGGTTCCTATTGCCGGCCGTCAAAGAGCGAATTCACACGTCGCCATGTTTTCCCTAGAACTGGTCCAACCGGAGTGCTGCAAACAACGGCCGGTGCATAATACGAAAGGTGCCAGTCCTTCGCCCTAGTGAATCGCTGCATGAGCGATCTGGCTGCGCGCCATTGGCCCCAATAACCCAGCACGCAAGCGGTTTTTGCAGCCCGGATCGCCAGAATGCGGACAAGAAGGTTTCGAAGAGCCGGCGGACATGCAGACTCAATTTCGCGGGGGTCAATTAAGAATGGTTCGACGGGACGAGCACGGCGCAAGTTTTTGCTTAGCCCTGACGCTTCCCGATGAATTTTCACGAGTGGCTTGAGATTAAAAGCTACCGTTTCATTGAGCAACACTTTTAGCCAGAGAAATGCGTCCTCGGCAAAGAGACATCTCCCATGACTGTAGAAGCCTCCCCACTTTCGAATCACCTCAGAGCGAACCAATGTTGACGGCGGTGTCATGTAGGCCAGCGCGCTCACCGCCAATGACGGTGCAGTTTCCGGCTTCAGACGAAAAATACCCGACTTGATTCCGCGCTTGTGCCACATCTCCTCTCTGGAGTCACCCGAAGGGTACTCCAGGTAACCGGAGGAAATCGCTGCCACGTCAGCGCCCAGTTCCTCCAGGGACCGCACACTCTCCTCCAGGTAAGTCGAAAGCCATTCGTCATCTGCATCGAGGAAGGCAATGAACTTGCCCTGGGCCTCGGCGACACCGGCATTCCGGGCTGGACCAGGCCCGGTATTAGCTTGGGTGATAAGCCGGACCCTGGGATCAGGATAGCGGGTCACGACCGAGGCTCCATCATCAGTCGATCCGTCATCCACCACGATTACTTCAAAATCAGAGAAAGTTTGTGCCCCAATCGAATCCAACGCGCGCTCCACGTAGGGCGCTTTGTTATAGAGTGGAATGACGATTGAAACTTTCAAACCAGATACTCTGAAGCTAGATGAAAGGTACTGGAACTAGAAGGTGGTGGAAGACGGATAGAACCCTGGGAACCTTGCGCGGCAGTCATCTGAGAAAATTTTGTGCGCATCCCGATTCGATGATAGCGACAACAAGGGCTAAACTCCAGACATATCGCCACATATCCACAGCATTTCACCCCGCCTTTTAACGAGTTTGTTGTATTCATCTTGCGAACTAAATCGGAGAGGTTATTAGCGTTGACAGGAATAATATTAATAGTATTCAATCGATTTCGAGCGCTATCGTCTATTCGCTAGCGATGATCTTTCAAGTCACTATTGCACACGATAATGGCAAACCTGTTGCGAAGCAGGGGCGCAAAGCCGTGAGTCTCTCAGCAAATTGAGAGATTGTCTGGTTGCCGAAGGCGATCCGATCAAAATCACTTGAGTTCAAAGTGATGCTTCGAACCACCTCATCTATTGGTGGTCTTCCAGTTCCCGCCTTCAATTCAAATTCAAAGTTCAGCGTTCCTGCCTGCTACTAAAGGATCCCGATTAGATGGAGGCATGTTGCTTGCTTAACAGTTTGGGTCCTTACGCGCGTTAGCCGTGTTGGGGCTTGTAACTCGCCCCTTGTAGATCGCGATGATCGGCATTCCATTTTCGTAGTCCCTGTGCCCCTGTTTCAAAGGGCATCCACCACCGATAAACGGCAACCCCGCAGTGATGCGGGTTCGCAAAGCCAGGAGTCTCCGTGGGCCATTCGGCCGGGGAGATCGTCCGGTTACCGAAGTGAGGTTCTAAATGTTCTCCATCCGCTGCTTACTCAAGCGGCCGTTCCTGCTCTCTACTCTTCTTCTTACTACCTTGTTCATAGGATCTTCGTTTGGGATCGTAGATGCACAGGCGCAGGTGCCCGGAATAAAAACCGACCGAGCTGTATATCCGGAACCACCATTAGCGCTGGTACCGAATGCTGGCGACAAGTTTAAGGATCCTGTGTTCGGCACTGAAATCATGCGTGCCACGGACCAGCGGGATTGTCCTAACCTGGGTTGCGGCACCTGGTATTCACAGTGGCCTACTTTCAACTCCGATAATACGCGCATCATGATTCGCAAAGATGTTAGTGGCGACATGATGATCAAGTCGTTCGATCCCACCTCATTCACCTTGGGACCGATACTACGAAAGACGCCTACATTGCCCGGCGGAGTAGCTCTTGAGTGGCAAGGGGCTACGTGGTCGCGTACTGATCCAGATCTTATCTACGTTCACGTTATGTCCTACGGTGTCGACTATCCGTCTACGGGGATGAAGGTGTATACCTACCGGCCTTCAACTAATGTTTTTACCCTCCTGAAAGATTTCGCGCCCGAACTCGCTCCGGGCCAACCGGACTTTTTGTTCGAGATGCACATTGCTCAGGATGGCAAGGATGATATTTTCACGTTCATGCATAATAGGGTTGGCAACCCGGAGAATCCGCTCTATTTCATCGTGTGGCGAAGGTCAACCGATACGGTGCTGCAGCACATATCAAACGATGCCACATTCGATGCGAATGCCGCCCTGCCTGACAAGAGTGGTCGTTGGATATTTTTCCCGCTCAACAAGATCCAACCTGACCTTTCCAAGCATCGAACTTTAGATCTGCAAACCAACACATGGCAGACCACCTATTGGACAGCTCCAGACGACGCCCCGACTCACGGGGATGTAGGTACCGGGACACTGACTGGGCTCGGAAACTGGAGCGGTGGATTCAACCTCAGGTCTCTAAGCAATATCCACAGCAGCGCTATTCTGTTTAATTTCAAGGACGCCAACGGAGTAAAGGACTGGACCAACGATCAACACACTTCGCTCTATGCCGACAATGAGAGCTGGGCGATGCTTGGCATGATTGATGATCCGGCATCTGACTTGCCAGAAACGCTTGCTTTCGAGAATGAAGTTCTACAGATCGCGATGGATGGCTCGCAACGAATTCGGCGGCTCTTTCATCATCGCTCGCTCATGGATAATTACTCTGAAACCAGCGGGTACTGGTCGGTTCCGAAACCTACGATCTCCAAAGACGGACGCTTCATTGCTTTCACCTCTAACTGGAGCAACAGCGGGAGGTACGATCTGTTCATTGCGAAGATCGATCCGGCTCCGGCCGTGTCGACACCTACACCTACACCTACACCTGTCCCAACACCAAGTCCCACACCAATTGCTACTCCGACGCCGCTTCCAAGTTTGACTCCATCACCAGTTTCTGAAGTGATTTGGGTGGATGACAACTTGCCGGCTAACGCGGTACCGGGATTGAACAATGAGAGTTGGAACTGGCTGAGTTCGAACCCATCTCCTTATTCTGGCGCGCTAGCGAGCCAGACGAAAATCGCAGCTGGACTTCACCAACAGACGTTTTCCGGAGCATCTGAGACAATGTCTATTAACGTTGGCGATATTTTGATTGCTTATGTGTTCATAGATCAGAGGAATCCACCAAGCGAGGTAATGTTGCAATGGAAGGACAACCAGCAGGGATGGGAACATCGAGCCTATTGGGGATCTAACGATATCGATTGGGGTGCCGACGGTACAAGCGGTCGGCGATTGATGGGCGCCTTGCCACCAGCCGGAGGTTGGATTCGACTCGAAGTGCCGGCCAGTCGGGTAGGGCTGGAAGGCAAGACGATCAACGGTATGGCTTTCACTCTATACGGCGGAAGGGCCACATGGGATCGCGCCGGAAAAGTTACGCAGGGCCCACCGATGTCGCCGCGGATCTACACGCTGAGCGGAAATGGAATCGGAGAAGCGGTGGCTCTAAATGCTGCTACATTGAGGTCAGGAGAGTTCAGTGTCATTACACCAGGGAATTATGGCGCTGATAAGCAGACTCGCCTGATGATCTTTGGCAGCGGCTTAAACAATGGGAGCACCACGATCAACGACGTGACTTACAGCCCGAGCATTTTTCTGAACAGTGCCGAATCCGTTGTCGTTGAAGCTCGTACTAGCGACAACAGAATCTTTCAACTTCCAATAGAGTTTATCGGCCCGTCGGGCCAAAGCTACGGCGTAGACCAGATAATCGTTCGCTTGACAAGAGAGTTAACAGGAGCTGGGAACGTCCAGTTAACAGTAATAATCGCTGGCCAACGAAGCAATATGGCCACGATCAAGATCGTGTGAACTGCCCTAACCCTACGAAAGAAGCCGCCCGAGCTTTCATCACCTAACCGTGACGACTGGATCAGATGCCAATCGTCACGGTTTCTTTCTAAAAGATGGAGTCTCCAAGAAAATCAGCGTGATTAGGCTTTTCTACAGTTCGGTGACCAACGAAAGCTATTTAGGGTTTCGGCTCACCTGATCGCAACCCACACCACAGCTTCCTGACTTCGCACGCAAAGATTGCCCCTTTGCAACGAGATCATGGGCCTGAAACAAGATGAGTGCCCTAGCCAGCCTGGAAAAACCCTTGCCAATTGCAGATGACGAAAATCGTCACTTGCGCACAGATCACTTAAATTTTGACCTCGGAAAGCGCACCGCACGTGGGGGTGTGGTGACTATCGGTTCGCAGGGCGTCAAGTTCCTCAGCAGTATGGTTGCAACGGTTATCCTTGCGCGACTGCTCACACCGCAGGATTACGGTCTGATTGGTATGGTCGCGATCGTCATCAATTTCGTTTCCATGTTTCAGTACATGGGACTTTCCACTGCCACAATCAAATGGTCTGAGCTGAATCATCAGCAGGTCAGTACGCTCTTCTGGATAAACATGGCATTGAGCACCGCGATCATGTTAGTGACGCTGGCCAGTGCTCCGCTCGTAGCTTGGTTCTATGCGGAGCCACGTCTGGTTTGGCTCACGGTGGGATACGCTATCTCGATTTTCTTTACAGGATTATATATTCAGCACGAAGCGATCCTTAGCAGGCAAATGCGCTTTGCGGCAATCGCCACTATCGAGATTGCTTCGATCTTGATTGGTTTTGCCGCAGCCATTGTTGCCGCCTGGTTAGGTGCGGGCTATTGGGCGTTACTTCTTAACCAGTTTGTGATGACTTTAGTAACTGTCGTCGGAGCTTGGCTAGCATGCCGATGGCGACCGGGGCTTCCCGTACGTGGCTCCGGTGTTCGTTCCATGTTGTCATTCGGCGGAAACGTTACCGGGTTCAATGTGACCACTTTCTTTGCTAGGAATTTGGACAACGCGCTGATTGGTAAGTTTTGGGGAGTTCACCAGCTTGGAGTGTACTCGAGGGCGTATCAAATGTTGCTGATGCCTATGCAGCAAATAAACGCGCCGCTTGTAGCTGTGGCTGTGCCGGCACTCAGCCGGCTAGTCGACTCGCCAGCACGATATCGCGTGGCTTATCTCAAAATTCTTGAAAAGATCGCGATCATCTCAATGCCTGCGGTCGTTTTCATGATTGCCACTTCTGATTGGCTTGTACTGTTTCTTCTGGGTCCACAGTGGAATGGCACCGGCAGGATCTTCGCATTACTTGGCCTAGCTGCTGTTATTCAACCCGTTAGCCGCACGGCACTCTGGCTGTTTACTACTCAGGGACGCGGGCGCGAGATTTTCAATTGGGGTGTTATGAGCGGGATCATCGCGGTAGTTTCAATTATCCTTGGTTTACGATGGGGAGCAGTTGGCGTAGCGGCGGCTTATGCGACAACAGATCTCTTTATCAGCACACCACTGTTGTTTTGGTATGCTGGGCGTCGAGGTCCGGTTCGGGCCAGCGATCTGTACCGCGCGATTGTCCCGTCGATCAGCGCCAGTGTTTGTTCTCTGATAGTTTTGCTGATGTGTCGTCCATGGCTGGAAGGTTTGGAGCACCTGTTTGTACGTTTGAGCATAGCGTTTTGTATCACTATTACGACCTCTCTGATTGTTCTTTGTGCCCTACCTGGTGGAAGGCTTGCAATTCGAAACTTCAAAGATATGTTCATGATGTTATTGAAAAGGAAGCCAGAGTTAGCCTTGTAGAAAGTCAACTGCTGATTAAGATAGTCGCTTATGGATAAATCACCCGCTACAGCTAGTCGATTAAAACAACTAGTACCCCGCCCGGTGAAGCGCGCAGTCAAGCAAGCGCTACTCGATCGCAAATTCCGTCGGGCGCTGCAAAAGATTAGCAACCTTCGCGAAGGTGAAGCCCCCTCTCGTGAATTGCTTACTGAACTGCAAACCGGCTGGGGAAACGAGAGCTTTGCGGCTGCTTATGATTATCTCGAAGAGGTGATCCATAGAGCCTCCATCACCACTGGCCCGATTCTCGAATGCGGAAGCGGTTTGACTAGCGTTCTTCTCGGGTTGATCGCCGGGAGGCGCGGCGTTGAGACGTGGTCGCTTGAACATACCCCGGAATGGCACGCGCGCCTGGAAAGGATTCTTCTTAAAGAAAGAATTCCAGGCGTCCACTTATGTTTCGCGCCGCTTCGCGAATATGACGGCTTCTCCTGGTATGATCCGCCACTCGCTACTCTGCCTAACAATTTCTCTCTTGTAGTTTGTGATGGCCCACCGGGCACGACGCCGGGTGGCCGCTATGGGCTAATGCCGTTGCTTAGTAATCATCTCGTTCCAGAGGCGCTCATTCTGTTGGACGATGCGAATCGTGCTGGGGAAGCTCAGACTCTGGTCCGCTGGATTGCTGAGAAGAACGTAAGGACGGAGATGCGCGAAACGCCAACCGGGTGTTTTGCGCTGGTGACCTATAATCAAGCCTAAGCGCCTGCTTTCTCATCTACACCGATCCCCTCGGAAATAAGAGCCAGCCTATTACTACGGTCATTCGAAACTTCCAAACCACCGTCGCCCTTACGTCAAGCTAACGAACGTTCATAAGGTGCCGTGGTATGTACTGTATTGTGTCATCCAAGACTTTTGAGGTTGCTATTTTTGAGTAGTCGAGGATACTATCCCCCCTCCTCGGATTTTGCCCGGACCTAATCTCATCGGTTTCACCTCATAAATGGAGTTCCAATATGATTTCCTGCTGTGTACGCATCGCTTCCTATTAGGGGCTACTATGACGCGGCTATTCGTGTGTATCGGGTGAATGTCGAAGGATTGTTGACAGTGAAGGACTCAAGCTTCGGAGCACACCGCGGTAGATAGAGGGCGCCAACACTGTCACTGTCGCAACGGTAAGCTGACGATCAGCGATCTTCCGGGATCATATACAATTCTCTTTGCTTTATCGAGATCACCGAATTAGGGTGGGAATCTATCGTTATTCGGCGGTGTGGGCAATAGGTTTTCATCTCGCCTTCTTTGTCGTCACAGCACCTCACTGCTGTCCCTCGCGGCTCGCTATGTTGAACTTAGTGGAGTTTACGAATAAAAATGCGAAGCTGCGCAGGTTAGCCTTATTCTTACCCTTAGGTGCCCCACAGCATGATTGTTCACGCCTTCAGTCCAAAACGCTCACGCCCGATTTCTCGGAGCGCAAGCCGGATCTTGCTGACTGTAACGAGCTTTGTTGGAATCCATCTGCTGTGCACCGCTCAAACTTTGCCGTGGGCTGCGATGAATCAAGTCTCGAAAGCGGGAAATACGTCTCAGACGAGCGCCGGAAGAATTAGAACGGATCGAAGGGTCTATCCAGAGCCAACTTTACCCGCATTGCCGCGCGCAGGCGGCAAATTCGCTGACCCGACATTCGGTACGCTGATCATGCGGGCCACGGACGAGAGAGATTATAAAGCGCCCGGTTGCGGCACCTGGTACTCGCAGTGGCCTAGCTTCAATTCTAATAACACTCGCATTCTGGTCCGCTGCGGAGTATCCGGTGACATGAAGATCAAGGCCTTCGATCCAGTAGCGTTCACCTTGGGAGCGACATTGCGAACAACACCGACCTTACCGGGCGGAGTGGCCCTTGAGTGGCAAGGCGCTACGTGGTCGCGAACCGATCCCGATCTGATTTTCGTTCACGTCAACTCCTACGGTCGCGAATATCCGGCTACCGGAATGAAGCTCTATACCTACCGTCCTTCCACCAATGTTATTACGCTACTGAAAGATTTCGGACAGGAACTCGCTCCGGGCAAACCTGACTATCTTTTCGAAATGCACATTGCCCAGGATGGCAAGGATGATCTTTTCACCTTCATGCATAACAGAGTTGGCAACCAGGAGAATCCGCTCTATTTTATCGTTTGGCGAAGGTCAAGCAATAAAGTGCTGCAACACATTCTGAACGCAAAATTCGATGCTAACGCCGCCATCCCGGATAAGAGCGGTCGTTTCATATTTTTCCCGCTCAACAAAATTCAGCCTGACCAGGCGAAGCATAAGATTCTCGACCTGCAGACCAATACCTGGCAGACCATTTACTGGGTTAGCGCAGATGATTCGCCCACCCATGGCGATGTGGGTACTGGAACGAACGTCGGGCGCGGAAGCTGGAGCGGTGGATTCAACATCAGGCCTTTAAGCGATATCCACCAGAGTGTTAGTTTGTTTGATTTCAAAGACGCCAAGGGCGTAAAGGACTGGACCAACGACCAACACAGCTCGCTCTATGCCGATGATGAGAGCTGGGCGCTGCTTGGCATGATCGATGATCCGGCGTCGGACCTTCCGGACACCGGTACCTTTGAGAATGAAGTGATACAGATTGCGATGGATGGCTCGCAGCGGGTTCGGCGACTCTTTCATCATCGCTCGCTGATGGATAACAAGTCTGAAACCAGCGGGTACTGGGCCGTGCCAAAACCGACCATCAGTCGTGACGGGCGCTTCATCGCTTTCACTTCAAACTGGGGGAACAGCGGCAGGTACGATCTGTTCATCGCGAAGATCGATCCGGCGCCCAAACTTCAAGGTCTTTTTCAAACGCGGCCATCGGCGCCTCCAGGTCTCGTAGGTCAAAGGCGTGTACTCAAGAGCGCCCGGCCGGCGGGCCGCCGCCACATAGAAAACTAAACTTCGATAGATGCTCAAAAAGTTTAAGCAGGCGACCTTGGGTACGCTCAAGACTTCCGGAGTGTTCAGCAGCGTCGAGAAGAGTCGCTGGCGTCGTCGTCGCCTTTTGATCCTCGCCTATCACGGCATTTCCCTTGATGATGAGCATCAATGGGATCCTTCCCTCTATATGACGCCTGACTGCTTCAGGCGACGAATGCACTTGCTTAAAGATTCAAATTGTACGGTGCTGCCTCTTGCCGAAGCGGTTCGATCCCTGTACAGCGGCGATTTACCGGAAAAATGCGTGGCGCTGACCTTTGATGATGGCAACTACGATTTTTATAAGGAGGCTCAGCCTATTCTTCGAGAGTTTGATTTTCCTGTAACCGTTTATCTGACAACTTACTATTCCCAATATAATAAGCCCGTGTTTGATGTCATCTGTTCTTACCTGCTCTGGAAGCGACGAAGCGCGCGACTTGATTTCAGGGAAATTACGGGGCAGGAGATGAAAGTGGATCTGTCAGACGATGGCTTGCGTGTCCGCGCGGTTGAACACCTGCGGAAATTTGCCGGCGACCATAAATTGTCGGCAGAGGAAAAAGATTCTCTTGCTGCGTCCGTAGCGGCGCAATTGAAAATAGATTATGACGCGTTGCGTGCCAAGCGGCTTCTGCACATCTTATCCCCCGACGAAGTGAAAACGCTGGCCACAGAAGGTGTTGATATTCAGCTCCACACTCATCGTCACCGCACGCCTCGGGAGCGCTCACTGTTTATGCGAGAAATTGACGATAACCGAAACAGCATCCGGGCGATGACGGGCGCTTTTACTTCTCACTTCTGCTATCCGAGCGGAGTCTACGATCAGACTTTCCTGCCCTGGCTCGAAGAGGCAGGCATCGTTTCCGCTACAACGTGCGACGTCGGTTTCGCCTCGCGCCATTCTCATCCACTTTTGCTGCCCAGGTTGCTTGATACCTCGGGATTGTCGGAGATCGAATTCGAAGGCTGGCTTACGGGAGTTTCGGCCTCGCTGCCTCGCAGGAAGGAAGTCAAATCGTGAATCCCGCGCCGATTGTCAGCATTGTGATGCCTGCCTACAATGCTGCTCCTTACATTGGCGAAACGCTTGACTCGGTTTTCGCGCAGACTTTCACTGACTTTGAAGTGATTGTCGTTAACGACGGATCGCCCGATACCGTAGAGCTTGAGCGTGCGCTTGAGCCTTACATGAGTCGGATACGCTATATCAAGCAGAAGAGTCTTGGCGCCGGGGCGGCGCGTAATGAAGGATTACGCGCGGCTCAAAGCGAGTTCATAGCTTTTCTCGATGCTGATGACCTGTGGTTGCCAAACTATCTCGAGGAACAACTAAAGTTTATTGGTGAGAATGATTTCGATCTGGTTTGCGCGGATGCCATGCACTTCGGCGATTCACCATTGGCTGGTAAAACCTACATGGAGGCTTTCATGGAGAGTGCTCCGCTCGTAGGTGAAGTAACCTTTCTCGGTTTGGTGAGCGCTGAGCAGAGCCTGATTACTTCAGGCATTGTGGCCCGCCGTGCCCTGATCATTGAGGTAGGATTCTTCGATGAAAGACTCCGCAATTCCCAGGATTTTGACCTTTGGCTGCGCCTCTTGCGGCAGGGGGCCCGGTTAGCTTATCAGAGGCAATTACTGTTGCGTTACAGGTGTCATGAGAAAAGTCTGTCAGGTGACGAAATCAACCGGACTGTAAGACAATTGCGTGTCTTTGACAAAATTGAAAGCTCATTCGAGCTCACACACGACGAACGTCCGGCAGTACTGAGAGCGATTGAAGGCCGCAGGGCACTACTTGAGTTTGAGCTGGGCAAGCTCTATCTGGAGCAGGGTGATTTCGAGAAGTCACGGTTCGCTTTTTCAAAAGCCGACAGCTGGCGGCGAAGTTGGAAAACAGTAGTCGCAGTTTTACTTTCACGCATTGCCCCGGGCTTTCTGCAAAGCCTGCACATGCGAAATGCGCGGAAATCGACTGGGCATCGGAATCGGACCGGCATCTAGATACTCATGAACGAAATCAAAGGACCGATCGAAATCAACGATTACGATAGCTACGTCCGGGTTGAATGGGACAAGTTCGCTGCCGATCCTGCGCGCTCTCGCGCTTCGCTTGCAGCCGCGGCGGGCATGGAGGTGAAACGCGTGCTTGATGTCGGGTGCGGGGCGGGCCAGGAACTTTTACCCTTCGTGACTGAGAAAGGCGCGCTCGGTTTCGGGATGGATATTGCTACAACGGTTGGACGCGTCGGACGCGAGATGTACGCGGCGCATGCACCCTCGGCGCGCGCTAACTTTCTCCGCGGGAGAGCGGAAGCGTTACCCTTTCCTTCCGGTTCTTTCGATGTAGTGATCTGTCGACTTGCCTTGCCCTACACGCACAACGAACGTGCCTTCGCCGAAGTCTCGCGCGTACTTCGTCCCGGCGGGAAGTATCTCCTGAAGATCAGCGGCGTGCGGTGGTACCTGCTTGAACTAAGACAAGCGCTCAAATCGGGCAAGATCTTATCTATGATTCATGCTGCTCGTGTTATCGTCGCTGGTAGTATCTACCATCTGACCCGCCGCCAACCGCGCTCGCGTATTCCCGGTCCCGAGACTTTTCAGAGCGAATGGTTGCTTCGCCGCGAACTCAGACGCCACGGCCTCGCGATTCAGGGCAAGACTCCGGACTCGAACCCTTTGACGCCCTCATTCGTCATAGTCAAAAGTTAGTAGAGCAGTCCCCCGCACCATTGCTATACTTCGTCCCCATCTTGTTCACCGGGCTGAGTCTCATGGCCTTCTACATTGAGTGACAACTTTCGTCATAACCTTGCTACGGAAGGATAAGAAACTTAAAACTTCACTCGAGCACTCGGGTTGCCGGAAATCTGATTTCTTTAGAAGTATTACTGAAGTTGAGCCATCTCGTTCCAGGGATGGCTGCTCAAGTCAACCGATGCTTTGAAATCTCAAATCTCAGATTTGGAGTCTCAAACTGGTTGAATTCAAAGGTCCCAATAAGTAATGGGCAATGGTAGGAAAACTTGCCCTTTTCCTACGTGAGACCGAAGAACCCCTAATGAGTGCTCCACTAAGTATTCCTGCCTCGAAACACGTCTGGCGAATTCTCGCCATCTCTTCAGCTCTCGTCTTCGTGTACGTAACGGTGCTTGTGAAGTTGGGCCATGATTGGTGGACCGACGAGAACTATTCCCACGGTCTGCTCATTCCGTTCATCATTGCCTACATCGTTTGGAGCCAGCGGGGGCTACTGGCGCGCGCGGCCGACCGGCCAGCGCTGTTCATCGGACTAACTGCGGTTTTGTCGGCCTTAGTGGGTCTGTGGGCCGGCATTGCCGGCGCCGAACTCTTCATACAGAGGATTTCACTAGTCCTCATGCTCGCAGGGACCGTACTTTACTTTTGGGGTTTTGCTCTCTTGCGGTTGCTGTTGGTACCTCTGTTCCTTCTCCTTTTGGCAATCCCGATACCGGCAATAGTCTTCAACAAGATAGCCTTCCCCCTACAGCTCTTTGCTTCGCGTTGTGCCGTGTGGGCCATGATGGTCTTTGACATTCCCGTCCTTCGCCAGGGTAACGTGATTGAGTTAATGCCCCTTGGCGCGATGGAGACGAAGAAGCTCGAAGTCGTCGAAGCTTGCAGCGGCATACGCTCATTAATGACGCTCGTCACGCTGGCCGTCGTCTTCGCGTATTTCACTCATTCGCGTGTTGAAACCGATCCGCGTGGCGAGAATCCCACCGATGATTCCAAGCGCCAGAGCCAATCGCGTACCGCGCATGCCGTATCGTTATTAAAAAGCTATTGGTTCTGGCGGTCTGCTGTCATTCTGCTATCGTCCATACCGATTGCGATCTTTACCAATGCGTTGAGAGTTAGCGGTACCGGAGTCCTGGCCCACTACTATGGAACCAAGGTGGCCGATGGGTTTTTCCACAGCTTTTCCGGGTGGGTGATCTACATCGTAGCTTTCCTCATGTTGTTTGGCGTTGGTTGGATTCTGGATCGCGCGAGGCCCTCGGGGCATGCACAATCCCGCGGAGCTTCGCGTCAATTGAATTCACCTATCAGTGGCCCCACGGCGGCCGCAACACAGCTTGCGCAAGCGGAAGGAACCGAATAGATGAAAACTTGGCGCTTCGCGATCCTGTTTGTTGTGCTGCTGGCTGGCGGCTTTGTAGTTAATGCCTGGGAGTATTTGGGTGAAGCGCGAGTATCGCGGAAGGAACTGAAAGATTTTCCCAAGCAGATTGGAACATGGAAACAAAGCGGCGGTGATGAGCAATTCGACAATCAAACACTGGCTGTTCTTCGTTCCAGTGATTATCTCCTGCGCAGTTATCGTGGGGCCGATGGCCGGTTTGTGAATTTTTATGTGGGTTATTACGCGAGTCAGCGCGACGGAGCTACTTACCATAGCCCGCTAAACTGCCTACCGGGGGCGGGTTGGGTAATGAACGAGCCGGGAACAATCACAATTACCCCCGAGGGAAGAGCTCCTTTCGTTGCAAACAGATATTTGATTCAAAATGGCCTCCATAAAGAACTACTGATTTACTGGTACCAGGGCCGCGGCCGTGCCATCGCCAGCGAATACTGGGGCAAAGTCTATACTGTTGTCGACAGTGTCCGTCTGCGCCGATCGGACGGCGCCATGGTTCGAATCATGACACCGGTCGACGGTTCCGAATCTAAAGCCTTGCACGCGGCTATCGATCTTGCCGCCCAGTCATCGACCCTCCTGCCCGAATTCGTTCCAGACTGAACAACCAAGAAACCTACCTCACCCGAAGTATGGATAAACCTGCCAGCTGATCGCTGATTTGCGGAAACCCTTTGGAATTAACCTTTTTGTTAAAGCGTCTCGTTCTCGCGACTCGTCCAGTGGCGTTGCCCGCCACAGACGCTGAACCGGAGAAAACGACAAAAGAATTGGGAAGCTAACCTGCTGTTGAATTATCTGGCAGGAATACTCGCTCCCGACGAGAGGAAAAGAGAATGAAAACTGAGTGCCGAATTACCCTTTATCACGCCACCCTTCTGTCCCTCCTTCTAGCAGCACTATTTGCAATCAGCGGTTGCACCACTCCCGAAAAAGCCAAGATCGCGCACGTCAACCAGGGCGAAGCTTATCTGAAAGATGAGAAGTTTCAGGAAGCGTCGCTTGAGTTTCGCAATGCCATCCAGATTGACGAGCGATATGCCTCTGCCCACTGGGGTCTTGCGCGGGCCTACGAAGGCCTCCAGCGTTTTCAGGAAGCGTTTGAAGCGTTGCGCAAGACTACAGAGCTTGACGCCGACCACCTCGACGCTCGCGTGAAGCTTGGCAACTACTATATTGCGGGCTCGAAATCAAACCCTCAATTGGTTGCCGAAGCTGAGCGATTGGCCAGGGAGATCCTACAAAAAGACTCCAATCACATTGAAGGGCACATTCTGATGGGCAGCGTTTTTTATGCTAAAAACGATCGGGATAAGGCTTTCGTCGAGTTTAACCAAGCTATCAGCTTGGACACCAAACGGGTGGAGTCGTATCTGAGTCTTGCGCGCTTCTACATCGTCACTAACGACATGACGAAGGCTGAACAAACTTTTCAGCGTGCTATCTCGGTGAACGAGAGTTCGGGATTGGCTCACACTGAATACGGCAAGCATCTGGTGCAGTTGAAGCGGCTAACTGAAGCCGAAACTGAAATGAGAAAAGCCGTTGAGGTGGACCCAACCAACCGCGCTTCGCGATTTGTGCTCGCCAGTTTCTATTTCGTCAACAAGGAGTTTGATAAGGCGGAAGCTGCGTACACGGCTTTGGCCGAGATCGATAAGGAGAAACCGGAAGGCCGGGCTGTGTTGGCTGACTTTTATTCGTCAATAAACCGCCTCGACGAAGCAATTCAAATCTACCAGGAAACATTGGCTAAGTCGCCTGACTTCACTCAGGGTCGATATCGGCTTGGTGAAATCATGCTCATGCGCGGCGATACCCAGGGAGCGATGGCCCAAATTAGTGAGGTTCTGGCAAAGGACAAAAACGACAGGCAGGCGCTTCTGTTGCGCGCCAGAGTTCGCGCACAAACGGGACAGACGGATGATTTGCAGGCCGCCGTCGAGGATCTCAAAGAGGTGCTCGTTCAGGAACCGAACTCCCGCCCCGGACTCTACTTTATGGCCCAGGCACACTTCAACCTGGGTAACATGGATCAGGCTCGTGCGTTCGCAGGCGACCTCGAAAGAAACTATCCCGATTATCTTCCGGCGAAGTTGATGCAGGCTCAGATCAGCCTTGCGTCGGGAGACACGAAAGCGGCCCAGCGTCTCTCGTCTGAACTGTTGGACCGACTTGCTCAAACCGCCCCAGACCGGCAGAGTTCGCCGCAACTGATTGCAGAGATTCGGGCGAAAGCTTACCTCTCCCGCGGTTCTGCGGCTCTGGAACAGGGCAATACTCAAGCGGCCCGGCAAGACTTCATGATGGCCCGCGACGCGGCTCCCAGAGATACTTATGCGTACATCAGCCTGGCCGGGGTTTCGTTAGCTGAAAACAAAGCTGATGAAGCTCTCGCTTTCTATGAAAATGCTTTGGCCCTCGAGAGTACAAACTTTAACGCGTTAAGCGGACTAATCCGTGTCTATGCTCACAAGAACGAGTTGAATAAAGCTCACGCGCGGATCGATCAGGTGCTAAACACCTATCCGACTAATGCATCCCTCCACTATCTCAAAGCGCAGGTTTATGGTTTTGAGCGCAACTCAGGCCAGGCTGAAGCAGAGCTTCGCAAGACCCTCGAGTTGGATTCCAATTACATCGCCGCCTATTCGTCGTTAGGTGCGTTGTTCATTAACACGAAACAGGAAGAGCGGGCGATCGCGGAGTATCAAAAGATTCTTGAACGCCGGCCGGATAATGCGACCGCATACACGCTTATCGGTATGCTCGACGACTCACGAAAGAACTACGATGCCGCCGCTGAGAGCTATCGAAAGGCACTGGGCAAAGATCAAAACGCCGTGATTGCCGCAAATAACCTGGCATGGCTTTACGCGGTTAACGGCAAAGGCAATCTCGACGAAGCGGTGCGCCTCGCTCAGGGAGTGGTCCAAAAGAATCCAAACATTCCGGGCTTTATCGATACGCTGGGTTGGGTCTACTACAAGAAAGGACTCTACGGCGCTGCAATCGAACAACTGAAAAAGGCGGTCGCTCTGGATGAACGCTCAGCCAAAAATGGTGCCGGAAATCCGTCGGCAAATTATCAGTACCACCTCGGTATGGCCTTGAAAGCTAAGGGTGACAAAGAGGCCGCGCGACGCGCGTTGGAACAAGCAGTGAAGTTGAGCGAGAAGGCGCCGTTTACGGACGCTGAAGAAGCTCGAAACGTTTTAGCCACGCTCTAGAAGCGAGTCGTTCTCGAGGAGACACCTTTATGAGTATTCAATTTCGGCAGCGGACGCCAGGCGAGTACGCGAAGATTGTGCGTAAGCGCAAGTGGCTAATCATTCTTCCGGCGATTGCGATTGCAATGGCAGTGGCGTTAGTGGTGATTCAACTGCCCGACCTTTACGAGTCGTCAACGCTAGTCGTCGTGAAGCCTTCAACTCTACCCAATTCCGTCGTTCCCACAGTTACAGACGATAGCTTGACGCGCCAGATAAACGGCATCGCGCAGGTTGTTACCAGCCGTAGTTCGCTCGAGCCCCTGCTAGAGAAATACGATCTCTACAAAACGGAAAAAATGCGCGGCGAGCCGATGGAAGCGCTCGTCGACTATATGCGCAAGAGCATCAAGGTAGAGGTAAACACCAGCCGCAACGACATCACCAACGGGTTCAACATCACTTACCGCGGCCGAAATGCAAGGACCACCCAGGCAGTCACGGCTGAATTGGCCAGCAAATACATCGACGAACAAACGAAGAACACCATCAACTCCACGACGTCGGCAAAAACCTTTATAGACCAGCAGGTCAACCAGGCGAAGGAGGAGCTTGATACGGTCGATAAACAGCGGCTCGACTTCATGCAGCAGAACGTCGGTAACCTGCCGTCGGAGGCCTCTTCTTTGATAGCTCAGTTGTCAGGTCTGCGCGAACAGCAAAAGGCTTACATTTCCGACGTTGGCCGTTTTCAGGATCGTCGGTCAGCCCTAACCACACAGATTGCGTTGGTAAAGAAGAGTTCGGATCAGTTGAAGGACGATGTCGCCGAAAATACAACTGACCCAAAAACCACCCTCGCCTGGTCTCAACTCGTCTCTCGCAAAGCAGATCTACAGTCGCAGTTGACCCGCATGCTGACAGAGTTGCGACCCAAGCATCCGGACGTACTTGCGAAGCAAGCGGAGGTCGACTCCGTCAACACGGCAATGGAACAGATGCTTACGGAGTGGCAGCAACGCATTAAGGAGAAGCAAGACAAGCTGCGCGATCGCCCGGACTTGGCTGTGGCTAACCTTGAGACTGAGCTACAGCTTACTGACGGCGAAATCAAACGCGAGCAACGCATGCTTGGCGAAATCGACAAACAGATTGGCCAGGTAATGGATCGAATAAATGATGTTCCTGGTGCCGAAGTAGCACTTGGAGCATTAGATCGCGACTATCAAACAAAGAAGACTGCCTACGATCAGCTCCTGATGCAGGCGCAGAAAATTGGGCTGGGCGCTGACGCAGCCAGCCAGCAACAAGGAGAAGGCATTCAGGTGGTTGACCCGGCCAACTTGCCTGCGCGTCCAGTGGCCCCGAAGCGTCTAATGCTTTTGGGAATGGGAATAGCGGTGGGCCTCGCCGTCGGATTTCTTTTAGCCGGGCTATTTGAAGTTCCACGACTGCTAACTATCCAAACAAGTGAAGACGCGGCGCACTATACCTCTCTACCGGTGCTCATGACCTTGCCAGAATTGTTGACACCCCCGGAAGCTCGCAGACTTCCACGGCGCCGCAAGTTGCTACTGGCTAGTGCAGTTGCAGCGAGTATTCTGGCCATCCCCGCGCTGGCGCTGATCCTGAAACTGACACAGGTGTTCGAGCGCTTTGCAGTTTAACCGTTCTGACAGAGTCCGCAGCGACTAACGAACACAACCCCTCGACCGGACTTGGAGGTTACGAAGTGTACGCAGAATTCTACGGGTTAAAAGAATTGCCATTCGCGCTGACTCCCGATCCGCGCTTCATTTACTTCACTCCTTCGCACACGGAAGTGATGGCCAATCTCCATTACGGAATTGAAAGTGGAAAGGGATTGATCGTCGTGACGGGCGAAGTGGGAACGGGCAAGACGACCATACTGCGCTGGATGATGCAGCGGTTGGACCGCACGGTATTGGTCGCATACATCTTCAACCCGCGCTTGTCAGTTACAGAGTTTTACCAGCACGTGGCAAGTCTGCTCGACGTGCAAAAATGGGAAACCAAGCCGGAGCTTCTCGTGGCCCTCGGTCAGGCGCTGGAGTCGCGCCACTCGCGTGGTCTGCGCACCGTCTTAATTATTGATGAAGCGCAGGGCCTGTCCCCCAGTGTGCTCGAAGAAATTCGCTTGCTCTCAAACTTTGAATCAAACACTGCCAAGCACCTCCAGATTGTTCTAACCGGGCAACCGGAATTGCGTGATGTCTTGAATAATCCGGATCTGCGCCAACTTAAGCAGCGAGTCGCTCTTCGTTGTGTTATCAAGCCGTTGCCAAACGTTGAGGAAACGGATCGGTACATAACCTCCCGACTCCTTGTCAGCGGCGCTGCCAGCACCGATATGTTTTCGCTGGAAGCGATTGATTACATCTATCGCTGCACCGAGGGCATTCCTCGCAACATAAACAACCTGTGCGACAACGCTTTACTGGCCGGTTTTGCCGCCGGGGAACTGAACATCGGCCGATCGATTATCGAAGAGGTCGCGGAAGGGTTCGATATGTTGCCTCGCCCTGACCGCGGATTGCAGGCGGGTGAGGAAAGAGAACTGGCAGCCAGGATCTTTTCTGCTGCCGGGCGTGCCGAACTTTGGGCGGCAGGCAATGGGAATAGTGAACCAACCAGCTAATCCAGCGGTAGAACAGGCATTCCTGCCTGTCATTGGCAAGTTACAAAAGAGGACAGACAAGGGCTGTCCCACAAGGAGAAGTCATGGGCAGAGTTTATGACGCTTTAAGGCGCTCTGGGGCCACCGAGCCAGGTGTGTCCTCGCAACGTCAGCCAGCGGAGTCACAGAATTGCGGCGAAGTCCGCAATCCACGGATAGTCCCTTCGGCGAAACAGATTGAAGAGCAGCTCTATAGCCTGTCTTCCATCCTTGCCGGCGCGGAAAATACCGTGAAAAGTTCAGCGTTCACTGCGCACACTGCGAATGCACCCGAAGGGACGGCACTCCCCATCGGAATGGGCTCGCGTGCTGCTGGGGCAACTTTGAACGCTGCCAGGCCGGCGCGCGCCATGGGTTTCGTCTCTTACGACGTTTCCGCGGCGCGCGTCGAGCCTCATCTCGTGGCTATTACTCAACCGCGTTCTGCCTACTGTGAACAGTTTCGTTCCCTTCGCACAAGAATTCTACAAGCGGGGGAGCGCGAGCAAATGCGCACTTTTGTAATCACCAGTGCATCAATGGGTGAGGGCAAAACAATAACAGCCTTGAATCTCGGCTGGCTTCTCGCTCAGACCGAAGGTGTACGTGCTCTCGTTATTGATAGCGATTTACGCCAGCCGTGTGCCACCGAATATTTGGCAATTGATGCCCCGCGCGGGCTCTCGGAAGTGTTGGGAGGAGAACTTAGTCTGCAGGATGCAATCGTTCGCCTGGATCCTGCCGGACTTTATTTACTTCCGGGTGGAAAATCGCGCGATGACGTGGCTGAGTTACTTTCCGGTCCAACCTATGCCGGAGTGATTTCCGGAGCACGGCGGATGTTTGATTTCATTATCATCGACGCGCCTCCTCTCGGAGTCTTTACCGACGCCAATGTGCTGATTAATCGTGCGGACGGTGCGTTGATGGTAGTGCGCGCTGGGAAAACGCGTTACTCGCTGGTCGACAAACTGTTGGAAACACTACCGCGCGAACGAATGTTGGGGGTTGTTCTAAATCGCGCTGACGAGGAGCTTGAATCTAATAGCTCCTACTATCGGCAGCGTTACTATCGCCCACAAAACGCGCTGCCAGGTGAAGAGCAGGAGCTTGTAAGTGAAGAAGACGAGGTGGCCATAGCAAGTTGAGAGCCTCTCGCGCAAATACCCGCACGACATTACTGCTTCTCGCCGAAGCCGCAGTTGTTTTCGGCGCGATAGTGGGTGCTGTGTATCTAAGGTTAGGAGTGGAAGACGCTCATACTGAATTGCTGGTGCGGGCAGGATTTCTAAAAGCCGCACTTGCCACTGTCTTCTGCCTCGCCGCTTTCTATCTGTTCGATCTGTATGACTTCATTGTCATGCACGACCGCCGCGAGCTTGTGCTCCGACTCGTGCAAGCGCTTGGGTTTGCCTGGATCGCTCTGGCGTTTGCCTTCTACGCGTTTCCTAAACTCATGCTGGGTCGTGGCATCTTCCTTATTGCTCTGCCGCTGGCGCTGGCGCTGATGGTGGGCTGGCGAGTGTCCATACACTGGCTGCTCGGTCACCCTGATTTTGGGGAAAAGATATTGATTGTCGGTTCGGGAAGTCTGGCTGTGGAAGTAGCTCGCGAAATGCTCGACCGGCCTGACGCGGGTTATCGCATCGCGGGTTTCGTGGGCACAGATGCTCAACTTCTCGGTAAGAGTCTGATAAACCCACGGGTTATTGGTCTGACCTCGGAATTGGATGAAGTCGTCACGCGCGAGAACATCGATCGCATTGTCGTCGCCATGGGCGAGCGGCGAGGACAACTGCCTACGAATGAGTTATTGCAGCTTAGTCTGACGGGCAAAGTCAACATTGAAGAGGGCGCCTCCTTCTATGAGCGAGTTACGGGCCGAGTCTCGCTAAACATGATTCGCCCTTCGTGGTTGATCTTTTCCAGTCGTGGCAGGCAAGCACGAATCTCCGGGATAGCGCGCAACATCGTGCACCGGATTGTGGCTATGATTGGCGGTGTGCTGTCGATACCCTTCGCAGTCGTCACAGCCATTCTTATCAAGCTCGAGTCGCCGGGTCCGATTCTCTACAAGCAGGAGCGGGTGGGGAAAAACGGTCAGCCATTCACCTTGATGAAGTTTCGCTCAATGCGAACTGATGCCGAGAAGGCCGGCCCGGTCTGGGCCAGCCAGGACGATGATCGCACTACGCGCGTCGGTAAGATCATTCGCAAGCTTCGCATCGATGAGATACCTCAGTTCTGGAATATCTTCCGCGGCGAGATGGACTTTGTTGGACCACGGCCTGAACGCCAGCATTTTGTCTCCCAGCTTGCGCAGGAAATCCCTTATTACGAACAGCGTCACCTGATCGCGCCGGGTCTGACGGGTTGGGCGCAAATCAAATACCCCTATGGAGCTTCAATTGAAGACGCGCGGCAGAAGCTTCAGTATGATCTCTATTACATTAAGAACCAGAGTTTGGTCCTCGACGCAATAATTCTATTTGAAACGATAAAGATAATTCTCTTCGGCCGTGGTCGTTAAGTGGCCCACTGGTTTTTGGAGGTTTGCGGAATGAAGACAACAAAAGAATTCGTTATGGTGATCATAGCCGCAACGGTTATGGCTTCTTCAATCGCCGGGGTCTTTGCCCAAACGCCAGACGGTGTTGGCAATAAAACTCGGCAGCGATTGGCCGCGAAGAATCCGGAACAAGCTCAAACCACTACGCAGGAGGCAAAATCGAAACTCAGCGTGAAGCAGGGCGAGACTAGTCAGCCGGGCGATTCGATGGAGTCCGACGAAAGTGGCAAAACGGGTCAGACCGCCTCGGCGGTGAAATCTACTCCGCCTACTGTTCCCGAAGATAGCCAGACAAACCGCCACGAGCAAGCTTCCGAAGAAGCGGCGATCGTTCCCTACTACAATAACTTTTTCAATACTTACCGCCTCGGCCCGGAAGACGTCATCTCGGTTAGCGTCTTCGGTCAGGATCGTTATTCTCGATCGGGGATCATTGTGCCGCCCAGCGGACGCATCTCGCTCGCGCTCATTCCGGGAGGAGTTTTTGTGAATGGCAAGACCGTGGATGAAGTTGCCGAGTTGATCAAGAAGAGTTACGACGAATACATCATCGATCCGCAAGTCTCCGTTTCACTCGACAAGGCATCGTCTTACAGATACAGCGTAATTGGCGACGTCGCTCAACCAGGGATTCGTTTAATGAATCGCCGGCTTACTGTGACGGAAGCGCTCGGTGAGGCAGGAGGCGTACTGCAAACCGGCGACCGAAGCAAAGTCGTTGTCCTGCGCCGACAAGCCGACGGAAACCTGACACCGATTGCGGTCAACGTTAGCGCCATCTACAAAGGCAAGGCCCCCGATCTTACCTATCTGGTCCCCGGGGACCAGGTAATCGTTCCCGGTAACAAGTTTAAGAGCTTCCAAAAGATCATGACCTTGTTCCCGATCCTTAGCTTTGCGCGGATTTTTACGGGCGGTTTTTAGAGACAGGAACCAAAGTTCAGTAACTCTAAATGATTACGTGCACGCATAGATTCAACCGGGTTCCAAACTCCAAAGCACCGCCTAGCCGGCGTCATAGCGCGCGATCGTGGATACGATCGCTTGTTGTCTGCTGCCTGCTGTTGGCCGTTTGCTCCCCGGCCGCGTCTGCTTCAAGCGGCGCGTGGACACGACAAAACTCAGCATCATTAGCCTGGCTGCACAGTCTCTTCTTCCTGGACCAAAGCCGAGGCTGGGCCGTAGGTAGTCGCGGCACTTTGCTCTCGACCACCGATTTTGGCAAAAGCTGGCAAAGGGAACCTCAACCAACTGCAGACGCCATTCGCGATATTTACTTTTCAAATGAAGAAAACGGCTGGCTTGTTTGCGAGCGAAATATTTACGATCTTCGTTCCAACGACGAACCGCGGGCTTATCTTCTGAAAACCAGCGATGGCGGCCAAACCTGGAGCCGCGTAAACATGCGCGGCGGCAACGTTGATGCGCGGTTGATGCGAGCCATCTTCACGCGAGGCGGGCGCGGCTGGACCTTCGGCGAAGGTGGAGCGATTTACACGACACAGGACTCAGGCGCGAATTGGACCAAGCTGCAAGCCCCAACTCGTTACCTTCTGCTTGGCGGTGCTTTCATCGACGAAAATAGTGGCTGGCTGGTTGGCGCGGGCTCTACGATCTTGCAAACGTCAGATGGCGGCGAAACCTGGCATCATGCGCGACTCCCAAATGCGACTAACGTGCGATTTAGTTCTACCTCCTTCGTTGACGCGCGCTTGGGTTGGGCGGTGGGCAGCGGCGGCATGATCTACCGCACTATCAATGGCGGCAGGAGTTGGCAACCACAAGCCTCAGGTGTTTCCGCCGACCTATTCGACGTTAAATTCCTTGATGCACTCGAAGGGTGGGCGGTCGGCGCTGAAGGGACTGTTTTACACACCAGCGATGGCGGTCTACACTGGACCAGCCAGCGAAGCGGCACACCTCACGCACTGGAGCGCATCTTCTTTGCAGACCGCATGCACGCCTGGGCAGTGGGTTTTGGTGGGACAATCATTGCGTATGGCCGCGCGGAAGCGCCGCGGCTGCGGCGGTAAAGTCTGTTCAAAATCCAGTCATTACTACCGCCTTCAGGCGGCTAGCCCGGAGGGCGCTAGGCCAGCCGTATTACTGCTGGTTGCGTGCAATGAGATTGCCGCCTTTAGGCGGCTAGCCCGCAGGGCTGCTAGGCCAGCCGTTCTACGGCTGGTTAACGCGCAAAAGACCCAATTAGGCCGTTTCAACGTCCTTTAGAACCCTCGTCACCAGACCGTTCCAATCGTTTGACCTTTGTTCCGAGAGCGTGGTGCTCCTTCTGGTTCTTCACATAATCAACCACCCATTTCAGATCCTTCGTTCCGAAACTGACACCGCCGTAGCCTTCCTGCCAATCGAGCAACTTTCGGTTAGCGATCTCGTGATTAATGTAGAACGAGCTTCCGCCCTTTAGCTTTCCGATCCACTCGCTGATCAAAAGATTCGGCGGAGTGGTTGCGACTAGATGAACATGGTTCTCGGTCCCATCTACCGCATGAACGATCGGCCTAATCGCCCTGCGGGCTAGCCGCCTGAAGGCGGCAACAGGAGACACCACCTCATTGAGAGAGTCCAGTCTGGTCTCGGGGGGCCCCGAGTCGAGTCCATGCAAGAGATTGCGCTATGTCTGCAACTGGATATTCGTGTCGGGCGTGTGAGGGAGGAGCTAGTAAAAAGGCCGCTGAAGCGGCCTGTGGGAATTTTAGGGGACCGGCAAAACCAGCCGTAAAACGACTGGCCTAATCGCCCTGCGGGCTAGCCGCCTGAAGGCGGCAGATTTGTCGGGTCTTCAGCTTGATTCTGATCTCCCGCCTTTCGTTCAGGCCTCATGTGCGGGAATAGGATCACGTCGCGAATCGATGGTCTGTTTGTCATGAGCATGACAAAGCGATCGATGCCGATACCAATACCAGCCGCCGGCGGCATGCCATACGAAAGCGCGCGGATGTAGTCCTCGTCCATCACCATTGCTTCCTCATCGCCTCGCTCGCGCTGCGTCATTTGCTCCAGGAAGCGTTGATATTGCTCCGCCGGGTCGTTCAATTCGGAGAAGCCGTTGGCGCATTCCATACCGGCGATGAAGAGTTCAAATCGCTCGGCAACTGTTGGATCAGATGGAGAAGCCTTCGACAAGGGTGATATCGGTTTTGGAAAGTCGGAGATGAGGGTTGGTTGAACGAGTTTCTGTTCTACGTATTCTTCGAACAACTCCATTAAGTTGTCATCTGTAATCTCTTCATCGGGGGCAAATCGAGCCACACTCTCTCGCATCGTGAGGCGCTGAAATGGTTGCGAGAAATCGATGTCAATTGACGACCCTCCTTGCCCGTATCTCACATGCGTATGGCCCAGGGCCGTGAATACTGTGGCGCGAATCATCTCCTCGCAGAAATCCATCATCTGGTTTACGTCAGCATAGGCCCAGTAAAACTCCAGCATCGTGAATTCGGGATTGTGTGTTCGGTCAATGCCTTCGTTGCGGAAGTTGCGGTTGAGCTCATAGACCTTTTCAAAGCCCCCGACCAGCAACCGTTTCAAATAAAGTTCGGGAGCGATGCGCGCATATAGATCTATGTCAAGCGCATTGTGATGTGTCTTGAAAGGCCGCGCGGCAGCGCCGGTGGCTTTCGCCGTCAACATCGGCGTCTCGACCTCGACATAACCATGGTCGTCCAGGATCCTTCGCATCTCGCGGATAATCGAAGAACGCCGCTCGAAAACTTCGCGCGGTGTTAGTTCACCTTCCTCGATTTCGAGTTTCAGGCTGCCGGCAATCAGATCTGCATAACGCTGGCGCTGGCGAATCTCCGGATCGTGGATGCCGTGCATCTTGTCGGGAAGGGGCAGCAGCGCCTTTGCCAAAAACTGTAGTTTCTGCACGTGGATGGAAAGCTC
>JBPCKD010000095.1:0-7041 GCA_051004635.1 Pyrinomonadaceae bacterium
GAAGCAGTCTATAATCGCAAGCGACTTCACTCGGCCATCGGCTACCTGCCGCCGGTCGAGTTTGAAAGCTCGCTTGCACCACAAATACTTTCTTAACTTTCTGTGTCATTTCAGGGGTGCACTACAAGATTTGGTTCTTATTAGTTGGTTAGCGTCCTTGGCGGCTGGGGGTTAATACCAGTTCACGTAAGGTGAGAATTCATCTATGCGCACGGTCCATCTTGTTCTACTCGCAATTCTGCTAAACGTATACTTTGTCCCTGCCCAGGAAAAATCGATTCCGAAGAAGGATATCTATCACAACGGGTGGGCCGATCTAACAAGAATGGCCGCATGGACGTCTATGAAAATCCAAAAGCGGACATTAACAAACGCCTTGACGACTTGCTTAGTCAAATGACTTTCGAGGAAAAGGACTTGTCAAACGGCTACCCTCTACGGTTATGCACGCGTCTTGAAAGATGAGCTGCCGACACCCGATTGGAAGAATCAGATCTGGAAAGACAGCATCGCGAATATTGATGAACACTTGAACGGTTGGGCGGCGGGCTCGAGCAGCATCTACGCCCGGGATGTAAAGAAGCATGTTTGGGCCATGAATGAAGTGCAGCGCTTCTTTATCGAGGAGACGCGACTTGGAATTCCCGCTGAGATCTGGCTATCGTGGTGCTGGGTGACTCCTCAAAGACGGTCGGCGAAAGCGCCAGCCGCTCGAGTCTTGATTTACCAGGACGCCAGTTAGAACTGGTCCAGGCCATACATGCGACAGGCAAGCCGGTCATAGGAGTTCTAATCAATGGCCGGCCCATCAGCATTAACTGGTTGAACAAATATGTTCCCGGGATTATCGAGGCATGGCTTCCAGGTGCACAGGGAGGGACCGCAATCGCCGACGTGTTGTTCGGCGACTACAACCCTGGCGGGAAATTAACCGTCACGTTTCCGAAGACAGTAGGCCAACTCAGCGTGTTGACCCAACGGAACTTTGCGACGCATCAGCTTGCGCTCAAAAGCCAGCATTCAGAGTTCAGCCTTTAGGCTGCTGCTGTTGAAGACCTAAGCTGAAGCTTGAACTCTAAACAGCCAGCCTTCATTGGTTTCTGAGTCTGGCCGTCCCCGCCCTAGAGCGATAACACATCAGGGAAAACATAGGCGCGGCCGTCAACCTCAATGGGGATTGAAGGCCATCCCGGAGTGCTTGTAATCACTTCAATATGATCCTCAAAAGCGATGATTGTCTCTTCCACTTTAGCGCCGGTAATTGAGGGGTTCCAGGCAAACGCCTGATTCTGCTGCACCGCGTCCGCACATCGTGGATGTGCTACCCAGTCACGTGAGCGGTAGCCGGCTGCGCCTCCCTGGTGGTGAAGCTTTTCCTCGCCGGGAAAGCCTTCGGCTCGATACGCTCGTTCCGCCACCTCGTAAAGCTCACGCCCGGTTACGCCCAGTCTCGTCGCGCCGAAAAGCTCCGCATTCACATGAGCAGCAGCGCGCGTACGACGGCTCAACTCATCTGGGACAGGCCCAGCACATACGAGACGAGTCAATGAAGCGATTAACCCGTTTCGCCGCGCGCACACTACAATCATGATGGCCTTTTTCCATTGGGCATCTTTGGGCAATGGGTGACGAAACCGCTTTAACCGCTCGTCTGCAGCCACGAGGGTTACGACTGCATCGGCGCCAATGGCAGCCAGAGCATCATTGGCCCGTCGCGCGACTTCGCGTTCCGTCACGCCCGGCGAGAGCGAACGAGCCAACTCGCCGATGGCCTGACCCGCATCCCTCCCTAACGACTTGAAGCGGTCCATCTCAGAAGCAGTTAACTGATATCTGGTTCGCGCAATATCACCTTCAATTAGGCGGGCGTCCCCGAGGGGAAGGTCGCAACCGAGCGACACTCCTTCAGTCATAACCGAACGCGCGAGTTGCGTAATCAACGCTGGATTTCCCTTCTCCTCTTCCCACCCGAACGCGAGGGGCTCGTAGTCCTCTCCGTTCAGCTCTTCAGTTCTGATACGCTCCATTTCGATCTTATTCGCCAGCACGAAGCGCTTGCCGTCTGCACGGACGAATAACGTGGCAACGCCGTTCTCGCGGCTGGAGTCAACCCCGTTTTTTCCCCCGGCGGTGAGCCACGCGAAGTTGGGCTGAGAGTTGATCAGCACGCCGCCCAAATTCTCCTGCGAACAAAGGCGGACCAGTCGTTCAGTTTTCTCCTCGATTTCTCCGGACATTTTCACAACTTCCTTTGCTTCACGCGGGCGAGCCGTGTATCCGGCAATTGTGCGCTTTGCTGAACACTGAAATTTTCAACGTTCGTCAGCGCAAATGTCGGCACGTCGGGAGCATGCTGCGCCTTGATGCGGTAGAAGTCGGCGCCCTTTACGTCGTTAAGGACAAATGCCGGCCGCAGGTCCTCTTTCATGTAACTCACTTCAACGTCGGACATCTCAATCCCCTTCACGTGGCGTATGAAGAACCCGTAGGCGGGCATATCCCCAAACATTACGGGCTCGGGATAATCCTTCGCCTTCTCGGGTGGCTCAAGCGCGGCTTGCTCCTTAGTCCCACCACCTTTGTAATAAATCCGAATGTTACTCAACCTCACATCTTCGATGTCATGACCGGGAATGCCGCTGATGATTGAGGCGTATTTCGAGTCGGCATTGTAGACAACCACGTTGCTAATCAGCACTCTCCGGAGTTGGCCCACAGTCGTCGTCTCTTTGGGACCTCTGGCGCGATTTCCCAGCCGAAGAAAGAAAGGAGAATTGGTGATGTCACGCATCGTAATGTTTGTGATGGTTACGTCTTCGAGCAAGCCGCCATCGACACTCTCCAATGCGAATCCTCTGGAGTAATCGAAGACGCAGTTAGAAATCGTAATGTTTTTGAAGCCGCCGTTGGACTCAGTGCCAAACTTTATTCTTCCAGTCGTACTGTTGTGGCTGTACCGGGTGTACTCGCCTTTGTACGTCCCATCGAGAAACGTGCCTTCATCATAACCACTCACTTGACAGTTCGTGATAGTCACATTCTCGGTGGTGCGCGCGAAGCCTAGCGCAAACGTGCTTTTCGGACATATGCCGTCATCGAAGGGGGAGTTGACGCTACAGTTTGATATGCGGACATTCCGGCAAGCATCAACGTCGATGCCGTCGCGGTTGGTGTCGATCTTGACGTTGTCGATTGTCAGGTTATCCACGCCCGTTGCGAGAATGGCGAAGTGTCCGCCGTGCAGGATCGAAATGTCGCGGATGAGAACATTGCGGCAGCGCTTGAGGCTAATTGCTTTGTTGCCCCACCCTGGTTCTACCGCATCACGTGGGTTGGGATAACCGAAGGGCCGCACGGGCTCACTGGCGCGGGCGTTGTTAAGTGCGTCGTTCTGTTCTTTCGTGCGCGACTGTCCACCGCTCCGAACAAGACCCTTGCCCCAGATAAGCCCCGGGCCAAGGATGGAAATGTTCTCAAGGTTCTCGCCCCAGATTAGGCTGTTATGCCAATGGCTGTGGCCAAAGTCCTGGTACGCGTCCCACGGGTTGGGTTCAGGAGGATCGTACCTTATGGTTTTTGACGGTTCCGCCGCAATAATCGTAGCGCCTTGATCAAGGTAAAGCGAAATGTTGCTCTTCAAGTGAATTGAGACAGACAAGTAATTACCAGCCGGGAAGCGCACGGTTCCACCGCCCGCCGCGGCAGCAACCTCAATGGCTTTGTTGATTGCGGGAGTGTCGAGGGTTTTGCCGTCGCCTCTTGCTCCAAACGCCGTTACGTTATAAACGCCCGCAGCGTCCGCTGTCCGGCTGACGCCAGTACTTGACGATTTGGTGCGTCTTTGACCGTCCGCCAGGGGAAAACTGCAAAGCAACGCGCACAACACGAGGGAAACAACTAAAAGCTGTTTTCGTTTTTTCATCGGCATCTCCGATTGAGTTTGGTAATTCGAGGCCGCCATCGTATCCCAAGGGTGGGTAAGTTGCGACAATCATTTTTACTTGGAGCCCGGGAAAACTACTATTTGGCGGGATTTTTGGCGGGCTAGCTTCTTTAGAGTGGCAAGTTACGCCACCAAAGATGGCTCAAGAGTTGGTTCGCCTTTAGGTGCCGGGCAGAGCAAATTCCACTCTGGGACGGACCATTTGATGTCAATTCGGTTCGCGGACGAATGGCAGCTCGCAGGCTTCCCCGAACGGTTTCAGTTCACTTGCCGAAGCCTCTTCCTGCTGCTTAACTATCCGGGCAGGCCGAAGAGTTGATCTTTTTGGAAAAAACCGCCCGAAATCGACATTTTGGGGAGACTTTGCTCCCTGAGTGTGATATATCAGAGCCTCAGTAGCTTTTCAATTAAGTCTCATCGGAGGTGTCCACCAGACTATGGCGACCAAAGCCGCGACAGGCAGAAAGCGCATGACTCAGTCGGAAGTCTTCAACCATTTTGCAGAAAAGACTGGAATGAAGCGGGGGTCGGTGAAAGAGTTTTTTGACGAACTCTATAACCTGGCTTCCCGCGAAGTTAAGACCAACGGAGAATTCGTACTTCCAGGCTTCGGCAAGCTCGTTAAATCCGAAAGGAAGGCGCGCGAGGGAAGAAATCCCGCAACTGGAGAAACAATCCAAATACCAGCGAAGACAACGCTAAAATTTCGTGTCGGCAAAGGCATGAAAGATACAGTCTTACCCAAGAAATAATGTAATTAATCCGACTTTCTTGGACTAGAGAGTTCTAAAGCGCCGCTCGTTAAGTTCACGCACGGGTGAACACGGGGCGGCGCTTACGTTTTTGGCAGCCCGATTTTCGGTTTTCCCGTACGACCCAATCCCTCCACTAGCGCTGAGCGACCCCACAGCTAAGGGCCTTGGTCCAACCTTCGGGTGCGGCCAAAGTCATCCAGATCAAAAAGCTTCCATTTCCGTGGTCGCTTATGTATAATCTCCAGTTTTGCTGAACCCCTAATAATTGGCACTCGGGAACAGTGCATATCTCGAGATTGATAATTGTTGCGAAATGCAACGAACCTGCATCCTCAGAGGATGCTGAGGCATCTAAGATTTGCACTTAAAAATGGCCGCAAACTGCGGTTTTGGAGGATAAAACGTAACCGTGACTTTTGATAGACATTTGCCGCTGGACGAGCGGATTTTAAGAATTGACCACATTCAGGCCAGGCGTTATTCGAAATTAAGCGGGGTGGCTTTGGAGATTGCCACACAGGGAATTCTCCGTCACTTGCGCGCTTGTGATCGAATGGACGTAAACCCGGATACCTCAGCCGTTCGAGAGATTATCGATGATGCTCTAAATGGTCGTCGAGTATTCGCTGAGACTACGGAACACCCTCGAGCAGCCTAATCAGGTTTCTCAATCTTGCATAAAGAGATCGCCTCGTTGTGGCGATCTCTTTATTTTTCGGATCGAGTCGACAAGTTGACCACTACGGTCGGCTGCATGCTAACATCGCCGCACTAGGCATGTGTCCCTGTAGCTCAGTGGATAGAGCATCTGCCTTGTTGGAGCCTTAATGGGGAATAGTTTTTAAGGAAGAACTCATTAAGTGGACGGCCCCATATGCGGGGACGCCCTTAGAGCCTCCGGTACTCGTAAATTCGAGTAACAATCCAGGAGGATTGGGTAATCCGCAGGAAACCTTTCTCGAGTGAACAAGTTTGGGAAGGGGCTCCTCAGAGACTATACGGGCCGGGACTGTGATGTCCAAGATATAGTCCAGCCAGCAAACCTGTGCGAACAGGCGGTCGGGGAAAACCTGATGCTGGATGCTAAGCAGAGGGCCGCAGGTTCGAGCCCTGCCAGGGACATTACTTCTCAATTGTTTTGTGCAAATTCACATGGCAGCTATAGTTCAGTTGGTTAGAACGCTAGATTGTGGATCTAGAGGTCGTGGGTTCGAGCCCCACTAGCCGCCCCAGCCTTACTGATTAGGACACAACACTTACAGCCAACACACCTTCTCTCTTCACGGGAGAGGTGCGTCCATTTGTGTGCCTATAGTGTGCGGGCTTCCTAAAAAGGGTGGGTTTTGAGGCCTCCTTGGGTGGAGGCTTTCAAGAGAGGATGGGTTAGGTTCATTTGTGAACCTAAAGATTCTGTTTGTTGGGTCTGAACATATATAAGGACCCAGAAAACCCAGAAACCTAGAAAGCAAAAGCGGCAGCCTTTTCGGGCTTGCCGCTCTTATTTGCTGGGTCCGTGGTGTTGTGAGGTTCAGCCGTAAAGCATTCTCTCCAGCTGTGCGGTAGCATCCGACTGCATACCTGGCGCAACGTGCGAGTACACGTCCATCGTGAGCGTGGTTGAGCTGTGGCCCAGCCGCTCGGCTACGATCTTCGGGTGAGTGCCGGCCTGAAGTAACAATGTCGCGCATGAATGCCGCAAGCTATACAACGAGAGTTCGGCCGGCAGCTTGGCCGCGAGTAGAGCGGGCTTGAAGTGCCGCCTTACAAGGTTTCTCCGCAGTATCGGGGTGCCTTCGCTGGTCGCGAATACAATGTCTGTCCTAATGCCGAACTTCAGCAGCGCTTCAGCCTGGCTCGCGCGGTGTGCTTTCAATTGCTCGATCAAACTCACTGGCAATGGCACTGTCCGCCGACTGCCCTTGGTCTTGGTCTCGCTGTAGTACCAGCCTCCGCCTTCGGCCTTGCTGTGCCATTGCAGCGTCCGCTGAATGCTCACAATCCCCTTCTCCATATCAATGTCCGCCCACTTTAGGCCGAAGGCTTCAGACGGGCGTGCTCCGGTGGTCAGCAGGAAGGCGAACAGCACTCGGTATCTGTTGTCTACAACGACAGTTCGCTCGCCCTCTTGTCGCTTCTCTGTGCGCGTCAGTTTCTCGACAGCCATGAGGCGGGCCGCATCTTCCCTTGTGAGCGCTTGGATCTCGCGCGTCTTGTGTCTGCGTATTCCGGTGATTGTGAGCAGTGATTCCGGCGCCAACGTGAGCAGCATTCCGGTGATCGTGAGCAGCGTTCCGGGGCAACGTGAGCAGGACGGTCGTAGCCTAACGCTGGCTTGAAGATTAT
>JBPCKD010000096.1:0-9394 GCA_051004635.1 Pyrinomonadaceae bacterium
TGGCCGAAACAGCGAAACTGCTGGAGAATACTTTCCGAGCCGTAAACATCGGCATGGCCAACGAAATGGCCCGCTTATGTTATGCGCTCAACATCGACACGTGGGAAGTGATTGGCGCCGCGGCGACTAAACCGTTCGGCTTTATGGCTTTTTACCCAGGTCCAGGAATTGGCGGTCATTGTATTCCACTCGATCCGCATTACCTTTCATGGAAAGCACGGCAGCACGGTTGCGATTCGCGGTTCATTGGCCTTGCGGAAGAGGTCAACTCGCGTATGCCTGATCACGTTGTGCAGTTGATCTCGGATGGTCTAAATGATGCTCGCAAGGCCATGAATGGCTCGCGCATCCTGCTGCTGGGCGTGGCTTACAAGAAAGACATCGATGATGTCAGGGAGAGCCCCGCGCTCTCAATCATCGACCGGCTTCGCGCCAAAGGAGCGGCCGTGCATTATCACGATCCATTCGTGAAAGAAATACGCTTCGATGATGCGCACACCGAAGGAGGCGGGGAGCCTCTCGCTTCAGAACCCCTGACTGACGAGGCATTGAGGGCGGCCGATTGCGTCGTGATCGTTACCGATCACACCGAGATTGACTACGGCAGGGTCTGCCATTTGGTGCCGCTGATAGTTGATACTCGCAATGCGCTCAATGGCGACTTACGACGCGACAGCACGGCACGGATAATTCGCCTTTGAGTCCAAGGTCGAACGTCCAATGTCCAAAGTCAGGAATCGCAATCGGACCTTGGACTTTGGACGTTGGACCTTGAACAGTCTTGAATGCTAAAAGTAATCAATGTCGTCGGCGCGCGGCCCAACTTTATGAAGGTCGCGCCGATTGTTGAAGCCATGAAGCGGCGTGAGCAACAGTTCACGCCGCTTGTTGTTCATACGGGTCAGCATTACGACTCGACGATGTCCGACGCCTTCTTCCGGGATCTGAATCTGCCTGCGCCTGATGTCTATCTAGGCGTAGGCTCGGGCACTCACGCCGCGCAAACGGCTGCAGTGCTGCAGCAGTTTGAGCCAGTAGTAATTCGCGAGAAGCCGGATTGGGTCGTGGTTGTTGGCGACGTGAACTCTACCCTGGCTTGCGCTTTGGTTTGCGTCAAACTAGGCGTGAAAGTCGCCCATGTAGAGGCTGGTTTGCGCAGCCGCGACCGCACAATGCCGGAAGAGATCAACCGGCTGCTGACCGATCAGATTGCTGATCTGCTGTTTACTCCGTCGCCTGATGCTGATGAGAACCTTCGTGCAGAAGGAGTTCCCGAGGAACGAATTCGCTTCGTTGGCAATGTCATGATCGATTCCCTCTTCAAGCAGCTCACGCGCGCTAAAGAGTCAGCGATCAGACAACATCTCGCAGTTGCGGATCAGGACTATGCGGTGCTTACGCTTCACCGGCCATCAAATGTCGATAACCTGGACACTTTGGGACGAATCATTGATGCGCTGGAAGAAGTCAGCGAACGTTTGCCCATAGTCTTTCCCGTTCATCCTCGAACACGAAAGACAATCGCATAGTTTGGCTTCGGCGAAAGAATTGAAAAAGCGAAGGGTTTGCGTTTGACCGAGCCACTCGGGTACCTCGACTTCCTCGGTCTTTATAGCCACGCGCGGCTGGTGTTGACTGACTCCGGTGGTCTGCAGGAAGAGACAACGGTGCTCGGGATTCCCTGTCTCACTCTGCGCGAGAGTACCGAACGGCCAATCACAGTGGAGCTGGGAACAAACACGATTGTGGGCACCGACCGCGAAAAAATTACGACGGCCGCTTTCGCTGCGCTCAACGGCTCAATAACCACAGACCGCCGCGTACCGCCGCTCTGGGATGGAAACACCGCTGACCGTATCCTCGACGCGCTGCAGGAAAACTAGTCCGCCGGACTCAAGCAGCTTCCCCCCACACCCAATACCTTCAACCCGTCCTCAATCTTCTGGCCGACGATCTGGGGGGTGAAATGATTTTCAATGTGCTTGTAGCCGGATCCCGAAAGGCGTTGCCATAGATCCATGTCCCCATAAACCCGTAACACGCTATTCGCAAACTCCGCCGGGTCGTCCGCGATCATCGCGTTGTCTCCGGACGAGAGCCCAACACCCTCGGCCCCAATCGAGGTGGTGACGACTGGCACTCCGTAGGACAGAGCCTCTCCGATCTTTCCATTTACGCCGGCGCCGAAACGCAAAGGGGCTACGAAGACTCGGGCACTCTGAAGTAGGGGATTGATATCAGGAACGTAACCCATGACTCTTACGGTAGCGGAGTTATAGGCCTCGATCTCAGGAGAGGCATTGCTACCTACGATATAAAACGTTACTGACGGCAGACGCCGCTTGATCAGCGGGTAGATCTCTCGCATGAAGTAGTTCACAGCATCGCTGTTCGGTCTGTGACTTAAGTGCCCGATGAATAACAACCCCTCTCTTTCCTCAGGCGGCTTCCCTTGATCGTGTAGGGAGTGGATGGTGGGGATCACCACAAGCCGCTCTTCCGCAACAGCCGTCGAAACCGCTTTCTTGTCCGCCTCTGAAGCGCACCACACCTGATCGCTTGCGCGGGCTAACGCCAACTCGCGATCTCTGGACCGGCGCGCCTCAAGTGCCAACTTCTGAATCCCCGTGATCTTGTGCTCTCGGTCCAACCTGACGAAGTGAGCATCCACCATATCGAAAATTATTTTAGTCTTCCGGTCAGCGCGTCGGATCGAACGTAGCAATGCCGTTGCCACCTCCGGGCGACTCAGGATGGCTACTCGGAAGCTTCGGTTTTTGATTAGCCGAACATAGTCAACTATGTTTGCGGTTTCGATCCCCTCTCTCCACAAAAACTGCTCGGATTCCGGCAGCGGTTTCATAGGAACAAAGACTGGTTTGCCGATTCGTGCCAGCGACCTCAGGATATTCGCAATTCGGGCACTGCCCGCATCGCGATCGGGCGTCGGCACCCGATCGTCAAAGACAATGATCTGTGGGCCAGCTTTGCGATTCGCTGCTTCGATGGCTAAGTCCGGATCTTTTTCTAACTGTTTTTCTAGAGCCTCGCTCCACTTTTCGGCAAACTTCTTTCGGTTAGTAAGCTGATAGATCTTGGTGTTTGCCGCTGTGTCGCGTCCCGAGGTGACACCTTCGTAGTGGATAACTCTCGACAGGGGTTGAAAGATAACTTTGTGTCCCAGTGAGCGTATGCCAAAACAAAGGTCAACGTCTTCGTAATAAGCTGGAGCGTAGCGCCGGTCAAAACCACCGAGCTTGTCGAATAAGCTCTTCCTCACCAGCAGAGAAGCCGCCGAACAGTAATCGACCTCGCGGGTGAAATTGTACTTTCTGTCACTCGGTAATTCTCCCCAACCGTAGTGATAAGCTTCCCCGGTTTTCCAGACGATCCCTCCGGCCTCCTGAATTCTTCCGTCGGGATAGATGAACATGGAACCCACAGCCCCCACCGAAGAATCGTTCTCCACAGCATTCAGGAGACTCCCCAGCCAACCCGCCTGCACAATGGTGTCGTTATTCAAGAAGAGCAGAAACTCGCCCGATGCAACGGCGGCACCTTGATTACAGGCGTCGACGAATCCCTGGTTCTCCGCGTTGTCAACGACTTGAATCAAATCGCCGAAATGACCAAGGACCTGGCTGGTCTCATCAGTCGAAGCATTGTTTACAACGATGACCTCAGTGGTCGTCATATCGATTTCTTGAAACAACGATCGAAGGCATTGAAATGTGAAATCCACCTTGTTGAAAACCGGGATGATAATGGACGTCTGAATCCCGCCTTCTTGCTTCGCTAAGGGTCGTTTACCGGCAACCGTGTCCTTCACGAGCAAAAGATCATTTTCGTCCCACGGTCTTATTTCCGGAGCTGTCAAAAGGTATTTCTCTCTTTGCCTGAACGGACGCACAACTCCGGCAAAGAGCCGCCTCAACCGGATCTTGGAAGCGAGGCTCAGCTTTTCCTGAAGTCTCTGCCTAACGCGGCGCAAGAGGTTCATCTTCCTGTGTCAGGATTTCGCCCTGGTGGTTTCCCATGGTAGAAGGGGGGCGATAATGCCCACTCGCTGGTGCCTGACGGCGTGGGTATCGTCGCCGGATTCGAAAACGTCGAAATGGAAAATATCGTTTTCGGCGAAGATAATCCGCTCATACTTAATGTCAGCGCCAACGGTCCCGTAATAACTGCCGGCTTTAAATAACCCGCCAGGAAGGGAAATTCTACTGACAAACTTTCCCGCTTTTCGGTCTATTTCTTCGTCGTTGAGGAGGTCATAGTCAGAACTGGTAAACAGTGGCTCGCCCTTCTCATTCCTAACAAGCAAGAAAAAACGCGAATTGCGCACTGCTTTTTTGTTCTCATATTCGACGGTTACGGTAAAAGACTCGCGGCAGTCAATCATGTTCGTCTGTGCGCCAAGCTGAGTGACGGTCACTGCCGTCAGTTCTATTTCATTGCTCTTGCCTTCCGGGAACTTGATCCAGGTAATTGGAGAGTAAAGCTTGTTAGCATGGTCCATATAATAGGCCGACACCTCGCGAGTTGCGCCACTCATAGCAATCGAGCCCTCGTGCAACAGAATAGCTCGTGCGCACAAGGCATTAACAGCGCTGATATCGTGGCTCACAAAGAGCACAGTCCTACCAGCCTGGGAGATCTCGTTCATCTTGCCGAGGCACTTTTTCTGAAAGAGTGCATCCCCGACTGCCAGAACTTCGTCTACTATTAGTATCTCCGGCTCGAGGTGAGCAGCAACCGCGAATGCCAGCCGCACAGTCATACCGGAAGAGTAGTGTTTCACTGGAGTATCCACAAACGTTTCGGTCTCGGCAAAAGCCACAATCTCGTCAAACTTGCGCCCTATTTCCTGTTTGCTCATGCCGAGAATGGCGCCGTTCAGAAAGATGTTTTCCCGGCCGGTAAGTTCCGCATGAAAACCGGTGCCGACTTCCAACAGACTTCCCACCCGACCGTTCAGGGAAACGCGACCTTTTGTGGGCCTGGTAATGCGAGAGAGGATTTTCAGCAGCGTCGACTTGCCGGCCCCATTGCGCCCGATAACGCCGATGACCTCGCCAGGCATGACTTCGAAATTGACGTCCTTGAGCGCCCAAATGGTTTCCTCAGCAACAGGCTCGCCGTTTCGCTGGCGATTGAGAGGCGAGCGAACCATCGCCGCCACCGTATCACGCAAGCTGTTATGCATTTGCCGAGCGCCGATGCGGTAGCGCTTGCTCAGATTCTCCACTCGGATAATAGGTCTCATTATGCTTTCAGACGATGTCCGCAAAAGTGTCTTCCACCCGGCGAAAGACGAAAGTTGAAACCGTAACGATAAATAGCGTCATCACGGTCGACGCAATGATTGCTGGCCAGTCGAAAATTTTTCCAAAGAGCGACTCCCGAAAGCCTTCTATGATTCCGGTCATTGGGTTAAGCAATAGCACCCATCTCCACCGCTCCGGCATAATGCTGGATGGATAGATTACGGGTGAGGCAAAGAGCCAGAGTTGTATGAGAAAAGGCAGCGCGTATCGGACATCTCTGTATCTTACATTGAGCGCTGACATTAACATTCCCACGCCTAGCGCCAATAGAGTCGCGAGCACCAAAAACACCGGTAACATGAGCAGCGACCACGTAAGTTCGATTTCATAGTAAATGAACAACGGAATCAGCAGGACGAAAGCGATGGCGAAGTCCAGCAGGCCCGCTCCAACCGCGGCCGCCGGAATGATTACCCGCGGAAAATAGACTTTTGTAATCAGGTTTGTGTTGCCGATCAGACTGTTGCCGCTATTGGTGACTGCATTCGCAAAGAACGTCCAGGGCAGAAGACCTGCATACGCAAAAAGCGGATAAGCGACTCCATCTGAGGGGATGCCAGCCAGTTTGCCGAAGAATAGCGTGAAGAGCAGCATCGCAAAGAGCGGTTGAATAATAGCCCAGGTTGCGCCGAGCAGCGTTTGCTTGTAACGAATCTTGATATCACGCCAGGTGAGGAAGTAGAGGAGCTCCCGATAAGCCCAAAGTTCGCGAAGATGTAACCCAAAGTCTGTTTCCTCAGCGTCAATAAGGATCAATGGATCGTCCGTTGACGGTGTAGGATCGCGACTCGGGATGGCTACAGTTTTCAGCTCGGGTTCGTGGGGATTCAAATCAGTCAATTCGATGTTGCTGGCGCCGCTTGCTGACGGCTCCCTCGATTCGAGCGGCTAGGGTTTTTAGGGGCCGTTATCAATAGTTCCCGATGCGTCAGTCTAGGCAGTGTCAGCGGAAGCGTCAAGGAAGGTCAGCCGCGGGAAAAAATGGAGCAACCCGGCTCTTGAGTCCGGCGAATCTCCCGAACAAGGGCCTTCCTGTTATGCTGGCCCGCAAACATTTTTGAGTCCAGTTGAATGGAGAGCGTGAAATGAGTGAAGGAAGCGCTTCTGGTTTGGTTTGCCGGATCTGCGGCAATCACTCCGGAAACAGGCTTCATCAAGCGCGCGAGATGTTCTTAGGGACCCGAGACTGTTTTGCGTACATAGAATGTGCTGCTTGCGGTACGCTGCAAATTCAGCAAGTGCCTGATCTTAAGCCTTACTACCCGAGAAACTACTACTCATTTCTTCCTGCCTCTCAAACGCGAGAAGGATCGCCAAAGACAGCTCGCTGGCTTGTGACCGGACGTCTGGGCAGTTTTCTGCGGCGAAGGGCAGCGGATTATTACTGTAGGCGCCAGCGCGCGGCTAACTATCGCGACCTTATGGGCCACCTCGTCGCGGAGAACATGGATAGATTGCTGGTTGGGTTTCCTGAGTACCTCAAAAACACTGGCCTTGACCTCTCGCTCAACCGAGGTTCAAAAATCCTCGATGTAGGCAGTGGAGCTGGGGAAACGCTGCTTAACTTAAGTGCGTTTGGTTTCACGCATCTGCTGGGCGTCGATACGTTTCTTGAGTCAGACATTAGCTACGGAGATGGAGTGCGAGTGCTTAGAGCAGAAATACCCGAGCTTGACCAACCGTTTGATTTGATAATCGCCAGCCACTCGTTAGAGCACGTTCCCGAGCCTCGCAAAACCCTGGAGCAGATTCATCGCTTACTTCCAAAGGGTCAGTACGCGATAATTCGTATGCCTGTTCTCGCTTTTGCATGGGAGACGTATGGCATAGATTGGGTGCAGCTCGATGCCCCGCGTCATCTCTTCTTGTTTACATGTGAGAGTTTTTCCTCCCTAGCGGAGGAAGCCGGATTTGCTATTGCTGAGGTGGTTTTTGACTCGACAGCGTTTCAGTTCTGGGCTAGTGAGCAGTACCGGCGAGACATTCCTCTAATGAACGAGCGGTCTTACTTCGTCAATCCCAACCGGTCGATTTTCTCTGCCGATCAAATTGACGATTTCTCGAGACAAGCAGCGGGGCTGAATCAGCGCCGCGAAGGAGATCAAGCTGTATTCTACCTAAGGCGAAAGTGAAAGGGCGGAAAAACTCTGTTCCGGATTCCCTGACAACTTTACGTTAGCTCCCCGAATGCGAATTGCGGCTGCCCAACCCATAGTTTTGTGAACTTAGTAGTTTATTAGACACGCCAATACGCTCTTCGCAGCTGCTCGAATAATCAGCAATAAGGAAAATGCAACCACATTTGGGGAGTCTTGTTTGTGTTAACCTTCGGCTTCACTCGGAACGAAGGGTCAGGGTTTCTCAAGAGAGGCGTAAGTGACTAACAGGCTGGACGCGAGCAGTTACGATACCGACAAGGCGCTACATGCTCACTACCTAAGAAGCTACGAGCAGTATTTCGGCAAGCTCCAGGATCGAGAAGTGCGCCTGCTTGAACTGGGTGTGTACAAAGGTGGTTCCCTGCTGCTCTGGCGCGACTACTTCCAGAAGGGTTTGATTGTTGGTCTTGATCTGAACCCCATCCAACTCGCTGACCCGAGCGGAAGGATTCGCACCTATGCCGGCCAGCAGCAAGACACCAGCTTGCTGGATCGGATTGGTGCGGAAACGGCTCCCGGCGGTTTCGATGTGATCATAGACGACTGCTCGCACATCGGTGAGCTTACCCGGATTAGTTTCTGGCACCTTTTCGACAATCACCTTAAGCCCGGCGGTTTGTATGTGATCGAGGACTGGAGCACTGGTTATTGGGATAGCTGGTTTGACGGAGTCAGTTTTCAGCCGCGCCAGGAAAACGGATTCAGTCCTGGACTTTTTCGTTTCCGATCGTTGATGGCCCGAGTTTACCGAAGCTCGCTGGCCACTCGGGTACCATTGGCGCAAAAGCTCGTCGTCGGTCTTAAGAGGGTCATTAACGGGCGGCAGTTTCGCAGCCATGATTACGGCTTGGTCGGGTTCATCAAGGAACTTGTCGATGAGTGCGGCATGGCCGACATTACGCGCCCTGATCTGGGCAAACCTCCGCAGCGTCGTTCAAAATTCCAAGAGATGCGAATTTCACCGGGTCAGGTTTTCATCATTAAGGCCTCAGAGGTAACTGTGCGGGGTTAAGCGACCAGCTTGAAGACGTTGAAACTAAAGGTAGGCGTGCGTCGCACCTTTCCCATCGGGCATGGATTACATTCGCAAACTGAAAGGCCTGCTGCCGCGAGGTCTTCATCCGCACTTGGGAGCGGTGCGCCGTCGGCTAAGAACCTTGCCTGCGCGGACCCGCAGACAAAAGCAACGTCTAATCGATGACCCGGCATTGGAGGCTAAAGAACGTGAACTGCTCAAGCAGGTGGAAACCAGGATTTCGGCGGGCGATGGCATGTACACCGGAGACGGCGTGCATTACTACAAAGTGGGGCTCGCTGCGATTCGCTCCATTGAGGAAGCAATCGATGCCGCGCAGCTTGGATCGGTAAAGCGAATTCTGGATCTGCCTTGTGGCCACGGTCGCGTTTTGCGATTCCTGGTGCGGCGATTTCCTCAAGCTGAGATCACTGCGTCTGATCTGGATCGAAAAGGGGTCGATTTCTGTACCAGGGTGTTTGGTACTGAAGCGATTTACTCTGAGCCGAATCTGGAGCAGTTCTCACCAGGAGGAAAATTCGATCTCATCTGGTGTGGTTCGCTAGTTACACACCTGAATGGCAGAGGCATACGTGCTTTGCTGGCGTTCTTTGCCTGCCACCTCCAGTCTGATGGACTGCTTATCTTCACCGCGCATGGCGAGCGTGTGATTCAACTATTGCAGAACCAGGAATTTGAATACGGAATCTCCGCCGAGAGCGTCGCGCCAATCATAGAAGCCTATCGTAAAGAAGGTTTTGGTTTTGCTGACTATCCGGGCGCCAGCGGTTACGGAATTTCTTTGACTTCGCCCGAGTGGATCCGGCGAGTGGCGGCGGAGATTGGCCTCGGAGAAGTTTATTTCCGCGCGCGCGGATGGGACGACCATCAGG
>JBPCKD010000097.1:0-31584 GCA_051004635.1 Pyrinomonadaceae bacterium
CGTTCCGTCTGGGCTCCGGCGTGCAGATTGAGGGGGACGCCGGTAGAGGCCATCAATCCGTCGAAGACCTTATCCTGATCGCGGTAAGACAAATAGTCCGGATAGGAGAAGGTATGAAAACTGCTTCCATTGGCCTCGGTCGCGTAGACGTCCGCCAGCCGATCTGAACTGCTGACGCCGGGCAGGGGACGCAACAGGATACCGTTGACAACGCTGAAGATTGTAGTGGTCGCCCCAATACCAATCGCCAGTGTGATCACCGCGATGGCAGTGAAGCCCCAATGCTTAAAGAGAGAGCGAGCGGAGAATTTCAGATCCCGCAGCAGTGACTCCATCGAAGTCCTCCCTGAACTCTAGTCGACTCTTACAACCATCAACGTCGCATCATCGTAGACTTCCCCATCGCTGAATTCGTTTACCGCTCCCATGATTCGATCGCGCAAGTCATTGGCGCGGATTTTGTGGTTCTCAGTCAGTAAATTGGTCAGTAGGTTCTCTAAACGCTCCTCGCCGAATTCCCTGCCGGAAGCGTTTCGAGCTTCAGTTACACCATCGGTGAACAGCACCAAACAGTCGCCGGGCCTCAAATCAATTTCACCCTGCGTATAATGGCCCTCGGGGAAAATGCCAAGCACTGGTCCACCTTCCTTCAGGCGCAGGCAAGCGCCATCACGAAACAACATGGGTGGGAAGTGGCCCGCATTGGTGTATGAGAGCTTTTTGTTTTGAGTGTCCAGGAGAGCGTAGAAACAGGTGATAAATCTATGCGACACGATGTTGTCGCACATGACGCTATTGACTCGGGCGCACAGTTCTTCCGGGGCGACCACGTCCGAAGCAAAAGACTTCAGAACAGCCTGCACGTTCGACATCAACAGCGCCGCGGGCATTCCCTTGCCCGCCACGTCGGCAATGCATAGGGCCGTGTGGTGCTCGCTAAACTTCAGTACGTCAAAATAGTCTCCGCCTACAGTTCGGGCCGGCTTCCACGTAGCCGCAATGTCAAAACCGGCGATTTCTGGAAGAGTCTTCGGCATCAATGCCGCTTGAATCTCGTGCGACTCTTCCAACTCGTGATGAAGCTTGTCAGTCTCGGTCCGGCTTTCTGCCTCGAGGAGTCGCCGTTGACGCTTCTTGCGGCCGAGTTCGATTTGGGTATTAAGGCTCTTGAGCAGCGCCGAGTTATCCCAGGGCTTTTGCACGAAGTCGCGCCCGCCGCGGTGCATGGCTTCGACGGCCAGTTCGACCGAGCCCCATGCAGTGAGGACTACGATGGGCAGCGCGCTATCCAACTTTCGAATATTCGTAATCAGATCGAGGCCTTCCTGCCCCGAGGTGGTGTCGCGAGCATAGTTGAGGTCCATCAAAACCAGATCGAAGTTGCTGTGCTTAATTGCCTCCAGCACTTCCGCAGGCGAAGTCACCGCTTCAGTCTGGTATCCGGCATTTCGCAAGAGCAAACGTAGCGCGGTTAGCACGTCTGGCTGATCGTCGGCGATCAAAGCGCGCGGCGTCGGAGGAGTCGGCGGCGGCAAGGTTTGTGAGCTCGGGGTATTCATAAGACTTCCGCTCATGGTTGTTACTCCTTGACGACCCAACCGTCCTCCAGGCGCACAATGCGGTTGCCATATGCAGCATTGGTCTCAGAGTGGGTGACCTGGATGATCGTCGTGCCTTCATCGTTCAGCGTCTTGAACATCTCCATGATCTCTTTGCCTTGGCTCGAGTGAAGATTGCCAGTCGGTTCGTCCGCTAGAATGATCCGGGGATTGGCTACAACTGCGCGCGCTATACCGACGAGTTGTTGTTGACCGCCGGAGAGTTGACTGGGGAAAAGGTCCTTCTTGCCTACTATCTGAAATCGATCAAGCGTGTCACAGACAATCGATTGCCGATCCTTTTTGTTGACGTCACGATAGGAGAGCGGGAGTTCGAGGTTCTCGAAGACGGTCTGATCGTCAAGCAGGTGATAACTTTGGAAGACAAAACCGATGTTGCGATTCCGCAAGGCGGCTCGCTTCTTCTGGTCAAGCTTGTGAACGGCCACGTCGTCAAACAAGTATTCGCCGCTCCAGGATTGGTCGTGCATTCCGAGGATGTGCAACAGGGTGGACTTGCCGGCGCCGGACGGACCCATGATTGAGACAAACTCGCCCGGCTGTATGTCGAAGTCGACCCGCCGGAGAACGTAGGTCTTCGCCTGACCGGAAGCGAAAGCTTTTTCTACATTGCGCAAGCTAATCATGAGATCGCTCCGAAGCCGCTCTCTTCGAGCTGTCGTTTGGCGTCTTCAATTTCCCGCCGGTTGGCTCCCGCTTCTTCTTCGACGATCAGGCCGTCAAACAGGTGGACAATGCGATCGGCGTGCTGCGCGTAACGGGCGTCGTGGGTCACCATGCAAATCGTCGCGCCGCCCCGGTGTAGCTCACGCAAGAGTTCCATCACGGCTTCGCCATTTGTGGAATCCAGGTTTCCGGTGGGTTCGTCAGCGAGCAGAATGCTTGGCTGCCCTCCGACAGCACGGGCGACGGCGACGCGCTGTTGTTGACCACCCGAGAGCTGGCTGGGCAGATGCTTGGCCCGATGGCCCATGCCAACGCGCTCAAGCGACTCAGTCACGCGTTGTTTGCGCTCGGTGGAATTCATGCCGCGATAAGTCAGCGGCAGCTCGACGTTTTCGTAGACCGTCAGGTCGCCGATTAGATTGAAGCTCTGGAAAATGAAACCCACCTCGCGATTGCGAATGCGCGCCCGCTGCGAGAGCGAAAGATTCTCCACCGGGGTCTCATTCAGAACGTATTGGCCATCCGTGGGCGTATCGAGCAGGCCAAGAATGGATAAGAGAGTTGATTTGCCGCACCCGGAGGGACCGGCAATAGAGAGGTATTCACCCTTCTTGATGTCCAGATGTATTCCGGAGAGCGCATGCGTCTCTACTTCGTCCGTGTAGAAAACTTTCTTTACATCAGAAAGGTGAATAAGGGGATCGGATGAACTCATGACTATCTCCCTGGGATAGGTTCGAATTGACTGCTCGTCGAGCTCTACTGGCTTTCACTCCATAGGAGTGAGATGTTTATAGGCAAGAACGTAAAACCCGGTACCAACTCCGTTCGGAGGAGCGGAGTTCAAGTGGAGCTTCACCACTTCAGAACCATTCCGCTCCTCCGAACGGAGCGGATGGGGATTTGCTGCTCTGATCTATAAACATCTCACCCCTGGGGGGTGAAACCCTTGACGACTAACGCACCCGAATGCGGTTGTAGCTGTCCATCGTCGAAGTGTCAGACAGAATGACTTGATCACCTTCACGCAGTCCGCTGATGATCTCGATCGTACTAACCGAACTGCGGCCAAGCTTCACCGAAACGCGAACGGCTTCCTGTCCATCCGGGCTCAAGCGGAACAGTCCAACGTCCTGATTTCCCTGACCAAAGGCTGGGCGGCCCATGTACAAAGCGTTACTGAGGCGTTCAAGTTCAATCGTTCCATCAACACTCAGGTCAGGCCGCGCGCTCGGCGGTATCGGTCCGGTAAGCAGCACGTCGACAATGAAAGTTCCTTCGCGAGCCGCGGGGTCGATGCGCAACACCTGCCCCTCAATAATTCCGTTGCGCGTATCAACCGCGACTTTCAGGCCGAGTTTGACATCTTTGATTTGCGTCTCGGCGATCTTCAACTCAGCCTTGAGCGAATTAGGGTCGGCCACTCTCGCGATGTTGAATCCCGGAGTAACCTGCTGGCCCACCTGCACCGAAACTTCCTGTAACACCCCACTCGTGCCGGCGCGCACTTTTAGACCGGTGGCCTGCTCTCTCTTCAATTTCGATAACGCTCGAAACTGCGAGATGCGCGACTGTTGGGCGCTTATTTGTGCCTTTACTGATCTGGAGCCCACTGCCAATCGCAGCTGCTCCACCTTCAGCCGGTTCGCTATATCCTGAACATTCATCCGAGACATCTTCAGCAATAACTCCGGCACCAGCCCCTGCTTGCCGAGTACTTCATCGGTATCAAGCTGCAATTTCGCTCGGCTGTACTCGGCGTTAATTCCGGCAATCGTAGACTGCTGCGTCATGGACTCGCTTTCCAGGCGCGTGCGTAAACTCTCTTCATCAGCCTGGGCCGCTTTCACCTGGAATTCTGCGTCCATGGCCTCCTGCTCCATCTGTGGGTTCGAAAGCTCGGCAATTACCGTGTCACTCCCAACTACCACCCCTGCCTGGACCGGAATCTTTTCCACTCGACCATCAGCGGGCGCCGGCACCCAGCGGACCAGCTGGGGCACCAACGTGCCGATGCCGCGCACCTCGCGAACCATCTCTCCACGCTTTACCGTGTCGATCACTGCAGTGGAACGATCGAGCGTTGGCGCGGCGGGCTTGAGCTTGGTGAGGCCATACGTAATTCCGCCAACAGCCACCAAACCGACAACAATGAAGACAACGGTGCGGATGCGTTTCTTAAACTTAGATTTGGTGGGGCGCTTGATATCCATAGCTAACGTTGCACTGCAGGGGAGGTCCCATAAGACTTGTCAGAACCGCCTGCGTCAGCGGGCGGCCCGCGCGGCCGTGATGAAGCAACGGCCACCCGCTAATGCAGGTGGTTCTGACAGAGCTTTCAAACAAAGGTACAGTTTTCCGAAAGCTGATAAGTCAAAGACTATGCCAGCCGGAAATCGATCAAGAGTTTTGCGCGATTAGCTTAAGGATCTGAGGCAATCAGCAATTCATTCGGCCGTCATAGGGCGGCGAACAGGTGAGCCTTACAACGCGGGAACGTTTCGCTTTCGGGATCAGTGAATCCCATTTTTGAGAATTTTCGACGAGATGTGGTGGGACAAAATCGCCGTGATGGCTTCGTGGCTTCGTGAGCGGCCCGTGGTTTTGAAACACTGAAAGCGTTGGCTAATTCCAGCCCAGGCCGGGGAGGGCCGCAGCCCGCACGGGGTGGTAGCGTTGCCGCTTCGGCTACCCTGGGTACATTTACTTAGAAGACGCAACCCTGATGAAGTGGTTGCGTCGCCGCTCGCCCATCGCAACACCGTCGCGACTCCTTCAGAGTTGCGACTAAACAAAACACACGCCCTATTCTGTCGATCACAGCATTGCTCGTTCAATGAGACAGGCTTCTAAGACGTTATCCTTGAAACGCTGTACCAGTCGACTACCCCGCGTCCGGTGCGCACCGCCTTGATGACTACTCCGCGTTGACTCCCCCATTTTATGCGGGATTGCTCCTCCGCATTTCCACATTTCCAATACCAGCCGCCACTTTTCGTGTAACTATCGAATTTTTTTATCCGAAAGTATCTCGTCAGCCCGGGAAGCAACTCCACATCACTGTCGGTGGTTGAGGTAATCGTGATGAGGTCCTCCTTATCGCATGAATCCCGAGTATGATTCAGTATCCTGATGTTATCTTCACCCAATTGCTTGAACTCCTCGTCTACTGTCATAGAACCTCCTCTGTCAGATTATGCTCTCAAAACAGAGCGATTTCTCTATCCCTGCGTCCGCCCGGCGTTAGCCCCCCAACGAATAGGATTCTTTCCGCAGCCTCGCCGAGAGTCATGCTGAATTCAGGGGAAGTCCTGGTAGCTCATATTCCAGGCACCGGAAAAGATGGCGGGCCAAGTTGCGCTTATGAATGGCGCAAGAGAGTCGGCCCATCATGGCAGTGGCGCTTGGGCGCCCAGAATCGAGGCGCGGGATTCGAAAAGTAACTAGGGTCGGCGGCAGACTGTTCTTAGTATCACTACACCAGCGGTACCGGGCGCTACGTCTTGCCATGGATCGCCATCATGGTTGGTGGTCTCTAAAACTCCGCCGGTTTTGTCATATTCAATTACTGTCTTAACTCGCAGTTGATTCGGCTTGCATTTGAACTCATACAGGACGAGTGCATAATTCGAATCTGTATTCTTGTGCTCTTCTTTTATCCAGGACTTGAGCACACTGGTTTTCGCATCACAGGAAGTCTTTTGTGGGTTATACCAGAAATGCTTATTGGCTGATTCGCCCAGAGAGAACCACTTTTCATCCAGGTTGGACTCGCCGATCATGTCCGCACGGTTTTTGTAGTAAACGCCGCAGGGCGAATACGAGCGTTTATCTTGATTTGGAGTCCGTTTCGGAACGGTCTTTTTCCTGGTAGGTGCCGCTTCGTCCTCACTTATTTTGCCACCTGACGCTCCGCTATTGCTGTTTTGTCCGAATGTTGAAGTCAACATCAACAGGAGGGCCAGAACCGGGATTGCCTTGCGCATAGAGTGGCTTATATCACCGATCCTAAAAAGAAAGCCACCTTTTGATCGCGAGACCTTTTGATCGCGAGACAAACCGGCTCAGGGCGGCGATTCTGCGATTTTCAAATAATCAGTGTTCCGAATAACTCCTCGACATGACGTGTAATTGATCTTTCCTGATCGATTCCGTAGATTAACGAGTACGAGAAGCGAGGAAACAAAAAGCGCCGGGATCTCGGGTTCAATTTACGTCGCCAGGAGTGGATAAGTCTTAATTAAACGGACGACGCGATCTAATTCGTCGAGGAAGTCGCGACCCAGTCCCTCTGTCTGCTCGTCATGCCAGGCAACCGCGTCGTCAACTTCCTGATCGGCCAGGATGAGGAACCTGATATTCATCGCGGGCGATGCTTAGCCATTACGTCTTCATAAGATACTGTCGGAATGCCGCCAGCTTTATAAGCGGTCCATCGTTTCCGAGCTTCCTCTGCCCAAATCCCATCTATCTCCGGATCTGGCTTATCGAGGTCAGTAAGAATCGACTCTATCAAACGCAGCTTCTCTGCGTCAGGTAGTGCCCGAATTTCTGAGGCTAGCTTGTCGGTTGTCGATGACATACGGCGCTCCTCACGAATCGTTCCATTGCGAGAGCATTCTATCAATTTCTGGTCCAAATTTCGTACTGGAGCATAACATGTGCCTCGCAGAGAATTAGCCAGTCTTCGAGCATCTGCCCCGGGCCCCTGAAAAGTCGAAAGCGTCCTATTCATCCTTCATCCTTCCGCCTTCATCCTTGCTCTCTGCTGCTTACTGTTTCCTGCCTTCCGCCCACTGCCCACTGCCCACTGCTCACTGCCCACTGCTCACTTCGCATGGGCCATCGAGGTCAACATTTGGAGTGCGGTGACCTGTCACCGCTTTGGTCTGAGGCGGCCTGACGCCGGTGATTAAGTAGACTCAATGAAACCGTGGCCGCGACAGGTCGCGACCGGCCAAAGCGGTGACAGGTCACCGCACTCCAAATAGGTGGGCTTCGCCTGGCGCTCGCAATCATGCGCGCCTTCGTCAAGCTGCGACAGATGTTGGAATCTAACGAAGAACTCAATCGGAAGTTCGCGGCTGTTATGCGCAAGCTGGCGACGCACGACAAATACTTTACGATTGTTTTTGATGAACTCAAAAAACTGAATGAGCCACCAACTCGCCCACGTAAACAAATCGGCTTCAAGACCGCCTCCTAGCTACGCAGGCTAAGACGAGCGACGATGGCCTCATTCGTTCCTCAGAGCAACAGCGGATCCACTTTCGTTGCGCGCCTGGCGGGAATGTAGCAGGCGAGTAATGCAACTACGAGTGCGCCGATTGAGACGCCGGCTAACGTGAATGCATCTGTCGGAGTAACTGTCGGGGCTTACGATCCACTAAACCACACGAAAGAACACGAACGACTCCCGCCAGGAAGCAGGAGGCAGGAGGCAGGAGGCAGGAACTTTTCTCCAAATTTCCCTTAAAAGTTCCGCAACCCATTGAACCGCCTAAACGTATTAACACCAAAACAGCCGGCCATTTCCTGAATCACTGGAGGAAGTCAATGAAAACTAAGACCTTCGTGCTGCTGATACAGCTCCTACTACTCGTTACCCTGTCCGCTTCGGCGCAGAGGAAAGTTCAAACTAAAGAAGCAGTGGCGCCACTTATTCCGATGAAGGATTTCTTTCGAAATCCTGTAAAGGTTGCATACTCACTTTCGCCGAATGGCGAGTATCTGGCCTTTATGCAGCCCTGGGAGAAGCGCCTCAATGTGTTTGTCGAGAAGATTGGGTCCGGCCAGGCCACTCGCGTTACCAGCGCAAAGGAGCGCGACATCTCCGGCTACGCCTGGAAGGGCGACAACCGCATTGTCTATGTACAAGACACGGGTGGCGATGAAAACTACCGGCTTTACGCCGTCGGCATCGACGGCTCGAACCCCAGGGACCTGACCCCGTTTGAGAAAGTTCGCGCCCAGATTATCGACCGGCTCGAACGAAACGAAAACGAAATCCTTGTCGGTCTCAACAAGCGCAACCCACAGATCCACGATGTCTATCGCATCAACGTCAACACCGGCGAGATGCAGATGATTGCCGAAAACCCCGGCAACTACACCGGCTGGGGTACCGATTGGGATGGAAACCTCCGCATCGCCATAACCACCGATGGCGTGAACAATTCGTTGATGATGCGAAAGACCGAAGCCGACAAGTTTGCGCCGCTCGTCACGACCAGCTTTAAAGAGACCATCTCACCGTTATTGTTCACATCTGATAACAGCCAGCTCTATGTAGCTACCAACATCGGGCGCGACAAGACAGCCATTGTCAAATACGACATCGAAAGCAAAAAGGAACTTGAGAAGATATTTGAACATCCCGAGGTAGACGTTACGACTCTGCTTAGCTCTCGCAAGCGCCGCGCGATTACCGGAGTCTCTTACGCCACCGACAAAACGCACTACCACTTCATTGACAAGCAGCGAGCCGCCCTGCAAAAAGATCTTGAGCGTCGTTTGCCAGGCTATGAAGTGCGTCTTGCCGGCTGCAATCGTGAAGAGGACAAGTGCCTGGTGCGCACGTTCACTGATCGTTCGCTCGGCGCTTACTACTTTTACGATCTGAAGTCGAAAGACTTCCGCAAGCTCGCAGATGTAAGCCCCTGGCTGAACGACCAGCACCTGGTTCCCATGAAACCTATCAAGTACCAGAGCCGCGACGGGCTGACCATTAACGGCTACTTGACTCTTCCCAAGGGAGTGCCGGCCCGCAATCTGCCGGTGGTGGTGAATCCACACGGTGGTCCCTGGTATCGAGACACATGGGGCTATAACCCTGAAGTGCAGTTCCTGGCGAACCGCGGCTATGCGGTGCTACAGGTTAACTTCCGCGGCTCGACCGGGTACGGGCGCAAGTTCTGGGAGGCCAGCTTTAAACAATGGGGCAAGACCATGCAAGACGACATCACCGATGGTGTCCAATGGCTAATCAAGCAAGGGATCGCCGATCCTAAGCGCGTCGGTATTTACGGCGGCAGCTACGGCGGCTATGCCACGCTGGCGGGGCTCGTTTACACGCCTGATCTTTACGCCGCTGGAGTTGATTACGTAGGGGTGGCAAACCTGTTTACATTCATCAAATCCATCCCACCCTACTGGAAGCCTTACCTGGAAATGCTCTACGAGATGATTGGACATCCAGAGAAAGACAAAGACCTGCTGACGGCGGCTTCTCCGGTTTTCCATAGTAAGAACATTAAAGTCCCGTTGTTGATTGCTCAGGGTGCCAACGATCCGCGCGTAAACAAGGCGGAATCGGATCAAATGGTAGAGGCCCTGAAGGCCCGAGGGATCGAAGTACCTTACATCGTAAAAGCCAACGAAGGACATGGTTTCTCAAATGAGGAGAACCGCTTCGAATTTTATCGCGCCATGGAAGAGTTTCTGGGCAAGCATCTTGGTGGCAGAGTCCAGAAAACGGATGAGTGAAAGCTGACCTAAACGCGTAGGGTCGAAATCTCGGATCGCGATGTTTCTGCGCACCGGTCACAATTTGTGACCGGGTTCAATGCGGTGGCAATCGCAGATTATACAGATTAGGTAGAGCCTGCGATTCTGTCGTGCCGGTCGATTGCACCCCGGAGGGTTTGAGAGAAAGTAGCCGGTGGTCTCAGAGCGTTGTGAAGACCACCGGATCAAGTGGGAGAGTGTTTGCACGCTGAAGGCGTGCCAGATGTCTTGCACGCCTTCAGCGTGCATCTCTTAATGATTGGTGATCCGGTGGTCTGCTGACCACCGGAGTCCGAGTTTCCTGAGCAACTCCGCACCCGGATCGGCATATATTACTTTCGTGATCTTACCTTCTGCCTCTTCGCGATCGAGTGTCGCGATGTGTTGGCAAGCGAGGGAATTTGCTATATCGGTTGCGAAGAACATCAGGATTGAGTATTAGCGAGGCATGCGTTATCTCGGAATTGGCCTAGGCTCTGTTAGATTTGAGGCGCGCAGATCGTCGAGGAATTCCGACGGTGTGTCTCCGCTGGTCACCAGCAAGTAGTCGCGTGCCCGGGTACAGGCTACGTACAGCAGATGACGTTCTGTGTCGTAGACCTCCTGGAGATCGGCGTCGTCAGTTACAGTTTCAATTCGTGATTGCAATGGAATGACTTCATCGTCGCAGGCCATTACAACAACGGCGCGGAATTCAAGACCTTTTGCAAGGTGCATGGTGCCAATTGCAACATTGCCGCTCTTCGTCTCGAAGTGCTCATCGAGAATTTTGAAATCCATTCCGGACTTCTCGACTGCCGCGCGGGCTCGCTCTAACTGCGCCGACGACCTCACAAAGACTCCTATCTCATGCGGCTTGACCCCCTCTTTCTTCAACTCGGAGAGCCATTCAGCATCACTGGCGATTTCTTCTTCAGGCGAAGTCAAAACCCGGATCTCGGGTGACGGTCCGTTGAATACGGAAATCGTTCCGCTGCGTTCTTCCGTGTTGCCATCAACATCGGAAACTTCTGGGCCTAACAAACGGTCGGACTGCATTCGTATCTGGTGTGAGGTTCGATAATTAAGATGTAGCGTGTTTGAGCGGTCGATATCTATACCCAAAGCCTTCCACGAAAACGCTTGCTGGAAGATGCGCTGCCCGAGGTCGCCGGCGAAGAACAAACTATTCGAACGGCCGCCGCCCAGGGCCGCGAGAAAACGCAATTGGGCCGGATTGATATCTTGGGCCTCATCTACCACTGCGAAATCGAATGGCGGATTCTTGCGCTCGACCAGATGAGAGGCTAAACGATGAAACATCTCGTCTTCTGTAATCAGATTGCGCGCCTTCAGATCGGCACGCACGTGTTCGAAGATCGGCCAGATCAAACTGCGTAGCTTTTCCGGAAGGCGGGTCTTGCGTCCCAAGCGACTAACATCGCGATAGGCATCCCAGTTCTCCAAGTGCCACGCATCAACAATCTGGTCCCACTCCGCAAGCAGGAAACGAAGGCTTAGATTGTGGCCCTCGACACTACCTGCGGCTTTTTCCATTAGCTCCAGTATGATTTCATGAGAAGCAATCAGTGGTCTTCCAAAGTTCAGTTGATAGAGTCGCCGCGCAATCGAATCCATCGAGTGCACCTCTATTCGCTCGCCAAGACGTGGCTCATTGCCGACAAGTCGTATTAGCTTGTCCTGCAGTGCGCTCGCCAACGTATCGGAAAAAGTCGTGAGCAAAACGCGTGCATCGGGGTTGGTGCGGGCCAAATAAACTGCGCGATGCAGGGCAACTATTGTCTTGCCTGTACCGGCTGAACCCGAAACACGCACGGGTCCGCTGTAGTCCTTCTCAACCAGTTCACGTTGCGCTGGATGGAGGAAGATGCTCCATTTCTCCCAGGGGTAATCAAGCGCGCGCTGCAATTCTTCAACGTTGCTCATCACGCGGAAGCGACGCTGGGCTTCGGGATGCGCGAATGGATCGGTCCCGGCTTTCGCAGGTTCCGGAACAGGTGGAATCACTCCGGTAGCGATGTTTAGCAGCGCCTCCGAGGCTTCCGCCGGCAGATGGTCAGTAAGATCGAAGAGAGAGTCTTCGTTCGCTTGTCGAACATCACTAATCCACTCCGTAGGAACGCCATAACCAAGAAGATCTTCATCAGAGATATTCGCGAACAGGGGTGGCTTCGGAGCCGCCTTCTGCTCTACTTCGACATACTTTGGCACCGTGATTTCTTTGACTGTTTCACGGATCTCGATCAATTGCGCGGCCCCCGTCTTTGGATGGACTTCGAGTTTCCGTCGCTCCGCCCATTGATAAGCCGGATCGTGATGTGCCACATAGCATAGGAGGAAGCTACCGCCAGTTTTATGAACGATAAGACGAATGTCCCGGCTCACCCGAACCGACCAGAAGTTCTTGTCCCTGGCATTGGTTAGTCTTTCGAATGACAAGCTCGGATGAGCAGGATTTATCTGAAGATCCAGAGCCGTGGTCTTCGCGGCCTTCTGCTCATCGTTTGTAAGTTTGCCGAGGCTGTTGGTGAACGTGTCAGCTATAAGAAATTCCATGGTTAAGAGTAAGCGAACTGGATTTCTTGAAGATTGGATTCTATAAGAGTTTTATTTAGTGCACGAAGTAGACGCCGCCGAAGGATATTGTAGTGGCCGGCTCGATCTTGGGCGTACCTGGAATTGCTCAAGATCTTATCCTTGTCTGCGCCGTAATCTTTGTAAATCTTCTCGAGCATATTTTCGATTCTTGAAACAAATATCCGATAAGGGCCATCCGGTAGAAAATCCACAGGGACGGTTTGTATAACCGAGAGCCGTGACCACCGATCCATGGAGAATCCAGTTCGGAATAGTCGTTTTGTGGCGACCAGCGCATCTTCAAAATCGTCATAGTTTCTCTCGTGAAGAAAATCATCTTTAAAAGCAGGGCGGTCGAAGGCTACTCGAAGGCACGCAAGATGATTTGATTCGTCGGTTTGCTGAAAAGCCTCCCGATATGATTCGTAACATCCGTTTAGGACCATTGCATATCTGTTGATATCGTCGACCAAATCGTCCCAGAAAACGATCTGGATCTTGAATGGATACTTCTTTCTCCTTCTCAATGCAATTACAGCGGCCTGCAACTTTGCATCTCGTTTCGACGTCGTTGCCAAAATAAAGAAATCAAGTTTGGGCCTAAACTTCACAGCTTTGTCCAACTCAGGGAGAAGGACTTTGTCAGAAAGCGCCGCTTTACTTTCCTTACACTGAATTCCGATTTTGTTTCCGAGGAAGTCTTCCGCATAGACATCTATACCGTCCTGCCGCTGCCCTTGCCGACCGTACTCGATGACGGTAGCCGGATTATAGCGACTAGCGGCGATATCCTTCACTAGAGATTGGAAATCCTGCCAGTTCTTCGGAGGTGGCAAATAAATTTTGAGCTGGTTCATTCGCTACACCCTAAATACCTTCATCACTTCGTCGCCGAGGTGGTTGATTACCTTCACGGCGATGCGGCCGGACTCGGGTTTGTCGAAGGGACGAGAGGTGTCGCTGTGAAGCGTAGCCCAAGCTTCTTCGTTTATTTCGGCTTTGAGTGTCGTCTTCAATGATTTGTATGGATCGTTCGCGCCGAGGAAGTAAGCGTGGCGAACGAAGAAGCTTTCTTCGTTGTAATCAGTGTCGATGAACCAGCAGGCGATACCGTCAGGCCCGTCGCTGCGGACTTCGCCGGTGTTAGGATGAAAGACATCCACGCCGTTTACCTTTACCTTAATCTGTCCGCCGTCTGCGTCGAGGATGTCGATATCCGGCTCGCCGAAGATGACGAAGAGATTACCTTTGCCGGTATTCTTCAACTCGTCTGACATGTGGAGGTCGGCGTTCATACGCGCTTTGAGAACAGGAATCCGACCGAGTTTGTTGAATTCAGACGAGTGGGCATCGTAATTAAATGCACACGTGATAAGTACATCGAAGTCAGCATCACCAGCTTCGCGAGCGGCGGAGACAAGATCCGGACGAGAGACTGTGCCGAATTCAGGCCCGATGAAAATCGCGGCTCGCTTTTCTGTGCCGGAATTTGAATCGCTTTCATGATAGCGGCCTTCGGCGCAGATGAAATCGCCAGGCCATGGAACGAGTGAAGCAAAGTTAATCTTGTCTTCTTTATGCGCTTGCTGAACTCCAGCGGTCTTTAGGTTGTCTAAAATTCGCTGTACGAAGCCGCGTTCATCGCCCTCTTGCGAATTGCCATTGCCACTGATCAATTCATCATTTTCGTCGACGGCCAAAACGCGGTGAGGCGAGAGACTCTCAACAGTGAATGGTCCGGCAACCCGGACCTTTTTGTTGTCCGGGTAGGGCTTGTCGTAAAGATATTCAAACTCGGCCTTGGCGGCGATGGAGGTGTCAATCTCTTTCTGCCTCGCTATGCGCTGCCGCCACCACTCGGCGTGTAACTGCTGAGCTCGGTCAGGCCACGGATCGACAGGTCGCTCAGGAAGCGTTTCCAGCGTGTATTTCCTGGTGAGGTTGTGGTTGATAGCGGCTAGCGATTCTTTCAGCTTGTTCTTGTTTGCATCACCCCCGTTTGATTGCTCCTGGCGCAGATCGTAAAAGGCTTTTTGAGTTCCGCTGTCCCAGGGGTCCTCTGCGTCCCTTGGGACTTCCCATTCTTCCCAACTCTTGGCCATCGCGCTGTTCAACTGTCCACGTAGAGGTTCCAGTTCCTCCTGGTACTTGTCCCAGATCACGTCGATCTCCGCGTTGTTGGCGATGGACTTGAGGGTGACGTGCGGCACGCGCTCGTAGACAAAGCCGTGGCGGATGTTCCCGTGCACGGACTGCTCACTGGGAACGGTGCCCGTGACTTCGGCTTCCTTGAGCTGGCCTTCGCGGGAATCGGCGAGTAGATAAAACGGATAGCGTGCGCCCATGATGCGGGCACGGGCTAGCGCCAGTGCCACGCGTGAGGTGTCGATCGTGATCCAGCGGCGTCCCCATTGCTCGGCGACATAGGCCGACGTGCCAGAACCGCAAGTCGGGTCGAGCATGAGGTCTCCCGGATCGGTGGTCATTAGTACGCACCGCTCAATAACCTTGGTAACTGTTTGCACGACGTAGATATTTGCGTCGCGGTAGCCGCTTGAGCCGGTATCATCCCAGCTATTAATAATAGGAATGACCGGGAAGTCATCGACGAAGCGCAGGTATCGAAGCTTTGACGTGGCTTCATAAACTCGATCCGCCCTCGCAAGTTTCGTCAGTCCGGCAGGATTCGTCTTCCATCTCTGGCTGTATTTGCGACCTCTGAAATCAAAATCGACCAGCGGGTTTGCGGACTCAAGCGCGGTAGTCTGTAGAATCTTCCAATCGTCCGGTAGTTGGTCGGGCTGCTCGGCTTCTTCGCGAGTCAGTCGTCTCACAGAGAGGTCAGGTAGTCTGACATGCTGATAGTCCGATTCTGCACCAAAAGCCTTTGAACTATACGGTTGTCGAAACTTGGCCTTGTCTTTCACGCGACAATACCAAACAAGATAATCGCCAGTCGAAGGCAAGAATCCGCTGATGAGTCCGCCGGTTTTCTTGAAGCAGATCAAATTGCAGAAGTTATCCTCCCCGAACACCTCATCCATAACTGCGCGGACGCGATGCACATTTTCATCGCCGATCTGGACGAAGACAGAACCGGAGTCGGTGAGCAGCTCACGGGCGACGGTGAGCCGATCCCGCAGGTAGGTGAGATAGCTGTGGATGCCGTCGCGCCAGGTGTCGCGGAAGGCTTTGACCTGCTCGGGCTCGCGAGTTATGTGAGCAGTGTTGCCGTCCTTCACGTCACGGCTGGTGGTGGACCACTGGAAGTTGCTGTTGAACTTGATGCCGTAGGGTGGGTCGAAGTAGATGCACTGCACCTGACCGCGTAAGCCCTCGCGCTCAGCCAGGCTGGCCATGACCTGGAGCGAGTCGCCGAGGATCATGCGGTTGCTCCAGTTTTGATCGTGCTGATAGAACTCCGTCTTGGCATCTTCACTGGGCAGACCATTGAAATCTGCGAAGAGATCAAACTGTGACTCACCGGTCTGGTCGTTCGCTTTCTCTCTAGCCTTAGTGCGCCGAAGCAAATCGTCAACGAGAACCTTGGGATGAACTTTTTCCTGAATGTAGATTGGCGGGACGTGGACTACGAGATCAGACCAGTCCTGCTCATCCTTGCCGCGCCAGACGAGTTGCGGATCGAGGTCGCGATTCCGCTCGGCCTTCTCATCTTCCAATCCGGTTACGCCGCGCTGAAGCGTTACGCGAACGGGACGCTCTTCTTCCTTCTGCAAGACAGATTGATATTCTGCCGTGGGAATATTCTTGCGCGAAGCTTCGTCGTGCATGAGGGTGTCGACGGATTTCCGTACTGGTTGTTTCTTTAAACTCTTGAGCTTGGCCATAGTGACTTACTTTTGAATCTTGGCAAAGACTAATACGAGAACATCACGTTTAGACTTACTGCAAAACGTTTTGCATCAGGTGGATAAGTTCGAAGTGCAACAGAACGAACTTGAAAAGGGCACGTCAGCTGCGAAGTGCTTTCGCTCCAGCGGAGCGAGATGTTTATAGACTTTACCTTCGCAATTGGTTCGCGCTCTGTAGGAGCGCAATGTTCGTTTTCGTTGCCTGGTTCAACGATTCGTTTGGTACATTTCGCTCCAAAAGGAGCGAAGAAGTCTTGAAGTTATGCCGATGCTATAAACATCCCGCTCCCACGGAGCGAAAACGGAGATCATCTCCTATAGCTTTGAAGCTCCGTTCTGTTGCCCTTCAAACTTGATTTTGCATCAAGCAATGTTTGCAGTGGTAACTGCTTCGATCATCTCATTAAATGCGGCTTCGACTTTAGCTGCGAAATCGGATTCGATCTCATAAACGTCAGTGAATTCGGCGAAAGCCCAGCGACCGTAGTCACCGTTGTTGTTCACGCCGGGGACCCAGTAGGTTTCCATGGTGATCTTCTTCTCTTTGGCATCCTCGCGTCTATAACCTTTGATTTCGACCACCAGGTTCAACGAGTCTTCTTCGCCATGCCCGTCGTCAACCTGTACGATGAAGTCAGGACGATAAGATCTGGTCTCTGAGCCATAACGATAAGGAACGGCGAACCCAAGATTGTGATTCTTGACATAAGCCCGCACCCGAGGATGCGATTCCGCCACGCGACAAAACTCCGCCTCCCAATCGCTGTCGAGAATCACCCAGTTGACATGACAACGGCGCGCATCAGTTTCCCAACGATCAATCTTTGAAGTGTTGAACTTTACATGGATGGTGGAACCAACCGGATTGTATGGGTCGAGGACGACCTTAATGGGATGCTTGCCTACAGCCTCACTCACGATGGCAGCAGTGATGCGTTCACACGCCATGTCGGCAATCATTTTATATTTGAGCTGCGCGGGGAACGTCTTACCTTTGCAGACCAGACAGGAATCCAACCACTGCCGCGAGATGCGCTTAAGCTGGTGAAATAGGTGAAGCTTTGGGTCACCTCCTGGGTCGCGATATTTGGTAAGCACCAGATGAGAAGTCAATTCAAAAAGAACTTGAGAGGGCCTAACGTCGCCCGTGTGAACCAAGTTGAGATCAACCTGCTCGCCAATGATCCCGGACTGCTTGGTTTCAGTTGCGCCAATGAGGTCAGGCGTTAATTCAAGAATCGAATCCGAGGTGAATTTCGCTTTTAGTTCTTCGCGCGGCAGCTCAACTCGGTAGCCCTGAACCCGAGGGAACCTAATCTCAAGATTGTCGCGTTCTGGGCGTACGGCTTTGACCTGAATTGTCTCCCGCGGCGGCTGGGGCGGAGCAATGACTGGCTTGGCCGTAAAGTCGAAAGGAATGCCCAGCACGTCGGCGTACTCGACGTTGAATAAATCCTCTTCGTTTAATTCATATGACTGGCGCCGCAAAGCGCGTCCAATGACTTGCTCGCAAAGCAGTTGCGTCCCGAAAGCCCGAACTCCGAGCACGTGAGTGACTGTGTTTGCATCCCAACCCTCGGTGAGCATCGACACGGAAACTACGCAGCGAACCGATTCGCCCAACTGTCCAGGCTTGCCAACCGTGTTCATTACCTCGCGTAGCAGGTCCTGATCAGTAATGTTTTCTGCGTCCCGTCGATCTCCGCTGCGTTGCACTCTTTCACGCCGAAAGCGATCGATTTCGTCGCTAGCCATCACGCGAAACTTATCGTCCAGCGCGTCGCCGGATTCCAACTGCTCGCTATCGATAAGCAATGTACGAGGACGTCCGAGCGGATTCCCGTGTTCATCGAAATTGCGAAACAACTCAAGGCGGCCGTTTATAATCTTTGATGAACCATCTTCGCTTTCTTGATTGAAGCCCGAAATGTAGTCGTAGACGAGCTTCGACGTTGAAGTGTTGTTGCACACCACAATGAAACAAGGCGGCACCCGAATTTTCTCGTTCTTCCAAAGCTCGTAGGTCTTTTCGTAGTGCCCATACAGAGCTTCCAGAGCGGTTTGAAGTTGAGGCGGAATGCTAAGCGGATCGAGCGTCTCAGATTTACCTCGACCCTTCTTCGGCATCTTCGTTCGGATGTGTTCCCAGAGGTTTCTATACATTGGCATCTCACCGCCGGGAATGTTGTCAGCGATCGGCACGCGGGGAAGCTTTACGATGCCGCACTCGATTGCATCCATCAATGAAAAGTCGCTCATCGTCCAGGGGAACAGTGTTCCCTCAGCGTATCCAGAACCGCGCAGAAAAAACGGAGTCGCGGACAAATCGATTACGCGAGCGAGGCCGAGTTTGCGGTTCACTGCTTCGAGTCCTGAAATCCAAAGACGCGCAGCTTCCTTGTTCTTCTTGGCTTCTTCTTTAGCTTCCTTTTTCTCCTCGCCTTTCAACTCGGCAAACTCCTCAGCTGCTCCAGGCTTTTCGCGATAGCAGTGATGCGCTTCATCATTGAGGACCAGGATATTTTTGATTCCCATTAGATCCGGCATCACCCGCTGGAGCATCTGGCCTTCAGTCTCCAGAGTGTTTATCGGTTCACCGTGTCCTTGAAGCAGCGACCGCCCTCCTTTTGAAAGCTCGATCTTTTCGCGAAGCTTGAAGGAGTGGTAGTTCGTTATGACAATTTTCGCTCGTTTCAAATCATCCAGCATGTCTCCCGGAACGAGTTCGGCATTGCCGTAAGAGTTATCAGGATCGTTTGGCTGCAAGACGCGCAGTCGATCCTTAATAGTGATGCCCGGTGTCACGACCAGAAAACCGCGCGTAAACTTCTTGCCGCCCGGGTGACGAACCGCGTTGACCGTTTGCCAGGCGATAAGCATAGCCATGACCGTCGTCTTGCCTGCCCCGGTCGCCAGCTTTAATGCGAGCCGCATCAGTTCGGGGTTGGCATCGTTGTTGGCGTTCACTAAATGATCGAGAAACTTCTTGCCGGCTCTAATCGTGGGAGCAACTTCTGCTAGCCAGATAGCAGTTTCAACTGCCTCAATCTGACAAAAGAAAGGACGGATGTTGTTGAATTTGTAGTGCCGCCAATGTTGAAGTAATCGAACAGTCTCGGGCGACACTTGCCAATCGTTTGGGCTTGGTAGATTGCGCCACTGGTCTACGTAGCCGCGCAGTTCATTAAGAATTGAAGTTGGGTCGTATTGCTGCTTCTCAGTTGAAAGTCCCAAGCCTTCATCAAACACGATGTCCTGTTGTTGGGCGGGGGTCTTTCGCTTTTTGGGCTTCGGAATGGGAGTTATGAAGTCAGCGCGCCTGCGATTGTCGATGATTTTCTGGGTCGGCTGACCGTCAGTATCAAGTTCCCAATGCTGCGTGGGAGACGCATAAGGAGAATTGAGGATTGGGCGTTCGAAGAATGGGTTAGACATCGATTCAGTGCTGTTCGGCCCTTGAGAGTATTGGCGACATCCCTCTGGCGAAGACTTTAGTTCTTGGGAAAGCAGTCTAGCGCGTCGAGCCAACGTTGTGCGAAGGCCGTGATTTGAAGAGCACCCCAAGTGCGGCGGCCGTCTGCGGAATGCCACATTCTGCACTACTTCATACAAGATTTCCAGCTAGGGAATTGACAGCGGTCGGGTTCCCACAAGAGCCTGCCGCCACTCTTGCAAAAGCTGGCTTTGCGCCAAGTATTTCGGTGACTTGTGGATACGGGAACATCACGATAGTAGGACAGACTAGATTGGTCAACTTTGCGCTACATCAAAGGGTCAAGCACGTCCATCACCAGGAGTGGGGAATCGGAGAGATGTTAGACACAAAGCACCGGACGGGCTTTTGCGTATTTTTTGAGTGGGTTGGTGAAAGGTTCACCATACAGCCGACTGATCTAATCGAAATCCGACCTGACGAGGCTGAGGGCGTTGCGTAGTTCTTCATCTGGGGAGCGGTGCATTCCCACTAGCAATCGGCAGCAGTTGCCGTCACCACCCTGCCATCGTTCCACGAACGAATCGATCTGCTTCCAGCCACGTAGATTGAAGTATCCAACGCAGAAATCCGCACGATCTGAAACCTCGAGAGTCTGACGGAGCGTTGGCAGGAGTTGCTGGTCGATGTTGTCGACAATTCTCGGCATTGTCTGTGAGAACAGAGATCTTAACCACGCTTGGGCAATCTCGCCCATGATACACGCGAATCAATGAAAGCCTGAAAGCAGCAAGCACCTGTCATAAAGCGAATGCGAGATGAACTGAAGCCACAATCAATCGACCGTGAACTAAACATCATCGTGGCTATGTTCAATCAAGCCGAGAACTACTTCCCCTCCCTGGATCAATGGCGACCGCCACGAATTCCCAGGCCAAAGATTACCGACGGTCGTCGAGAAAGAACCTGGAGCGAAAATGAAATCAAAGTGGTCCTGGGCGAACTATTCGCGCCGAAACGCGATGACGAGAATGTACAAGCCGCGATTGCTCGCTATCGAGTTGGTAGGAAAGTTCAGTTCTGTCTTTTGAACGGACTTCGGCACAGCGAGATGAACCTGATACCGAAGACGAGCATAGATTGGGACGCTCGCCAAATTCGCATTAGACAGGGCAAGACCGGAAATTACAAAGTCATCGGACCTCTCGGGCCTACATCGATGGAAATCCTTCGCGAGTTCTCCGACGCGTCGAAGACCGACCTGCTGTTCTCACGTAGCGGAAACATCTCGCCGAAGTTTTACAGGATTCTACGAGAGGCTTGTGAGCGCGCTGGAGTTCCTTATGGTCGAAGCACTCGCGATGGCCTAGTGCTCCACGATGCCCGGCACACTGCCACAACTCATCTGTTGGAAAGCAACGTCAGTCCGAAGACGGTGCAAGAGTGGATGGGCTGGTCAGACAAGGCATTCGTTCTTTATTACTCGCACGCTACTAAGAGATCGCGCGAAGAAGCCGGTCAATCGCTCGAGAGGCTTGCGGGCCGGAAGACCGGTTAAAATACTGCAACAACGCAGCGGGTGATCATCAAGCGTCGCTGGGATTCAGAAATCTGATCCGATCTGCTTTTCCTTAACGAGTCTAGTCATCTTTAAACTCAGGCCTAATCGCAGTTTTCCCGGAACGAACCAGACGCCCTGACGCGGTTACGGGCAAGGATCTGGCATCGATATCAATGGATCTCATCTCACTGTGCGCGGGCAGATTACGATCGAACAACCTCCCTGCCAGCTCTTCTGATCTGGAGTGCCATAGGTTTACATAGAACTGCAGGGGTAGATGTGGGATCGGGGTAGGATCCCAATTAACTCGCTCGTGTGCGAGGTAGCCATCAACGAGCCAGCGAATTGACGTAGACGACCATTCAATCGAATACCGATGAAATGCCTTCGATGCATCAAAACCCAAATCAATGAGCATTGGTGTGCCTCTGTAACCATATTCGAGATTTGCACCGTCGCTTCCGGGGTTGTAATACACATTCACGAGCAGCTTTGTTGTGCCCTTTCCAAGAAATTCGATATCGATTTCCTGCCGTGGCGAATTCCGGTGCAAAAAGACTCCCGTTACCAATCCAGGAACATTAGCCGGTCTAATCACAGTCGAAAAACGGCCGTATAGATAACTTCGGCGGCTACAAATTGAAGCAGACGTGTATTCCCGAACGCGCGTGCGTTCTTTTCGCAGCGTCAACCTTGCGATGTTGTCGTTCGTGATCGAAAAGTTGCTCGGGTTAAAAAGAGCTAGATTACTTGGAAATGTATCATCAAGTAACATCCACGATGAATTATCAAACGCTTGGAAATTTTCAGAAACGGTTGTCGTGTCGTTCTCCCACAAAGGATCGACATTGACTTCAGCGAGAGGAACGCCATGCCATTGCCTTCGTGAGACGGCAATCCAGGGAGACGAATCAAATTTCAGCTTCCCGAGTGCAGGGAATACGCTACGCATGTTGTCAGTACCTTTGAGCGAAAGATGGCGTTTTGCCTGCTCCTCAAAATGCGGATATTGACTAGTGGGGTGTTCGCATTCTAGGAATTCACACAGCATCTCCCATTTATCCCGCTTTTGCATCGGCAGAACTAAAACGTGTGCTGAAAGCCGATGAAGCAAACGATAGATTGTGTGGAACGTATAATCCTCGTCAGAAGGATGGCCACTTCTGCTCACTCCCTCACTGGCCCGCTCTTGATCCAATTCAATCAGCTCTTCCTCGTCACCGACGGTGATGATGAATTTGGCTCCACGGTACAGCTTCGCTAACTCTATGTAGGGCAGACCACAGAGCGAGCCGACGTTAACGTAGGCATCGAATACCCTACTCTTCTTCTTGCCCATCAGATCATCATGTTCGCATTTAGGCAATTCATCAATATCGCTGCAACACCGATAACCCAACATCGAGAGTGCCATAGCAAGTGAGGTTAGACCCGTTCTTTCTCTCCCGAACGCAAAGGCAGGTTTTGGCAGTGTCCCTTTCTTGAACAGTAAAGGCTCTTCTTTGGTTGACACGCCAACCCGCGACAGGACAGGTAAGATCGAGTATGAATTGTCAGACCGGCAATCTCGTCTTTGATAAATAATGGATCTGTGAGTCGCAAGCACGTCGAGCTTGTCAAACTGATGATTGAGCCAGAGATCAACCGGACCGCGAACGGGAAGGAGTGCAAGCAGGTTTTTCGCACCTTTTTTGGACAATACATATCCAGACAACCACCAGAGACCGCGGCGAGGCCTAAATAGGAAATCGGATACCTTATGTTTTTCGGCTTTTGTCTTAGCCTCTTTGTAGGATAGATAAAGAACATCGAATGCATCTGAAGTCCCGTAAGATCGAGTCAACTCAGCCCAAGCCGTATCAAGGATCTGAGCGAAATCACGAGGAAAGTAGACATCATCTTCAAGCACTAACGTATAGAGATGGTCACTTGAAGCGATAAGTTTCCACACTGCGATATGTGATAGCGCGACTGCGATTTCTTGGCGGGTCATCGCAATACTGTGATTACTAGTGCCTTGGTCTATTCGTAGTAAGGGGTTCGGCTCAACAAAGAGCTGGTCTGAAAGCGAATAGGAGGTCTGAAGGTCTACATGATTCGGTGACCCCCTGAAATATCTCGCGTCGACAGCTGAAAAACGGTTTGCGATTTCAGTCAGAGGGGCCCTTGAAGAGCCGTATATCCTGTGCAATTCTCGTTGGATGTGATTCCAGCGATCGACCTGCCGGTCCAGATTGATCACGTATATATGCTGAACTACGCCAACGCGTTGATCAACCTTGCCGCCGAAGGATTTGCAGATAGGTTTGGTCCCCACCCACCTCGCGCTAAGCATTAGGCGATAGACCCAACGGAAAAGCAGTCCTGAATATGTCGCTCCGTTCATGACTCAAAGAGCCTCCCGAACAATTAGGGGCTCCTCCTCCATCGAGCAGTAACCGCCGCTCGTTGCTGCAACGAGAATTTCTGGCCATTGTGAGGATTGTGCATCTCAGATCTTACTTAGACGCGTGTTGCGCGGATACGAGCATTCAAGAACTTAGCCCTCCTCTAAACCTGGTGAGTTCGAGATTCTCCAATTTCTCTCATCATTTCGATAACTCAATGCCCATGGACTGATGGACGTTGTTTCCCAGTTAGGCAAGATCAGAAAGTCTCTTGTTTTGCCAGCAAGTTTGGAGGCAATGGAATGTCTGACCAAGCTGGCCGTAAAGTTTCCTGGACCCGTGGTCGACTGTATCTCAGGCCGAACTTCTGAACAGCTCAAAAGAATCCGAGTTGCTCGTTCGAGTGCCAAACGAATTAGCGGATGACAGGCAGGGGCAATTATTGGATTGTTGTTCACATAAAATATCCAATCCGGCGAGTATCTGCGCGCCCTGACAAAAACATCAGTTTTGATCATCGTTCCGGTGGCGGTGTCATAGCAAAGAGGTTGTATCTTCAGTCTGTTATCCCAAAAGAACCGGTCGCATTCTGTCCCTTGATAGATTTCATCTGCGTCTACGTAAAATCCACCCTGCGTGAGTATGTAGCAGAGTCGGAAGTAGTCACACCTCATTGCCGGATGATGGCACAGATCGAATGCCGCCACGTATGGATCGCCCAATCTTTTTGAAATGAAACGCCTGGCTTCGTTGTCATCAAACAGGACTCTCTTGAATCCTTGATTTTTGAGGAGTTCCCAGCTGTCAAGGCACGCTTGGACATCCTCCGGAATTTCGTTCGGTTCATGCCAAAACTGCACAATGACTTTTGGTATGTCAGCTCTTATAGACGATTTCTCTACAGCGCCAGCTTCTTGAACGAGCTCGCGAATATGGCTAGAGCGCAAGGCGTCGTCCTCGGCAATGCGAGAAGGATCATGAAAAGAAGGCATTACTACTCCGCAAAGATATGGAATTCACGACCACCTGCTGATAAACTCTTTGATAATACATGTGGCTTCGGTGAGTATATCAGTCGAGGCTTGACTACAATCTAGCACCCCAATACCTTCCTAGAGTGCCTCACACGCCCCACGATCTCCAGATTCAAGAACGGTGAGACCCCACCGAAACATACTGCCTACTTGGTCAAACCCTATCCCAATGGAGTCCCACAGGGGGACTCGAAAGAGAAATTTAAGCTTTGTTGTAAATCGACTTATAGGATCGGCGGTTTTCTCGTGTCACAACTAAGTCACACGACTTTGGGCACGGAAAGCACACAATGCACGCAGTACGCTCAATGCGCGCGTTTTTGGACGCCGTTCGAGTCCCCCTGTCGGACTCGCATGGCTTCGTCCCACTTTCCGAACAAAAGTGGCCCTGGAGGTGACACGGGTGGGCACTAAGCGGGCACTAACTTGAAAAATGTGCGAATTTACTAAGAAAAAGTGAAGAACGTATGGTGCCGAAGGGGGGAGTTTCACGCCCCTCCGAAGTCGTTATATAGCCTCACTTATAAAATACCACAGAATCTCGCGTCTCAACGAAGTCACAAACTTTTTAAGAAACATCTGAATCCAATTGGCGGGCGTGGAGCGCGAATTCGACTTACACGCAAGTCGCGGCGTCCGCCTGCAAGATGGCCTTGTCGATTAGACTTCTCCCGAGCGGCATGCTGCAACACGACAGCAATGGGGAAAATCCACTTCAGCTAGCCGCTTACATTCCCTTGGAATCATTTTGAATTTGACTTGCTCCTCCGCACTTTTCTAGACGCGGCAGGCTTCTTTGCAAACGCTGGCCGAGGTGGGCCAAGCAAATTGAGTACGGGATCGCTTTGAGCGCTCTCTTCACTTCCGAGTGCCAGTACCAGGCAATTGTCTTTGGCCCTGGTAATCGCGTTGTAGAGTAGCCTTCGTTGTTCGTCTACTGACCACCGTCCAACAGTGTGAGAGTTCCACAGAACAAAAACGTTCTCGAACTCGCGGTTCTTAGTACCGTGTATCGTACTGACGGTACGATTTGAGCTTCTGTGCCCATAAGCACGCTGCGTGCTAACAGTTCTTTCGGCAAATGCGAGGATAAGTCTCTCTGGAATGGATTTGATTCCGCGTAACCGACAGTAATGCCGGACTCGGTCGATAACGTGTTGTCCCAATGGCGAGTCGTTCGCGTTGTTCTGAGCCCAATCTTTAGATGCCCCGGCGGAAATTCCCAAAATCTCAGCAAGTTCTTTGATTTCACTCTCCTGGGAAATCTCAGTATTGAACCTAACAGCCGGTAGGTTCTTCTTTAGAAGTTGGGTGTTACAAGATTCCAGCGTCTTCTTAACAAACGAATCCAAGGTGGGTGAAACGACCGCACAACTTCCCTTCCATCGGAATGGCGGCATCGCTATGTTTCTGATTATCCATGAGGCCGCAGGCGGAGAACTAGGACAGCAAATCACTGGAACTGTGGTCACACTGGATCGCTGGTTGTCTCGAAGGCAACGCGCCGCTTGCAGAAGCGCGTGATTCGTCGTCCTCCTAGGAGTCGTGAGTTCCTCAACTACTGCCTTCCCTTCCTTCTCAAGTTCTAGAACCCATTCAACGGCTGGACAATCTAAGCCGATCGGGTTGAGCAGTTGGAAGTCGTCTGCCGCAAGCAACAGTTGTGTGTGATTCGCCAAAGCCTTCACAATTTCCAACTGATGACCTTGGCAATCTTGGAACTCATCCACGACTATCAGCGGAAACGAGAGTCCTACTAGCCTGCCCACTGTTCGCGTCGAAAGAAGTTTGGCTGCCTCGCTTCGAATCCTATCGAAACTTGCTTGGACCTCAAAAAGCCCCTCAGCGAGATCTCCGTCTCCCGTTTTCGGTGAAAAGGGTTTCGAAAAGCCCAGGGACGTTCGCCACCGATTTAGAATTGAAAGCGCAAACGCGTCGATTGTGGTAGCGCGATAAGGGAAGATGCCACAGACCTCCGCCAGTTTTTGGTCCAGTCGGCGACGCGCACCATGCATAAACGACATGCCCAAGAGGCTGTGGTGCTCCAGTGCTGCCGCCGCCGTCACACGCTCCTCCACCAGCCCCATTGCACGAGTGGTCTTGCCGGTTCCTGCGTACCCAGTGATCAGAATCGGACCATTCATCTTTAGGCTTTGGATATATGATTAGCGACGAACAGTTGCGAACCCAGGACTGGCGTCTCGGTTGACCAATTCGTGTTAGATGGATTCTGGCCCGAGGCGATCGCCGCTATATCGTTTACAAATTCGCCTGCTCGAATTGCGCACTGACTGTTTTCAAGGGCCTCCCAAGCCAGATTCTCATGAAGTTCCCGATCCTTCTTTCTCCCGAATAATGCACTCGACAGGTCTGTAATCGAGCGCTTCCTCGAATCTGGCAACAAATTCGATAATGTCGGCCCCGGATTAGCCAAAGCTGGTTCAATAATCCAGGCCGAAAGGTGTTCGATCTCGCCATCAGTTCCTAAGCGGATGGTGCGTTTCGGAGGTGGAGTCAGTGACGTTAGTTGGTTCGCATAGGTGATGCCAGTAGAATCTCCATCAACGAAGGCGACCACGTCCGGTCGGAATTGAGCAATTTCGGTCCATGTTGCGACGACAGCGGCATCAGACGTGGGAATGATACTCACTGGTCGGAGGTCAAATTGAGCAGCAACATCCGGAGAAGCTTCTGCTACTCTCTGCCAAAGATGCAGCCATTGGTAATCAAGTTCACCTTCTGGAACGACAACGATTCCTCCCATTAAGGCTTGATACACATTCTCTCTAAACCGCAAATAGAGTTTTCGAATGCTATTCGTCGCAATATTGGATATTGGTTCGTCTCTCATCCGACGCGCCTGAAGCTCGCCGTCAACGTTTCTGGCGAATATAACCTCTGAAGGTTGATAACACGCGGCAACATTTGGAGATTGAGTAGTAATCACGGATTGGGTACTGGCTCCTCGAATTCTTTGGACTAGTCGGCTGTGCAAAGACGGATGCAGATGTAACTCCGGTTCTTCCGCTACAAGAATGAAGTTCTGTCCTTTCCCTTTCCTAAGCTTTCCGAAAGCAAGTAAAAGCAAGAACGCCTGTAACGACACTGTGCCTGAGCCATGTCGAGCAAGCGGTAGATAGCCATCCGCACCACGATCCACATGAGCGACAAGACTGCGCAAGACAGATAGAGCATCAAGCGAAGTTGGTCGATAGACGAGCCGCCCCGCGTCTCCGACCAACGTAAAGGACTTCAGCTCTTGTTCCGCCGAACTCAGAATTTCCCTAAATGGATCTTGTTCTTCAATTTTCGTCGTTGGCGCCCTTAGTTCGTTCTTCAGTGTTTCAATGCTTCTACCAGGAACCGCATCGTATTCGCGCAACAACTTGAGGAAACTAGAGGAGCTGAATGCGAGCAGATGCTCCCACTCGCGATTTCCAGGTAACAGGAATAGGCCAAGGTCGCGCATGAGTTTGACTGGTATTCGTCGATGATCCTCAGTAAATGGGTCGCAGGGTCCGTCGTAGAAAAAGCGACGTGTTTCGAAGTCACAAGCTTCGTCATCGTAAAGCCCGGCCATTGCTATCTGGGCAGCTAGCTTTGTGCCGGTGGGCGGGTCGGCATCATTGCTAAGCGTTGACGACGTTTCATCCCACCAAACTGGACGTGCTGAATCGCCAGCAAACCAGCTCGGAAAGTCTGTTGGATCGGTGCTCGATCCATCACCAAAATCGGTGATGGTGGCAATGATATAAAAGCGGCTTTCTGGTTCAGGCGCGCCGCCATAGAAATCCCAATCACTCAAGGGTCTGGTCATTCGCTCTCTGCCCGCTAGTAAGGCCAGCGCTTCGGCAATCGTTGACTTGCCGGTATTGTTCGCCCCCAGCAAAACAGCGTGAGGAGGAAGAACGACCGAGCCAGCTTTGATACCGCGAAAATTGCTTAGCTCTATTTTGCAGATTCGCACGAAGTTCTTTCCTTGAAGCCTTGGCGTTTAACCCTGAATTAGTAAATTACCCAATTCATTTACCCAATTAACTAGTTATTACCCAATTTACATTCGCCGTCTTTTCCCACTTAGCATCTTTACCGCGGCCCAAGCATTCAACCTGTGACGGCCGGGGCGTTGTCATTGTCACTCTCAATGTAATGCGCCAAATGCGAAGACGAATTTCACTAATGCAACAGACCTGTCTCTAAAAACGGAAGGGCAAACTGGCCCTTATGCAGTTGCGGAGAAATCATTGCCCGGAACGTATCTACATTCTTCTGAAGAAGTCCGTCCAAAGGCTCTCCCCTCTCGGTCTTCGCTGAACGCCAATGTTTCTTTTCCCCAGGAGTCCAATCTAGGTGTTGTCTCTTCATCGTCTTCATAAAGGAAGAGGTGTCGACGAATACCACTTTGGAGAAGGCTGCAGAGATCTGCGGAAGATAGTAATATCCGCCCCGTAGCACGATTTGAAGATCCCGACCAACTTCAGACGCTAACCTAACGAGCTTCTCTGTATGCCACTTTCCACGCTCAATACAGGCGGGTCCGGTAGCGAACTCGTACGCAATTGATCGGACTTCATCTCGCTCAGCGACAAAAGCAGTCCAGCGCTCCCAGTCGGTATCCGTTCTAGCATTCACGTGAAGCGATGTCGGCAATCTGTTCTTGACAAGCTCGCTCCAACAGATCGCAATTCGTTTCATACTGTACAGGTTGTCCTCCCGTGGCACTCCCAGGAAGAGACTGTAGTTCGGAACAGTAATTAGCGCAGGTTGCAATGCGGTGAGTTGCGCAGGCAGTTCGGCCGCCCGTCTATGAGACCAGTAGTACTCGATCAAACGGTCTTGACCAACTCCGCTTATTAACAGACTTGCTGTGGGATCGAAGCCAAAGGACCGAGCAACTTCCTCTTTTGTCGAAAACTTCAGCCGTCCGGTGGCGTGGTCGAACAGCTTTTCTAGAGGTAGCGCAACAGCTTCCGCATTTAGGTGGTCAATTCGACAGGAAGACCCATAAAGCAATGGAACGACAGAAGGTAGGCTAGGATAAGCTAGAGGAGCCGACCTAGGTATGTTCTCGAAGCCCCAACCGTTAACTTCGATGTGCCGGTTAACATAGTCTTCAACATTCCGACGACAGACGAACTGACATTTCGAGTAATCCGATGAGCCGTTAACACAACAACAAAAGCTCATGCAATCAAATAGAGACTCAGATGTGTACAATCCGCCACACTGAACCCTGTCTGTGCAACCGAGACACCCAAGGCTTAGCGGCTGGCTATCGTTGTGGTAAAGCGGCAGGCTTTCTCGATACGTGTTCACTATGACCAGCTCCTTTCTGGAGATGCGACGGCAAAAGCACCGTCACCTCTACGCGTTCCTCGCTCCCTTTTGTTCGGACAGTCCCAAGCGTTTTTCCGCCTAATGCTTCAACCTCGCTAAGCAAGGCGCGTGGCGGTGTCTTGCATACTCCAATGTTGCGTCCTTGGCTGTAGACGAAGAGTCGCTCGTATTCAAGCTGCACCTCGTAAGGCTCGCCTTCGCGAAAATCAGACAGCCTGAAAGGCACCACATCGATCGTTTGCGCCCGACTCGGCTCAGCGTTGAAAAGTTGCCTTATGCGTAACTTCTCGCGCTCGCGCGACCAACCCTTTCTCCACCCGAGCTTTATTTTGTTCATGTAATCGACACCCATAGCTTTACTCCAAGACGGGTCGGTAGACCTTGCTACGCCCCTTTTTGATTTCCATCAGAACGCCCTTAGCCACCAATGATGAAAGTCGATTATTCCAACCCGTGATTTGGATTTGCTCGGTTTGTCCATACTTGCTTTGCAGGGTCGTGGCGTCTGCTTCTCTTGCTGCAAGGACTGCGTCAAAAGTCAACCGCTGCTTATCATTCAGTTGGCCGATTATTTGACTGGATCTGACGTTGCCGTGCTTGTCCACATTACAGGTGAACAGAGCGTCTCCTTTCAGTCTTAGTAGAAACTCCAACTCATCGACGATCACCTCGTTGGCGTTCGCAACGACAGGATAGAGGTTTGGTTGGGTCTTTGTGCAGTAGTCACGAAACCCGAAAACCGCCTCACGAAGGAAGCTGCCTGTCGCGGCATCTACACGGTCGAAGCTTACCAACACAGGCTCAGGCGCTGTAGGCGGCCGTACCGCCGTGATCAACTTCCCGAGCATTGATTTACCGGGAATGGCTCCAGCCAAAACCTTGCGGCCATTCCCAAGTACAAAAAGTGAAAGAATTTGCGTCACTATCCTCACCTCCATGACGTGAGCGTAATGAGACTCCGCGTTTTTGTCAAGCTCGGTCTGTTTTATTTGCTATTGCACTTGCTTAGAAATTATTGAGATTAGGAGTCCGTTGAAGCTCTGGCAAAGCTGAGTGTTCCACGTTAGCGGGTTTTGTGTCCCATCTATTACCAAGCTGTAATTGCCGCTGCGGAATCGAAGAAAGGAATTCCTGTTCGCAATGTTCTTGAGTAGATCGCGGAAGCCAAGTCCCCGACCCACGTTGTGGCCGTGGCGAGACTCGCCCTCTTGAACGGCCGTTTCAAGGGCTTTACCTGCATCGTCAAGATCCGAATAGTAGGTGTTCTTTCTTAAGCTTTCCAACACCCCGATCCCAGAATCGGCAACGACATATTCAAATTCTCTTTGGGTCCATCTGCGTATTCCGGGCCATCGTGAGCACCTATTCCGGTTCATCGTGAGCACCCATTCCGGCGCCATCGTGAGCAGCATTCCGGTTCATCGTGAGCACCGTTCCGGGCATCGTGAGCACCATCCCGGACCACCGTGAGCACTCATTCAAGTCCTGGTTGAGCGACTCATCGCCTAACGCTGGAGCAACTCCAAACGGAGCAGACATCATGGCCTCCACTAAAACAGTGGGAGGAAAGAACCATAGATGTCAGCCCAGAG
>JBPCKD010000098.1:0-5214 GCA_051004635.1 Pyrinomonadaceae bacterium
TGACAATTGTTTGTAAGCCCAGCACAATCTGCGCCGCCAGCACAATCGGATCCTTTGCTGACTCCGGTCTGGAACCATGCCCACCAACACCGCGAATCTTGATATCCAGATTCGTTGAACTAGCGAGTGCGTACCCAGGCACTACACCCACCGTGCCAGCCGCAAAGTCAGGACTATCGTGAAGAGCTATTGCAAAGTCGGCCAGCGGAAACCGGGTAAAGAAACCATCTTTAACCATGGCTCTAGCTCCATCGATGGTCTCCTCTGCCGGTTGGCCGACGATGATCAGCGTTCCCCGCCATTGATCTTTCAGCGAGGAGAGCATCCGCGCGGTGCCGAGCATGGCGGTCATATGAATATCGTGACCGCACGCGTACACTACACCCACTTCCTGTCCAGCGTCATTCTTGGTTCTGACTTTGCTCGAATATGGAAGGTCAGTTTTCTCAGACACCGGCAAAGCATCCAAGTCGGTCCTTAAAAGCACTGTAGGCCCATCGCCATTCTTCATCACCGCCACCACGCCATAGCCGACCCACTCTGGGCGATCAAATTCGCCCATGCGCGCGGTCACCTTATATTCCAGAGCCCGAAGTTGACCAGCGAAGAAGGTCGCGGTCTTCTCTTCGCGATGGGAAAGCTCCGGCGCTGCATGGAGCATCTTGTAGGTCTCGACGAGCGAGTTAATCTCGCGGCCGATCAGCGCATCGAGCGATTCCTGTGCGGGGGCTGTAGCTGGTAATAAGCAAAGATAAATAAGACCTAGCAAGCACGTTCTATTTCGCATTGGTTGCTCCTGAAGCAGACCTATTTTAAAACGAATTCCGTATCAGATCGGTCAAACAAGAACGCAGAAATGTTTCTCAGCAAGAATTTTCACGCAAAGACGCAAAGGGGCAAAGACGCGAAGTATAGATCTGACTGGACTTTGCGCCTTTGCGTGAAACTGTTTGTTTTGCAGCATGGCCGCGTCGTGAGTTACTGCCCTCTCGTCGCTCTCTGGTAATTTGGGTAAGCAGGTTTACGTGGCTCAGGCGCCGGGTTTTTGCGCAGGGCTTCCATGACGACTTCAACTGCCTTTTCTAGTTGCAAATCATGCCCCTGCCGCCATGCTCTCGGGTCAAGCTCGACCTCTACATCCGGTGCGACGCCGTTGTTTTCTACATCCCACTCACCCTCCGGGCTATAAAAGGCGACGCGCGGTGCAGTGACGTTGCCGCCATCTATTAGTTGCGGGTAATCGTAGATGCCGACGAGTCCACCCCAGGTGCGTTTGCCTACCAGGGGGCCGATCTTCGCGCGTCGAAAATACCAGGGTAGAGCATCACCACCCGAGCCTGCGTACTCATCAATGATCATCACCTTCGGACCATAGATCGAGCCGACGGGGGTGGTAAAATCCGCGCCTTCGCGCGTTGCCCAGTAGTTCATCAGCGGGCGACGCATGTAATCAATGATGTAATCGGCGGCGGTGCCACCACCATTGAAGCGCTCGTCTATGACGGCCGCGTCTTTGTCTATCTGGGCAAAGTAATAGCGATTGAAATTCGAGTAGCCGGCGGTCGAGGTATTCGGTAGGTAGACGTAGGCGACGCGCCCGCCAGTCAACTCCGAGACTTTGCGGCGGTTGCCTTCGATCCAAGCGAGGTTGCGAAGTCCCGTTTCGCTGGCGACCGGAACCACCGTGACTTCCCGAGCGCCCGTGCCTGCGGGGTTAGCTCCGACCTTGAGGATGACCGATTTGTTCGCCGTGCTTTCAAAGAAACTGTAGATGTTATCGGAGGAACGAAGTTCGCGACCGTTGACGGCGAGCAGGTACTCGCCTTCGCGAACGTTAACGCCGGGTTGCGTGAGGGGCGCACGCAGATTGGGGTTCCAGTTCTCGCCACTGTAGATGCGTTCGAAACGGTAACGCCCGTTCTCAATGCGGTAGTCGGCTCCAAGCAGACCGCCCGTGACGCGCGTCGGCTCGGGCAGGTCACCGCCAGAGGTGTTGTGATGCCCGACGACCATGTTGCCGAGCGCCTCTTGCAGCAGGTAGTTGAGATCAGCCCGGTGTGAAAGTTGATTCAAGAACGGCTGGTACTTCTTCTCTGTGGCCGCTATGTCAAGCCCATGGTAGTTTGGGTCGTAAAAGAAATCCCGCTGAATGCGCCATGCTTCGCGATACATCTGCCGCCACTCTTCGCGCGGGTCAACACGCACTTCCATGGCACTCGTATTAATTAGGCCTTCGCCCGGCTTCAACGGTTGCGTTGCCGACACGATGAACCACCGGCCGCCCGGCCCGGCTGTCGCTCCCGGAGCGGCCTGAGGGGCACTCTGCTGATAAAGCATTTTCTCTCCATTGGCGGAGAGGTCGAAGGAAGCCAGACCTTCTAAGACCTTCTCGACTTTGCGCTTCGACAGGTCGAAACGGTGAAGGATGGCTCCGGGGGTGTCCGCAGGCGCGGGCCCGCTCTCAACAAAAAAGATCGTCCCCTGTTTGCCTGCCCGCAGGCCGATGTAGTTACGCGGCGGAATCGGCAGCGCCAGGACACGCTGGTCTATACCTTCAAAGTCGATCCGAACAGGATCGGGCTTTTTGTTCGCGGCGCGTCCTGCGGCAGGAGTGGGGGTAGCTTGACCCGATTCCTGCGCTTGAGACTGCGACTCAACTGTTCCAGCGGAGGGACCATCAGGAGTGTCAGCCGTCAAGTCGGGTGCGGAGTCGGCAAGTGGATCAGGGGTGGGAGAAGGCGATGGTCCTGGTCGTGGCTCGCCCTTCTCTTCGGGATTGTTTGTCTTCTGTTCTTCGAGAATCTTCTCCTCATCGCTTTCGGGTGCAAGCGGAGAAGGAAGGTCTTTGCGCAGAACAACGATGTAGATGGAGCGGGTCACCTGACGTCCGAAGCTGGACATATCAAGCCAGCCCGAAGTCGGTCCCGAGTTGGTGCTTGCGGTGAAGTAGAGATGCTTGCCATCCTTGTCGAACTGGGCAAAGCGCGCGTCGCTCATGTTGTCCGTGACCTGACGGCTCTTGTTGTCTTGGAGCGAGTAGATGAAGACCGTGCCGAGGCGATTCCTGAGTTGCTTTGTGTATGTGATGAAACGCGAATCGGGCGACCACGCAGGATCCATCACACGGAACGGGTTGTCGTAGGAATTTGTATCAATACGTACCGGTGGCGTTCGACGCTCCACGTCCACATACCAGAGGTTCAGTCTCTTGTCGGTATACGCGACCTTTTTGCTGTCGGGTGACCAGACGGGGGAGTAGAAGTACGATGGGGGAGTGCCTAAGTTGATTTTGAGCACATCGCCCATTCCACTCTGCAATCGTAAGTGGAGCGAATATTCACCAGACTCGTCAGAGAAGTATGCGATCCACTTTCCATCAGGTGACCAGGCAGGATCGCGCTCGGCAACGCCAGACGTGTTCGTCAGATTCCTCACGTCGCCCTTCTCGACCGGCACAGTCATGATTTCGCCGCGCGCTTCGAAAACAGCTCTCGCGCCCGATGGCGAAAGGGACGCGTTGCGTATGTTGCCGGCGACTTTGACAAAGCGCGGCCGCACTGAGGCAACATCGCCCGCGACGCGTACAGGAACTTGCCTGGCCATTCCGGAATTCAGATCGAGCGTGTGAAGCGAGCCGAATTGTTCATAGACGATCACTCCGTCCCCGACCGCAGCAGATTTAATGTCGAGTCCGGTATTTTTCACAACTTGTGTGACCTTCTTCGACCCTGTGTCGTAGCAGAAAATCGTGACTGGGCCGTTTCTGTCCGAGAGGAAGTAGACCTTATCGCCAAACCACATCGGGTTGAAGTCATTTGAATTGTCACGCGGCAGTTTTTCGATGCTGGAATCGCCCAGGTTGGCGAGCCAAACGGGCGTCATGCGCCCGCCGCGGTAGCGCTTCCACTGACCAAAAGGGCGTAGCACTGGGACGTAAGCCATACGCCTACCGTCCGGCGAATAACGGCCCTCGGACGCCTGCGGAAGTGGCACCTCGCTCGGGTAACTGCCAGCGAGCGGCATCGTGAAAAGCCGCGGCGCGAAAGTGTAGCTGTCGCGCTGCGAGCGGAAGAGCACGCTCTTACCGTCCGGCGTCCAGCCAGTAACCGAGTCTACGCCCGGATGATAAGTCAGACGGCGCGGCACGCCACCTGCTGCTTCGACGACATAGACGTCGGTGTTTCCGTCATACTCACCCGTGAAGGCTATTTGCCTCCCGTCAGGAGAAAAAATAGGATCGGTTTCGATGCCGGTGCCGGCCGTTAAGCGACGTGCGTCGCCGCCTTCGCGCCCGACGATCCATATGTCACCGGCTGAGACGAAAGCGATCTGTTCCCGGCTGATTGACGGATTGCGTAGCAGGAGGGGCGACTCGGCCTGGGCCAGGACAGAAACATTCGCGCAGAGTAGGGAGAGGGCGAAAACAAGCAGAGCAATTCGATTCATTGCAGTAACTCCAATTAAGATAGGCTGTGAACAGTGATGGTAATTCCGCAAACCTCAAGTGCCGTTATGAGGCGAGTCTTAATTCGATTCCATTGGCCGCTTCGAAAGAGGACAGTCAGGGCAAGCCCCCGCTTTGGGCTATAGGAGAGGTGTCGCGAACAATGTGCCAACTCAACGAAACGACATAATATTCGACATACCGGGCAAACACAACAATCTTAGCCTAGCTAATTTTGCGTGAAATTTGATAGGGCTTAACCGCCCTCACTTAAGGATCTTCTTTAGCAAAACGTTATTGGCGCGTCCGATTCCGATAGTTGCTCTTAACGGATTGGCAAATCGACCTACTTCAAAAAGACCCGTATCAGTTCGCTGATCCGCGCGAGGTGGTAATCGTCGTGTTCGGCTTGAAAAAACACCATATCAACCAGGCGCATCTGCACTGTTAGGCGCGGATGAAACGCACTCCTGGCAAACATCTCCGCATCCAAACCATCAAGACGAGCAACGATCTGCATTCGCTGTTCACGAAAGTCGCTCAAAATCGAACCGACCGGAACACTGTTGTGGCCCGCCTCATAAGTCTTGCGGTTTGACATGTCTGCGGCATGAAGCTCGGTAGCGCCTGCCAAATATTGGGTAAGCCTTTCCATGACCAGTGACTCGAGGTCCAGCAGATGACCGGCATTCTCCTGGATCGACCATCTTTCCACGTCTCTGCGCTGCAGTACTTCTGCCGGCATGGAACCCATTCGATCTTCCAGCCGC
>JBPCKD010000099.1:0-29785 GCA_051004635.1 Pyrinomonadaceae bacterium
GTCGAGCCGTGCCTGGCCCGTGCTGAGGAGTTGATCAATAGTGGCGAGCGAAAACCCATCGCTCTGCTACAATCTGTGAACACGCGCTGGGTCTTGTTTAGTGAGCTTGCGGATTTGGAACACGCAAATAGTTTATTTGATAACATCAACACTCCGCAGGACTATGCTCGCATTGCACGAGAAAGGAATTAGTCGAGGATGTTGCGATGAGCTGGTTTGAAAAATGGGCCGGGAGTTATTCCTGGTTCCGTTAACATCCCCCATCCAGCATCCCTTATCTCATGGCTCGACGACGCCGAACCGGCAAAAAGCTGTTTAAGGCACTCCTACCAATTCTGCTTGTGGTGGTAGTTGCCGCCGTGATCGCGCTAGCTTTCATTGTCTATGGAATTACTCGCCCGCCGCGTCAGGCATACTTCGTCACTCCCCAATCGTTTTCTCAAATTAGTGGCTCGGCGCTCAAAGTAACTGATGAAACCTGGCGAAATCGTGATGGCAGTATGGCTCGCGGTTGGTTGTTGCGAGGCGCGGAAGGGGCGCCCTCCGTTGTTCTTTTACATCGATACGGCGGCGACCGCTCATGGCTTTTCAATCTGGGCATCAAGCTGAACGAAACTACCAACTTTACAATCCTGTGGCCCGATCTCAGAGGACATGGACTGAACCCGCCGGTTAGTGCTACCAGCTTTGGCAGCCAGGAAGGGGATGACCTACTGGCTGCTATGGTCTTCCTGCGCACATTGAAGGGCTATAGCGAGAGCCCGTTAGTCGGAGAAGCTGTTGGGGTTTATGGAGTGGAGCTGGGTGCTTATGTGGCTCTCCGCGCGGCGAGTTCGGACGCGAGCGTCAAGGTTCTGGTTCTGGATTCGGTTCCACCCGACGCGGATGCGTTGGTGAATGCGTCGGTGATTACCGATGTCGGCATTAATAATAATGTTCTGCTTTCGCTGGCTCGTCTTGCCACACGTGCTTATTTCCTCGGTCACTATGAAAACAAGTCGTCATGTGCGCTGGCGAAGAGTCTTACGACTCAGCGAGTCCTACTGCTAGCCGGCGCAGACAATAGTTCTCTCCGCGACTCGACGTCATCCCTCGTACAGTGTTTTCCGAACCCGGCCAATCAGGAAACAAAACTCGATTTGCCCGTCACCGGCTTGACGCTGTCCTCGGCCACGGGCGAACAGGGAGAAAACTACGATCGCCCCGTAATAGATTTTTTCAACAAGAACCTGCATTGAGCCTAAGTTTGGAGTACCGACTTCAGGCGGCGTAGCTTCATGGGCCAGAACCTTCCGCCTGAAGGCGGTACTTCAAACTGGGAGGTCTCCCGCAAAGAGCCGACCGCATTCTGAACGACTGACTATGACTCTACGTACCGCAGTGATCGGAGTGGGCCATTTAGGCCGGCAGCATGCTCGCATCCACTCTAACCTGGCCGCCGAAGGCGTATCCGAGTTTGTTTCCATCTGCGACGTCGATGAGCAAACTGCCAGCGGGATTGCGTCTGAACGAAAAGTCGAATGGACCACAGACTGGCGCCAACTCGTTGGCAAGGTAGAAGCAGTTAGTCTGGCAGTGCCGACCGTGTCGCACTGCGAAATTGCCTGTGGGCTGCTGGAGGCAGGAATCCATGTGCTGGTTGAGAAACCAATTGCGCGCACGCTCGCTGAAGCTGACTGTATGATCGCGGCGACGGCGAAAGGTGGAACACTTTTGCAGGTTGGACATTTAGAACGCTTTAATCCTGCGCTGGTGGCGTTGCGCCCTCACGTACGCAACCCGGTCTACTTCGAGATTCATCGCGTGGGCCAGTTTACGGCGCGATCACTGGATATTGACGTTGTGCTTGACCTGATGATCCATGATCTAGATGTAGTGCAATGGTTGGTGGGCGAGGATGTGGAAGTTACCAACCTGCATGCTGTCGGCATTCCAATCCTTACAGACAAGGTCGATGCTGCCAACGCACGTCTTGAGTTCGCTTCAGGCGCCGTGGCAAATATTACAGCCTCGCGAGTGGGCACAGAAAAGATCAGGAAAATGCGGTTCTTTCAGCCGCACGATTATGTCGCCGTCGATTACAGCACGAACCATGCAACCATCAGCAGTCTGGCGCCGCCCAGCGCCAATGGCGCGTGGCCAGGCGTTCAGACAAAAAATTTGGACATCATTGATGTGGAACCATTGCGCGCTGAGATTCTCGCGTTTATAGAGGCCGCCCGCGACGGACTGCCCTCGCCCGTTTCGGGATCTGAGGGCAGGAACGCACTTGCTCTGGCCCTGCGCGCATTGCAGCGAATCGAAGAACACGCCGCGAAAGTTCAGGTTGGCTCGGTTCGCGGAAGTTCTCAGTAACTAAGAGCGGGGTCAAGCCCGCCTTCCTGACCATGAGCTGCCTCGGGTTGTAGCGGCAACCGTTCCCTTGAATGCCTTTCAAGGTGGGCAGAACCAGACGCCGGATTATTTCTCAGGTCAGGAAGGTGAGTTTGCCCCCGCTCTTAACAGAACCCTTTGATTGCTATGAAGTTGCCAGCAACAGCCATATCGTCCTTCCTCGCCGAGCGAATTGCCGCCGGCGACTTCCCTTCCGCCGTTTACCTCGTCGCTGAGCAAGGCGAAGTAAGATTTGCCGACGCGTTGGGCAATGCAGTTGTTGAACCTAAGAGGATCCCAGCAACGCTCGACACGATCTATGATCTTGCTTCACTCACAAAACCTTTAGTTACCGGGCTGCTCTGTGCCCGTCGAATTGAAACGGGAGAGGTCACACTCGATAGCTCAGTTTCAAATTATCTGCCTGAGTTTGATCGAACAGATAAACGGTCAATCACCGTGCGCCATTTACTTACGCACAGCTCCGGCCTTCCCGCGTGGCGTCCGCTTTACATTCTTGCCAAAGGCGACAGCGAGCGAACCCTTGCGGAAATCGCCAATCTCGAATTGGATTACAAACCCGGAACACGCGTCGTCTACAGCGACCTGGGGTTTATTACATTGGGTTTCCTGCTTGAGCGGTTAACGGGAAAGCCAATAGCTGAGTTAGCGAAAGAAGGACTCTTTCAGCCGTTGGACCTGGAGCGCACATTCTTTAACCCTGAGAGTTCCATGCAAACCGGAATTGCGGCGTGCGAACTGGGGAATGCCTACGAACGTGGGACCTGCCGCGACAGCGTGCCTCAGACTGACTTCGAAGAATATACCAGTTGGCGAGAGCGATTAGTCTGGGGCGAAGTGCACGACGGGAACGCAAATTTTCTGGGAGGTGTGGCCGGACATGCAGGGCTCTTTTCGGCTGCGACGGAGACTCTGGTGCTGGCCAATCAGTTCCTGGCTGAGCAAAGCAGATTGCTGAAGGCCCAAACCTGCGTGCTGTTTAGCCAGAACCTGACGGAAGGATTGGAAGAAGCGCGCTCTATCGGTTGGCAATTGGCGGCAACTAAGGATTCAGCAGCGGGTCCGGATCTACCGGCGGACAGCTTCGGCCATAGTGGCTTCACCGGCACGAGCTGCTGGCTCGATTCACACAACCAGCGAGTCTTTATTCTCCTGACAAACCGAACGCACGCACGCCAACTGCCGTTTGTAAACATCAACAGCGTAAGACGCCAGTTTCATTCGCTCGCCGTTGCCGCGCTGAGTAAAGCAAACTGTTAGTTTGCGAAGGAGTAGTTGGCTCTCAAGCCGGCAGCCTCCCCCACAATCGCAAACTAACAGTTTGCTTTACTTTAGCTTTGGGCTCGCGGTATGTCCTTTGGAAGTATCGTGAAAGAAGTAAGCCCAAGAAAAACTCGGTCACCGATCTGAAGTTTGACCGTCATTGTTTCCGGCTTCGGTCTCGTCGCGATGATTGGCTTCGCAGTCTGGCTTTCGGGAGTTTCCGTCGTCAGGTAGAAGGGTGTATCGGTTGCGTCACAAGCTCCGCCTCCGGTTGGATCGACTCTCAGACGCAGCCGTTCATAAGCACCGACAAAGCTGGTCTCCTCAACTAGGCCGCTAAAAAGACAGTTACGACCGCCTGGAAGCTCTTGAGTTTTGCTTAGCGAAACATCTTCGGGACGGAAGATCACTTTGACAGGTTGACCCTCACTAAACCGTTGCGCATCTATTCGGGCGGGAATCTGCGTGGCGCCCACCTCCACGTAATCCTTGCGAATAACACCCTCGAAAATATTCGCGGCGCCGAGAAACGTGGCTACATACTCTGTGGCCGGATTGTTGTAGACCTCGCTGGGCGTGCCAATCTGTTCGATGTGGCCCACGTTGATTACTGCAATGCGATCGCCCAACTCCAGAGCCTCTTCCTGGTCGTGAGTAATAAAAATTGCCGGGACGTTGACCTTCTTAAGCAAAGCACGTATCTCGCGTCGAAGGTGAGTTCGCGTTTGCGCGTCAAGGGCGCCGAAAGGCTCATCGAAGAGCAACACTTCAGGGTCATAAGCTAGCGTGCGGGCGATCGCGACTCGCTGCTGCTGACCACCGGAAAGCTGCGACGGGTATTTCTTTCGATGCTCTTCCAATTGGACCAAAGAAAGAAGTTCATTGACCTTTTCTCGGATCTCTTTGCGGCGGCGCTTCCTGATCTTCAGGCCGTAGCCAATATTTTTCTCGACGGTCATCTTGGGGAAAAGCGCATAGGCTTGAAAGATAACTCCCACTCCACGCTCGCGAGCGGGAAGCTCCGTAACGTCCTTGCCGTGAAGCATAATTTTCCCGGTGTAGGGCTGCTCGAGACCGGCAATGATGCGTAGAATCGTCGTCTTCCCGCTGCCCGAGGCACCCAGCAGAACCAGCGCTTCACCCTCGGCGACATCAAACGAAATGTTTTGGAGCACACTCGTCTTGCCGAAGAACTTGCTTACGCCCACCACGCTGGCTGCAGCTTGTGGTGTCACCCTTTCCTTTGAAACAGGATTCACCTTGTTTTCCATAACTCTGGCTACTTGAGCCATAGCAACTCACCTCAATAAGAACCGCCAGGATGCTAAGGTCGCAAAGTAGGAATTGCCAAACTACGGGACACCACTTTTATTCCTCCGAAAGTTCTCACATCTTCAGCTTGGCGCCCTTGGCGTCCAGGCGGCCCAATTGGGAAATATTAGACACTTCTCAATCAACATCAAGCCAATCCCGGGCAAAAAACAGCACGCTGAAAATCAGAAATGAAAAGAGAGCTAACACGATCGCAATTGCATTTGCAGCTTCGATTTGGCCTTCATTGAATTTCGCGAAGATGTAAAGCGGCGCCGTCTGCGTCCGCCCGGCCAGATTTCCCGACACCAGGATCGTTGATCCAAACTCCCCAACCGCGCGGGCAAAAGTTAGTAGCGCGCCAGAGACGATGGCGCCCCGTAACGAAGGTAGCGTTACGTGCCAAAAGGTTTGCACCCGCGTGGCGCCAATCGTGGCCGACGCTTCTTCAAGTGATCGGCTCATCGTGTCAATCACAGGTTTGATAACACCAAAAGCCAGGGGCAGCGTAACGAAAACATTTGCCAGAATGATCGCCCCGGCCGTGAACATGACCTCAATCCCGTGGGGCCTCAATAACCGGCCAAGCATTCCGTAGGGGCCCCACAAGAGCAGCAAGGCAAAGCCTGCCACAGCGGTTGGAATGGCGGTCGGCAGCGAGATGGTCACGATTAAGGCATTGCGTCCCCAAAAGTTGTAACGCGAAAGCACGTAGGCTGCCAACAGTCCAAAGAGTACATTGAAAACTGTGGCCCAAAAACTGGTCACCATCGAAAGCTTGAGCGCGAACACGGCCTCAGGCGCCATCAACGCCGCCCAGAAACTCGCCAGCCCTGTACTCGTTCCGAAAATGAATATCGACGCCAGGGGCAAGAAAACCAACGGCAGCATCATGAATATGAGCATGCCGATGCTCAACGGGCGCGCCACGTCAAAGCCACGCACATGACGCATTGTGGGGATGAGTGAGCTCATGGATTCATTTCCGATTGCCGATTTCCAATTGCCAATTTACCAACTCATCGCTACCGGCGCTGGCAGTGCGCAATGGAGCCCGCCAAATCGCAATTGGCAATTGGCAATTGGCAATGTTACTTTCTCTGTACCTGGTTCTTGAAAATTCCTTCAATCACTTCCGGATAGGCTTTGTCCCAGCCACCAAAGTAGTCGATCGTAAACGGCATTCCTATGTGAGCAAGCTCCTTATTTTCCAGGTTCAAGTTTTCAAAAGAAATTGAACGGAAGTGATATTTCACGAAAGCTCGCTGTGCTTCCTCACTCGAAAGATATTGAATAAAAGCGTCAACTGCTGGCCGCTTGGCCGTAGAGACGTTGCGGTCCACTACAACCGCCGGATGCTCACTAAAGATGGTCGATGCTGGAACCACAACTTCCATCGGCGTCTTTTTGCCTTCTTTCATCAACAAGCCTTCGAGCTCATAAGTAATCAGGGCGTCACCGAAGCCGGTCTCAAACTGTGTGCGCGCCTCGCGGGCCGAGCCGGGGGTTGAGATTACGTTTTTCCAGACAGCTCTCAGCGTCTGCAAGGCGCGAGCTTGATCCGGTTCGCCTGACTGCTTTTCCGACTTCAAAAGTTCTGAGCCATAGATCGCCAGCACCGACCACTGAGCGCCGCCCGAGCTGATCGGATCAGGATGAATCAACTTCACTCCGGGCTTGGCCAGATCTGCAAAGTCGTGAATGCCTTTGGGATTACCCTGGCGCACCAGGATAACGAAGGGACTCTTGTTGATGATTCCTTTGTTTGGCTGGGCGCGCCAGTGAGAGGTAACGAATCCACCTTGCTTGAGCCTATCCGCATCGCGTTCGATTGAAAGGATTGCGATGTCAGCTTTGACACCCTGGAGAATCTGGTTGGTAATAGTTTCCGAGCCAGCGAACGACGATGTGAAATTGACGTCGGTGCCGTGTTCGCTCTTCCACTTAGCAGCGAAGCCGGGATAAACGCCTTTCTCGAGCGACTCTTTCATGATCGAAAATCCATATACCGTCAAATTGATGCCGCCGCCGGTTTCGGAAGCCGGTTTTGGCAAACAACTACCGCAGAGCAAAGTGATCCCCGAGAGGGCGAAACCCATCGCCAACGCTATTTTGAATGTACGCTTCCTCAATAAGGCACGAAGCCTCTCAAATTTCGTCGAGACCTAAGGACGGGCACGACGGCGTTCAGTTGCGGGGGTAGTGGTCTATACCACACCTTTGCCTTCTCTGGAAAGATCAAAGAGAGTCGGCTTATGATGGCGGCCGGTCGTTTCATTTCGGCGGGCGGAGACTTTAAGCACCAGATGTCCACTATGAGAACGGTTGTGGTTGTTTGCTTGTTACTTATCTCACCAAGTTGCCATCCTCAGTGGTCAAAAAACAATCCAGGCCACTCCGAATTAGTTGTTGCCGCCGCTGCTAACCTTACCGACGCCTTCGCAGAAATTGGCGCACGGTTTACCACTGAAACTGGGATCCGGGTTGTCTTCAGCTTCGGCGCTACCGCTGATCTCGCCAGGCAGATAGAAAATGGCGCCCCTTTCGATTTGTTCGCGGCGGCCGACACCGCTCATGTGGACCTGCTTGAGCGTAATGGACTCATTACGCCCGGAAGCCGAGCACTTTACGCACGGGGACGACTTGTAATGTGGTTACCGCCCGGCAGCATTCTCCAAGCGGGGCGCATTGAAGACTTAACTGCGAAAGCGTTTGAGCGAATCGCCATCGCAAAGCCAGATATTGCTCCTTACGGACAGGCAACAGTTGAAAGTCTTCGTGCACTGAGCATTTGGAGCCAGATCGAACCGAAGGTCATTTACGGACAGAGTGTTTCTCAGGCAAAGCAATACGCTGCGACTGGCAATGCGGAGGTTGCGTTCATTCCCCTGGCGCTGGTTAAGCCGGGTGAAGGGACTTACATCGAAGTTAACGAGGAGTCTCACAAGCCTATCAACCAGGCCCTGGGAGTAGTCAAGGATTCGTCCAAACAAACCGAAGCCCGCCAGTTTGTAGATTTCCTGCTTGGCCCGGAAGGACAGGAGCTGTTGTCAAAGCATGGATATAGCAAACCGCGTAGTGAATGATGAGGTGAGAGGTTGCGATGAACCGACAATACGAGTTCTCAATAGGCGAGAAAGTGCGCATTAAAGTAGGAGCTTTCCAAAGCTTTACGGCACGAATCGTCGCCATCAACACACAGAAGGGGATACTGAAAGTCGAAGTTGATATATTCGGCAGAACTGAAGCTATTGAACTCACCTTCTTCGATGTAGAGAAGCTCCATTGGAGTCAGGAGACTGCCGCCCAAGCCGACAACTAGGGGAAAGACCCCAGCCGTGTTATCTTCCAACGCGGTTTTTGCTGAAGCAAAACTTTAAATGGCGCTGCTGGGTGTGTACGCAAACGCACATAGCTGGTATGCTGCTTCTGAATATTTCGGCCCCGATTATTAGAAACGACTTATCCTCGTTTCTTTCGTCCACCCCTTTATTTTCAAAGACCTGTCCAACGGCATCTTGTAAGTTTGCTTTGACCCGGTCAGAACGAGAAGTTTTATGAAAATCCTACTTTATAACCCCGACAACGGTGTGACTCGCAACTTTATGCCCCACCTCTGGATGTTTCTGCTTCAGGCAATCACTCCGCCCGGACACGAAGTAGTGTTAATCGACGGCAACGCGCGGCCAATGAATGAAGAGGAACTCGTGGCTTTTGTGCGCGCGCAGGGTATTGGTCTGGTGGGAATCGGCGCCATGACCCGCATGGCGGCACGGGCTTACCGCATGGCGGACGCGGTTCGGGCGGCGGGAATTCCAGTTGTCATGGGTGGACCGCATGTCACTGAAGTGCCGGACGAGCCGCTCGGTCGAGATGGTGGGCCGCGCCATGCTGATGCAATTGCGCTCGGCGAAGCTGACGAGACCTGGCCGCGGATAGTGGAAGACGCGGCGAATGGATGTCTCAAGGAAATCTATGCACCGCTTGATGAAACCGGGAAAGAACGCAAGCCCAGTCTCCAACCTTATCCCTCGATTCCCTGGGACACTATGGACCTGGACCAATTCAACATGGTTCCGAAGATGGCGCGGTCCTTTTTGGAGAAACAAGGCTCGGGATGGGGTTCGATTCATGTGGTTCCAATCGAATCCGGCCGCGGCTGTCCTTACGGTTGCGAGTTTTGCACAGTCACAGGATTCTTTGGCGACTCGATTCGGTTTCGTTCGAATGAGAGCGTAGTCAATGAAATGCTGCGACTAAAAAAACACGCCCGCGCGAATCGCAGCCAGGTGATTGTCTTTTTCATAGACGACAACTTCGCCATCAATATCAAACGCACAAAATCGCTGCTGCGAGATATCATCGCCGCCAAGGCTCAGCTTCCCTGGATAGCTCAGATCAGCGCCAACCTTCTGCGCGACGAGGAGCTAGTCGACCTGATTGCCGCCTCCGACGGGAAGTGGATTTTCATAGGCATGGAGTCGATTGACCCGGCAAATCTTAAGGACGTAAACAAGAGCTTCAACAAGCCTGCCGAATATGCCACGGTGCTAAATCGACTTGCCAAGCGAAACATCTATGCAATCACCTCTTTCATTATTGGCCTCGACAATGACACCCCGGGAGTCGCCGCTCGCACGCTCGAGCAAATAGAAAGCTGGCCGCCGGGATTACCCGTTTTCGGCCAACTCACGCCTTTCCCGGCAACGCCTCTCTTCGATCGACTAGTGGCAGCAGGACGCCTGACGCGCCCGAAGCATTGGCTGGAGTTTGCTCCATATCAGATGGCCCATGAGCCATTAAAGATGACGATCCCTCAAACGCAGATAGAATTGGATCAGGCATGGTCCAGGTCGTATAGTCCTGAGAGGAATCTGCAGGTGATAAATGAGCTCAATGATCACCCGATCAATTATCGCGTGATTCATTTCATCATGCGGTTGTTCTTCCGCGGCATTTACTTCCCACAGATGAATAAGCGTGCCTGGTTGAAGGTGATCTTCCAAAATCGGCGCTCGATCTTCAGCCTTTCGAGGGAGGCAATCAGCGCAATCAGGAATTCCAAGAAGAATAAGAAGCGCGTTGGCGCCGAGCCCGCAACGGCGATGGACGAAAGGCAGGCCGCCTAGAAAGAGTCCCTGAGGACCGAGATTCAATAGCTCGTCTATAAGGGCGTAGAGCAAGACGGCAAAGGACTTTCAAACAACCGTAGAGAGAGAGAGAGAGAGAGAGAGAGACGATCCACGAAATGACACAAATTTACACCAACTGCATTTCGTGCCAGTTCGTGTCGTTTCGTGGATCGTCTCTTAAAATCCCAGCGTAAAAGCCTTCCTCTGTTTGATTCCCGCCACTTAAGCTAAGCTACATCCCGTTCACATTCGGTGAGTCTTCCACCAGTTGATCTGTTCTACGGACAGGCGGAAACGATCTAACCGCTGGACCATAAGTTGGTCCGTCAGACCGGAACGATCCACCAGCTCACGCAGGTGGTTCTGACGAGCACGCCAATAACTACGATGGACGATCCTGCAAGCCGTCGAGCCAAACTTGCCGACTACCTCAGCCTCGAAAGAAATGTCTCAATTGCATCAGCTGCTGTCTTCCTGCTTGGGCTCGGCGAGGAGCTATGGAAGAGATTTCTGCCGAAGTATCTCGAAGCGCTCGGCGCCAGTACGCCTGTAATAGGCCTTTTTGGAACTGCCGAGAATTTTTTCGATGCCGTTTACCAATACCCGGGAGGGTGGCTTGCAGATCGGGTTGGAAGGCGGCGAGCGTTCCTGGTTTTTGTCGCCCTCGCTTCAACGGGCTACCTGATTTATTTGTTCAGTAACTCCTGGCCTCTGCTTTTCGTCGGCCTCGCATTAGCCATGGCGTGGCAGAGCATGGCCTCGCCTGCAATTTTTGCAACCATCGGCGATTCACTACCGCCGGAGCGGCGTGCTATGGGGTTTACCATCCAGTCGATAATGAAGCGCGTGCCGATCGTCGTTGCGCCGCTGCTCGGTGGCGTTCTGATAGTTGAATTAGGCACGCTGCGGGGGATTCGTGCCGGATTAGTCATCACGCTGTTCCTCGCCGTTGTTACCCTGCTCCTCATTCGGCGAATTAACATCGAAGTACGACCTTCTCAAGCAACCAACATCCGCGGTGTGTGGCACTCTTTCCACGCAGCATTGAAGCGTTTGCTAGTCTCTGACGTTATCATCCGGATGTGTGAAGGTATGACGGGAGTGCTGACAATTCTCTATGTAACCAATGTGAAGGGCTTGAGCACCGCTCGATACGGAACGCTGATCGCTGTTCAAACAATTACTTCAATACTGGTCTATCTACCCGCCGGCAAGATCGCGGACCGCGTTGGCCGTAAGCCATTCGTTATCCTGACATTTGTAAGTTTTGCTCTATTCCCTCTCGCCGTAGTCTTAGCTTCGAGCTTCGCTCTGCTCATGGTAGCGTTTGTCATCGGTGGTTTGCGCGAGATTGGTGAGCCGGCTCGTAAGGCGATGATCGTGGACTTTGCTCAACAGGATGTGCGTGCTCGATCGGTAGGCTTGTACTACCTGATTCGCAGCCTTTCAATCACACCCGCTGCCGCCGCCGGAGGCTTATTGTGGAACATTGCCCCTGAAGTTCCTTTTGTGACCGCCACCGTCATCGGCCTGCTGGGCACGATAGTTTTTGCGGCGACTGTCGAGGAGCGATTCGCAAGTTGACTCAAACCAACGAATTCCAGGTCACTACCCGCGGGAGACAAAATGAAACCAATTGATACTAAGCGACTCCTTCTCCTTAGCACTTCCAAACTGTACGGTCGAGACTATCTCGATCACGCTGAAACTGAGATCCGCGATTTTCTCGGGAGGATTGAGCGGGTTCTGTTTGTTCCTTTTGCGATCGCCGATCGCGATGGCTATGCTGCGAAAACGCGAGAGCGGTTTGCCGCCATGGGATACGGCCTGGAGTCTCTCCATCAGAATTCTGACAAGCGGCAGGCCGTCAATAATGCAGAGGCAATCTTCATTGGCGGAGGAAACACTTTCCGGCTACTGAAGGCTCTTTACGAATTCGAGCTTCTACCTCTAATTCGGGCCCGGGTTGAAAACGGGATGGCTTACATCGGATCCAGCGCCGGCTCGAATGTCGCGGCCCCTACAATCAGGACCACAAACGACATGCCCATAGTGGAGCCACCGTCTCTCAACGCACTTGGCCTGGTACCTTTTCAAATCAATCCACATTACCTCGATCCGGATCCCAGCTCTACTCACATGGGCGAAACTCGTGAAGAACGACTGCTCCAATACCTGGAAGAAAACGACACGCCAGTCGTGGGCCTTCGTGAAGGTGCAATGATGCGGGTTGAGGGAGGGACTACCCTATTGAACGGGTCCGGTGGCGCCCGTATTTTCTGCAAGGGCCGGCCGCCCTTTGAAATCCTGCCTGGTTCAGATCTCAAAGACCTGCTCATCGGTATCTGACGAGCAGACTATAGCCAGAGATTTCTGTTGCCGCCGAGTCTGGAAGACCCATGGCTTCCCCTACACCCCCCATCCATCCCGCCTCCGGAAAAGCTGAGCCTCTCCGCACTTTGCGGCGCGGAAGATTGTAGAAGGCCTGACCGTAGACGCTCGTAAACTGACATTGCCTTCACTGATTACGACTGTTCCGTCCACTACCATGGCTCGTGTCTCCGTCCCATTCGAGAGCCCGTCGAACAGCGCCTGTTTCTCACCGGCTGTGGCTAACGATGGTGGTGGTAGCAAATGGGGGTATTCGCGCTCTTCGTGGGTCGTGATTTTAGAGCAGGAAGTCGTGGTGGCAGACGGGCCGGGTGTGGGTATGGTGTGGCCTAGCTTAAGGGGGAGGTGAATGGACCGCCATGCCCATCAGGAGCCGCCGAGTTCCTCCTCCAGCTGCCCGACGACATCGGCGATGAAATCGTGAAAAGAGTTAGGTCCAGTTCGCGGTTCTCTTCGGCGCAGAAGAACTTCCCCGAGTTGCGGAGGTAGGTCAGCAAGTCGCGGTTGCCGGCGATGTCAGAGTTGAGTCGCCGGAAAATACCGATCAACGCGCCTTCGGCTTCTTTGTACTTTGGATTGAAGGCGAGAATCTGTGAGTGAAGGAGATCGCCGAAATAGAGCGACGCCGGACGAACGCTGTCATGGGCCGTCGCGCTGTCCGCATCAAACCCTCGCCTCAACTCGGCTTCAGCCCGCGACACATAGCGCCACCAGTGTCGCAGCAAGTCCCTGGTCACACTCGACGCGCCGCGATAGCCAGCTTCTCGCCAGCGCTTCACGTCCTGGCGCAAGAGGTTTACCAAGTCCAGCAGATCGCGCTGTTCATTAAGAAAGAGCGCTCGTTGGCCCGCGCTCACGCGCTCAGTCTTGTACCAATAGCCGGCAGGTCTACGATGCCCGGGACGTGTTGCGTCGCCGTGTTCGTCATAGAACCAGTGATCATTCGGCTCATCATAGGGATTACAGATGATGGGATTCTCAACCGGTTGGATTGGGATTTCTACTTGAGCACTCATCGCTTAGTGCTTTCGCCTGAAAAGCGACCTGCTCGCGCTACCGCTTGGGTGACCCGCGCCTCGCGTTCCGCTTCCATCAGCTCAAGGCAATCAAGGATATTCTCAGGCAATGGAGAAGCAACTTCCGACAAGCGTCGCGCTAGACGCTTCTGTTGGAAGCGCTGGTATATCATTTCCTCTTCGTTGAATCGACGAACGATCTCTTGAGTGTCTGATAGCGGCTTCATCACACCTGACCTCGCTTTTGCTTGCGGCGCCCGGCGGCGGGAGAAGCTGTGACGCGCTTACTGCCCCTCTTGCCGTTTGTTTCTTCGGTTTCGAAGGTCACACGCACTCGCGCGTGCAGTACGTCGGCGACGCGTCGCAGGTTCGCCAGCGAGTGTCCTTCATAACCGGGAGACTCGAGGCGGCTGATGTGTTGCTGTGAAGTCTTTAGTCGACGAGCGAGTTCCTTTTGCGAAAGCCCCGCCTGCTGCCGCAGCGCGGTCAGTTGCAACGCCACTTCCCATGCCTCGCCCGCCTCCTCAAGGCGAGCGGCAAACGCCGGGTCTTGCATCTGCTCATCGAGATATCGATCGAAATTAGTCTTTCTCATCACTTGCCTCTCTCCAGCCAATCAGTCATTCGTTCTGGCCTACCCCGCGCAGACGTGTTCCCTTTTCTTCTAACGATACGTCCTAACGCATTAATGCATTGAACCCGGCCTGTTCGAAATGATGATCCGCAGTTAGCGCTTCCGTTATACCCTCGCGATTCATAACGACAAACGAAATGCAATCGGTAAGCGACCAGTCCTTATCCGGCCGATTGCGATACAGATCCACGCCGCTGATAAACGTCAAATCGTCTGAGCTGACGATGCGCACATTCTCATTAGCGCGGAGCCGGTCAATAAGGCGTACGACAGTTTGTCTATGTCTTACGGCAGATAAGCTGTTGGCAACTTCCGTGAGTACGCACGTAGTGGTAACGATCGGGCTTACCAAAGTTTGGGCAATCTCAATCGCGCGATCATGGTCTTGATCGCTTTCGAGTAAGAGCGCGATGTAGTAGGCGCTATCAGCGAACAACCATGTCATCTGCTCTTCTTAGGCGTTCCGTAAAGATAATGATCGAGGTTGTAAGAGAGATCGGTAGGCAGGTCATCGTCTTTGATGACACCGGCGAAACCCATCAGCATTTCGCTCAGACTGCGAATATCCTTGGGAGTTGCGCTTTCCGACCGTTCGGAAATCGGTTCGATGCTAACCTCTGTTCCATCAGGCAGACTACCATTCTCGAAAACGACCACGCCGTTAACGACTTTGCCATTCAGTTTTGCGGGTTCCGAAGCCATAGTCTTGCGCCCAATTCTATCACGCTACCGATCATCCGGTCAGTTTGTGCACCTTCATCACTTCGTTCCCGCGAGATTGTCGGAAAGCGCAAAGCCTTGAAACTCCTCCTCCAGACGACGAGTGTTGTTGTTGAGCACGACGCCACTGCACATCACCATGATTCCGGCTTCATCAGCCTGTCCGATGAAGAGTCGCAGAGCATCACTCCAGGTTGGCATGCGGCCACGTTCTTCGACATCAAAGCCCAGGGCGTGCCGCATGGTTTCCGCAGTGGATTCGACGCTGCTGTTCACCGTCGCAGAACCCACGAACGAAAGCGGCGAGACTCGTTCGGATCGCGCGAAATCGCGATACCATTCCTGGCGCTGCTGGCAGACATAAATCATGTCCAGGAGGTCGGGACTGGGGCGCGCTAAAGCCTTGTTGCGAATAGTACGGAAATCCGGGATGGGAATTGTCTCCACCGGCGGTTCGTTTAGAAAGAGAAATCCGATGGGTGTATGAGTGGCTCTGGCAAAATCCTCGACCTGTTTGAGCGTTGGCTTTGCAGTGCCGTGCTCCCAAGCCACAACCTTGGGAAAGCGATGCGCCAGCGCGTCGACATCCAAGCCCGCCCGCTCTCGCGCCCAGCTGAAGAGTTCCGGTTTGATGTTAACGCGCATCATTTGATCGTCTCGCCTGTAGTAAGAATGACAATTCGGGTTGCCTGATTCATGTCCGTCCTGGCGATGCTAGGAAGTGTTATGAGGCGCAACCTAAGCATCCGCTGCTGTCAGCTTCTGGTCCACATAGATCACCGCAAGGAGGACTTTGTCGAGGTGGTCGAAATCGTGGTCGGTGGTTAGCAGCTTTGCGTTCAGAACTGAAGCCGTGGCGGCTATCCAAAGGTCATTCTTCCCCATGACGCGCGCAGTTTGACCCGCCGGCAACGGACGCTTTCGATCCCTATTCAAGCTGTACGCATCGATCTCGGCGTAACGCTGAACAATCTTTTCGTCATTGATGTCCACCATCGGCAACTTTCTCAGAAGCTCTTCCAGCGCCTCGAGCTTTGTCGCTCCCCAGTTTAGTTGAACCGCCAGCGAATAGATCTCTCCCTTGCTCACAACTGAAATCATCGGAATATTGGGTGGGCTGAATAGTCCGTACTTCTTCTCCACGTATTCGGCATAACCCGCACTTCTAACATAGCCGAGAACAATGCCGGTATCGAGAACGAATTTTTCCATTAGGTGCGAGTGATTATGGGGTAAGGGCGGCAAGAAGCTCTTCGATAGGTTCATCTCCGGGCCACTTGCCCCAGATTTCTTCAAGGGCTGGCCCAACGCTCAGCTTGTGCAGGTCAGTTTCAAAGAGTGCCATCGGTTTTGGTGGGGCCGGCATCTTCTCAAAGATCTCTTCTCCCTCTTCAGCGGGCTTTATTGTTTGGGCCTCAAGCAGTCGGACCTTGCGGCCAGGGTTGAAGTGGACCATTCCTTTTATGGTTACTTTCTTTCCCCAAAAATCTCGCATGTTCTCTACATTGAGAATATCGCGATCGATCGTGCCGGGAATTACATGGCGGTTGCCTAACAACAAGTGAAATCTTCGGCTGCTGTGTTGAATCATGTCGAACTGTCCAGAGATCACGAACGCTGTTGCCTCTGGCGTTTCAGTCTTGAGACGACGCACATGCTCAAGCTCGCTACAGCTAAGAGAGAAATTCTCTGCCGGCCGAAGGGGTGACTGTACAACGATCTTGTCCCCAAACGTCTTGAAGAAAGACTCAAACGAGAGCAAGCCGTCGAGCACGCCCTTGTCATAGGCGTTGCTCTCCATATTCTCAGACACTGCGTCCTTCACCGATCTGCTGAGCAAAGTGAGCGCAGTGTCTTCCGGCTTTGGTTTCGAATACCAAAGATCCTGTTGTTTGATCTGCTCCGGGGCGGTTTCACCCAAACGCGGGGCATCAAGAACTATCGTTGTCGATCCCTCTTCCAATCCGGTCACCGTGAAATCCAATGAGCGAGCCAGCCAGGCAGGAATTGCTCCTCGCTTAACGCTTTCGCCTTGAATGGCCAAACGGAGGCCGCGCTCAGAAGACTCGATGACAGTGTCGACCAAATCCTTGAGCGCCCTGATCGAGATCGTTCCGGAAGGGGTCTTCAATCCTTTAATCTTGAGCTTGTATTTCATGGCGCCTCAGGTTTCGTTCCTTGAGCAGTCTAGCGCATCGGATGCACCACTCCCAACTCAATTTGCTCAGCCTCTTCTCTGCGCTGTGAGTGCGGCAGTTCCTGACTTTGCCAGGCGCCAGCCGATTTCCTGTGCGTAATGGAGAATTCGGGCTTGAACTGTTTTGTGTTCTCCGGAGGTGGGCATAGCGGAGGACCAGTATTAGAGGGCGCGGATAAGGGCTTCTAGTTGAGGAAGATCGTGCCGAATAACCTGCCAGATGATCTCCAGGTCCAGACCGAAGTAATCGTGGACGATGCGATTTCGCAGGCCGCCCATCTGGCTCCAGGGAATACCGGGGTTGGCGTTTTTGAAATCGTCGGGTAGTTGCTTGACAGCTTCGCCAATGACTCCGATGTTTCGAACCACGGCGTCAATCGTTTTCTCGTCTTTCAGAAACATTTCGTGATCGATCCCAACTGTGTAGCGGCCGATCTTCTCGATAGCGAGAAGTATATCTGCGACCAGAATCTGGGGATCACGTTTAGACATCAATCAATTCGGATTCGATCTGTTTCCAAAGGGCCGGCTTCAGTCCCCTGCGCGAAACAAGGTCCACATGCTCGCCGAGTGAGTCTTCGAGCCGTTCCGCGAGGGTGACAAAGCGCAGTCCTATCGACGGATCCACCTCAACCAGGATATCGACGTCACTACTCGCGCTTTGCTCATCGCGAGCATACGAGCCAAACAACGCGAGTCGATGCACGGGAAATTCCGATTGCAAAGAAGGTTTGATCGTTCGCAGAAGCTTTAGAATTTGGTTGCGTCTCTTCATCGCCTATCGACTAACAGCGTTCGTCATTTGAATGCCGGTGATGCTTCTTCGCCTCGACCAGCAGACTTGTTATCGACCACGACATTAGGACTCTCGTCGGTTAACCCTAGCTTTAGAATCTGCGTGACGTCAAGATCATGATCACCTCGGCGTCTCGGTGTGGTAACGGCGAACCTGGTTGATCCCCAGCGCGATTGCTTCTTCCTTGGTAGCGTTCTTGCACTCGATTACCAGCACCGGAATGCCGTTTATTAGAAACACCACGTCCTCGAGGGTGCCGTAGTGGCCGTTGTTGAAGTAGAACTCTTCGGTCACTTCATACACGTTGCGCCACTTGTCGGGCAGGCGATTGAGATCGTCGTAATCAATTAGCTTCAGGTCCAACTCGCGGTTCTCTTCAGCACAGAAGAACTTTCCTGCATTGCGTAGGTAAGTAAGGAAATCGCGATTGCCGGCGATGTCGGAATTGAGGCGTTGGAAGGTGCCAATCAACGCGCCTTCGGCTTCTTTGTATTTAGGATTGAACGCCAGGACCTGTGAGTGAAGCAGATCGCCGAAGTAGAGCGATGCCGAGCGTGCGCTGTCTTGGGCCGTCGTGCCATCCGAATCAAACCCTCGCCTCGTCTCGCCTTCAGCACGCGCCACATAGCGCCAGCCAATCTGCTGAGCATAGTGCAGGATGCGAGCTTGAACGGTTTTGTGTTCGCCGGTTACGGGCATCAGTCGCTTTTTTTTGGTTTCCTTGACCTGACCAGTTTTTTCACCGCTTGGTCAAAGTCCTTCTCGACTTGGGATGTCTGGGCGAGTTGCAGGACCCGAAACTTCTCGAACTCCAGTTCGGCCTTCTGCAATGCCTGTTCATGAGAAATAGATCCCGCGTGCGTGAGGATTTCCCGATCGCCCAGGCGCAGAAACTCATCAAGCTTGACGATCCAATCCCGCATATACATTGGTTTGCGATTCAGCGCTTGCAGCTCGGCAAATTCAAGATAGGCGGTAACGATGCGGTTGAGTGCTTCGAGTTCCTCGGGCAGCAAATAGTTCTTCGCGATAGCCACCTCGCCCTTAACCGGCTGGTCGCCTTGCCAATTGGTAAGTCCCATGTTCTGCCTGGTGGCGTCAGCACGGTCATGCACAATCTCAGCGGCCGTGTGCCCATGTGCTCCCCAGTGCATCTTGTTCTGCACCGTAGCGAAGAAAAACTGCGACGCCTCTTCGCTCGGGTCGTAGTCAATACTCGTCGCATAGATCTCCAGAACCTTTCGCCAGAAAACCTTTTCCGACGACCGGATGTCGCGAATGCGGCCCAGCAGTTCCTCGAAATAATTGCCGCCGCCGGCGCGCTTGAGGCGCTCGTCATCCAGTGTGAATCCTTTGACGATGTACTCCCGGAGCCGCTGCGTTGCCCAGATGCGAAACTGGGTGCCCCGATGCGATTTCACGCGGTAGCCGACGGAGATGATCACATCGAGGTTGTAATGCTCCACCGAGCGTGACACCTGGCGTTTCCCCTCGCGTCGAACTATTAAGAATTCCTTAACAGTTGCCGCAGACTGCAATTCGCCTTCCGAGAAGACGTTGCGGATGTGCATGCTGACGTTGGGAACGGAGGTTTGGAACAATTCCGCCATCTGGCTCTGCGTCAGCCAGACCGTCTCGTTCTCCAGCCGGACTTCCAAACGCGTGCGCCCGTCGCTCGTCTGATAAAGCAACAATTGAGATTTTGGGTCATCGCTCATGGCTTTCCCTCAACGGTGTGCAGAAATTCCAGTCCGCCTTGGAGGTAATAGAAGCGGGCAGCGGGCTGCTTGACCTTGGCCAGCTACTCGACGTGGTGCCACCATGGAATCGCAGACAACAATTCTCGCGCAACCTGCGCGAGAATTTCGCTCCGGTCGTTTGGCGTAATGTTCAGCTTCATTTCTCGCGCAGCTTGCGCGGGAAATTCGTCAGCGGCGTGAGTGGCGAAAAACTGCCGCATCCTCCAAAGGTTGGCTCTGGTCTACGACCTTCGTTCCGCTCACTGGGGAGCAAGCAAACGCACGAACCCTTCTTGCGCAAAATGCCTGTCAGTAGTAAGCGCTTCAGAGATGCCGTTCCTACGCATGAGAATGAAGCTCACGGCGTCGCAGAGTGAGTAGCTTTTGTCCGGGCGCACCCCAAGCAATTCCAAGGCCGCGCGATGCAAGCTTTCGTCCACCCAAAACCACCTCAACTCCTGAACTATCAAGAAGCGATGAACTGAAATCCAACGATTCCCAACGTGGCAGCTTGCGCGCGTGGGCCAGCGCTACAAACTCATCCAAAACGTAACTATGCGTTAGACGTTTACTTGCTGATGCGTAAAGCTGCCTGGCTTCTTCATGCTGTGGTTCATCACGATGGATCAGGCAAAGCAATCCGGATGTATCGAGCAGCATCAGTCGGCATCCTCGTGCGTCGCCGCATACTCGCGCGCCAGGTCTCGATCAATGTTTTCGTTATCTGCTCCTGTCGGATGTCCCAAACTGACGGAACCAAAGAGTTGTTCAAAGGAATCGGGCCCTGCCTGCGAGTCCCTCGCCTCAGCATCGTGGGGCGGCTTTGGCGCGGAACCTTTGAGGCGCAGGGCAGCCTCCTCTTCGGGCGTGCGCCCTTCTCTTGCCGCAGCCTCAACCAGGGGTCCGTACACTTCATCTGGGACAGTAATCGTTAGCTTGTGTTCCATGATCGTTAGTTTACCTCCAATTCGCCAAGCTGATCATCATTGCCAAGAGAGATGAGAGTTTCTACCAACGTTTTTCTTGAGGCGTTCGGCGACCTTTTCGTAGTCTCCCAAATGCGCTCGCATCAAACTCTTCCAAAGCTTTCCATGATTAGGCACAAAGAAATGCAGCAACTCGTGAACAATCACGTAGTCTGCAACTTCACGGTCGTAGCTTAACAATTCCGTGTTGAAGTTGAGCTTACCGGCAGTCGAACACGAAGCCCATTTATTACTCATCGGGCGTAGCGCGATTGCCTGAACCTTCACGTCGAGCTTCGTTGCCCACTCGTAGACTCGTGCTTTGAATTCGGCCTTGTCTCGCCACGTCTTCTTCACGTCAAATTCCCTGCGCCTTTTGAAGTAGCTTTAGCAGGTTGTCCACTATGTCTGCAACCTTATCGAGATCGTCCTCCTGCGAATAAATTGCAAAAGTTATCTTCTTTCTGAGTTCTCGCAGCTCCTTTTCGCTGCGGCGCCAATTCGAGTGTTCAATGAAGGCCGCTTTGATCTTCTTGCTGATATCTTCAGCATCGGTCACGCCTTCGTCCAGCAGGGTGCGATAGACGAAGAACGTCAGCCCATCAAAGCCCTTTTCCGCTTGCTCCTTCTTTCGCTGTTCATTTCTTTCGATCTCAGCGAAGAGTTCCTGTAAAGCTTCTGCTGTTTCGGTCTGGCGATCCTCGAAACTCTCCTGCACTGCCTTCGCTCTCTCGCTCAGAGCAATCAGGAAAGGATCGTCGCTCTGCTCTTCGGCCGACTTCTCAATGCTCTTTACGAGGTTGATTACCTTTGTCCCGTCGCCGCCCTTCTGTTTCTTAATGAGTTCAATCGTTTCGGCGTCGATCTTCACAAAGTCGGTTATGTGTTCCAATCTTTCTGTTCCGACATGCCTTTGCACCAGCTCATTGGTCTTCTTCTGAAACGCCCGGTCGACATAGACCTTTTTCGTGTAAGCATTTCGCACTACCGCGTAGATGGAGGATAGCGTTGCATAGTCGTCAATGAAGGGCCGCATGAAAGCATCGGGCGAGATGATCTCGTAAAGCATCTCGATCTCTTTGTATTCCTTGAAGAACTCTTTCCGCCGCTCCTTGTCGCGGAAGTGCTCAATTAGATTGTCGACGTCCTTGTCGTTGAAGTTACTCGTCAGCAGACCAAGATACTCAGGCGCTTTCGTTTCCATCTTCGCTTTGAAGAGCAGCTTGAGCAGCGCCAGGTCTTTGACGATTGCATTGATCTCGTCGCTATCGAACGCCAAAGCCTTTTCCAGCTTGTCAAAGATGCCCACGAAGTCCAGCACAAAGCCGTGCGGTTTCACCATCTCCGCCGCTTCGTTCTCATAGGGCCGATTCACTCTGGCGATAGCCTGGAGCAGAGTGTGATCTCGCATCGGCTTGTCCAGATACATTGCATAGAGAATTGGCGCGTCGAAGCCGGTGAGCAGCTTCTCAGTGACGATCAGTATCTTCGGAAATTCCGGCACCTTAATGAAAGCCTTGCGAATTTCCCGCTCCCGTTTCGGCGCGAGGTGCCACTTCTTCATGTGCGGTGGGTCGTTGTTACTTCCGGTGAAGACAATCTCGGAGTATTCGGGCGGGAGAATCTTATCGAGCGCTTCCTTGTAGAACGTACACGCTTCGCGATCGACGCCAACCAGGAAAGCCTTGTAGCCCAACGGCTCGACATTCTCGCGATAATGATCGGCGACGTATTGCGCCACCTTCTGCACGCGGTCTTTCCCTTTGAGAAAGTTCTTCAGATTCACCGCGCGGTCGAGAATCTTGTTTAGCTCTTCGATGTCGGCGATGCCTTCGGTCTCAGCAAGCGCGAAGAATTCCTTCTCCATCAATTCGGTTGGGACAAGCATCTCATTCGGTGCGAGGTTGTAGTAGAGCGGGAGGGTTGTGCCGTCTGCGATACTCTCGGCGATGGAATACTTGTGCAGGTAACCCTGATCATCGTCGACGCCAAATGTCTTGAACGTTCCTTTGCCGTAGGCCGTCTTGTCCACCGGCGTGCCTGTAAAGCCGATGTAGCTCGCATTCGGCAGACCGGCCATCAGGAAGTTACCGAGGTCGCCGCCCGTCGTGCGATGCGCCTCATCGATGAGCACGAAGATGTTCTTGCGCGTATTCAGATTTGCCGGCATGTCGCGAAACTTGTGGATCATCGTCACGACGATGCCGCGATAGTCCTGGCCCTTCTCGTCCAGTAGCTTATTCAAAGTCGAAATACGGTCTGCATGAGCGACGTTCGCCAACCCGACCGCCGCGAGGTTCTTGAGCATCTGATCTTCCAACTCGTTGCGGTCGATCATCAGCAGGATGGTTGGCTTCTGCGCCTCATTGGCTTTGAATAGCAGTTCCGCCGCTTTGATCATCGTGTAGGTCTTGCCGCTGCCTTGCGTGTGCCACACCAAACCGCGCGAGCGTTTCGCTTCGAGTGCGCGCGCAACCACCTTGTCCACGGCAGTGGCCTGGTGCTGGCGCAGGATGATCTTCTGTAGCTCTTCCTCTTTCTCGGCAAACAGGATGAAGTCTTTCAGGAACCGCAGGATATTCGGCACGGAGCAAAAGCTCTTCACCTTGGCTTCGAGATTGCCGACCTCTTCATGCTTCCAATTGAACAGGTTCCGGCGCACCGTGTTCCACGTCACGCCATAGGCAAAGCCAATTGCTTCGGTGGCGGTGAAGATCATCTCCGGCACCATCACCTCGGGCGTCTCGGTGTGGTAACGGCGAATCTGGTCGATGCCGAGCGCGATTGCCTCTTCCTTCGTAGCGTTCTTGCATTCAATAACCAGCACCGGAATCCCGTTGATCAAAAACACGACATCCTCACGCGTGCCGTAGTGGCCGTTGTTGAAGTAGAACTCTTCGGTCACTTCATACACGTTGCGCCACTTGTCGGGCAGGCGATTGAGATCGTCGTAATTGATTAGCGTCAGGTCGAGTTCGCGGTTCTCTTCAGCGCAGAAGAACTTTCCCGCGTTGCGTAGGTAAGTCAGGAAATCGCGGTTGCCGGCGATGTCGGAGTTGACTCGCTGGAAAATACCGATCAACGCGCCTTCGGCTTCTTTGTACTTTGGATTGAAAGCGAGAATCTGTGAGTGAAGGAGCTCGCCAAAGTAAAGCGATGCCGGACGCGCGCTGTCCTGGGCCGTCGCACCATCCGAATCAAACCCTCGCCTCGCCTCGGCTTCAGCACGGGGTACATAGCGCCAGCCGATCTCCTGCGCGTAATGCAGAATGCGGGACTGGACGCTTTTGTGTTCAGAGGGAGCGGGCATAAATGCAGAAGACTTAAGGCGCCTCTGTGGTCCTTCGCCAAGCGGCGGGGATAAGAAACTCCTCTTGGCCTTCGCGCCAGTTGCCCACGAGATGCACGTGGGGAATTCCATTCCAGGTAATGGACCCGGCATGTTCGGTCACGATCACTTGAAACTGTCCGGCGACCTCATCGAAAAAGTGAGATAGGGCGCTGAAGATCCGGCGAACACCTTCAATGTCCGACGAGACACGAATCTCCGTTTTCCCCTTTGGAGCATGTTCCATCGAGGTCCAAGCCTCCGGGAAATAGACTTGGCTGGGCTGGTCGATGACAAGGAAGCGAGGCACGACGTTGTGGCTCAAGCTAATGAAGTGCTCATGCAAGGCCAACAAGCCGGCAATGTGGTATCCGACCCAATTCTGACCGCTGCCTACCTCCCAAAGAAAGTCAGTACGACCAGATAACGGACTAAATTGAAGTGTCAGATCTCGGATGTTGAGGAGGACATTTTCTGTCGCGTGCTCCAGCTGAAGAAGTTGGGCGTAGTCCCCGATTGTCGCTGACACCGTGTCGATAGCGGCATCGAGTCGGTGGCTTTGGGACCGCGGATCGAGGTCTCGCTTTAGTTCAGCTATTTTCTGCTCAAGCGTTTCTACCTTTTCGCGAAGCTCGTCGACGTTGCGGCTAGCGGTGAGATTATCCAAAGCTTGTTCTACGCGGCCCACGAAAAGATAAATTTGCCTGACGCGTTGACGCTGCGCAGCCAATGCGGCCGAACGATCTTCCAAATACCTTCGTTTCTGACGGGCTTTGGAAATAGATCCCTCTAGATCACGGAGCTCTTGACGCAAAACAGCGAGCTCCTGATCAAGTTTCGCAGGGGCTTGATACACAGAAGCCGTGAGAACTTTCAGCTCGCGCGCCAACGTTTGTAACTCGACCAAACGAGGATTGCCCTCGGTGTGCACGGCTGCGCAGACTGGGCACTCATGCGTGTCTTGTAGTCTTTCCTCAAACCATCCAACCCCTTGCATGCGATCCTCTTGACCCGTGAGCGTGGTGCCATAATCACCGACTGACGACGATAGTTGATCAAGCTTGCCTAGCCGTCGGCGAATCGAACCAATTTCTTGTCCGAGCCGATCCTCTTCGTTAATAAGCTGAGTCAGTTCCGCGACGGCAGCCTCGCCTGTCCCTTCTTGAATATCCGGAATGTCCATTGCCCGGACGCTCTCGGGTACCTTCTGTAGCTCCAGAACATACTTGTCTAAACGCCAAGCCAACTGAGGCGGGGCTGAATTGGGGAGCAGTCCAAGTGCGCGGGCCTGCAAGTAATAGCTCTCTACTTCCGCTTCCCAAGCGCGGGCGGCAGTCAAGCGCGCATTCAATTCTCGATTGAGCCGGTCATGTTCGCGTTCCGTGTCCTTTAATTCGCGCTGCTTGGCGAGCGTGCTTGCATCAATTGCGCCCAGCGCGAGAGGAAAGATGATGCGCAATTTTTCGCGATGTTCAGTTGTATCTGCCTTGTAGAAAAAGGTGAAGGGATTAGCAACTATGTGCTGAGGTTGAAAATTGAAGGCTGCCATATCCCGAAAACTTGCACGCCCTCCGAATCCAACTTTCTCGTCCGTGGAAAAGTCCAGCGCGGGAAGATGGGAGATTTGGTTGAAGCGGTTCTTAAGATCTTCTACCCGAGCGTTTTTTTGGACGGACATTGGCACAATCAGCTCCAACCCTTCGGCCCAGTAAAGATCGCTCGTCGTTTGTTGGTCTTCCGGATTCCGCCGGGCAATAATCATTTCCGTGTTTGCGAGTTGAAGGTGGAGGCCGAACCAGCCGGTTACTTCGCGGATCAGACCGACGGGTATAGAGCATTTTTCGCTGCCAAGACAATAGTCAATGATCCAAGTCAGGGTAGACTTGCCGGTGCCGCTCTCGCCGGTGATGATGTTGATTTTGCCAGGGACGAAAGAAATGACGCGCGGACTCTGTTTCAGATCTTTCGGCCAGAGAATGATTTTTAGGATTGCGAGTTTCATTAGAATCGTATGCTCAAGTGAGTGGAGAGTTGCACGATCGTCATCTCCGAAAAAGCGTGGCCGACTCTCTTGGCGGCATTCAAGATGGTCTTAGCCTCATTGGTTGCGTGCACAACCGGCGGCGTTTTTCTGCCCGGAATCAACTGACGCTGGTTGTCTTGATCGAGCAACAGTAGTCCAGTGTGGAAGCCAATCGAAAGTGCGTGGAACGTGCGTTCCGACATCGCCTGCATACGCATCTGAAGACCAACAGTGATTTCACGCTCGTCAGCAAGCGCTTTGTAGAGCGCACCCGGCTGAGTCTTTGAGGCCAACACAGTCGCGGTCCGTTCGTGGAATGTCAGAGGCAGGACTAGAAACACGAGCGGTAGCGGCACGCCTTCGGCGCGACCTTTCGCCTCATGGGCCGCATGCACAGCTTGCCAGATTGCCTCCGCGGCAAGACCCGTGTTCTGAATCACATGTTGTTCAAACAGGACATCGATCATAATGTTGTCATTAATTCGCGCATTAGCTCCTCGAACCGAGGATGCCAGCCGACTCGAACCATGTCGGCCAAGCGATGGTAAGTACCGGATGTGAGATAGACCTGTTCAGTATCGCTACCCGCGAGCTTTTCGCGATGTTCCTCTGTAGTGTCCGTGAAGATTTCAAAGCCAACGTCCTCCTCCTTAACGCCCGGCTTCATGCGGATAACGCGCGCGCGAATCTTATCCCAGCGGGAAAGCAACGTAGTCTCGAAAGCTCTCCAATCGTCATCGGTGACATTTCCCTCTTCCGACAGGCGGCTCTTCTCGATGTTGCACCGGATGAATTCGCGGATGGCGTTGTCTACAATACTATCGTCATCAGTGACTAGGTGGAGTTGTTTTACAAAAGGGCTCCCCCTGTTCTGACCGATCTTGTCGTCGGTCACCGGGATAAGATGCTCCGCGCGCTCGCGAGCAATTTCTCGCTTCCGTCGATTGATAATCGCGTGGAGCTGATTGACAAAGTGATCTCGTTGAATCCAAGCGGGTAGATTCTTCTGCCAAGACGCCAGCGCCGTTGTATGCAACCAGCCCAAAAGCTCATCTACAATAGAATCGGCCTCTGCCGAATACCATGCGGGTAACTGTAGATGAGCGATGGTTTCTTTGCGCAGATGCGGTCCGGCTGTGGCTTGCGACGCGTCGGCCATTTCGCACCGCGATATAAGTTTCCGGAGGTTTGTTCGCGAATCGGAACTCAACACTCGCAGCAAGAGAGGAGCGATGTGCTTTGGCGGTTTTTTGGAGGCAGCTTCCAAGGACTCAATGCAGGCCGTGATCTCTGACTCGGACTTAGCGCGTCCGATTTGATGAGCGATGCATTCCGGCAACACTTTGTTCGTAACCATCAAGAAGAGAGTCGCCTCGGGTACCACTTCTTTGCTATCCACTGCCTCGATCCAAATCGTCAGCGTGTTCCACAAATCCTTCGAACGGTCACCGAAAGGCTTCGCATCTTCGAGAATGGAGTGTTTATCCTGTTCCAGTAGCTGCGATCCATCCGCACCGCGCACGGCAACGTCATCGTCGGTCTCTACCCCGATGACAGAACCCGCCGGACTCTGCGCCAGCCAGTACAACGCGCGTTCAAACTGGTAGCTGAATCCAGCGTTGGTGCCCGGCGCGGAATGATCGGCGAGAGTCATGTAGAAATCCGTTCCTTTGGGATACGCACTAAGTATAGGTTTTAAGTTCTAAATCTCGCACCCGAATCTGCGCCGTTATCAACTGGTGCAGCAGGGTTCGGAAGAGGTCGCCTAGAAGCGCTCTCTTTTGTGCGACATGTTCTCTCTTTTTTTCTAACACGCGCAGTTGCTCACCTATGTTTTTGGCTTCATCGTATTCGGGCATTGGAATCGGAAGGTTCTCCAAGACCCCCATTGTTAGATACTTCGTGGAGGTTCCGATCGAAAGCATTCGCAAACGTTCCAGGTTTCTGGAGAGAGCCTGGTGCATGAAAGAATATGGGACAGAGGTTTCGTCCTTCAGCGTGATCACATAGGTTCGTTGATATGCATTGAACTTGCCTTTGAAATGCTTTACGGAATAAATACCTTGCGCGTTATTGCCGGACAGGAGCAGCGCTTCAGTATCGAACGCATATTGGTCAATCCAGAAAGTCTCCTGCGAACAAGTGAAGAACGGGAACTTTCCATCGTGCTTAGCAGCGTTCGAATTGAGCTTTCCTGTCTGGAAATTCGCAAGTGAACCGAGTTTCACCACCTTCCAACTCTCAGGCAATGGGCCTAGGTCGGTTTGTTTTTGAGGTTCGCCGCGCAGGCCACGCGTGAAAAGTTGGTGAAGGACCGCTCTTTTCAGTTCGACGTTGAGTGAAAGCAATCGCTCCTGTTGCTCCATTGCTCGCTGCACCGCTCCTAATACATCCGCAATTTTTGTCTGCTCTGGGAGTGGCGGGAAAGGGATGAGGCGAGTACCCAAAACGTCCTTACTCAAACGTTGGCGTCCTGTTGTTCCTTCCATCTTTCCTGCGAGGTCTGCGCGGATGGCTGGATGCAGGAGGAGGTGAAAGAGAAAGAGCTTGTCACTGACACCCTTCACCTCTTTGATCGGGATCACCTCGGTCGTGGCGAATCCAAAAGGCTGATCCCAATCAAGAATAGCCTGCTTGCCGTTCTCAAATGAAGGGGTGATTTTGGCGACGAGCAAGTCTCCGTTTTCAACGTAGGTACCGCTTGTGAGAGAAGAAGCGATGCGCTCCTCATAAACGGAAACTCGCACCTGTCCAATGGGAATGGCAGCCATTGGCAGAAACGGAACACTTTTGTCTTCTCGAATAATCAAACCCCGCGGTTTCTTCGTAAACTCGTAGACTTCGCGAATCGGCTTTAACTGCCAGTTATCAGGAAGATCACGGTTCTTAAATTCCATAACCACCTATACCGCGAATTGTTTGAGAATGCTCTTCAGCGCTTCATCGACCTCAACTGTTTCGGCTTCTAGCGTGTCCAGATCATCCACAATCTCCGCAATCGGCCGGTATTCATCCGCTTCGCCTGTATGAATGTAGCGGTTGGGCGAAATGTTGAAGTCGTTCTTGGCAATCTCTTCTAGCGTAACGATACGCGAATATTTCTCGACCTCGCGCCACAAGGTAATTGTTTTGGCGATACGAACGATGGATTCGTCCGGTATGAAGTTCTTCGGGTCGCCCTTTTCGAATTCGCGGCCAGCATTTAGTAACAGTAGCCTACCCTGCCGCTCCTTGTGCTTCGCCTTGCTCAATACAATGATGATCCCCGGCGAGGGAGTGTTGTAGAAAAGATCTTCAGGAAGGTAGATAACGCCTTCAATCAAATCCTGCTCTACGAACCAGCGACGAACGTCTCTCTCCTTATTACTACCCATGTTGCCTGAACCGCGCGAGGCAGCGCCGGTGTCGAGCACGACGGCGGCGCGACCGTTTGGTTTGAGGCTGGCGAGGATGTGCTGCATCCAACCCCAATCGGCTTTGCCGCCGGGGTAGCCCGCGCCTTTGGGGAAGCGGTCGAGTTCGTCGGCGTCGTAGTCTTTCTCTTTGAACTCAGTCTGATTCCACATTGGATTGGCGACGACGCGATCAAACGTTCGAAGCCGATTGCCGGTGCGAAACTTCGGTTTGCGAAACGTGTCGCCGATCTGAATCTCGCCTTCCATGTCATGAATGATCATGTTCCTGTTGGCCATGGCCCAGGTGCCGGGCTCGTTTTCCTGACCGTAGAGTTTGGCCGGGGCGAAGGTCTTGCGCGAGCGTAGGTTCATCTTTTCCTGCAGCACCAGATCACACTTGATGAGCAAGCCGGCGGAACCGCAACAGGGATCATAAATTTCCATGCCGGGTTCGGGGTCCATGATGTGAGCCATCACGAGT
>JBPCKD010000100.1:0-24078 GCA_051004635.1 Pyrinomonadaceae bacterium
ATCGGTAGTTCGGATCTGACGTCGGACCTAGCCTTGGCATCGACCTCTAACTCCTGACCCCTAATCTCTGGCTCCTGACTCCTGACTCCTGACTCCTGACTCCGGATTTCTGACTCCTGACTTCTGACCCCTGACTCCTGACTTCTGACTCCTGACTTCTGACTCCTGACTTCTGACTCCTGACTTGTGACCTCTGATCACTTTGCTTCCCGCTTCTTCCTGAGCAACGCGGTGTTTAGGTCCAACTCCGCCACCGGGATCACTTCAACCTGTGGATACTGTTTACGCAGCTCCGGCAAAAACTCTTTCGCATTTCCGACAATGACTATGTTCGTCGTTTTTGCATCAAGCTTCTTCCCGGCAAAGCCCTGCACGTCGCTTCCAGTGATGGCCTGCACAGCACCAATGTAACGGTTGATCTCATCAAAGCTGATGCCGTAGAGCGCCAGCGTTCCCACTTGTGCAACTAGACCGGCGGCCGTCTCCAGGTTGCGCGCAAAGTTTCCGATGACCACTGCTTTTCGCGGATTCATCTCGATATCGGGAACAGGTTCACTTGAAAGGCGCTTCACTTCCTTCATTAGCAGCTCTGCCACCTGCGCCGCCGACTGGTTCTTTGTCTGCGCCGAAGCCGAGAAAGGTCCCATCTCGCGGCGCGCATCGAGTGAGCTTCCCGCTCCATAACTAAGCCCGCGTTTTATCCGAATCTCCTGGTTCAACCGCCCCGAGTAACCGCTCAATACTGAGTTTGCCACCATGCCGGCAAAGTAATCGGGATCCCGACGAGTGATGCCGGTTCGCGCTACCACGACAGCCGCCTGACCTGCATCAGGTTTATCGACCACGATGACGCGAGGTCCAGCGATGGCCATAGGCTTTGGCATGGTTAAGACCGGCAATGGCTCAGCCGGTTTCTTCCAGTCGCCAAAATATTGCTGCGCTAGTTTGAAAGCATCCTTTGCTTTTATGTCGCCGCCCAAAACCAAAATCGCGTTATCCGGCCGGTAGTACCTGCTGTGAAACTTAACGATCTCGTTGCGATCGATTCGGGCAATCGATTCAGGCGTTCCCGCGAGCGGCTTGCCGTAGGGCTCGTCGCCAAAAACTATTCGCGACGCAACGTAGCGCGCAATCGAACCCGGCTCACCCAGTTCTACAATCAGATCGTCGAGGGTTTGCTGACGTAGTCGTTCAATCTCTTCCTCCTTAAATGTCGGCCGTCGCACGACATCCGCGAGGATTTCCGTTGCCGGAGCAATCTTCGACGACATTACATTGACGCCAACTCGTGATGCGTCCCAACGCCCTGATGAGTCGAGCGAGCCGCCAAGCGCTTCGATTGCTTCGGCAATCTCAGTTGCCGTGCGTTTTTCTGTGCCCTTGGTTAGCAGGTCGGCCGTCATATTACTAAGGCCGGCTAGTTCCGGCGGATCAACCTCGCCGCCGTTCTTGATTAACAGCTGAGCGGCCACCAAAGGAGCGCCCGGCCTTTCAATGACGATCACACGCAGGCCATTGGACAACGTTTTCTCAACCGGTTTAGGAAACCTGACTGGACGCGGCTGGGCCGGTAGCGGCGGCGTGGCCTGGGGCGCCGGAGACTGACCTCGGGTCGCGAAGGGTACCAGGAAACATAAGAGCAGTAGTGTGACCGACAAGAGAGATCGAATTCGCAATTGAATTGCCACTTGAACTAAAGGCCTGAAAGTTTTCATTTTCCGCTCCCTCCCCCTTTTTGTTCCTTCCCTTGTGCTCCTGCCCTTGCCGGTTCCCACAATGGGCAGTGTTCCTGATTCTTCTTGCCAGTGGCAGCTGGAGCGTTTGTTCTCGCCGACTCAGGCAAGTAATAGATCACCAAACGATTGGCGGCAGTGAAATACTTCTTCATCACACGTTGCACATCAGCGGCGGTGACCGCCTGCAGTTTCGCGAGGTCGGTATTTACGCGATTGGGATCACCAAGCAACACCGCCGAGGAGCCCAGGGCCAGCGCTTTACCATTACTGGTCTCGCGTTGGCGAAGCTCGTTTGTCACCAGCTGATTCTTGGCTTTGTCCAGTTCGGCCATTGATACTGGCGCATCCTGAATTTTCTGGATCTCCGCCAGCAGCGCTCGCTCGCCTTCCTCCGGCTTCTTGCCGCTGGCCAATACCAGGTTGAAGTAGAAAACGCCGGCGTCCTCTCGAAGATCGGGTGTCGCATCAGCGCTTTGCGCCACCTGCTGATCGTAAATCAGGGATCGATATAGTCGCGAGGATTCACCCTGGGCCAAAATCGTAGCGGCTACACGCAAGGGCTCGGCGTCAGGGTTTTTCTCCGGCGGAGTCAGGTAGGTGAAAGCAATCGCAGGCAGTGGCACGTTTGCACTGTAGTGTGTAATACGCCGCTCGGCCGTGCGTTCAGGCTCCTTGGTGGTAACGCGCGGAAGTTGCATCGGCGGTTTGGAAATGGTACCGAAATATTTGTCTACCCACTCATCAAACTGTTTGGGATCGAAATCACCCACAACCACGAGGGTGGCATTGTCGGGACGATAGAAAGTCTTGTGAAAGGCTCGCACATTTTCCAGCGATGCCGCGTCAAGATCCTCAATGCTGCCGATGGTCGGCCTTTTGTAAGGATGGATGGTGAAGGATTGCTGCTCGATCAAGTATTCCAACATGCCATAAGGCGGCGCCAGATAACTCTGGCGAAACTCTTCCTGGACGACACTGCGTTCGGATTTGAAATTTGGTTCGTCAACGGTCAAGCCTGAGAGTCTATCGGCCTCGGCCCAAAGCAAAGTCTCCAGATAATTCGATGGCACAACTTCGTAGTAAACCGTCACGTCAGGATTTGTAAATGCGTTATTGAAGCCCCCAACGTCTTCCGTCAAGCGATCCATCATTTCCGACTTCATGTTCCTGGTAGCCTTAAACATGATGTGCTCGAATAGATGTGCGAAGCCGCTACGACCAGCGGGATCGTCTTTGGATCCCACGTGATACCAGACCTGTATGGCAACAGTCGGGCTTGAATTATCCACGGCACTTAGGACCCGCGTGCCATTTGGCAGCGTTCTTTCCCGGAATTTGATCCGCGGCATCGAGACCTGGCCGACTGAATCACGTGTGAACAGCGGTGAGAGTAGGAATAGGACTACGAGCGTCAGTAAAGCTCCGGATTTTCGTTGACTCATAAATCGCTCCAAAACATAAATTGGGAAGAGCTACCACCCCCGCGGGCGCGGCGTTCTCCCCAGGGATGGCGATCCGGGGGTTCGATGATCGAGATTCGGCTATTGGTTGAAAGCTGGGCCAACTTTCGAACAGGGGGCCTTGGGGGAAGTCAATCCATGTCCAGGGGATTGCGATAGGGTTTGTCTTTATCCTTATCAGCTCGCTTCATGGCCTCTCGGAATTTCTCCTCAAGGATTCGGTCACGATCCTTCATCGAGCTGAGCTCTTGGGAGAAAATCTGCTCGCGCACCTGTTTTTGCTTATCCAGTCCCTTTACCATCTCATCAAAGGAGGCAAGCGGCCTGCTTTTTTCCTCGTGGGAGATAATCGCGCCCGTCTCCGAATCGATGGCGAGGGTGGCCTCGCAGCAAGGGCAGATGATGGTGAACCGCGTTGTGTCTGCCATACCCCGACTCCTGATGTAGCCAAGATTATTTGCAGATTTAGTATAGCATCGAAGGCGCGGCAGATGAGCCCGGCGTGAATAATGCCGGTAGAGATGCTCTGGGTCTTAGTCCGCGCTAGCGGACGGTTGACAATAGCCCAGCCATTCATCGCTGGGGACCAATAGGAATTTCGCGACGAAGTCCGTGAAACGGACGACTGAAAGAATCGACATCCAACAGCGATCTTCAGCCGTCCGCTTCACGGACTATATTTCCTGTGCTGCGATCCCAGCAGTAAACTGCTGGGCTATGGTCAGTCGTCCGCTGCGGACTGGTCGAATTACCTTTTCCACCTGGCCTGTACCCAATGAAGAAACAACAAAAAAGGGCGGCTCCGATAGCCGCCCTTTCCTGCCTGGTGCGAGGATAACTAAGGAGTCACCGCCTTCTTAATCGCCGAGCCAGCTTTCTTCGCGCCTTCTACGGTCTTCGTGCCAACCTTTTTTGCTCCGGAGGCTGTCTTGTCGCCAACATCTTCAAGTTTGTCGCCCACCTCTTTTGCTCCTGAGACGGTTTTATCCTTCGCGTCTTCCAGTTTATCGCCCGCTTCGCTTAGCGCATCCTTCGCCTTGTCAGCAGTCCACCCAGCGGCGTTGGCAATAGCGTCGCCGGTCTCGTCAAGCGCATTGGCAACATTGTCAACGACTTTCTCTGTGCCTGAAGGTGAATACGCACGCACAGTCCGACGGCCATCCGCTGCGGTTGTTACCACTACTTTGGACACGCGCCGGTTGCTTCGGAAGGTTCGCGTTTCCGTCTTCACGCCGGCCGCATCCGTAGTGGTCGTAATCACCGAGTCGTCGCTGCCGGGGCGGGTGGTACTTGCCATCGAGGCGTTGGTGTTCTGGTTAGCACTTACGTTTGCATTGTCAGCATTGCTGCAGGCGCTACCAGCAACGGCCAATAGCGCAACGGCAAAAACAACTAAAAGCTTATTAATCACGTTCGTTCCCCCTAAGAGATTTGAATCCTCTACTACTTTAATGGGACTTCCTTTTAAAGGCCTTCGGCAAGCAACGTGCCAGCCAAACTCTTGACGAAGTCGCCCGGCAACGGCCCTTTTCGCGGTGATCTGCGTGAGCAAACAGTGCGGTGCCATCAAAGCATACGGGCCGACTGGGCAGTCGTTCAGTTACAGTACGGATTCGCCTGGAATCGAGATCATGTGCTGCGTGGCAGATCATTGGTCCACCCGGTCCTGGAGGAGCGCACACCGTCCAGAATAGAGACGTCCGTCGAGTGGGAGTTGTGAACATTGACTTTGGCCCAAAATTACTCTAGAAGCAGCGTCATGACCCAATAACAAGGCGCAGGGAGTTCGGAGTCAAATTTATTCAGCGTGTGGCTCACTTTTGGGCTAATATTCACCTTAGATATTAACGGCAGATATATCCGGCCAGTTAGTCGTAGACGAATAGTCATTCTTTTCTCAAGGAGCACTAACAATGAATCAGAGTTTGCTAGCCCTGGCATTTCAGGAGTCCGCGCCCGACGACTCGTCAATGTGGATTATCCTGGCGGTTGTTTTAGTGTTTCTGATATTTGTTGTGGTAATTGTCGCTGTCGGGTTGACGATCTTTTTCATTATGCGCAAACGAAGCAAAGCCTTAAAAGCTACCGCGCAATCGGATTCGTCCCTGTCTACTGGACCCAGTGCTTCCGCCTATGCCGGCATGTCTCAACCCGAAACTGCGCAGGTCGCACCGGAACCCGAACCTCCTCCGCCCTTCGTCGAATCTCCGGCTCCAGTCTATGAAGACCTTCCCGAAGTCACTGCGCTTCCTGAGGAGTTTGATCCTTCCCGGACGATGGCGATCAGTAGAGACAATACGGTTGCCATCAGCTATGGCTCAATAAATTTCATTTCTGGTGTATTGGCGGGCCAGCAGTTTGACGTCGAGCCGGAGGGATCATATATCGGACGGGAAAGCACGCTTTCGCAAATAGTTGTTTCGGATCCGCGAATCTCGAAGCGACACCTCTGGATTGGTGTGCGTGACGGGATAGTCAAAATTGTAGATCAGGGTTCCCGTAATGGTACGTTTCTAAACGACCCGAAATCGGAACGCATCACCGAAGCTGCCTTAAGCTCGGGAGACACGGTAATCATGGGCGAGTCAGATGTGGCCCGCTTTGAGTACCAGATGTGATATTCGGAGGCTGGGGAAATTTAGGACCAGCACTTCAGGGGCTTTGGCCCGGATAACCAGTCGGATGCGGAGCCTGCTCATTTTTGAAGATCTTCAATTTCAGATCTCAAATTGGAGTTTCGGGATTATTCAACCTCAAAGGCTTCGGCACTTCTCGGATCCCCAGGGCGTTCGGAGAACGCGTTCATAGCTCAACCTCACGTCGCTCAAATACCAGCCCTTCCGCTGCCAGATGGATCCATCAGCGTATTCCACCCGATTGATCACAACCTTCTCCTGGAAGACGTCCCCGGACTTTTTGGACAACATTCCCGCACTAATTACGTCGCCTGGACCAAACGTACTAAAGGCTTCAACATTCTTGTCTTTGTCAGGCTTAATGAAAACGGCGCAAAGAAACTGCCGCTGCGACATAGGGGTTGCGTTTGATTGGTCGATGAATTGATACTCCCAAAACAGGAATTCAATAACCTTCGTGTCTGCGTTATGGACCTTTACTCGGTAAACAAAGCCTTCTATGGGTTTGGGTGCGCGCGAATCCTGCACGCTCTTCTCCAGTGCCGCAGAGCGCCCGTCGACAGTATCGAGGTTGGGATCTCTTGCGCCGGCCGGGATCTCGGCTCTCCGGTTTCGCTCCACGATTTTGTTGGCTGAGATCATTGCCCGGGCCGGCGGAACATACGCGGAGTCAGCCTGCTGGACGGTCAGCCGGCTTTTGGCCCACTTGGAGCTAAGGACCGCTATTGGCGAGCCTTCGTCGGTAATCGCAGGATTCTGAACGGGAGACGCAGGATTCTGAATTGGCGCCAACAGAGCCAGGAGCAGTGGCAAAAACAAGAGAGCTCTCATGGTTCGTCTCCAACGACGATCAACTTAGCCTAAAGTTCGAGCCCATACCAGATCACGGAGGCCCTTCCAATTGCCGGGAGTGGAGCGGGCGACGGGGATCGAACCCGCAACTTCCAGCTTGGGAAGCTGACACTCTACCATTGAGTTACGCCCGCTCAAGAGCAAGGATGAAGGCAGAAGTATGAAGGATGAAAACGATTACATCAAGTAGCGGTTACTTCAGATAGCCTTCAACCAGATCGTTCCAGCGGCCCTGAGCCTTTAGGATCAATTCAATGACTTCCCTGACCGCACCACGTCCGCCTTCGGCCCGAGTAACATAATGGGCCACCGAGCGAGCCTCTTCCACTGCGTCCGCGACGGCCACCGCCAGTTCCGAGCGCTGCATCAGTGGAATGTCTGTCAAATCGTCTCCGACGAATGCGACCTCGCTCTCATCCACGCCCGCCAGCCGCAGCACATCCTCGAAGGCTTCTATTTTGTCGGGATCACCTTGCCGGACAAAATCGATTGCCAGTTCACGCGCGCGCCGTTCGACCCCACTGGATTTGCGACCGCTGATGATTCCCGACTTTAGCCCGGCACGATGCAATAAGTGGAGGCCCAGCCCGTCATGGGTGTTGAAGCTCTTTTGCTCGTCGCCATCGCCGGTCAGCCACAGGCGACCGTCGGTGAGGACACCATCGCAATCCATCAAGAGCAGCTTGATGCGGGATGCGCGGCGCTGGATCGAGGAAAGATCGTCCATTGCTACAGAATGTCGTTCTTGAAACGGGGGTTAGTGGTCTGAAGATTTTCCATATGTCATTTGACATTTCTCATTATCGACACTTCCTCATCAGCCGCCACAGGAATCCTGAGCGATAGTTTGCGATCATTAAAACTATCGGCCCCTGATCGAGCCAGTAATAGCCTTTTGAGATCCATCCCTTGGTTGATGTTCCAGCAAACGTGGGATTGAAGCTGCACTTGAACCCGTACTTGCTGGTCATCTCAGGAAAGGTTTCATCGAAATAGCTGATCGAGGGCAACACAATCTCGCGCTAAACTTCAAATTCGATTCTTGCCATACTCTGCTTTAAGGGTAGATGTCAAGGACATACCCGAAGCGATGCCATGTAGACGACGTGATCGTCGGTTGCATGCTTGAGTCCAAACACAAAGTCCCAGCCCGAGCAAGGCAAAGACACCAACGGATGTCAATGATGTTTCCAGCCCCATTTGTCCAAGATGCGGAGTGCTCAACAGATTCTAGGCAACTGCTCGCCAACCAACATGTCAACGATGCGCGTGCCACCAAATCCTGTGCGCATGGCGACAATGCCCTGCGGCTCGGCTTTCACTTCGCCGATGATGCAGGCTTCGCCGCCATATCGGTTCTGTTTCATTCGCGCGACCAGTCGATCGGCGATCTCGGCGGAAACAATGGCGATGAGTTTTCCTTCGTTCGCGACATAAAGCGGATCTAACCCCAGTATCTCGCAAGCGCCCTTAGCCTCTTCGCGCACAGGAATCAGGTCTTCGTCAATTTCAATGCAAACTTCGGAACTGAGCGCGATTTCATTCAGCGTGGTGGCGATGCCGCCGCGAGTGGGATCGCGCATGCAATGAATCGAGTCAAAAGCTGAAGCGCTTGCGACCTCATCAAGCATCTCCTGCACCAATGAATTCAGCGGGGCGGTATCGCTTTCGATGTCTGTTTCGAGCTCCAGTTCGCCCCGGGCGATCATGATGGTTGTTCCGTGATCTCCGACAGTGCCGCTGAGGACAACTTTGTCACCGACTTGGGCGGCCGAGGCCGAGAGTTCTATGCTTGATTCAATGATGCCGATACCTGAAGTATTGATGAAGAGCTTGTCGGCGCTTCCCTTTTGAACAACCTTCGTGTCGCCCGTGACCACCGCGACTCCGGCCTCAGCCGACGCATCTCGCATCGACGCGAGAATCCGCTTCAAGTCCTCAATGGGAAAACCTTCTTCGAGAATGAAGCCGGCGGACAGATAAAGCGGACGCGCGCCGCTCATCGCCAGATCGTTGACGGTTCCGTTAACAGCAAGTTTGCCGATGTCGCCGCCGGGAAAGAAGATCGGATCGACAACATAGGAATCGGTAGTAAAAGCCATTCTCGAACGCGCTACTCCATTCCCGTTAGCCCCGGGATTTCTATCCACGCGAGCGATGATTTCAAAAACAGCCTGGTCTTCGAGTTTCTCCAGCAGTGGATTGCGCAAGTATTCCAGAAATAGGCCTTCAACCAACTCATGCATGGCGCGGCCGCCGCTGCCATGGGCGAGCGTGATCTGAGTATCTTTGAATTTGTGTTTTCTTCGCCTCGCCCTTTCCACTCTTTCAAATAGGGGCGTCGGGCTGAACACTTTTGACATGGCTTTACAGTTAAGCAGAGGGCGCTGCGGTGGAGCGTTCGGCGACCTTCGACAACCGGCCAAAATTGTAATAGGCGGCGCAGGCGCCTTCTGACGACACCATGCAGGAGCCGATAGGCGTTTCCGGGGTGCAGGCTGTGCCGAAGACCTTGCACTCCCAGGGTTTCTTCACTCCTTTTAGAATCTCGCCACATTGGCACGCCTTGGGATCGGCAATGCGCAATCCCGGCACGCTGAACCTCAACTCGGCATCGAAGGCGGAGTACTTGGGTCGCAGGCGCATGCCGCTATGCGCAATCGAACCCAAACCACGCCATTCAAAGTATTCGCGAGGCTCAAAGACTTCGCACAAAGCCTCAAGCGCGCGTTTGTTACCATCGCGATTGACTACCCGCGCGTATTGGTTCTCCACTTCTGCGCGGCCTTCGACGATCTGTTTCACGAGCATAAAAACTGACTGCAATATGTCGAGGGGCTCAAAGCCAGTAACGACGATTGGCTTGCCGTAGTCACGCGGAACGAAATCATAGCAACGCGTGCCAATCACGGTGCTGACGTGACCTGGACCAACAAAGCCATCCAGTCTCAAATCAGGAGAATCGAGCATGGCCTTTAATGCGGGAATGATCGTGATGTGGTTACAGAAAACACTGAAGTTCCCAACCTTCTCTTTATGGGCCTGGAGAATCGTCATCGCGCTCGAAGGCGCGGTAGTTTCAAAACCAAGACCAAGAAACACCACGTGGTTTTCGGGATTCTTTTTCGCAATTTTCAGCGCGTCGAGCGGCGAATAGACCATGCGCACATCAGCCCCGGATGCTTTGGCGTCAAGCAAACTGGTTTTGGAACCGGGCACGCGCATGGCATCGCCAAAGGTAGTGAAAATAGTGTTCGGCTGCTGGGCGATGAAAATAGCATCGTCAACCCGGCCCAACGGAATAACGCAGACCGGGCAACCCGGACCATGAATCATCTCGATGTTCCGTGGCAGCAGATCTTCGATGCCATACTTGAAGATCGTATGCGTGTGTCCGCCGCAAACCTCCATCAACTTTAGTGGTTGCGAGGTTAAGCGTTCGATTTGATCGGCCAGCTTTAGGGCCAGATCACCCCGTCTGTATTCGTCTATGAATTTCATCTTCTTACCCCGTTGCTGGTCTCAAGTCTCAGGCCTCAGGTCCCACGTCTCACGTCACGGAGTCTTGGGACTTTAGACTTGGTACTTGAGACTCTTGTTCTACCAGCGACTTGTGCTGCAAAAACTCGTGAACCAGGTCCCACATGATGTGATAGAGCGCAACGTGCGTCTCCTGTATCCGGTGAATGCTTGAAGTCGGCACAGTCAGGCAATAGTCCAGCAGCCCGCCCGCGCGCATCTGGACCATCTTGCCGCCATCGTCACCGGCAAAACCCAGGGTGCCCAGTTTCATTCGCCGCCCTGTGGCAAAGGCGTGCATGAGGTTTTCTGAATTTCCACTAGTGGAAATCCCCAACAGCATGTCGCCTTCAGACCCCAGCGCAATAATCTGCCGGCTGAACACGTCATCGAAGCCCACATCGTTCGCCACCGCGGTGACCATTGCCACGTCATTCGTGAGGCAAATGGCCGGCAGTGCTTTGCGCCCGACAGTGATTGGGTGCATAAACTCGACTGCCACGTGTTGGGCATCAGTGGCCGATCCGCCGTTGCCGCAAACCAGGAGTTTGCGTCCGCGATGAAACGCCTTGGCCAGATCAAGTGAGGCCGCGATGATCGTTTCCTTGTTTTCTGAAAAGAACTTCGTCTTTACTTCCACACTCTCGCGAGCCTTCTCCAAAACCGAAAAGGCCAACTGCTTCTTAAGCTCCTCTGGCTGCTTCTGATCGTCGTGAAGAAACGGATAGAAGGCGCGAGAGAAATTATCGACTACGGGTTTACTCATATCAGTCAATAACGGTCTTAAACTGCTCAAGCTCCGGGTCAAATTCCCCAATCTCTTTCAGCACACGCAGCGTCTCTTCCGCCTCTTGCTCATCGACCTTGCTCATCGCGAACCCGACGTGAATCAATACGTAGTCACCCACACGAACTTCATCTTCGTCCAGCATCCCGATATTGACGTTACGCTTCACGCCGCCCACTTCGACCTTAGCGATGCGATTCTCCTGATCAACGATTTCCACAATCTTGCCAGGAATGGCCAGACACATTTAACTAGTCCTCCCTGACTTGATTCGCGCATTAGCTATCGATGCCTGGCCCAGTGAGATGCCGCCGTCGTTGGTGGGAACCCGAGAGTGAGTGAACACCTCAAAACCGGTGGTCCGCAACATCCGGGTCGTTTGTTGGAGCAGTAACATATTTTGAAAGACTCCGCCCGATAACGCGATCCGGTTTAGCTTTCGCTCTTCCCTGATCTTCTGAGCCATCGCAACAATCAGGCGAGCGACGGCGCCATGGAAGCGGGCGGAAACGACGGCGGCTGGGACGCCGTTGAGCAAATCTTCGACCGCGTCACGAATCACCGGCCCAGCTTCGATGGCATTTTCCGTCGGACCAATTTGGAATTCGTAGCCTTCTGCGATGCCGCGCTCAGCGATGGCTTCCAGTTCAATCGCGGCCTGACCTTCGTAGTTAACCGTGGACCTCACGCCGAGCAGGCTGGAAACAGCATCGAAGAGGCGGCCCATGCTGGATGTTTCCGGACTGTTGGTGCGCGTCGCCACCATGCTGCGAAGTGCGGGCCAACAGCGCTCCTCCAGATCTTTAACGAAAGGCAGATCGATATTTACAAACTGGTCGCCAAACGCATGCTGCAAGTAAATGGCTGCCATGCGCCAGGGCTCGCGTACTGCCTTTGCGCCCCCCGGCATCGGCAGGTAAGCCAAATGCGCTACTCGCTCAACATCGACAAAGTCCGCCACGAAGAATTCCCCACCCCACAAGCGGCCGTCGGTACCAAACCCCAGCCCGTCCATCGCCACCCCAATCAACTCGCCGTCGATTTGGTTATCGGCCATGCAGCTCGCTATGTGCGCATGATGATGCTGAACTGCAATTTTCGTAGGAATGTCTTCAATCGCCAGGGCATATTTGGTCGAAAGATACTCCGGATGGAGATCGTAAGCCACTACCGCGGGTTCGACACGAAACAGCCGCTTGAAATGATCAATGCCGTCCCTGTATGAGCGTAGGGTTTCCAGGTTTTCCAAATCGCCGATATGGTGACTGACAAACGCGTAGTTATCCCTAGCTAAGCAGAATGTGTTCTTCAACTCAGCGCCGCAAGCCAGAACCTGGCGCCTAAACCAAAATCGCGTTCTTATCGGAGCCGGGGCGTACCCCCTGGAACGGCGCACGATCATCTCGCGGTTTTCATGAACACGGGCCACTGAATCATCCGTGCGCATGTGAATCCTGCGGTCATGCAGCAGAAAGTGATCCGCAATCGTGCTCAGTCGCGTAATCGCTTGGGAATCGTCAAAACAAATTGGTTCATCCGACATATTGCCGCTGGTCATAACGAACGGCCGATTGAGATCCTTGAGCAGCAAATGGTGAAGGGGCGAATACGGTAACATGAATCCAAGCGCATTGATGCGGGGTGCGACCGCGCTTGAAATTTTACAATCCGGTCGCCTTTCCAGCACCACTATGGGCCGGCGCTGCGACAACAATAGCTCTTCTTCCTTCTCTGAAACGACACAGTGTTGCCGGACGAGTGCAACCGAAGCGGCCATCAGCGCAAACGGTTTGTCCTCGCGATACTTTCGTTGTCTTAATTTTTCGACCGCCTCGGCGTTAAGAGCGTCACAAGCCAGATGAAAGCCACCGATCCCCTTGATCGCTAGAATATCTCCCTCGGTAAGCAGTTGCCGCGCAAGATAAATGGCTTTGTCAGAACCACCTGCGTTAGCAGGTGGGCCGCCCACTAACGCAGGCGGTTCTGACCAGTACAGTTGTGGGCCGCAAGCCGGACACCCCGTCGGCTCGGCATGAAAACGGCGATTCAGCGGATCTTCGTACTCAGCGCGGCACTCGGCGCACATCTCAAAATGGCGCATCGTGGTTTGAGCCCGGTCATACGGAATGTCCTCGATAATCGTGAAGCGCGGACCGCAGTTGGTGCAGTTAATGAAAGGATACTGGTAGCGCCGGTCTTCCGGGTCAAACAATTCTTTCAGGCAGTCGGCGCAAGTGCCAACATCCGCCGAAATCGGAACAAACTGCTCTCCAGTCGGAGCATGATGAGCACTTTCCAGAATGACAAAGTCTGAGTAGTCGGCGGGAGTCAGGTTGTGATTGCATTCAACGGATTCAATAGTGGAAAGGGGCGGAGCATTTAACTCAAGGTCGCTAACAAACTTCACAATGTCGCCGTGCGTTCCCTCAACTTCAATCAAAACGCCGGCTGTGTTATTGCGCACGCTTCCACGCAAGTCACGACGGCTGGCTTGCAAGTAAACGAAAGGCCGGAAGCCCACGCCCTGCACGATGCCTCGTACCAGTATTTCAGAGCGAGTAACCATAGATCAGAGCGCCTGTCTCACACCGCGTCGTACTAGTTCGGCGGTAAGTCCAAAAACCAGATGCGAAGCTAGCGCGTAAGCATGAATGGAAGGCGGATACTCGTCGGGTGATTTTGATAGTCCAGCAGCAGGCACGATCCCCTCGTCTGCAATAAGCCATACGGCAGCTCCGAATGGAACCCCTGCACCTAGCTTAACTGCCGGAATAATTTCAGCGGCAACTCCATACAGTGCGCCCGAGAATATTCCCATCGCGTAGTGGAACGCGGTTCCCGCAACGTCCTTCTGACGTTCCGTCAGCTCCTGCCCCGAAATCCCCACGGCTATGGCATTGGCAAGTCTTTCGGCTGCGTCGTCTTCCTCGGCGTCCTTGCCCTCAGCCTGCAGTTCCCGTCCGACGCCCACTTCCGGAGAGCCTCGCTGCATGGACTGCGCTCCGTGAGATCTCTCTTCACCTTCGGACAGTCTGCTCCAAAGAGCTTGAAACTGATTCATCACCGCGGAGGCGACCAGACCGGCCACGACACCAGCCGCCAAACCCTTCAGCATGTTGCCATCATCGTTTCTTCTAATCATTCGGTCTTCTTTTCATCACAACTAGTTCGCATAAGCAGATGACAAATGCTTGCATACATCGCCGGTTGTATCGGCGTTATGGCAATCACAGTCCGGTTCGTCACACTCGAAATGCCCCGGTTTGATCATCGACTCAAACTCGTCCGCGAAGCGTCGTCCACCTTCCGCCCTACCTTGTTCCGTTAGCGAAAACTTCTCGTCACGCGACTCCAGCAGCCCACTTGAGACCAAAAGCTCAAGGTCGCGGCTGAGCACAGGTTGTTCGCTCGGAAGAAACTTCTGTAGATCGGCGGTAGAAAACTCGCTGCCTAATCCTTCACCGGTCATCCAGTACATTACTTGCAAGATCTCATCACGCGATTTCAGATCTCCGATTTCAGGATCCAGATCACGCTGAAACTCACGTTTTTTCGAGTCGTTAGTCATGCCTGACTTCTTAAAAATTGCGTTATGTGGAAACTGTAATTTCAGTCCTCTCAGTGAAACAAAAGTGCAAGTTCTTGCTTCTTGAGTAAGAAAGGACGATCCACGAAACGACACGAACTGACACGAAGGGCGTTAGTGTTCTTTCGTGTGTGTTCGTGGATCGTATCTTCCTCCTTGTTTGCGTCATCAAAAGCACGAGATCAGTTTTAATCAGACAACACCAGAGAGAGTCGCTTTAGCGTGGATGCCAATTCTCACTTTCTGATCCTCGAGATTCACCGGGACAGAAATAAGGTTGAGGTCGGGACGTTCGATGCAATTACCTCGGCGCAGATCATAACCATAGCCGTGACACGAACAATTGAGCATTGGGCTTTGGAAAAGTGAATCATCCAATGGCCGTCCTCCGTCTGCGCAAGCGTTCTGGTAGGCGTAAAACTCACCCTCGAGGTTCAAGATCAGCACGTTAATGTCTTCGTAGTTGACGATCTTAAAGTCGCCAGCTTCGATACTCTGAGACCGGATCACTGGCACCCACGTATTTTCGGGCGAGCTGCCCTCAGCCTGTCTTCTTTTGATCTGTACGAGCGCTGGTTTGGAGTCTTGCTGGGGCTTTTCGATCATGCGACCAAGAGCAGCTGCCACCTTTGCCGTCGCTTCTACTTTTTCGGACAACCCTTCAATCTCGATCCCAACAAGATCAGGTGCGACCTCGCTCAATGCGTTTTCAATCTCTGCTTTGAGAACTGCGATTGGGGGAGCGCCCTTGCCGCTACGCATCAAGCGCATCCGCGCACGGGCGTCATCAATTCCAAGCAGTTCCACATCGCAACCTTGTGAGACAAGGTAGGGACGAAGATCGTTTAGTTTCGCAGCTACCCGGTCGTATAGACTAACTGGCATGAGGCCATGAATAAGCAGTATCGAGCGAATGACTTCATCGTTCGCCATCCGTGCCAGAATTCGGTCGCGCTGCGGCTCTGCTTCGAAGGTTGCGATTATGCGCCGAAGAGATTCGCCGTAAAGTCTAAGGATTATTTGCACCAGTTCGAGCGCCTTCTCACGCACTTCAGTATCTGGATATTGCTCAAGCTCTTCTACCAATGAGTTGAGCCGAGCAACCAGTTCCTCTCCCTTTCGTTCCTCAGTGTTTATTTCACTCATTTACGTCACGTAGCTAAGGCCTGATCTCTAACAGCGTTGATAGCCTCATTAACTTTAGCAGCCACAACGGGGCTAAACTCCAAACCCCATTCGTCGCTCTGCGGCTCCACCTCAATAATTCTCACATCGTCCGGTAGCACGCCAAAATGCTTGCAAACGACGAGCAGATTGTCCAAATCGATGACGCCGGTAATCGCCTCTTCGATGCGGGCCTGTATCTCCGCATCTTCCGGAAGTCTTCCATTCCAGCGATAAATCTCCAGGGTTCCCGGTTTGCGCTCTCGCTTAGCTGCTGCCACTAACACTACCTTGTCGTACTTGATCGGCGAAGCCTCCAGCGTTTGATAAATCATGATAGGGCCGTAGTTCAGGTCTTCAACGTGAACGTGGGCCGGCCAGTCCATTTCAGCGAGGGTTGAGAGCAGAACGCGTCCGAAGGACATGTCGCCGAGGTTGGAGTAACCTATGCCTGAAACTAAAACCATGGTTCCATTGCAGATCGGGATTGCTTAGTGCAGATTGAAGACGACTCCCAGTAAACGATCGGCGCGCTTTGGTTCAACAACAGCATCCAAAATCTGCATTCCGCAATCGTTAGCCTTCCGCACTGCAAGCGCAGGTGTTGACTTCGCGCACGATTTCCCGTTCGCCGCCATAAATATGCGTCGTGCATGGCATGCAAGGATCAAAGCTGCGAATCGCGCGAAGCATGTCAACACCGGTAAATTCTTCAGGCTTTGAATAATCCTCGATGATAGGTGTATTCATCACCGCTTCTTCATAAGGGCCGGGGTTGCCAAACGGGTCATGCGGCGAAGCATTGAAGGTTGACGGCGTAACGATCTGGTAGTTCGTTATGACTCCCTTGTCGAGCGTTAGGTGATGGGAGAGATATCCGCGTCCCGCGCCCCAGAAGCCAACGCCGATTCGTTCGCCCTTCGGCGTTTCGAACTTGGTGCTCACCTTGTCTTCACCTTTTCGAAGATAATCGAAGGCCTTTAGCACCATGGTGTACGCGACCATCAAGTTGTATCCCATGCAATAGGCGCGCGCGCGGTTGCGCTCGAAGGCGTTCCACACGTCGGGAATCTTCCACTCGAAATCCATCTCGGGCAGCATCGTCTTCGGCATATTAATCTTGAGGCTATGGCCGGTTGATTCAAGGAAGCGGTTCTTAGGCATCAGTCCGGCAGCGGCGGTGGTCCAGATGCGCGCGTAAGCACCAGCCTCGACCACTTGGCGGTCCCAGCGAGGCGCTGTGCTCCAGGTGTAGCGATCCTTCCAACTCTCTTTCGAGGGCTTGGGCATTGTCTCTTTATTCCATGGATGATTCGGCGAGAGCGGCGCGCCGGAAGGGTCTGTCTTGAACCGCACCCCATTCTGGCTCCAGTTTTCGTAGTAAGAATGTTCGACAAATTCTGCCACCCCGTTCGTTGCGCTTGCCTCATGGCAGAACGTTGAGTGGAACCGCGAGGACGGGGGCGGCCACGGAGTGCCGCCCCTACAACATCACGTTATTGAACCGTCAGCAACGAGATGTTATCGTCCCTCACCTAACTGTGGCACAAGGTCGGCACTGCGCGGCACCAACAATCCGCGCAGCTAAACAGCTTCCACCCTTCAACTGTGACATCGATATTTCCGCGTAACTTTGGCCGGTTCTTCCTCAGGCGTGCAATTCAATCGCTGATCCTGATCCTCATCCTAATCGTCGTCAATTTCCTTCTCATTCATCTCGCTCCAGGTGATCCAGTGCATTTACTCGCGGGACAAAGCGGCGATGAAAAATATTACGAGTTCATTCGGGCGAAATTCGGTTTGAATCAACCGCTGACCACGCAACTCTGGATCTATCTATCGAGCGTTGTCCGCGGAGACTTAGGATATTCACTTGGCTACCAGCAATCGGTTGCCAGCGTCATCGTCACACGCATACCAGCCACACTCCTGTTGACGATAAGCGCTGTCGTTGTCTCGTCTCTCGGCGGGGTGGTGCTCGGTGTAGAAGCCGCCCGGCGCGAGAACTCGGTGATCGATCGCTCGATAAATGCTTTTGCGTTGGTCGGCTACTCTGTGCCGTCCTTCTCCGTAGGACATTTGCTGCTTATCGTGTTTGCTCTCCGCCTCGGCCTCTTTCCTTCACAGAATTTGTCGTCGGCCACTGAGGAATTGACGGGCCTGGCGTATGGCCTCGACGTGCTAAGTCACCTGGTGTTGCCCGTCACGACGCTTGCCGTGGTCTATGTCGCACAGATCATGCGTCTGACTCGCACTTCGATGCTGAACGTGCTCGGGGAAAACTTCATTATTGCCGCGCGCGCTAAAGGGTTATCGGAAGGCCGGGTGCTCTATGGGCACGCGCTGCGTAATGCGCTCTTGCCGATTGTCACGGTTGTGGGCCATGACTTTGGTATGTTGTTGAGCGGCGCCGTGCTTGTCAAAACAGTATTCGCCTGGCCAGGCCTCGGCAGGCTGATGATTGACGCGCTAGCCATGCGCGATTACCCGGTTCTGATGGGACTATTTCTTATGATCTCGGTTAGCGTCATTTTGGTAAATTTCACTGTTGACATGACGTATTCCGCGCTTGACCCGCGCATTCGCTACGGACGAACCAGCAAATGAATTATGAGACGTTAGAGAAACGCGCACCCGGAAATATCATCGGCTGGCCCAGCTTCAAAGGGAGGCGCACCGTGCTGGCGGCAGTAGCATTGCTGGCGCTCTTTATATTCGCGGCCGTGTTCGCCGTGCAGATTGCGCCGCATAACCCACATACGATTTCTGACGACAGTTTGCGCCCCCCATCCGCCGAGTATCCATTTGGCACCGATGATCTCGGACGTGACATCTTAAGCGGGGTGATTCATGGAGCCAGGGTTTCCATTGCGATCGGCGTCACGGTCGCGGTTTTAAGCGGACTCATTGGAGTATTGATCGGACTGACGGCGGGCTACGCGGGCGGACTTGTCGACGATCTATTAATGCGGCTCACTGAACTTTTCCTCATTCCGCCAAGGTTCTTTCTGGCGCTCGTTGTAGCCGCGCTCTTTGGATCAACCTTTTCCACTCTAATCGTCGTATTAAGCGTCACCTATTGGCCGACCACTGCGCGTCTCGTCAGGGCAGAGGTGATGTCACTTAAGGAAAGAAGTTTTGTGGAAGCCGCACGCGCCATGGGCGCGAGCCCCGCACGAATATTGTTTCGCACCATTTTGCCCAACGCGCTTCCGATAATCATTACCAACGTTGTTTTGATGGTGGGCGGAGTGATTCTGGTCGAAGCCGCCTTGGAGTTTATCGGCATTGGAGACAGCAACTACATGAGTTGGGGTTACATGCTGCACAACGGCGAGCACTTCATTCGCGATGCCTGGTGGGTCATGTTCTTTCCGGCGCTGGCGGTCTCACTTCTTGTCCTGGCACTGAACACTGTGGGTGACGCACTCAACCGCGCGCTTGATCCCAAAGCCCGACTGGCGAATCTCGACAAGCCCACCGCCCGAATTAACCGAATGCCACACAACGTGCATCGAAGGAAGAATGATGAAAAGCACTCTATCGAAGCGTCCGGTTGAATGAACTGTTATGCGGCGGGCAGGATAAGTATTCACGCTACCCGACCATTGATTTTCCATAGGGCGTAACCCCACCAGACGGCATATATCCGGTACAGCAGGTATGGAGCCAATGACCATGCCACTACCTTATCAAGCTGAATCAAGCAAATAAACAGGGCAACATCCAGGATTGGAAATAAACTACCCACGATAAAACTAAGGCGTAAATTCTGGGCGCGGAAGATAATGTAATTAGTGAGAGCGTTTACAACCATCATTAATAGAGTCAGCGTGAGTGCCGCGTTCCTTAACCCGGAATCGCTATCGAGTCTGAGAACTCGATAAAGGACAAAACAAAAGATCAAGTAATAGAGCGCGCCGATGATAGACCACACCCAGAGCGGAGCGGAATAAGGTGAGAATCGCAGCGTTGCGAAAAATGACTTTACGTTGTTACCCGCGCACACGCCCTCCAAGGCAGCCGCTATGATACAGGCTCCGAGTGAGACTAAGATGGCGTCACTGGCCGACATTTCCTTTTAATTACACTTCCGTCGCATGAAAATCCATCGCGTCCATATCCGCGTCCGATTCTTCTGGCTGACCAAACAACTTCAGCCATAGAAAGCCAATTGTCCCAGCAGTTAATGATGCCACCAAGATTGCCTTTTTCGAGGCGTTTATCATTTCCATGCTCCCGATAAAAGCCAGATTCGTAATAAAAATTGACATCGTGAAACCGATGCCGCCAAGAAGTCCCGCGCCGAACATGTGCTTCCAATTCAAATCAAGCGGAAACCGACAAATGCCGATTGCAACGGCGGCGAAACTCAACAGCATGATGCCCAAAGGTTTGCCCAAGACCAAACCGCCGATGATGCCGAAACTATTCGCGCTCGTTAAATTTTGCGCCCAATCTGCTCCAATGACGATGGCCGTATTCGCCAGCGCGAAAATTGGGAGAATTACAAACGCGACAGGCTTGTGCAAAAAATGTTCGAGCCGGTGTGAAGGCGACTCCGCATCATCCTCTTTAGCGGAAAACGGGATTGCAAACGCAAGCAACACTCCGGCAATCGTCGCGTGAACGCCCGACTTCAGCATCAAAAACCACATCAACGCGCCGCCGAGCAAATAGGGAACGAGCGACATGACTTTGAAAGAACGATTTAGAAAGACCAGCACTGCCCAGACCGCCAACGCACCGACGAGATACGAAACCGCAAGTTGCGCTGTGTAGAAAACAGCGATAATGATTAGCGCGCCCAAATCGTCGATAACAGCGAAGGCCACAACGAAAACTTTCAGTGAAGCCGGAACGCGGTTGCCGAGAATCGCCAGAACACCCAGAGCAAAAGCGATGTCGGTTGCCATTGGAATCCCAATTCCAGCTTGTGTCTGAGTTCCGGCGTTGAGCGAAAAGTGAATCAAGGCAGGCGCAATTATTCCGCCAAGCGCGGCAAAAATCGGTAACAGCGCGTTTTTGACATTTGAGAGTTCACCGTTGTAAAGCTCGCGTTCGAGTTCTAAGCCAATAAGCAAAAAGAAGATCGCCATCAACGCCTCGTTTACCCAATGCTCAATGGTTAAACCGCCGACATGCATCTGCCACAAGCTCAAGTAATTCGCGCCCAATACCGAATTGGCGAGTAGAAGCGAAAACACCGTGCAGATGATAAGTAAAATCCCGCTCGATTTCTCCGAATCGAAAAAGTCTTTGAATGTGTTTGATAATTTTCTTTGAACAATGCCCATAATCACCTTTCGGTGGGACTATCATAAACATTCGGTTCCTAGACGAGACGCATAAGTAACGCTCAGGCTCTTCGCCGTCTTCTCTTCAGAAGAATTGCACCCACAACGGCAGAAAGCGCGACGAGCGCCAGAAACACGTAAAGCCTCCAACGCGCGAAACTGCCTGCGGATGAATGGCCTGACCGCCCGCCGTCGGCCCACCAGGCATCCTGCGCAAAATAGATATTTGATTTCGCACTCCACTCATACATGCCCTGTAAACCCGCGCGGTAAGCGGCACCAGAGTTGGGTTCGTAGAGCCAGAAGTAAGGTAGGTCCTTAACCAGTAGGTTCTGGGCCTCAAGGTAATACGTGGAGCGTTTTTGTTGGTCCAACTCGGAAGCAGCTAAACCGAACAACTCATCAACGCGCGGATTGCGATAGCCAGCGCCGTTGGAGAAAGGAATCGGTCCGATGTTTGAGGAGACCACCGTGCGTTTGACCCCGATATCCGGGTCGGGACCGTTTTCGAATGAAGCGAACCCGAGATCGAAATCCTTTTTTATATAGACGGCGTCGTCAGCCGCGGCAAACTCCATGAGTTGCAGATCGACCGCGATACCAACTTCGCGCAACTGATCGCGTATCGCCTCGGCAACTTTGGCGTAGGAAGCTGCGTGAACGAACTTCAGGTGGAAGCGTATCCCGTCATCAGCGCGCCTCTGTCCGGCTTCATCGAGAAGTCGATTAGCGAGCACTACGTCGTGCTCGTATTTGTCGACGTTCGGGTTATACGCCCAGCCGAGCATGTGCGAAACGGGACCAGTGGCCGCAATCCCCTGGCCGAACAAAAGCTTATCGACGAGAAAGGTTTTATCAATGGCGTGCGCGATGGCGCGCCTCACGCGTAGGTCGGAGAGCGGCGCACGTTCCAGGTTCGGGATAAGAGTTTCGACGGTTGCATAGCCTTCGCGACCCTTAGTGGTGACCACAACGCCGGTTAGGTTCTTTAATCGCGCAATATCGAGCGGTGACGCGCCCAGTAGATAGTCAACTTCACCGCGCTCGAACGCGATGGTCGCCAGCGCCCCGGTGGGCTTGACCTTGTACACGATGCGATCCAGATAGGGTTTGCCTGTTTTGAAGTACCGCTCGTTCTTCACGAGGGTAAGATGATCGCCCTTCAACCACTCCTGAAGCTTAAAGGGCCCGCTGCCCACAGGGTTTATGTTGCGTGGATTCGTTAGCGGGTCCGTTCCTTCGTACAAGTGCTTCGGCATCACAGGCGCGTTGGTTACATCAACGAGTCTTAGGAAAGCAGCGTATGGTTTGTCAAAGATGAAGACGACGGTATTGGCGTCGGGAGTGTCGATACGGAGCAAGTTTTCACCTATTGAGGTGCGGGTGCGAGAGTGGTACTTCAGTAACAATTGCTCGAACGTAAATCGCACATCTTCGGCAGTCACCGGCACACCGTCATGGAACACCGCTTCCTGTGCGAGGAAGAACGTATAAGTGCGACCATCGGGTGAGACCTGCCAGCGTTCGGCCAAATCGGGAACCGGATTGAGGTTAAAATCGTGAGCAACGAGTCCGCTAAAGATTGAGCCACAAATGAGATGAACGCCACCCTGGGTTGTGACGGATGGATTCAGTCCGCCTGGATCTGAGGAGATTGCTACAACCACGCTGCCGCCGTATAAGGGACCGTTGGCCGGGAGTGCAGGTGAGGAGACAAGTAAGATCGCGAGAATTGCCACGATGAATGTAGTCGAATTCTTCATTTGCTCTATTTATGAAAATCTTGAGTCCGCCCGATCAGGCCTGACCCCGGTTTGGTTTGCACCTCACCGCGACGTCAAAGGCTCCATCTGGATTTGAGTTTGTCATCAGTGTCGAGAACAGGCGTTCAGAGTACAAGCTTTAGCTTGCGTGCTTGAGCAAACCGCAACCTAAAGGTTGTACGGTTGTACTCTAAGCACGTGTGCGGCGGCTGAGTTCCTGCCCGGCAGCCCGCTACGCCACAAACTTATAACCGTGGCCGCGCATGGTGAGAAAATGCCGCGGCTCCTTCGCGTCGTCTTCCAGCTTCTGCCGCAACCAGCCCACGTGAACGTCAACGGTGCGGGTCAGCATTCCGGTTTCATAGCCCCAAACCTCGCGCAGCAGTTCATCGCGCGAAAGCGTAGCGCCGCGTTGGGCGATGAAGTAGCACAGCAGTTGAAACTCTCGCGCGGAGAGTTCGACCTGCTTACCGTTGCTAAACACCTCGGTGCTCCGAAAGTTTACAATGACAGAGCCAAAGCTAAACGCGTCGAGCGGCTCCGCTGCGCTCGCCGTGGTCCGGCTGCGCCGCAGCAGCGCTTCCAACCGCGCCAGCAACTCGAGCGGCTCAAATGGTTTGCAAAGATAGTCATCCGCGCCCAGCTTCAGGCCCAGGACTTTGTCGATTACCTGGCCACGCGCCGTCAGCATCAGAATCGGGGTCGTGATACTTCCTTGCCGCAGATCGCCGCACACATCAAAGCCGTTTTTGCCCGGCAGCATGACATCCAGAATGATCAGGTCGAAGTTGCCTTCGCCGGCGCGCGCCAAACCCGTCAAGCCATCGGCGGCCGTCTCAACGTGATAGTTTTCCGCGTTGAGCAGGTCCGTCAGGGCCATCGTAATGCCCGAGTCGTCTTCAATCAACAGGATCTTGTTTGCCATCGTCGCTGTAAAAAAAGGGGCCGGGTGTCAGGTGCCGATCGGAAGCCCGCACGATCCACGCGCCTCACGGGAAATAAGTCCGAACGATCACGAACCAGCAAGCTCTTCTTTCGTGTGGCTTCGTGTTGCTTCGTGTGATGCGCATGATCGTATCACCATTCCAACGGAAGCCCGCCAAGCCCCACTCAAGCTTTGCCTCAAAAGTCATGTGCTTTGTCAGGTTCGGCTTTGCCGCCTGATGTGCGGCGGTGGCTACGCCCCGCCGAAAGCAGCGGGATAATTTTGGGGCTATGCCCCGGTTGGGGCTTAACCCCCCAGATTTGTTGGGCCAAAGGCGCATCATGGGCGTAGCC
>JBPCKD010000101.1:0-3621 GCA_051004635.1 Pyrinomonadaceae bacterium
CTTTCAGCGCTTTTTCAGATACCTGAAGCTTAAGGGAGGAAGTTTCAACTGCCGCGCGCGCGCGCGTCTCCAAATGCGCTAAGCCAAACATAAGCAAACTTATGATCACTCCGGCGGTCAGCGTGTAGGGGAGGAACGTCTTGTCCAGGTATGTGCTAACAACGATCGTGGCCAACAGCCCCGCAATGAGAACGCTATAAGCAGTAAGGATGCTACGCGGCAGACGAAGTCTAGCTTTCGAGCTGTCAGGTTCCAATCCGCCTCCGCTTGTTGGGCCAGTTGTTAGTTTTAGTGACGCCAGTAAGCCTCGCGCGTCCGGCGTATCGAGTGCATTAACGAACCCGGCTGGTCCGTCGACGGAGAAAGTCTATCAAAACGAACTGTGAGAGGTTAGCAGGATTTGCGAAATAGGCCTTTCCATTAGTCATTGCCGTCATTTGTTTCACGAATTCAACCAGATAAAAATCGCTGGCGAGCATGAAAGTATTGATCATTATGCCGGCTTTGCGGCAGGCCTGGACTTCTTTGAAGGTAGCATCCATTACAAAGGGATCGCCGCCCATCGAGTTTTTATAGATGTGGCGTGTAGGACCGGCATTCTTGCCGGTCCTGGTACTACGACTACTCTGTCCGGCGTGGACAGGCAGGAATGCCTGTCCTACACCTTCAACGAAGCACGCTGTCGGTTTGCCATCGGTCACCATCACAATCTGCGTCATTTCTCTGCGCTGCGCCTGCAAAATGCGCCGCGATAAACGCAATCCCTCCGCGGTGTTGGTGTGATATGGACCGACTTGGGTTACTGCAAGTTTGGCCAGCGGCAACTCCTCGGCGCTGTCATGGAACAGCACGATTTTCAGCGAGTCACCCGGATACTGCGTGCGAATCAGATGCGCGAGCGCGAGCGCAACCTTCTTCGCCGGCGTAAACCGGTCTTCACCGTAGAGAATCATTGAATGAGAACAATCGAGCATTACCACCGTGGCGCACGACGATTGATAGTCGCATTGATGGACATGCAAATCGCTGTACTCGAGATTTAGCGGAACGGTTAAGCCTTCCCGTTGAATCGCCGAAAGCAGCGTCGTGTTCACGTCAAGATTGATCGTATCGCCAAACTCGTAAGGCTTGCTGGCGGCCGCTGCTTCAACACCAGTGGAGAGATGGGAAGTATCGTGACGGCCAACAGAACTCTTACCCAAACTTCCGAGCAAATTTCTTAGCGTCTTGTAACCGAGAAAGTCGAGACCTTTTTCAGTTACTTCAAATTTGACGTTGCGTGGCAGGGGTTCTGAAACTTGCGGAGTACCGGGACCACCCTGAGGCGATTGCCGGTTCGGCTCTTCCTTGAGTGATAAGTAACCTTCTTCAACCAGACGCTCGATCAACTGGTTGAGCATTTCCTCGAGCAGCGAACCTTTAAACTTACCTTCGTTGTCGGCCAGCATCTCCTGGACCTGAAACTCATTTAGAAGTCCCTGGTCCATCAAGGCTTGCAACAGCGCGCGCCGCAACGCATCGAGAGATGTATCCTGCGGTCGTCGTTGGCGCGTCCAGTAGTAATCGTCGTCGTAACCGGAATCGAGCAGCGAATCTGACAGACCCTCCATTAAGTCGCCGAGATTGATCCCGGAAACGTCGAGGCCTTTGAATTTTGAATAGCGAGTAAACTTCATGATGCCGGCGAACACGCCTCTTACATTCCTATGTATCCGCTTTCCTATACTAGGCCTGAATAGCTTAATTGGAACGCTAAAGCGAAAGCCTTAAGCCTCAGAAATCAAAAAACAAGCATGCCAGTCGTCGCGCGCGCACCACTGGTCGCTGGATGCAAAGCGTCGCGGTAAACCTCACGGGTCATCTGCGCGGTCCGTTCCCACGAGAATTCCGCAGCCCGGTCGAGACCGGCTGCTGAATAGGAGGCACGGGCATTAGCGTCCGTGAGCAACTCCAGGAGGTTCGCGGTCAACGCTCTCACATCAGTCGGCGCAATCAAACGTGCCGCAGCTCCCACTGTTTCCTTGATCACGGGGATGTCGCTGGTAATGACGGGCGCGCCACAGGCCATCGCTTCAAGCGGCGGCAGGCCAAAACCTTCGTAGATCGATGGATAAACGAAAACGCGGCACGAAGAGTAAAGGGCGCGGAGATCGTCGTCCGAGAGATACCCCGTAAACAGAACACGTTTTTTGAGGGCTCTCCGCTCGCTGCTGCCAAACATTTCCTCAATGAGCCAGCCCTCGGGGCCTGCTATAACGAGTTGTGGAGATAGCGACGTCGCCCGCAACAACTCTTGAAAGGCGTCAATCAACGTAGCAATGTTTTTACGAGGCTCCAAAGTGCCGACAAACAAAATGAACTCATCGTCCACCCCTAATCTCTGACGGACGTCACGTGTTTCTTTCATCGGACGGAACACGCTTCGAGCGGCGAGCGGCACGACGGCGATCTTATCGGGCACTACGTGGAGATGTTCGCAGATTTCTCTTTTAACGCTGTCCGAGTCGGTGAGAATCCGTGTGGCGATGCGCTTCATTAGCGGCAGCCTGCGTTTGGCGCGCCGCACGAGGTCGCGCTCATGCGTTTCAGGATGACGTAAAAGGGAAAGATCATGAATGGTGAGAACCGTCGGACATCCGGGCCAAAACGGCACCTCGTAGTTCGTGCCGTGAAAGAGCGTCAAGTGTTTCTGCCTGGCGTAGAGAGGCAGGCCGATTGCCAACCAGCGCTTTCTCCTGCGGGCCTGGACGGTATGAAGGTTGGGTGGTATATCCGCTCGCTCTGCAGTCAGTTCCAGCGGAAAGTGCGTCAGTAGTTGGAACTCATCCGTCGGTTCCAGCAAAGCTAACGCCCGGGCCAGTTCAAAAGTGTAGTGTCCGACCCCCGTCTTTGGCGTCGCCAACGGAATACCATCAATGCCAATGAGCATAAGTCGGAAGTTCACCTCCACCATATCAGTCAACCTCGAAATCGACTGGTGCTTGTTGGTGCGGCTGACAGATGATCAGCTGTACTTTCCTGTCTCCGTCAGATCATCGTAGATCATTCCGCGGCGGTCTTTTTTGGCCTTTGTCACGGCCGTGTAGCCGCCTTCTTCATTGCGACTAATCTTGTTCTCAGCGTAAAGCCCTTCCAGCACCAGCTCGCACGCGGCCACAACCTTTGCTTCGTCCGACTTTTTGAAATCAAACGGAATCAGAGCTGTGTCGATTAATTCGGGCACGGCTTCGAGCAACGATGTACATTCCTCTGCGGACGCTGTGTCTGCCAGTCGCAAGTTATTTCCCTGCTCGAACCATTGCACGGCTTGCGCAAAGTCGATGCCCACAAAGTAGCCTTCGAAGATCTCGCCGGCGGCACGCTTAATTAAATCTTTCGCGATGCGGCTCGCGCCAATCTGCTCGCCTTCGTATTCCAATTCCATCTTGCCGGTCATGGAGGGAGTTGCGGCATAGATGTCTGAGATGCGTGGCACAATCTCGTGTTCTTCGGTTAACAAAGCCCGGCGCTCGGCATTTGAGACCACTGATTCGATCACTGTGATCGGCATGCGCTGAGAAACCCCGGAATGCTTGTCTACACGATTGTCGTCGCGCGCCTCAAACGCTATTTGCTCGATCA
>JBPCKD010000102.1:0-52551 GCA_051004635.1 Pyrinomonadaceae bacterium
ACCATTTACGCGATGGTTCCTCCAGAGAACGCATCCGGGCCGCAACCCGTTCCGGGTTGATCCCGATTGCTGCCTTCTACCCAAGGTAGCGCCCGAGGCGCAACCTCGGGCTGAATGGCGAAGCCCCTTCGGGGCATGTCGGTCCATGGAAAGGCTTTCCGCACTGTGCGGCGGCAAGCCGCACCAGACCGGCTCGAGTAAAACTTCTCGCGTAGAGTCAGACCCGTACCTTGGAGATACAGCGATTGAAACCCGCCTTCTTCAAAAGACCGTCTGATCTGCGCAAGTGGTTTGAGAAGCACCACGCGAAAGAGAAGGAGCTGTTGGTCGGATACTATGAGAGACTCAGGCAAGCCGAGTATCACCTGGCCTGAGTCGGTCGATGAGGCTCTTTGTTTTGGCTGGATTGATGGAATTCGTAGAAGTGTCGATGAGGTTAGTTACACCATCCGCTTTACGCCGCGCAGGGCGCGGAGCACGTGGAGCGCCGTCAATATTAAGCGTGCTGGAGAGCTGGGCTGATGATGCCCCCAGGGTTAAAAGCATTTGAAGCGCGCCAAGCCAACCGCTCCGGCATTTATTCCTATGAACAGAGAAGCGCCGATCTGCCTGATCCATATCGGCGGCTGCTAAAGAAGAATAAATCCGCTTGGAACTTCTTTGAGGCCCAACCTCCGTCGTATAGGAAGGTCAGGGCTTTATTTTCCTCGCACGACACCTAACCTGTTGATAAGGAGAAAGCGTGATGAAAACCAACCGTGCAATCCTCGAAGAACAATTGGAAAGCTGTGAAGACAAGTTAAAAGGGTTTGGCTCATACGTTGAGGAACTGAAAACCGTGACTGCCAAGCACGGTACGCCAAAAGACCAATACGAGTCGGATCTGATCGAGGCGGCCCACAACATAGGATTTTATGAAAGTGAGATCGCTCGCATTAAGAAGGAAATGGGAACCGTCCCGAGCGGGGGAGGGAAAGTGGGAACTGGGCCTGGCACGCTGCTACCGCAAACCATGAACCAGGGGATTGGCGCTGCCATCTTATCTTCAATCAGCTTTGTTGTGGGCGCCTTGCTCGGCTCCCGCCTGAAGTCTAAGAAGAGCAGCAACGATCGGTAGGACAAACATGAAGTGAGCGTCTCTATGATCGTCCTGCAAGTACACCTATGGTGAGTATTGCGGCTATGATCGCAACGCCGATAGCAATTTTTGCTCCGGTCGAAAGGTTGTTGCCTTGGACCTGTTTGACCTGCGGGTACGCTACCGTCACCACTTCGCCAGTCTTCGCATTCACTACGATGAAGCTTTCATTACTTACTTCGCTAACATAGCTGGCGACGATGCCGGCTTAAGATGCGTGTATAATTCTCGCGTTTTAATTCCTAAGCCTTCTCCAGAAGATTCGACGAAATGGACTGGATAACAAGGTCCGGTATTAGCCTTGTCCGGACCTTACTTTCCGTATTATGACTCTCAAGCCTGGAAGAGCGCTGCTTGTAAGCTTTGTCTTCATCCTTCTGCCGTCTTTGATTTGCGCCAGCAGCGTTGATACGAACGGAGCAATGCAAACGCGCAGACAGAAGCTGGTGCCACATCATATATCGCTCGCCAGCGGGCGCTCGTTTGACCTCAATCTTCCTGAAGGGTTTTCGATCACCGTCGCGGCGCAGGGACTAAAGCGCGTGCGCTTCATGGCGAAGGGTCCTGACGGTCGTATCTTCGTTACGGATATGTACAACCTCGCCGACAACAAGAGGGGCGTGGTTTACATCCTCGACGAATTCGATCCCGCCAGCAAAAGCTTCAAGAAGGTAACCCCCTATCTCAAGGGCTTACGAAACCCAAACAGCATAGCCTTTTACACCGATGCGAAAGGTGTCGAATGGTTTTACCTGGCGCTTACAGATCACCTGGTTCGTTACAAGTACAGCCACGGTGAGGAGACCCCGCAGGAACAGCCAGAAGTGCTCGCCACTTTCCCCGATTACGGGCTGAGTTATAAATACGGCGGTTGGCACCTAACGCGCACGATCGCCGTAGGCGGTAACGGGAAGATCTATGTTTCAGTAGGCAGCAGTTGTAACGCCTGCGAGGAAAAGGAAGAAGTGCGCGCCAGCGTTTTGGAAATGGACCCTGACGGCAAGCACCAAAGCCATTTTGCGCGAGGGTTACGCAATGCCGTAGGCCTGCGCTGGATCAAAGAGGGTCTATTCGCAACTAACATGGGTTCGGACCATCTGGGTGATCACAAACCGGCGGACACCATGTATTCGCTCGAAGATGGGATGAATTACGGCTGGCCCTATTGCTACCAATCCGGCCCCGGACGCTTCCCGGATGCGAAGTTCAACCGCGGCGGGCGAAAAATGAACTGCCGCAATGTGCCACAGGCTTACGCTGCGTTCGATGCTCACAGTTCACCACTTGGCTTTGAGTTTTTCGATTCACTCGATCTCGGTCCGGTGCCGAAATCGGGCTACGGTGGCCCATTAAGAGATTCCTTTCTCGTCGCCTTGCACGGCTCGACCAAGAAAGGCCTCAATCGCGGCTATCGGGTGGTGCGCCTTCAGCGAGGTCGCCAGCCTGGAGATCACCCTGAAGACTTCATCACTGGTTTCCTCGCTGCCGGTAAAGTAAACGGACGCCCGGTAGACGTTCTGAGTTTTGGTGTGAATGGTTTTCTGCTAACCGACGATGCCGCAGGCGTGGTTTACTACGTTTACGAAAAGTAAAGAATGTCAGCTCAGGGTTAGGAAGGCGGGCATGCCCCCGCTGCGCCCGGTAAAATAGCGCGAGGTCTAAATGAAGAGATTCTTCCGACAAACAATTTGCAAATCTGTATTGTCGCTGGCTACAGCTACAGTGGTAATTTTTCTTTGCGTATCCAATTCGACAGCCGTGGCGCAGAAGCAGAAACGAGTACAGAGACGCTTATCGAACGGGTCCATGCCGCAGTCCAGGTTCTCCGATCCTGAACGGGCTCGCAAACTCGCCGTTGCTTTTCCGGAGATAGAGCGCCTCTTCACCAGTTGGGTAGAACGTCAACATATGCCTGGGGCCGTGCTGGGTATAGTCGTCGATGGCGAGCTGGTTTGGGTTAAGACCGCCGGCGTCCAGGATCTAGCGAGTCGCGCGCCTGTAACTCCCAACACAGTCTTCCGCATCGCGTCTATGACCAAGAGTTTTACGGCCATGTCGATACTCAAGCTGCGCGATGAAGGTAAGCTGTCGCTCGACGATCCGGTGGCCCGTTACGTGCCCGCGTTGGCCAGTCTTCCTTACCCGACTAAAGATTCACCGACCTTAACCATTCGTCATCTGCTCACGCATTCCGAGGGCTTTCCGGAAGACAATCCGTGGGGTGATCGGCAGTTGGCCCAGAGCGATGCCACAATGAGGGCGTGGCTGCGTGCGGGCATTCCCTTCTCGACCGCGCCGGGCACAGCTTTCGAGTATTCAAACTACGGCTTCGCGATTCTCGGCCAGATTGTTTCTCGAGTTTCCGGTAGACCATATGCCGACTACGTGCGCGATCAAATCCTACTGCCGCTGGGAATGCGTTCGTCGACATTTCATATGGCCGCAGTGCCGCCGGAACACATCGCCCTCGGCTACCGCTGGGAAGACAACAAATGGAAGGACGAAGCCGCGCTCGCGCACGGATCGTTTGGCTCGATGGGTGGACTTTGGACCTCAGCCCACGACCTCGCGCGTTACGTCGCGTTTTTGATGTCCGCCTTTCCGCCGCGTGATGAAGTAGAAAAAGGACCGGTGAAACGAAGCAGCGCCCGGGAAATGCAGCAGGCGGGGCGTTTCCAGAATACGTCAATGTTTCGCAGCACCCTCGACGCTCCGCTTCAACTTTCTACCACCGCCTACGGCTATGGCCTCGGGGTAACGCTGGATTGCCGGTTCAACTACGTCGTCGGGCACGGCGGTGGGCTTCCCGCCTATGGCTCGCTGATGCGCTGGTTGCCGGAATACGGGGTCGGCCTCGTCGCCATGGGGAATGTGACCTACGCGTCGTGGGGCGGTTTGTTCAGCGACACGTTCGCCGCGCTGCATCGAACAGCAGCATTACAGCCTCGGGTCGTGCAGCCCTCGCCGGTGCTTCTCGCCTCGCAGAAAGACGTCTCGCAATTAATCATAAAATGGGACGATGGTTTGGCGTCTCGCATTGCAGCCGATAATTTTTATCTGGATGAATCAATGGAGCGCCGGGCCGCAGGGATTCGAGAGCTGAACACTAAGCACGGCGCTTGCCGCCCCGCCAACAGCATCGATCCAGAGAATGCGCTTCGTGGCAGATGGCGCATGTCCTGCGAACGGGGCTGGCTGGATGTCGCGATCACGCTCGCGCCGACGATGCCGCCGCGCGTGCAATTTCTCTCCGTGCAGTCGGTACTTCCCCCGGGTGAGGAGATGACGAAGACGGTTGAGACCACGTTGCGACTTATGAACGAATGGGACGCACAGCGAGCGACTTCACTTGCGGCGCCGGGGTTTGACGTCGAGCGTATGAGAAGGCAACTCGCCTCGGCATCTCAGTGGGGCACGTGCAAGGCGGGTGAAGCCGTCTCGGGGGATGGAAGTCGTGAAAGCGTTGTGAAACTGTCGTGTGAACGAGGCACACTCCTCGTCCGGCTCGCGCTGGACCCTACGACTCATCGGTTGACGAACTTCAACCTCGTGCCATCGCGCGAACAGCGCTGTGTTCCATGAGGCGCGCCTGAACGAGTATCGATAGCTGCGACGGACGCAACTCTTTGGAGTGCGCTGACCTTACAACCACCCCAGCCGGGCTGCCCGGGCTGGGGACCCCGGTGTCAGCTTTTTGGCGCGCTGCGACCTGTCGCAGCCGTCGTTGTGGAATGCAAAGTTCGTTGAAACCGCTGTGCGGTCTGACGGGGGGACGGCGGCGACAGGTCGCCGAAGACCAAAGCGGTAACAGGTTACCGCACTCCAAGGAGTTGCCGCTGCGCCGGAGCGGAAGGTCTACATGGACGTTAAAGCCTACCTGCAACGAATCAATTATCGCGGCTCTCTTGCCCCGACTGCCCAAACTTTGCAAGAGCTACAAGTGGCCCACTTGCTGACGGTCCCTTTTGAAAACCTAAGCATTCATTCAGCCGAGCCAATCATCCTCGACGACGACGCCTTGTTTGAGAAGATTGTGGTTCGTCGGCGCGGCGGCTTCTGCTATGAACTTAACGGTCTGTTTGCAGCTTTGTTGCGCGAGCTTGGGTTTGAAGTAGCCATGCTTTCAGCGCGAGTAGCGAATGCGGAAGGAAGCTTTGGTCCTGATTTCGATCACATGGCGTTGTTAGTTACGCTTAACGAAGATGAGGTTCCACAGCGGTGGCTTGCGGATGTCGGCTTTGGCGATTCATTCCTTGAACCATTGCTGCTTGATTTCGGGCAGGAACAGGCGCAGGGCGAGCGTGCGTACAAGATCGTAGCCGACGGGCCTCATCTGATTCTGATGCAGCGTGAAAGTGTTGCTGAATGGAAAGCTCAGTATCACTTTACGCTACAGACTTACAGTTATGCCGACTACGCAGAGATGTGCCGTTATCATCAAACATCGCCCAATTCACACTTCACCAGAGCACGCGTCTGTACACGCGCTACACCGCACGGACGTGTAACCCTCAGCGAGCTGCGCCTGATCACAACTATTCACGGCAAGGAGCGAACAGAACGACTGTTGGCGAACGACGCTGAATACGCGTCAATATTGAAAGAGCATTTTGGAGTGGTTATCCAGAATTGAACCGAATGTTCTGACAAATGGAATAGCTGATGCAGATTCGTGGGCGACCGACTTTCACAAGTGGCTGAACGTTCCATACGATAGCGGCCTCGCCGTTGTGCGCGACGCCGATGCGCTACGCGCGGCGATGGCGATTACCGCTGACTATCTTCCTACCGCCAGTCCATTTCGAAACCCTTCGGACTTCACACCCGAACTCTCAAGACGCGCACGTGGTGTAGAAGTTTGGGCCGCGCTGCGCTCACTTGGGAGGAAGGGGGTCACCGAGTTAATCGAACGCAACTGCCGCCAGGCCCGGCGTTTCGCAGAAGGATTCCAAGCCGCTGGATTCGAGGTGCTGAATGAAGTTGTGCTCAATCAGGTGTTGGTGACTTTTGGCGATCCGGAGACGACAAATAGGGTGATCTCGGAAATCCAAACGGAAGGTACATGCTGGTGTGGAGGCACTGTCTGGCAGGGCCACACGGCCATGCGTATTAGTGTTTCGTCCTGGGCCACCACGGACGAAGATGTCGAGCGGAGTTTAGACGCCATGCTTCGCGTTGCCAGGAAATCCTTGAAGTAGCCAAGAGGTCAGAAGTCAGAGGTCAGAGATCAGAAGTCAGCTGTCAGATAAAACTTCCAGTTGAAGTTACCAGCGGCTGACCTCTGATCTCTGACTTCTGACCTCTGGTTCTTGGCGCTCTTTGCGTCTTGGCGTCTTGGCGGTTTAATTCTTGCGGCCAGTTCAGCGTACGCAAAACTCTTGCATAGCGGTCATGTCTCGCATAACATCTTCGCACCCCCGGTCCCGGAAGCGCCCATGTTTGCAACTCTAACCAGAGACTCTTAGCGGAGAAACAACATGAAGAGAAAATTTTTCGGCGTCGTCATTCTCGCCATTGCAATCTTTTTGCTGGTGCCTGAATCTAAGGCAGACAGTACAGAAGCCATGGTCAAACCGGAAGACTACTCAGTGTCCCTGGATTTGAAGTTTACCAAGAAGCGGGCAAACGTTATGCAGCGCCTCTTCTCGTTTCTGGATTATGGGCCTAACGGCTTCGCCACCGGTTTCGTAGTGGGCGACGGATTGGTTATGACGGCTTATCACGCTGTCTCCGGCAACCTCAGCGAGTCGAAGAAAGTGCAACTGGGCTTCTCTGCCTCGGATGAGCTCGAAGTCCAGGTCTTTGTCAAAGGTTGCCACGCGAAGGTGCTCAAGATTGATGTAGATTCTGATTTAGCTTTACTAAGTATTTGTTCGTCACAGAGACGAGCGAAAGCTCCGGCGTTTCAACCAAGCCTTAGTAAAGACGAAAAGCTAATGGTAATCGCGCGGCCGCATGGAAATAAGATGGTGAGGCGGGGCGTTTTTTACGGTCCGTATGAAGTGCGCGGCCAGCAATACTCCCTGGCCAAAATCGAAGGACGCGACGGCTATTCAGGCAGCCCGGTTTACAACCAGAAAGCGGAAATCGTGGGAGTCTTTAGCGGCTATGATTGGACCCAAAAGTTGGCAGTGATTAGCCCAGGAATGAGCGCGCAAAAACTGCTGGAAGATTATATTGCTGACCAGAAACAGTGAAGCGAGTCCACTCGAAATTTGCCAACAAACCCGCGCGGTAGCTACCATTCATTGAAATAGCATTCAACCTGAGAGAAATTGCAGGTGAGGAAGGTGGGCAAGCGAAGTGCGCCCCCGCTCCAGCGTAGCGTATCAACTTTTAGCTCTTCTCAAGTTTACATTGGAGAGCGTCTTCATCAGGCTGCAGCGGTTCTTATACCGAATGACAAGACGCTTCGCTGGAGCGGGGGCGCGCTTCGCTTGCCCACCTTCCCCACCTGCAAATGTTCTCACGTTGAGTAGACCACTACCTCCTTGTCGAAGTCCTTGACAGGAGAGCACGCTTCGTAGATGTTAACACCCCAACGCAATACGAATCCGCCCAAAGTTTCGAGGAGACACTGATGAGATACATGCTTGCCGTGGTGTGCTGTGTGCTGCTCTGCGCACTTGCCACTACGATTAACGCGCAGGGAGAGCCGGCTCAGGTTTACGTCGGGGCGCAAATCATTCCCATCAGCGGGCTTCCAATTCAGGATGGGGTGATAGTTGTTTCGCGCGGCAAGATTGTAGCCGTAGGAACGCGCTCGGCAACCAGGGTTCCTGAGGGCGCGCAAGTGATAGATGTGACCGGCAAGGTCATCATGCCCGGGATCGTAGACACACACAGCCACATTGGAGGCGGCTCGGGGGGCGATGGCTCTGGGCCAATTCAACCGGAGACTCGCCTTCTCGATTCCATCAACGTGCGCGACAACAGCATGATGCGCGCTCGCGCAGGCGGGATAACCACGGTAAACGTGATGCCCGGCTCAGGCCATCTGTCGAGCGGGCAGACCCTTTATCTGAAGCTAAGAGCCGGCAAAATAGTTGACGACCTGCTGATCAAAGACGCGCAGGGTAACATCGCCGGCGGCTTGAAGATGGCCAACGGCACCAACTCGCTTCGAACCGGAGCCTCGGGGCCCTTTCCTGGGACGCGCGCTAAATCTGTTTCGCTGGTACGTGAACAGTTTGTCAAAGCCCAGGAATACAGGGAGAAGATTCGACGCGCGAAAGGCGACGCTACAAAGTTGCCCGGTCGCGACCTCGCGCTCGAAATTCTGGTCGAAGCGATGGAAGGCAAGCGCGTCGTGCATTTTCATACCCACCGTCACGACGACATCCTGACAGCTCTGCGTCTTTCCAAGGAGTTCGGATTTCGTATTGTCCTGCAACACGTCTCTGAAGGATGGAAGGTCGCCGACGAAATTGCAGCCGCGAAGGCTCCTTCTTCAATCATCGTCATAGATAGTCCTGGCGGTAAGCTCGAGACTGTCGACGTTTCATTTCAAACTGGGGCAGCGTTGGAGAAGGTTGGCGCGCTCGTCGGATTTCACACGGATGACTACATCACCGATTCTCGCCTCTTCCTGCGTTCTGCGGCTCTGGCCGTGCGCGCGGGAATGTCGCGCGACAAAGCTCTCTACGCAATGACTATGGCCGGCGCGAGGATGCTTGACCTCCAGGATCGCACCGGCTCGCTCGAACCCGGCAAAGACGCAGACTTTCTTGTTCTTTCGGGCGACCCTTTGAGCGTTTACACAAAAGTTCTTGAGACTTACGTTGAAGGCGTCAAAGTCTTTGACCGCAGCAGGCCGGAGCATCACCTTTATGCCGTCGGGGGCTACGGCGCGGGACGCGATCAGTTGATGGACTTTGATTGTTTCGATCACAGCGTGGAGAAGGAAAAATGAGAACGATGCGATCAGCAGGCAGTAGGCAAAAAGCAGTAGGCAGTAAGCAGACGGCAGTAGGCACGAGGATAGGCAAACAATTTTCTGTTTTCTGCCTGCTGGCTACTGCCTACTGCCTTTTCGTATTCGCGCTCCTGGCCATTTGTGCGCCGCGAACTTCCGCGCAACAACTCGCAGTGCGTGGCGAGACGGTCTATACGATGGCCGGCCAGGTGATTCGCGACGGCGTTGTGCTGACGCGCGATGGCAAAATTGAGCAGGTGGGTTCGGCGAACGAGGTCCAGATCCCAGCCGGCTACAAGATTCTGCGCGCGAAAGTTGTGACGCCTGGCCTGGTTGACGCGCGTTCTGTTGTTGGACTTTCAGGCTACCTTAATCAGCCTCACGATCAGATGCAGCTCGAACTGTCTGCGTCAGTTCAGCCCGAGCTACGCGCCACCGACGCTTACAACGCGCGCGAACGGCTTGTTGAATGGCTGCGCACGTTCGGCGTAACCACGGTTCATACAGGCCACGCTCCCGGCGCGCTCATCTCCGGCCAAACGATGATCGTCAAGACTTTCGGCGACGAGGTTGATGATGCGGTTATCGTACCTTCGGCCATGGTGGCGGCAACGCTCGGTACTGCCGGGATGGCACCAGCGGGGAAATCGCCGGGCACCCGCGCCAAACAGATTTCGATGTTGCGATCGGAGTTTCTAAAAGCGAAAGAATATGACGCAAAGCAGACTGCGGCGAAAGATGACCAAAAGCCCACGCGCGATTTGCGCGTTGAAGCTTTAGTGCGCGTGCTCAAACGCGAAATTCCGTTGCTCGTAAACGCTCAACGCGCTCAGGACATCATTAGCGCGCTCCGTCTGGCGAAGGAGTTTAACCTGCGCCTCATTCTCGATGGAGCCGCAGAGAGCTATCTGGTGATGGATGAAATTAAGGCCGCCAACGTGCCTGTAATCATTCATCCAACGATGTATCGCGCTGGCGGCGAGACAGAAAACCTCAGCATGGAAACTGCTGCCACCTTGCGCAAAGCCGGCATTCAAGTAGCCCTTCAAAGTGGCTATGAAACTTATGTCCCAAAAACCCGCGTCGTACTTTTCGAGGCCGCTGTTGCCGCGTCCAACGGTCTAACTCTGGAAGAAGCCCTGGCCACGGTCACCATTGACGCCGCGCGGATCCTCGGCATCAACAATCGTCTCGGCTCGCTCGAAAAGGGCAAAGATGCCGACCTCGCACTATTTGACGGCGACCCCTTTGAATACACGTCACATGTCATCGGGGTAATCATCAACGGGAAAATCGTCAGTGAGGAAATAAAGTAGCTGAGCAATTACGAGCTAGTATCCTGACTCTAAAGTTCGTGCCACGACGTCTGTATTTTTGGTCGCAGCAGGCTTCGGTCCCAGCGGGACCAAATGTTCATAGACCACGACAACCCAGACCAACTCCCAAGCTCCGCAGGAGCGAAACATTTGGTAGCCGAAAAGCGCATTTCGCTCCTCTGGAGCGAGGTAGTTCTCTCAGCAACATGCCTATAAACATTTCGGCGCTCTGCGGCGAGGGCAGGATTTGTGTTTAGAACTTTTGAATTGGAGCGCAGAATTTGGAAAACTCTGAAGGCAGGAAGAGGCGAGGGTTCTTGAATACGGAGATGGTTCGAGGCCTGTCTTTCTGGATAACCAGCGCTTGCATCCTGGTGGCGGTGCTGGCGGCACTCCTTGCAATTTGGAAATTTGCTGGCACCGACATTCTCTGGCGTACAGTGGCAACCTGTGCGGTCATTGGAAGCGGTACAGTAGCGTTCTACTGGGTCAACGTTCTCTTCGGCAAAACCTCCGAGTAACCTCCTTCAACCGATTTGCAAAGGCTCTCGCTCCCGGCATAGCAGCAAGGTCAGGACACTAGTGTTCCAATCTACAAAAAATAAACGATCCACTAAACCACACTAAACAACACTAAGCTTTCTTAGTGTGATTTCGTGTGAATTAGTGGATCGATCCAGGACCTCAATTCCCCGGGGACTACGAATTAAACTAACACGGGTCATTAACTGTGGCAGCATGTCCCGGCTGCTGGTTTGGTTCCGGAGCCGTGGGCGCTGCAGGTGGCTTCTGCGGAATAAGGCCTTCCACACTCTTATAGATCTGCAAATAAATTTGGGTCTCGCGCGGAATCAGCGTCCGCCAGGAGTCGCCACCTCGCCTGATGTAGCCAGGTAGTCGAGCAGCATTCGAATTGTAACCGGCAGCCAGCAATTCCGGCTGAGTGGCCAGGCCTGAGCTTAGCGCGTACTGCACGTCTTCATGCGCTGATAGATCGTTCCATGTGTCCTGCATGTAAAGCAGCATGGCCTGAAGCGCATTAGCGTGGTTACGCATGCCCACAACGAAATCCGGCGTTAGCCCAACTCCGGGATGGCGCTGTCTCATCAGGTTGTAAGCCCACGGAATCATCTGCACCATGCCGCCCGCGCCTGCCGAGCTTACCGAATAACGATAGGTGTCGGGCTCGTTCAGGGCGAAAAGGGAATAAATCTCGTCAAATAGCGCCAGGCGATTTTCCTGTCGAAAGCGCTCGTGGTCCACATGTTCAACCAGACAAAGACGCTCGGCCACGGCGATGATTTGGGGCGATATGAACTTCCCCTTTTCGCGCAAACGGTGCGCAGCCAGATCAATCATCCTATGAACATAGGCCCGACCTGATCGCGTTAGCTCGGGCGAAAGCAAAGCGGGATGCGCGGATGTGTAGTAGGCCATCTCGCGGAAAATGCCCTTTTTCTCAATCGGATATTCAACCACCAGGGGAACCAGCGAATTTCCCTGGCTGTCGAAGATGGCCACCGCAGTGTTGACGAAATTCGAACGCAGGATTCGGACGCTCAATGGTAGCCCGAGCGAACTCGTCATCGTGAATTCCGCACCTTTAGTCAGAAAAGAATCTTTGTAGAGAGTTATTAAGTGAACGCGAGAACTCGTCCGATCAAGCGCAGCCAGGGTTACTAATTGGATTGATGGCGAGGTCATCGCCGTTTGCAAAGGTCGCGATTTCAACATGCGCTCGGCTTCCAGGATTCGAGCTTGAACGACTTGTGGCGATAACAGGCGTGCGGCAATTGGAGACGACTCGGGCCGGCGTTCGGTGGCTCCGGGGCCTGCTTCTTCCGGCTTGGTCTCGGGTTGATTCCCCAAAACGACGCCCGGCGGCTGCCCTTGTTCAGTGTTTTGCGAAGGCGGTGGATAAGTCTGCGGGGGCAGCAGATGGATCTGCGGCGGCGTTGGCGATGCTGTTGGGCTAGTACGCGGACGTTGTTCTGAATTTGGTGATGGAGTTGGGGGTCTTGGAGTTTGCGCTTGAGCAAGCGTCAGTGCTGCAGCAATGACGAGCAACGATCCGGCGAGGGAACTTCTTTTCATAAGCAAATACTGAACTACCTTCCTGGCTTGCCGGGGGCTGGCAGGTGGGTTTAGATTCGCTGATAGCGTGTGACGTTGTCAACAGCTCTGCGAACGAACATCCGCAGATTACGCAGATTACTCAGATCAAGAAACTAAGGACAGGAAGGCAGCAAAACATTAAGCTGATCACTTATTGGTCTTAATCTGCGTAATCTGCGGATGCCTGTGAAAGCGCATCAGTCGAGCCAGTCGCGCGTCATGTCACACCAGAACGCAAGACCCCGCCATTCGTTGAAGCGGGAGTAGTAACGAGCAATCTTTTTGTCAGTTGTCTTGCGGCCCTTGTTTCTGACAGTGAAAAACTTCGCCCGAGTCCACGAGTCGAGCGCCAGCCCATCATAGCGACCGAGAAGTTTGAGAACGTTCTCGGCGGCGTACGGCCCGACTCCCTTCACACCCCTCAGTTCTTTTGTCAGTTCAACGGTGGGGAGAGGGCTTTTGAGCCATCCTTCAACGTCGAGCTCACCGGAAGCGACACGATCGGCCAGTTCCTTCAAATAGGAAGCCCGGTAACCAGAGCGGACCTCGTTTACATAAAATTTCACTGGCATAAGAGCCATCGCTTCAGGAGTAGGAAAGGTACGGCGTCTATCATCAGATTCCCGTCCCAGACTTTCAACGAGTCCCGTCACCATTTTCTCGGTGAGAGCCCAGGAGCAGTTGGTCGTGCAAATCGTCTTTACCAGATCCTCAAATACAGTTGGGGACCGCAGCAGTCGCCCCGCTCCCTGTGTCGGAATCCAACTAAAATCGTCATCCTGAGCCAATATGCGATAAAACTCGCCCATGTCGTCATCAAGCCTCAGCATGTGGCGAACATCGCTGATCACCTTCTTAGCTGCACCCTGGCTGAGCCGGCGAGACGTGTTGATTCGAAGCGCTCGCCTGGTCGAAGTAATAGAGACCGTCACCGGACTGGCGGTCGGTAGATCCAATGCTCGTGATAGCGCCCAATTCTCTTGATCCATACGAAACGGAAGCAATTCGCACCAGCCGTGACTAATAGCCGTTCGCTTGAAACTGAAAGTAGGAGGCGTAGCAATAGCGAGTTCCATAATTTTGGGGGCGTAGGCATCCTGCCTGCCTGGGAGCGTTGGCATCCCTGCCTGCTTCGTTTCGTCAAGCGCTATTCTCTTTTTAAGACTCAATCGGCGCAAGGCCTTAGCTACGTTCTCAAAGCGAGTGCCTCACCGCAAGCCGGCAGGGATGTCTGCGCTCCTACCTCGCTTGTATGCTTCGGCTACAGTCAAGCTGATTCTTGACAGGATCAGTCTGCAGGCCTAGACTGATCCTACTTGAAAACAGAATAAGGAAGGCTGTACTTGCCAGCCCCTAACACTTGGGGACCAAGGCGAGAGCAGAGTCCAATACTACGACTCTCTTACAGTACTACGGTGAACGTAAGCACCGCTTCCGACGATAACTTGAATCCGGAGCTTTCCGGTTTTCTCGCCCCATCAGGCCCATAACTGTCCCGGTGGGGCGATGTCGTTTTTGTAGGAGCATTCCTGCCTGTCCGGTAGTGTCCTGTCTCCGCTGCAAAACCTTTGCGTGTTGCTAGCGGGCCAAAGAGCTAGATTTTCCATATGTCACTTGCCATTTTTGAGAAATGATAAATGGAAAATCTAATCTTCCTATCTATGGCTTTGGTTAATTCAAGTCATGACAGACAGGAGTGTCTTTCCTACTTACCTCACATAGATCGGATTTGAAATAATCCATGGTTGGCCGCTTACCGGCTGAGGCAGTTGAGGCAGGTAAACTTCCACGCGGTAACCTCCCTTCTCATTTACAACGAAGTCTTTCCGTTTGATTCCACTCTCATCTTGAAGCGGCTTCCCATCCTTCAATAGGACGATGCGGCTCGGGACCGGCGTATTTACCGTTAGCCTGACCTCCTTTTGAAGCCCTATTTCATCCCCTTGAATCTGGTTTTGAATCCCATTTGAGGCTGAGAAACTAAAGCCTGAGGAGTCGCCGAACAGATCAAATCCTATGAAGCTGTGACCGTTCCGGATGGCCTCCATCAAAGTCTGCGAGCTCAAGGGCCTGTCCTTAGGAATCAGAACATGGACTCTTACGAGGCGAAAACTTCGTTCATAAGGATCGAGTTGCAGGCCCAGCAGAGTCTTCCCTGATGAGTCGTTCAAACTTACGCCAACGTTTGCGTGCGCATCGTTCCCAGCAATGGCTACCAGCCTGCGGCCCGTGGCTGCCATTGCCTCATCCCATTTCGTCAAATTCTCAGTAGGTCTACGGTAGAAGTTTGCGAAAAGGAGATCGGGATAACTGCGGAACGACCATAGGCCGTCGAAGAACATGACGAAAGGTTTGATCTGGCGCGCGTTGGTGTAGACATTATAGACCTCTACGCCGTCGTAACCGTTCACCTCCCAGCTTTTGAAATCCTGCGGATACGCAACCAGCGCCAGGGAGCCCTGCGACTTCGCGTTAGAAAGAATGTCTTGGGTCGTGAGCACGCGGGAGGGTTGTGCCGACTCATCACCAGGAAGCAGCAGCAGGCGATCCGAGTTAGTCGCGCTGACTTCATTGCCGTTGATGAAGAGAATTCCGGCGTGCGGCCCCTTCAATGTCATCGCGGCGGTGTTGAAGTCGTCCGAGGTATGTTCCGTCATTACGACGAAGTGAAGCTGGTTTGATTTTGCCGCGGCGAGAATGTCTTCAAAGTTTCCGCTGCTATGGCCACCCAGGAAAGAATGAACGTGAACCACTCCTTTGTATTCTGCAAAGCTGGAGTAGTTGGCTTCCGGAGCGCGCTGTGAGTTTACGAGTTGGATAGCCGAGTGAAGACGCCCAAGCTTGTAACGCCTGTAAGCGAAAGGGATCTGTGAGAGCAAAACCGCGAGGAGTAGCCCCAGTAAGAGTTTCTTCCAACGCTTCATAACCGGAGTTAGCTCTCGAAATCGACCGAGGCAACGTGCTCGCTAATCGCTCGTCCAAAGTTCGCAGCTTTTACGTGCTCCGCGTGTACGGTATATGCCTCAAGGGCCGCCCGATCCTGAAAGGTGGCGACCAGGCCGCTGTCGTATGAGCGAGGGAGTCGCAATACATCGAAGCCCACTGACAAACTCTTAATCTCCTTGATGACGGAAGGCAAGGTGCGAAGCAAACGCACGTGTTCGTCGCGAACTTCCGGCTCGATTTCTGCGCGATATTTCCAAATGACAATGTGGGTTAGCATGATCCGTTAAGGATGAAGGATGAAGGATGAAACACTACAGTCTCACTGGCCTCATAGGATGATCTCGCTTTCATCCTTCATCCTTCATCCTTTCTTCCCTTCCTTTCTCTCCTCGCACCATTGACGGGTGACTTCGTGCCGGTAGTCGAACAGCTTTTGCAGACGCTTCTGAATTAACATCGGGGCAAGGAGTCGCCCCAAAAAACCAAGTGGCGGCTGGTAGTCTATTTCATCGCGCAGGATTGCCCCATCAGAAGCGGATTCAACGATGTGCCGATGACGCCAGCTTCGAAACGGCCCTTTGACTTGAACGTCTTCGAAAACATGGGGCGGATCATAAAGAGTGTGTTCAGCAACCCACCTGGATTTGATTGGTCCAAGAATCCTGGTTTCGACTATAGCCTGCGTGCCAACCTCTGAAATCTTAGCAGATTGAATCACGCGTGCGCTTTCCGAGGGCGGAATTAGCAGATCCAGCACATTTGGCTGTTCATGAAATTCAAAGACGCGCCGGGGACTTGCCCGGATAAAACTCTGCTTCACAAATAGCATCTACGTACGTGAACTCCCTCTTACTTCCCGGTCCGTTTAGAGGCGGGCACCGCCCGCCGGTGCAACTCTCGATTCCACCCGATATCAGAACCGGGAGCGGTAGCGACTGGGTAGGCTCTTCACCAAAGAATCATGATTGGGCGTTTTTCGTTTGCGTAGCCTCCACCAAAGCGGACCCGGTCGTTACCACTCCCGGTTCTGATATTGTTACGCCCACTTTTTGTGCAAAGCACCGTATAACAAATCACTCCGACTTTGGCTTGGGACTCGGTTGCGGTTGAGGCTTCGGCTCTTCAATCTGAAGACTGGAGCGCACGGTATCCCAGGCCGGCAGGGCCTTCTTGAGAGCTTTATCCGGGCCGAAGAAGGTGAGCACCACCATGCGCTTCCCCACTACACCCCAGTAGATTTCTGCAGCGCCTGGCTCACCATCCAGCGTTGCGCGAATCTTTACTCCCTCCGCTTTCAGTGCACCTATCTCAGTCTCAGCCGGCGCAGATTCTGGCTTGGCACCCATATCGGCAAACGACTTGGTTGTTGCCGCGACATACTTATCAACCAGAATACGTTTCGCCTCGGCCAACTTCTCGGGTGTCGTGATCAGAGGACGAAACACAAAGACTTTAACCTGAGCATCAGAGTCAGCCCGTCCAAAGGTCAAATCCTGCGCGTCTGAATTGCTGGCGTCGTTAAAGGACCAGCCGGCCGGATAGTTAAGGCTCAGTCCGTCTTTAGTGAATTGTTTTGCGTCCGGTGCCGCCGTTGTTTGGGCAAGCGCAGAGATGCCGCAGAGCAGCAGCAGAGATAATAGTTGAACGAAGTTTGAAAATGATTTCATGTTGTCCTCCAGGAAAACGTAACGCAAACTGTTAGTTTGCGGATTGCGGCGACCTTAGGTGTGCCGGAGACGTTACACTGTGCTTTCCAAACCACACGCAAACTATCAAGCACCCCAGCCGGGCTGCCCGGCTGGGGCGCACCTTTGCTTTACACAGCTAAGACTCTTGCCTAAGTAACTTTAGTTGCTGATTCAATAATTCCCAAACCTGACGCACGTGTTTCTCAGTCGTGCGAATATTGCCGATAGAAAGGCGCAGCGTGAGCTTGTCGTTCAGCTTCGTATGAGAGAGCAGCGCTTTCCCTGTCGCATTCACTCCATGCATGATCGCTTCGTTTAAGGCATCTAACCGAACGTTGCGCGCAGCCTCCGACTCCGCATCAATATTGGTACACGCCCGAAAGCAGACCAACGCCAACGGCAGCGGCGCCATCAGTTCCCAGTCAGGCGATTCTTCAACCCAGGAGGCAAACAGCTTCGCCAGACGGCAATGCTCACGTATGCGCGCCGCCAAACCTTCGTGTCCGAAGTAGCGAATGATCATCCAGAGCTTCAGGGCGCGGAAGCGGCGCCCCAGTTGAATACCGTAATCCGACCCGCTACGCACCTTTTCCTGCTCCGGCGTACGCAAGTATTCAGGGACCAACGAAAACGCGCGGCGTAATAGATCGAGGTGGCGGCAATACAGAACCGAAAGATCAAACGGCGTGAATAGCCATTTGTGGGGATTGACTGCTACCGAATCCGCCCGTTCACAACCATTCAGGATGTGCCGGAGTTCCGGGACAACTGCCGCCGAACCTGCATAAGCAGCGTCAACGTGAAGCCACATAGCGTGCTTCTCGCCGATAGGTATAATTTCCGCGACTGGGTCGATGCTCGAGGTTGAGGTAGTTCCCACAGTCGCAACCACACAAAAAGGAACGTAGCCGTTTCGCTTGTCTTCCTCAATCGCCTCGGCCAGTGCCTCGACGTCCATCCGAAATTCCGAATCGGTCGGAATTTTTCGCAACCCCTTCTGGCCAAGGCCGAGCGTTATCACGCCCTTCTCAATCGAGGAATGCGCCTGCTCGGAAACATAAACCCGCATCAGCGGCAGATCTTTGCGTCCGCTCATTCCTTCTTCTCGAATGCGCAGTTCCACACCTTCGCGCGCCGCGGCAATCGCGTGCATGCTCGAAACGGATGCGGTGTCGTAAATAATTCCGGTGTAGCCCGCATCGAGACCCATCATTTGGCGCAGCCAATCGAGTGTGACCTCTTCCAACTCCGTGGATGCTGGCGAGGTGCGCCACAGCATCGCCTTATTGTCGAAGGCAGCACTCAGCAGTTCACCAAAGATTCCCGGCGCTGATGTTGAGGTGGCAAAGTAAGCGAAAAACGAGGGATGGCTCCAGTGAGTCAACGCCGGAACGATCAGGCGATCCACGTCCCGGATAATCTGTTCCATCGCTTCGCCCTTTTGCGGCGGAACGGCCGGAAGCTGCGCCTTCAAATCGCCGGGCTCGATCTGTGCCAACACGGGCAAATCCTCGATGTGTTCGAAGTAGTCGGCGATCCAATCGATGAGCTCGTGGCCAAACCTGCGAAACTCTTCCTTGTCCATGTCGCCCAGGGCAGGCGAAAGTTTTCCTTCAGCTTCCATAGTTGGCGCAGTCTAGATTAGGCGCAAACTAATTTCCACGTTTTTGATACAGGTCGCTTTCTGGACACCCTTAGCTTGAGTCGCTATCCGCTGGGACCGCGGGCGACCGGCAGTCACCCCCCGCTCGTTTAGAGGTGGGCACCGCCCACCGTCTCAACGCGAGTGAAGTCATTCAACTCTATTCCCTCCGGGCTGGCTGGGCTTTACCCGAATGAATAATTGCCTACCTGAATAGTTCCATCAGCGTTGCACCGGTGGGCGGCGCCCACCTCTAAACGAACCGGGTAAACGAACCGGGAGGGTTAGACGGCACTTAAGGATTGCGTCAGTAACGCTCGGGAAGCTATTATTCAGCCTCGCTTTTAAGCCTACAGTAAAACTGGTACCTGATGAGTGCTGCTGGAACGTCGACTTCAGCACTCGTAACCTCGGTCACTAAAACCGTTCGCCTGTGAGGACCATATGAAACGTATCCTACTTAGCCTACTAATCGTTGCCAGCTTGCTAATCGCCCTCGCCTGCCAGCCCTCGGGGAGCGGCGGCGACAAAGTCAGAATCGGCGTCTTTATGTCGCTAACGGGCTCGACTGCCAACTTCGGTATCTCGTCAGTCAACGGCATAAAAATGGCCGCGGATGAAGTGAACGCGGCAGGCGGCATCAATGGCAAGCCAGTCGAACTGCTGGTGGAGGATGATCGATCAGATGCCTCAGAAGCTGCCACTATTGTCACGAAGTTTGTAACGCAGAATCAGGTGCACGGCATTCTTGGCGAAGTGGCCAGCTCACGCTCAATTGCGGCTGCTCCCATCGCGCAGAACGCCAGGATTCCGATGTTGACTCCCTCGTCGACGAACCCTGAAGTAACGAAAAAAGGCGATTACATTTTCCGCAGTTGCTTCATCGATCCAGTGCAAGGCGCCGCCATCGCGCAGTTTGCCGCTCGCACACTTAACGCCAAGCGTGCCGCAATCATGGTTGACCGGAAGAATGACTATTCGACGGGACTGGCGAAGAACATCACCGAGACGTTCACCCGCCTGGGGGGGACGATGGTGGCTGAGACGTCTTATCAGGAAGGCGATCAGGATTTTAACGCACAATTAACTTCGCTGAAGGGCTCGAATCCGGAAGTCATCTTCGTACCGGGTTACTACAACGACGTTGGTCTGGTGGCGAAACAAGCGCGCGATAAGGGCATCACTGTACCGCTGATCGGCGGCGACGGATGGGATTCGGCGCAGTTGTACGCCATCGGCGGCACGGCATTGGACGGCTCCTTCTTCTCCAATCACTATTCGCCCTTCGACACTGATCCCAAGGTGCAGAAGTTTGTTAACGATTACAAATCCCGCTACGGCACAATTCCTGACGCGCTGGCCGCCACTGCTTACGACGCCGCACATATCATGTTCGACGCCATCAAGCGGGCCAACTCGCTCGACGGCAAAGCTATTCGCGACGCAATGGCAGCCACCAAAGAGTTTCCCGGCGTGACCGGCAATGTAACCTTCAACGAAAATCGGGATGCTGTTAAGCCGATTATCATGATCGAAATCAAACCCGGGGGCGCCTATGCCGTGCGCGAGCGAGTACAGGTCGAAGGCGCTGCCATTCCCGGAGCGACCTCATCTGCATCACCGCCCGCGTCACCGGCGACGAGCGCATCCCCAGCCGCGGCGGCTTCTCCTGCGAGCAAGACCACCAGTTCGCCCGGGGCACCGCCACCACCGCCGCCTGCGAAAGCGACCGCGAGCGCCACACCGTACTAAGCTGTTGCGCTATTAACATTCAGACAAAGTTTCACGACCGCGACTCACAACTATGAGTACGTTCCTGCAGCAGCTAATCAATGGCGTCTCGCTCGGCGCGATTTATTCTCTGATCGCGCTGGGCTACACAATGGTTTACGGGGTGCTGAAGCTGATTAACTTCGCGCACGGCGACGTGTACATGGTCGGCGCGTTTATGGGCTACTACATCGCCAATGGTCTGGGAGCGCGCGGGGCCCAGGCTCTCGGTCAAAGCGCGGACGGTTTGATCGCGCGCGGGCTACTGGGAAGCGGAGCGATGGAGCCATCGCTGATTACGGCTCTGGTGGTGATGCTGCTGGCAATGGCCGTATGCGCGGCCCTCGGCGTCATCATCGAGCGTTTCGCTTATCGACCGGTTCGCAAGTACTCGCGTCTGACGGCGCTGATCACGGCCATCGGTGTTTCGCTTCTATTGGAGAACGGCGGTCAGGTGGTCTTTGGCGCAGACCCAAAATTCTTCCCTGAACTCTTCAAGAAGCGAAACATTGAGCTCTTCGGCGAAGCAAGCATTAACAGCGCGGACATTATCGTGCTCATAATTGCGCTCGTATTGATGATCGGGTTGCAACTTATCGTCTACCGCACCAAGACCGGACGGGCAATGCGCGCTGTCTCGTTCAATCTGCAATCTGCCAAACTAATGGGCATTAACACGGACCGCATCATAATGTTCACGTTTGCTCTTGGCTCAGCGCTGGCGGCGGCTGCGGGTGTGCTGGTCGCTATCCGCATCCCACGCATCGACCCGCTGATGGGAATCCTTGTCGGGTTGAAGGCTTTTGTGGCGGCCGTGCTGGGAGGTATCGGCAACATTCCCGGGGCCATGCTCGGCGGGCTGCTGATAGGAATTACCGAAACCATGGTGGTCGGCTACCTGTCACCCACCTACAAAGATGCGGTAGCGTTCGCAATATTGATTCTAATTCTCCTTTTCCGACCGTCCGGTCTACTCGGTTCGGTTTCGCAGGAGAAAGTCTGACGACGACGGAGAATGCAGAATTCAGAAGTCAGAATTCAGAATTCAGAATTCAGAAGTCAGAATGGAGAGCTTCAGTTCTTAGTCTTATCTTCTGACTTCTGACTTCTGACTTCTGAATTCTGTTTTCTGGCTTCTAAGCTTATGTCCCGCTACCTACGCAATCTGATCATCGCTTTGATCGTGCTCGGCGTGCTTTATGCGCTGGATATTGTCTTTCAGGGCCGCCTGATTAGTCCCTACTTCGCCCGCGTCCTGATGCTCTCCGGCATTGCAATCACGCTGGCCGTCTCACTCAATCTGATCAACGGATTCACCGGCCAGTTTTCTATCGGACACGCTGGGTTTATGGCCGTTGGCGCCTATTCGTCGGCTTATTTTTCGGTTAACTACGGCGCAAACCTGGCCACGTCTCTCGGCGGCGGCAAGTTGGGCTGGATCGTAGCGCTGGGTTTGGCCACCTTGATCGGCGCGGCCTGCGCCGGAGTTGCAGGCCTGGTGGTAGGCGTGCCCTCTCTCCGTCTCAAAGGCGATTATCTCGCTATCGTCACCCTGGGCTTCGGCCAAATTATCGTTGTATTTCTGAACAACATCGAAGCCGTCGGCGCGGCCCGGGGCTATTCGGGTATCCCGATCGTGAAAAGCTTCTTCTGGATTTTCCTGATTGCTATTCTAACGATCGTAATCGTTTACAACATCGTAAACTCCGCCTTTGGGCGCGCCTTGATTTCGATTCGCGAAGACGAGCTCGCGGCGGAGGCAATGGGCGTCAATACAACTCGTTATAAGGTCATGGCCTTCGTAATCTCGTCGGCTATGGCGGGCGCCGGCGGCGTATTGCTGGCCCACTTCGATGGCTACCTCAATCCCAAGTCTTTCGAGTTTATTAAGTCGTTCGAGATTCTGATCATGATCATTCTGGGCGGCCTTGGCTCGATCGTCGGCTCGGTGCTCGGCGCAATTCTGCTGACGGTTTTGCCGGAAGCGTTGCGGGGTTTTGCTGAATACCGGATGGTCATCTATTCGTTGCTGCTAATCATTCTAATGATCACACGGCCGCAGGGACTACTGGGCAGTACGGCGGCGTTCAAAGGATGGCGTGGACGAAACCGAGCCAAGACGCGTACGCAGACAGAGGAAATCCTGGCCGAAGACACGCGCGATAATGTGTCGGTTGATAAAGCGACGCTCGGCGAGCGCCAGAGTGAGACGTCGCTGGAAAAGGGAGACAAGGAGTGAGCTCGAGCATTACTACCAATGCCACCAATGATCGTCCCCCCGGCACAACTGCCGCCAATGGTGGGGCGGTTCTAAAGACCGACAAGGCCACGATCCGTTTCGGCGGCCTGGTCGCTGTCAGTGAACTGGATATGGCCGTGCGGCAGGGTGAGATCTACGGCCTCATCGGTCCGAATGGCGCTGGCAAGACTACGATCTTTAATCTGCTAACCGGTGTCTACGAGCCTACCTCCGGTGAGATTTATTTCCAGGGCAAGCGCATTGACGGAAAGCGCCCTTTCGAAATCGCGGCGCACGGCATCTCGCGCACTTTTCAGAACATACGGCTTTTCCCCAGTATGACCGTGCTCGACAATGTGCTGACCGCCTGCCACATTCACACTAAGCAGACCCTGGCCGATGCGGTCCTACGCACTACGCGCTTTCGCCGGTGCGAAAAGACTTCAGTAGATTACTGTATGGAGCTGCTCGCCATTTTCGATCTCGACGATTTGAAAGATGAGGGCGGCACGAGTTTGCCTTACGGAAAACAGCGGAGGCTCGAGATCGTGCGGGCGCTGGCGACCAGGCCAAAGCTTTTGTTGCTCGACGAACCCGCGGCCGGCATGAACCCTTCAGAGCAGGAAGACTTGATGAAACTCATTCAGCAGATACGCGACCGTTTTGGTCTTACTATCCTGCTGGTCGAACACAACATGAAGGTTGTGATGGGTGTCTGTGAACGAATTCAGGTTGTGGATTATGGGAAGTCGATTGCGCTCGGCATTCCTGAACAGATTAAGAATGATCCGAAGGTTATCGAGGCGTATTTGGGGGATTAAAAATTTCCAATTGCCAATTGCCAATTGCCGATTGGCGTTCAAGGGAACTGGTTCTGTACTCAGAGACAAATCGACAATTGGAAATTGGAAATTGGCAATGAAATCATGCTGACCTTAGAAAACGTTTCCGTAAACTACGGCGCCATCGAAGCTCTCACCGGCATTTCAATGCACGTTGAGAAAGGCGAAGTGGTGACTCTGATCGGAGCCAACGGGGCCGGTAAAACCACCACGCTCAGAACCATCACCGGCCTGCTCGAGCCGCGACTGGGACGCGTTGTTTACGAAGGCGACGACATCAGCGGAAAACCCACCCATAAACTGGTAGCTCGCGGTATTGCCATGTCACCAGAAGGCCGCGGAGTTTTTGCGAATCTCACAGTCCGTGAAAACCTACAGATGGGAGCGTATCTCATTAAGAACAAAAAGCACGTCGCCGCTGACATGGAACGTGCTTTTAGGATGTTTCCGCGGCTAAAAGAGCGCGAGTCGCAGAAGGCAGGAACTCTCTCCGGGGGTGAGCAGCAGATGTTGGCCATGGGTCGCGCACTCATGTCCCGGCCGCGATTGCTCCTGCTGGATGAGCCATCTTTAGGTCTGGCTCCGCTTGTGGTCCACACGATTTTCGAGGCTATTGATGAGATTAGGAGTGAAGGGACCACCATCCTGCTGGTAGAGCAAAACGCACATGCTGCCCTGGGTCACTCCGACCGCGCCTACGTTTTGGAGACCGGAAGAATTGTCATGGAAGGACCATCCGCGGAGCTTGCCGCGGACCCCAGAATTAAGGAAGCCTACCTTGGCGAGTAGGTCAATACGATCCACAAAAGGACACGAAACAACACGAACGGGCGGGTCTTGTTCGTGCCGCTTCGTGTGATTTCCTAGCACCCCACGCGGGCTGCCCGCTTGGGGACCCCGCGTGGGATCGTTCGTAGTTTTTCTCAGCTTCCGGTTCTGTAAAGACTCGCCCAGACTGCATAACACCGTTAACTCAATGAAACTGCGCGCGCACTTTTACCTCCAACATCGCCTCGTTCTGCTGGTCCCGCTTCTCCTTCTCGGTCTTTCGCTCTCCTGTTCACAACAAAAGACCGACGATCGCTCAACTATCCAAATCGGATTTTTCGGCGATCTCTCGGGGCCCACCTTTAATTTTGGCCAGTCAGCGATGAACGGAGTGCTTATGGCTGCTGACGAAATCAATCAAGCTGGAGGCATCAACGGACGGAGACTTGATATCGTCATGGAAGACGACAAAGGAAGTCCCGAGTTGGCAGCCCAGGTTATAGGCAAACTTATTGAAAGAGACAAGGTAATAGCAATTATCGGCGCCGGCGCCTCGGGAAATAGTCTAGCGGCCGCTCCCAAGGCACAGTCGGCGCACATTCCGCTGATAGCACCGTCTTCAACCAACCCTGCGGTTACGCAAGCGGGCGATTACATCTTCCGCGCGTGTTTCATTGATGCGTTCCAGGGAGAGGTGATGGCAAAGTTTGCAGCCAACACTCTGATGGCGAAGAAGGCCGCCATCATGGTCGATTTCAATTCGCCTTATAGCCGCGGATTGACGGAATTCTTTGAGTTTAGTTTTGCCAAACTGGACGGGCAGATTGTCATCAAGCAATCCTACTCACAAGGCGATGCTGATTATCGTGGCCAGTTAAGCGCGATTAAGGCCGCCAGCCCAGACGTGGTTTACATTCCAGGTTACTACGGTGATGTGGCGATTATTGCCAGGCAGGCCCGCCAACTCGGCTTGCCCGTACCACTGCTCGGAGCTGACGGTTGGGATGCTCCGGAACTCTGGGAACTCCGCGGTGATGCATTGAACGGCTGTTATATCTCAAACCACTATTCAGTCGACGACCCGTCGGAAAACATTCAGAGATTTGCGCGTGACTACCGTCGGCGCTTCAGCAATCTCCCGCCTGATGCTCATGCTGCTCTCGCATATGATGCACTCAGATTTCTTGCCGAAGCGATTCGGAAGGCGGGAACAACCGAAGGGCAAAAGCTGCGCGATGCCCTGGCTGAAACGAAAAACTTTCAGGGTGTCACCGGAATAATCAGCATGGACCGCGATCGAAACGCAGTGAAGCCTGCCGTTATTTTGAAGCTGGAGGACGGACGTTATATCTATCAGGAGTCGATTCAACCGGCGGCGGCGGCTTCTCCTTCGGTTTCGCTTAGTACTCCGTCCAATCTGAAAAAGCCATAATCGGAGGAAAGTTGATTTTTCAAACAGCCTCCGAGGCGGACGTGAAGTGAAACTCCTTAACCTTGAGCGCCGGCAGCAGCGCTGAACTGTCGCCTTGTCCCTCGGAACTCCCCACCCGTTCCGACGCTCCTATCATTTCGACATTACCTGGCGCCAGTAGCTGCATAAGACTCTGATTGAAGCGGAAATTCGTTACCGGATGTTTGATCTTGCCGTTCTCGATATACCAGATACCGTCACGCGTCAAACCCGTCAGCAGCGCCGTGCGCGGATCGACTGGGCGGATGTACCAGAAGCGCCCGAGTAGGATGCCCCGATCGGTTGCCTTGATCATGTCTGCGAGCGATGACGCGGGCCCGGAGCTTTCCATAATGTTATTGACGGGGCCCGGTGTTGGCTCCTTGCCTTTTTCCTTTGCCCAGAAGCGTGAGTAAACCAAGTTCTCAAGCACTCCGTTGCGCACTATGTAGATCTTCTGCGCTGGGATACCTCCCTGGGCAGCCTGGGAACCCGGCAATTCAGGATTCCAGGGGTCGCTGTAAATGTTGATTCGCTCATCAAAGATCTGTTTGCCCACTTTAGTCTTACCGCCAGGCTCGGAAAAAGCACTGCGCCCTTCGTCAGCACTGCGTGCGTCAAAACCGAATGCGAAACCCGAAAGCAAGTCAGCCACGGCTTGCGGCTCCAGAATCGCGGTGTAAGTCCCTGGTTCGAGAGTCTGCGGTCGCCGGGATTCAAGCGCTTTGCGAATTGCCTCTCGGGCCACTCGTTTCGAGTCGAGCTTCGCGACGTCGAAATGATTTCGGAGGAAATAACCTGAGCTGCTTCCGTCGGGAGTACGTGCTGTTGTCGAAAGACTAACCAGACTGGAGCGGGAGTAATTGAAGTTGCCGTTCTTGGTGGCCGAAGCGCTGGCCGAGCCTCGCGCCTGATGAAACCCCGCGCCTATGACGCCGGCCTTTTCACAACCGGCAATCACATCGTTTATGTCGCGTGCGCGGTTCTGGAGGGAGATATTTGAGGTGGCCTCGGCATAACCATTCACTGGCTGATAAGTCTGCCGACCGAGCGTGGGCAGATATTCCCGATCGACGGGAGAGATGCGAGCGAGCTGTTCAGCCTGGGCCACGGTCGCTTTCAGCGACTCATCGTCCATTTCATTGGTCGACGAAGAGCCGCGCTTTTTGTCGATCCAGACCGTGACGCCGATGGTGGTGTTCTCGCGCGCTCCGCTGGTGGTGAACGAATTCGCCGCGAACCGCAAGTGGGAATAGTTTTCGCTGCCAACGCCTACAGTCGCATCATTGGCTTTCACGTAGCTGAGCAGTTTCTCCGTAATTTCTCGTGCTTCTTTTTCAGTTAGTAGCATTGAAGTCTCTCCGGCTATAGGTCCTATTGGTCCCATTATTTTTACAATCTCAAAAATCCTACTTTGCTGCCGTGTTCAGAACATTGACGCCGCGAAAGCGCGCAACCGGGCACCCATGACTGACGGCGTTCGACTGTCCGGGCTCGCCCTTACCATCATTAAAGCTGCCACCCAGTTCGTAAGTCGCCGGTCCTCCTAAACCGTCGCACGAGTTCCAAAAGTCCGTAGTGCGAGATTGATAAGCGACGTCTCGCAGCATCGGGCCCACCTTTCCGTTCTTGATCTCGCGAAATGTTTGGCCGCCAAACTGGAAGTTGTAACGTTGCTGATCTATTGAATAGCTCCCCCGGCCATGGATGAGAATCCCTTTCTCCACGCCCGCAACCAAATCATCCAGGCTGGTGTTTGCCGTTCCCGGTTGCAGCGACACGTTTGGCATGCGTGGAAAGGAAATGCTGCCCCAGCTATCCGCATGCAGACAGCCGTAGGACTTTTTGTTTGGTGACATGTTGGCCAGATCCCGCGTGGTCTGCCAATCAACAAAAACACCGTCTTTGATCAAATGCCAACGCTGAGCCGGAACGCCTTCGTCGTCGTACCCGACTGTCGCCAGCCCGCCTGGCTGCGTTCGATCAGCTACGAAGTTCACAATTTTCGAAGCAAACTGTAGCTTGCCAATCTTGTCACGCGTCAGGAAGCTGGTGCCGGCGTAGTCAGCTTCCCACCAGAGTGATCGATCCAACTCGGTCGGGTGACCGACAGACTCATGAATCGTTAGCCACAAATGCGAGGGGTGAAGAATAAGGTCATACTTTCCCGGCTCAACTGGTGTGGCCTTAAGTTTAGCAACCGCGTCTTCCCCTGCCTGCTCAATCTCTTTAAGCCAGGGATATTTTTCCATGTATTCGTATCCCATTCCCTGCGGCCCACCGAGGTCGTTGCGCGACTGAAAATCGTTGGTGGTGCGGTTTACGGCGGTCACATTGAAGCTGGGATTGGCGCGAATGATGTACTGATCGATTCGGGAGCCATCAGTTGAGGCATAGAATTTCTGTTCGTTTACAAAGCCCATCGCAGAGTTAACAAAACTGACGCCACTAGTTTTCAGCGCCTGCTCGTTGAGCTTCAGGAGAAATTGGATCTTGTCGTCGATCCCGATCTCAAACGGATCTTTCTCGAAGGCGCTTTTCCAGTTAGCAACCACTTTTGGCGCCGGAACCATTGTGATTCGCTTACGCTGATACACGGAGTTTGCTCGCGCGATGTCAACGGCCTGCCGGGTGATACGATTCACTTCTTCGGGAGTCACATTTCGGCTCGAGGCAAAACCCCACGTGCCTTTGAACAGCACCCGCACGCCAAAACCAAAATTTTGACTGCGCGAAACGTTCTGCACCTGCCTCTCGCGTGTGGAAATCTGCTCGCTGCGATACCGATTGATTCTGATGTCAGCGTAAGTAACGCCCAGCTTGCGCGCGACGCTGAGAGCAATATCGGCCAGCGCATTCTTGTCGACCGCGGCAGCAGTGGCAGCCTCAACTGCTTCAACTCCACTGAGCCAGGCTGGCAGCGCTGAGGGCAGCGCTACAGCACCCGCAGCAACACCTGCAGTCTTGATAAAATCGCGTCGAGACGTTGTCATGGCAGACCTCTTGTTGGATTAATTAGAAGTGGCGGGAAGTTTTAACTTGGCGTGGTGAGAATTGTCAACAATTTATGTCCAGGGGGCAGTGTTCGAATTTAGAAAGAAAGTAAAACGATCCACCAAAATACACTAAGCAACACTAACGTCATCACCTTCGTGAAATTTCGTGTAATTTGGTGGATCGCTTTTACTCATCAATCAGAGACTTTCGAGCCGCTACTAGAGCTTCGGGGACTCTTGTTGGTGAGGTTCCACCCATCTGTGCTTTAGTCTCGAGAGTAGCTCTGAGGGAAAGCGCTTCAAAGACATCCTCATCAATCAAAGCGGACATGGAACGCAATTCATCCAGCGAGAGTTCTTGTAATTCAACTCCACGCTCGATGGCGAGCACGACAATGCGTCCCACTGTCTCGTGCGCCTCGCGAAATGGCAGGCCCTTACGCACCAGGTAATCGGCGAGTTCTGTGGCGTTCATCATCCCCTGAGATGCAGCTTCTCGCGTACGATCCTCGCTGATTTCTACGTTTCGCAATACCAGCGTTGCCACCTCGAGACACGCGCCAGTAGTGTCAAGCGCATCAAAGACGGCCTCTTTGTCTTCCTGCATGTCTTTGTTGTAAGCGAGCGGCAGACCTTTCAGCATCGTCAGCAGCGAAACCAGGCGGCCAAAGACCCGCCCCGCTTTGCCACGGACCAGTTCCATCGAATCCGGATTCTTCTTCTGCGGCATCAAGCTGGATCCGGTTGCCACAGCATCGCCAAGTTCGAAGAAACCAAATTCCGATGTCGAATAAAGAATCACGTCTTCAGCCAGGCGCGACAGGTGGACCATGATTAAGGAGCAGGCACTCACAAACTCCACGCAGAAATCGCGATCGCTCACCGCATCTACGCTGTTGCGTGAGATTCCCTCAAATCCCAACTCGCGCGCCACTGCTTCTCGATCGATTGAAAAAGAAGTTCCGGCGAGGGCGGCAGAACCAAGCGGTGATACATTTACTCGCTTGCGAATTTCAACCAGCCGCTCGCGGTCACGAGCAAACATCTCGAAGTAAGCCAAACACCAGTGGGCAAAAAGTATGGGCTGTGCTCGTTGCAGATGGGTGTAACCCGGAAGTACTGCCTCGCGTTGGCTTTCGGCCAAATCCAGCAGCGCTTCCTGAGTGGAGCGCACCCGCCCCCCAAGCTGATCAATCGCCTCTCTCAACCACAAACGCAGATCCGTGGCAACTTGATCGTTACGGCTGCGGCCGGTGTGCAGCTTGCGACCCGCATCTCCGATCAGTTCAACCAGACGCGCTTCGACGAAAGAATGAACATCCTCCGACTCTAATTCATCAAAGTAGCTGCCGCCGGCAAGGCCACGATCGAGGATCGTTTGCAGTCCCTTCTTGATCGCAGCCGCTTCTTCGACGCTCAGCACGCCGGCGTCAACCAGGCCGTTGCAATGGGCCACACTCGCGCGGATATCCACTTCAAACAATCGTCGGTCGAAAGCGAATGAGTTATTGAATTTCGCAAACGACGGATCCGCACCGCCCGCGAATCGTCCGCCCCATAGGTTTTTGCCTTTGCTCATTAGCTAACTTGACCTCCAACCAACTTCCTTGCTAGTTTATGCATCTATGCACTTGTTATGCAAGTTCAGTGCATAGCTTGGGGTGGTAATGCAGAAGAGTTTACGACAGCAAAAGCTCTTGAGTCTGATCAAAGCCAAGCCGTTTGGCACTCAGGCCGAGCTTCGCGATCAGCTCGAACGCGCCGGCGTTCCCACAACTCAATCCAGCCTCTCGCGAGACATGGAAGAGCTGGGAATTGTAAAGCACCGCGGCCATTACACCACGCCCCGGACAAATGGCGCTGCCGCACGCGGACTATTGAGCCTCGATCTAGCCGGCGAGAATCTGGTGATTGCCCGTACGGAACCCGGCCTGGCTTCTGCAGTCGCAGTGGAAATCGATGGCGCTGCGATTTCCGAAATCGTCGGCACACTCGCGGGAGAAGACACAATTTTTGTCGCTGTTCGAGATCAGAAATCGCAGCGCACGGTGATGAAGATAATCTGGGAGTTGTTTGGGTAGTTGAGCTCGGTACTTTGTGCTTCGTACTTCGACATGACCAGTAGACCGTCCTTGATCGTTATCAGAACCGGGAGCCGTAGCGACCGGGTCTCGCTACAACTTCATCAACTATTTCCCTGCACCGGACCCGGTCGCTACCGCTCCCGGTTCCGATAAGGAAAATGTGGAAACGCGTTCCGCTGCTGGACGTCAAAGAACAAAGGACAAAGCACCAAGCTCAAAACGCGAACTCATGGATAAAAACAAAACTAACATCAATAAGATAGTCCTTGCCTACTCAGGGGGGCTCGACACATCAGTCATGCTCCGCTGGCTCAAGGAGCAGTACGGGTGCGAAGTCGTCTGTTATTGCGCCGACGTGGGTCAGGGAGACGAACTGAGCGGCCTGGAAGCAAAGGCGCTGGCCACCGGTGGATCGAAACTCTACATTGAAGACCTGCGCGAAGAGTTTGTGCGCGAATATGTCTGGACCGCCGTCAAGGCCAACGCCGTTTATGAGGGCGTTTACCTTCTGGGCACTTCCCTTGCCCGTCCGGTGATCGCAAAGCGCCAGATTGAGATTGCGCGCCGGGAAGGCGCCGATGCCGTGGCCCATGGGGCCACCGGCAAGGGCAACGATCAGGTGCGCTTTGAGCTGACCTATTACGCACTGCAGCCGGACATCAAGGTAATTGCTCCGTGGCGTGAATGGGAGTTTAAAGGACGTAGCGATCTGATTGCTTATGCAAAGGACCACAACATTCCCGTTACGGCGACGGCGGCCAAACCTTATTCGACCGATGCCAATCTAATGCACATCTCTTATGAAGGCGGCATTCTGGAGGATCCGTGGGCCGAGCCGCCCGAAGACATCTTTCAGCTGACGCGCTCGCCTGAGAATGCAAAGCCGGAGGCTGAATACGTAAAAGTGTCGTTCGAACATGGCGAGCCTGTGGCCATCAACGGAGAGGCACTCGGGCCAGTCGCTTTGCTTGAGAGTCTGAACAGAATGGGTGGCCAACACGGCATCGGACGCGTCGACCTGGTCGAGAATCGTTTCGTCGGCATGAAGTCGCGCGGGGTTTACGAAACGCCTGGGGTCACAATACTGCAAGCTGCGCATCGAGCATTGGAATCAATTACGCTCGACCGTGAGGTGATGCACCTGCGCGATTCGTTAGGGGTGAAGTTTGCCGAGAGCGTTTATTACGGTTTCTGGTTCGCTCCGGAGTTTGAGTTGTTGAAGAAGATGGTCGATGAAACGCAGCACAACGTTTCCGGCGATGTCAGGTTGAAACTCTACCGAGGCAATACAATCGTCGTCGGGCGTCGCTCGCCGGATTCACTCTATGATGAAAGCGTAGCGACCTTTGAGGCCGACACGGTTTACAACCAGCGCGACGCTGAAGGCTTCATCAAGCTGAATGCTTTGCGGTTGCGATTGAGAGGCGGCCCAGACGGCGGGGGCAAGGCGGGGTCCCCGGCGGGGCAGCCCCGCTGGGGTGCTAGGCCGCCCTTCCCAACCATGAGCTGATCTAAGTTGAGCAAACGGACTGGGCTTGAGAGGCTGTCCATAGATCGACTGGCTGTCCAATGGGTTGAGAGGCGAGAGGCTGACGCGCGGAAGGACAACACTCAGGGCACGGAATCTCTCAGGTTGGGAAGGTAGGCTTGCCCCCGCTCTTCCCGCTCGTTAAGTGAGGAAAAAACATGAACACAGAAATTCACATTATCGATGCCGACAAGATCGGTTCGGCAACTTCTCCGCTTGGTCTAAGCAGGACAGTCGCGGTGCTCCCCTCTTCTGAGTCGCCCCGCGCCGGCGATGTCGTCGTGGTGCGCGCGCTTACCGACAGCGCCACCTACAACATGCTCGAACTGCCCACCGGCCGGCTCGCCAAGATTAATCCTGGCGATGTGCTTATCGGCGTGCTGGGCCGTCGCCGCGCGTTAAAAGGTTTCGTCGGCGATGTTCCATCTACCGTAAACACCGGCGATCAGTTGCATCTGCTGAACATGGGCGGCGTTATTGGAAGTTGCACCGGACACCATTCGAGTTTGAGTGACGCAATTCAAGTTGAAGTTATTGGACTGGGCGTAAATGAAACTGGAGGAATACTAAACATCGCGGACGCGGCCTTGCCGCCGGTAACACGCCTCGGCGAAACAGCTCCGCTGGTCCTTATCGCAGGGACGTGCATGAACAGCGGAAAGACCTACGCCGCAACTGAGCTGATCAAACAGGCAACGCGGACGGGAATGCGAGTAGCGGCGGCTAAACTTTCCGGCATCGCTTGTCTGCGAGATACACTGAACATGGCCGATCACGGAGCCATCGCGACGGCAAGCTTCCTCGATTGCGGTTTGCCATCAACCGTTGATGCCGGCGACCTGTCTCCCGTCGCAAAAGCGATCATTGCGAAACTAAACGAGAGCTCGCCCGATTTGATTGTGATCGAATTAGGAGATGGAATCCTGGGCGGCTATTCGGTGGAGTCGGTTTTCGACGATATGGAATTACGCGCAGCAACTGCCGCGATCATCTTTTGCGCTTCGGACTATGTGGGGGCCTGGGGAGGCATTGAACTGTTTCGGCGTCGCGGCATCACAGTCGATTTGATCGCCGGTTCCGTCACCGACTCGCAAATGGGCCAGGATTATGTGGAAAGAGAGTTTGGCGTTCCGGCCGCGAATGCCCGACGCGATGGCACGCTACTCTTTCAACGCATTAGCTCGAAGCTTGAAGCAGCCGCAGCAAAGGTGACTGCGTAGCTGGGAGCGCAGGCGTCTCGCCTGCACAGGCGGCCACAGCCGCTCTTAGTTGGGTAGCCATTTTGTTGCGTAGTTGTCCAGTTGCTCGGCCATCTGACGTTGAGTTGTCACGGACCGTCGGTGCCTGACGGCACTCCTGCAGGCAGGGATGCCTGCGCTCCCGGGTTACGAGCTGCGCCGGCGCGAACGGAGCAAACCGATAATCAGGAACGCGATGCCCACGTAGACGAAAGCCCGCAGTCCCCGGATGCCGATGCCGATGGCGATAAAGGCAATGGCGAGGATCAGGAAAACCAGGAAAGTGTTTCGCATTTTAGGGCGTGGACCTCGTTATTGATTTGATTGAACATCGCACCGAAGTAAATGAGTCGGGACTATTGATACGTCCTGCTTCGCGGGCGGTCAAGCAATACCGCAAAGGCGTATTGTCCTAATTTCAGTTTCTCTGGGGATCTCGGTGTTTTCTGTGTCTCCGTGGTGAGCGTTTGCCACACAAGACTTACCACTGAGACAAAGAGTTCACAAAGAACGCACAGAGAAGTTTTCAACTTAAGCATGACCCGCAAAGGAGGGTTAAGTCAGCGATGGCGGATCGGACAATTCGAGTCGGGATCTTTGGAGGGTCGGGGTATGGCGGATCGGAGCTGCTCCGTATTCTGCTGTTCCACCCGCACGCCGAAATCGCTTTTGTTACCGCCAATGAGCAGGCCGGCAAAGCGGTCAGCAACGTTCACCGAAATCTCTACGGGCTCACCGATCTCGTGTTTGTCCCTGCTCCGCAGGACGGGGCTGAGCTTGCCGATTTGGATTGCGTCTTTTTGGCCTTGCCTCACGGACAGGCCATGGACATTGTGCCCCAGTTGCCGAAAGAAGTTAAGGTAATCGATTTGTCAGGCGACTTCCGCCTTCGTGACCAGCAGGTTTTCGAGCAACACTATGGCCGGGAGCATACAGCTATTCACGCGCAGGCTGAGTTTGTTTACGGCCTGACGGAAACAAATCGCGAAGCAATCAGGCGCGCCAGACTGATTGCGAATCCTGGTTGCTTTGCTACCTCGACGCTGCTCGGCCTGGCGCCGTTGGTCGCTAATAATCTGATCAGCGGACGGGTCATCGTTGATGCGAAGACCGGGTCGTCAGGCTCAGGGGCCAAGGCTGCGGCCAATACACATCACCCGCAGCGCATGAATTCGTTTTATGCCTACAAGCCTTTCACACATCAACACGTGCCCGAGATTGAGCAGGAGTTGCGGAGCGTCGGTGATTGGACCAACGAGTTGGTTTTCATGACGCATTCGCTGCCCGTGGCGCGAGGTATCTTCGCTTCGATATATGTCGAAACCAAGAGCGAACTGACTGAGGAACAACTGCATTCCGTTTTTGCGGACTTCTATCGCGACTCTTTTTTTGTACGCCTGGTGAATGGCTCTCCAGATATCAACTGGGTTAAGACTTCAAACTTCTGCGACCTTGGCTTTGCCGTTCGCGGCCGGCAGGTGGTGGTGTTTTCGGCCCTCGACAACCTGGTCAAGGGAGCGGCGGGCCAAGCCGTGCAGAACATGAATCTCATGTTTGGTCTCAATGAGACTACGGGTTTGATGTTGGTGGGAACGAATCCGTGAGTTTGCCGCCAGGACGCCAAGAGCGCCAAGGACGAACGAAAACGCGATGGAGGTGCCCCGTTTAGAGAGGGCACTTGTGCCCCGCCTGCGCGAGGCGGACAAGTCCGCTTTCTAAACGATGCGATTTTTGATTTTGATATTTACCTGGCGTTCATGGCGTCTTGGCGGTTAATTCATATGGCAATTGAAGCTCAGTCAACACTGAAAGATGTGGTAGCAACCGAAGAGCGCTATCAACTGGCAACTTACAAGAAGATGCCCATCGTCGCGGAACGCGGCGAGGGTGTTTGGATCTACTCGAGCGAGGGCGAAAAGTATCTGGATCTGTACGGCGGTCACGCGGTCGCGGGGACCGGGCATTCACACCCGCACGTGGTTGCAGCAATTCGAGACCAAGCCGATAAGCTTTTGTTTTATTCCAATCTCGTTTACTCAGAGGCTCGTGCTCGGGCCGCCGAGAAGCTGGTTTCAGTTGCGCCGCCTGAACTGACGAAAGCCTTCTTTTGTAACTCCGGAACCGAGGCAAACGAGAATGCGATGCGGATGGCGCGAATGTCGACAGGGCGCGAGAACATCATCACCTTCTCCGGAGGATTTCACGGCCGCACCGCCGACGCCATTAGTGCCACGTTTCTCGGCAAGTATCGCGAGATTGGCAAACCAAATGTCCCGGGTCATTTAGAAGCCGAGTTTGGCGATATTGAATCAGTCCGCGCGCTTGCGGATGAAAGCGTTGCCGCAATCATGCTCGAACCGATTCAGTCGATGGCTGGTGTTCGCATGGCGGGTTCGGAATTTTATCAAGCGCTGCGAGAGCTTTGCGACGCGCGCGGCATCGTTTTGATCTACGACGAGGTGCAAACGGGAGTGGGCCGCATTGGCGATTGGTTCTTTGCGGCCAGTGAAGCGGGAGCGGGTGTGGTGCCAGACCTCGTTACGCTCGCTAAAGCGCTTGGCAGTGGGATCCCCGTTGGCGCCTGTTTGGTAAGCGAGGACATCGCATCGCATATCAAAGAGAACGATCTGGGAACCACTTTTGGCGGCGGGATGATTGCCATGGCTGCAGTAACCGCCACTCTGGAAGCGATTGAAAACGATGGCATGCTCGGGAATGTGAGAACCGTCGAACCATATTTGCGCGAGCGTTTGTCTGAAGTGACGGAGGTTGTTGCGGTGCGGGGGCGTGGCTTCCTGCTCGGTTTGGAGTTTCGCGAAAAAGCCGCGCCAATTCAAAAAGCGCTGCTCGAACGAAAGGTCATTACCGGCACCTCAAGCGATCCCAAGGTGCTGAGACTGCTGCCACCGCTATGTCTGCAGCGGGAAGAAATTGATACATTCGTTGATGCTTTGAAGATGGTTACCGGGTGAACTGCGCAAACACCACAATGTCCGTTTAGAGAGCGGACTTGTCCGCCGACGCACCCGGCGCACAAGCCGGGGTCTCCTGCCGGGCATCTCGGCAGGGTAACAATCCCGCTGGGGTGGTCGTTTGACCCTTCTAACGGGCGATTACGGAGGGCGAAGTTTCTAAGAAGCACGCCAACCATCGGAAAGGGACGGGAGTTCCTGGCGAGCAAAACTGAACCCACCCCCTGGAGGTAAATTTGGATTACAGTTGGTTTGATCTGGTCGGCAATATTGGCGTGTTGCTGATGGTAATTGCCTATCTGCTTTTGCAGCTCGAGAAATTGTCGAGTTCGGCGACGAGTTATTTGTTACTAAACGCGGTGGGCGCGGTAATGGTAATCATCTCGCTGATGTTTCGTTTCAATCTATCGGCGTTTCTGATGGAAGCGTTTTGGCTTCTGATCAGTTTGTATGGACTTGGGAAGCCACTTTTTTCCAATCGTTCGGCAGTTTAGATTTTTCGCTTGCTTGGGTGACTACGAAACAGGCAACCTGAAGGTCGTACTCTGAACACCCGTTGCCAGGCGTTTTAGAGGACAAGCTTTAGCTTGCGTGGCCGCGAAAGACGCAATCTAAGGATTGAACTCTGAACTTCTTGAGTTCCGGATTTTAATCGATTACCAGCTATGGTTCGAAACTTTCTAACTACGAGACACTACTCACGCGACGAGCTGGATCGTTTGATCGACTCGGCAATGCAGTTCAAACACGAGCACATGCATTCCGAGCCGCTGGCAGGACGTTCGGTAGCCCTCGTCTTTTTCAATCCCAGCCTGCGCACACGCGCATCGATGCAAGTGGGCATTTATGAGCTCGGCGGCAATGCAGTTGTCCTTGAGCCGGGCGGGACAAGTTGGACACTCGAGCATCGCGACGGCGCGGTGATGGATGGAGATAAGACCGAGCACGTCGCGGAGTTTGTGCGTGTGCTGGGCCGCTATTGCGCAGCGATTGGCGTGCGCACCTTCGCCCAGTTAAACAACTGGGATGAGGAGCGAACTGATCCCGTGCTCAACGCTTTCGCAAAGTACTCGGATGTGCCGATCGTGAATCTCGAATCGGCAATGCATCATCCTTGTCAGGCGATGGCCGACATGATGACGATACGCGAAAAGCTCGGCGCGGGCCGGAAGCGCGTTGTGCTCACCTGGGCGTGGCATCCGAAGCCTCTGCCAATGGCGGTGCCAAACAGTTTTGCGCTGGCGGCGGCGCAGATGGGCCATGAGGTGGTAATTGCACACCCTGATGGTTATGAGCTGGATGACGAGTTGATGGAAACCATCCAGGAGCAGTCGGCAGGAGCAGGAGGCAGGCTCGACCTCACTAATGACATCGACGCTGCGTTCGAAGGTGCGGAAGTCATCTATGCGAAGAGTTGGGGCGGGCGGCAGTTTTATGGCGCGCCGGAGAAAGATATTTCGCACCGCGCTCAGTATCGCGCGAAGTGGATTGTCGATGAGCAGAAGATGGCCCGCACAAAGAGTGCAGTCTTTATGCATTGTTTGCCGGTGCGAAGGAATGTGATCGTTACTGATGGCGTCATCGACTCGGCGGCATCCGCAGTGATTGATGAAGCAGAAAACCGTCTGCACGTCCAGAAGGCAATCATGGCAACTTTACTGGGGCAGGAGAAAACTGGCCGCGGATGGAACGCAGATAAACGCGGATAGTATCAAACTTCCTAATGTTTTCTCATCTGGCCCGCGAATATCCGCGTTAATCCGCGGCCAAAAAAAGAACATGACCAACACCAACGAAGTCGGCGACCAGTTACGTCTCGATCTCTTGCGCGAGGCGCTGCCTTACATCCAACGCTTTCAGGGCCAGACCTTTGTGGTGAAACTCTCCGGTAAGGTTACCGAGGTTCACGCAAATCTAAGCTCGCTGGCGGAAGAATTGGCCTTGCTCCACCAGGTGGGCATCCGCATATGCGTGGTCCACGGAGGCGGTAAACAGTTAAGCGAACTCGCCTCCAGGATGGGAATCGAGCAAACAATAATCGAAGGCCGTCGCGTGACTGACGACGCGACGTTGGAAATGGCCAAGATGATTTTCGCGGGAAAAATCAATACCGACATTCTCGCGGCTCTGCGCAGTAGGGCGATTGAAGCGGTTGGCCTTTCCGGAGTTGACGGCAACATCGTGCACGCCGAGCGGCGACCTCCAAAACAGATCTTAAACCGGGAAACCGGCGAGCACTCCGAAATCGACTTTGGACATGTAGGAGATGTGGTGGAGATCAATTCACGCCTGTTGATGGTCTTGCTTGATCACGGTTATCTGCCGGTCATCTCTTCGCTCGGCGCGGACGCCGAGGGCACGGTCTTCAATATCAACGCCGACACGATCGCTGCCGAAATTGCCGCGCAGTTGAAAGCGGAAAAACTTATACTCCTCTCCGATGTTGATGGAATCTATCTCAACGCAGATGACCCGGACACCAAGCTATCCCGGCTGACGGTGGGCGAAGCGGAAGCAATGATTAAGGACGGTGTGGCAAGCGGCGGAATGATTCCCAAACTGCAAAGCATTATTGCCCTCCTCCGAGGCGGGGTTCACAGCGCACACATTCTCAGCGGTACGACTCGCAACGCTCTGCTCACGGAAATTTTTACCGACAGCGGCACCGGCACAATGATTGTAGGCTAACCTACCATTAGAATCTTTCAGACTTTTTGTTGACACTGCCCAGTCAAACGCCGCAAGATTCGCCGAAATGGACAACGAATCAATTGCCAGACGGTTCTTCCGTCTCGCCGCCCTGATGGATATTCGCGGCGATGATCCGTTTCGCCTGCGTTCATACCGAAACGCCGCCGAAGCGATCGAGACATGGCCCACGCCTTTAAAGAAGATCGCCGAGCAGGAAGGTATTGCGGGCTTGCAGGGAGTTCCTGGAGTTGGTAAGGCGATTGCCGGTAAAATTGGCGAACTTCTCGACCGTGGCACCTTTGACGCGTGGGAACGACTCGTTGCTGAGACGCCGGAATCTGTGCTCGACCTTTTGGATGTTCCCGGCATCGGCCCTAAGACCGCGGCAATGCTTCATCAGAAATACAAAGTCTCTTCGCGCGCCGAGCTAAAGAAATTCGTCGCCGGCGGAGGGCTTGAACTGGTTGACGGCATCGGGGCAAAGACGGCGGAGAGAATTAAGGCAAGTCTACGAATGCCCTAGCTAGCGGCTGCCGAAAAAGGAATGGCCGTCCTCAAGGAGAAGAAGACGATCCACGAACGCGCACGAAAAGACTCGAACTAAGAGCTCGTTTCGTGCGGCTTCGTGTGATTTCGTGGATCGTTCTTAGTTTTCAGTAATCTGCTGGAAGAAGCCAATTCTCGACTATGGTAAGACGTGGGATATATAGTGTGGACAAAACGCAAACTAAAGTTTGAACTCTGAACTGCTTGAACTTTGCGGTTGACTGATGGTATCGAAGCAGCAAGCTAAAGCTTGTACTCTAAACTTTTGATCTCCGAGGAACCCATGACAAAAAAAATCAAACGCCGCGACTTTATCCGCACCGGCGCTGTAGCCGGAATGACCCTGGCCTCGGCCAAATCAGCAATCAGCCAGTTTCCAAACATGCTGGTTCAGAGCGGCGTCAAGCCAATCGTCATCGCCTCGGCCAATGGCAACCGCTATAAAAACGGCGGCAACATTACTGCCGTGCAAAAGGCCTTCACGATGATCACCGGAGGCTCAGACGTGCTTGACGCTGTAATCGCTGGGGTAAACATCGTGGAGCTTGATCCACTCGACGACAGCGTCGGATACGGGGGCTTGCCGAATGCCGACGGTATCGTGCAGCTTGATTCGTCGTGCATGCATGGTCCAAAAAAGCGCGCCGGAGCGGTAGCCTCTCTTGAGGGCGTGCGGACTCCATCGCTGGTCGCGAAAGCGGTTTTGGATTACACCGATCACCACCTGTTGGTCGGAAAGGGCGCGCAAATCTTCGCGCGCAATATGGGTTTCAAGATTGAAGATGATCTAAACACTGACAACTCGCGCCGAAAGTGGTTGGACTGGAAGCGCCGGATCGATCCGGAACACTATCTCGATCCAAAGAAGCGAGCTGAAGCCGGAAATCGAGCGGCGATGGAAATGCTGGCCCAGGGTTTACTCAGGGAGGAAAATTTCCACGGCACTATCAACTGCAACGGCATCAACTCGAAAGGTGAAATCTGTGGCGTGACAACCACGAGCGGCCTGGCCTGGAAGATTCCAGGTCGGGTGGGCGACTCGCCCATACTTGGCGCTGGGCTCTATGTTGACGGTGATGTGGGGGCGGCTGGATCGACCGGTCGGGGCGAAGCGAATCTTTATAACCTTTGCTCGTTCCTGATTGTCGAGGAGATGCGACGCGGCAAGCATCCGAAAGATGCAGGGATGGAAGCACTACGTCGCATTAAGGCAAACACGGTTGAGAAACGGCTGCTGAACAGCAAAGGGAACCCCAACTTTGGTATCAACTTTTACATCATCAACGCCAAAGGTGACTCTGCAGGCGTGACGATGTACCCGGGAGCGTCTTACGCAATCTGCAATGACAGTGGACCGCAGACACTCGCTTGCGATGCGCTGCTGCCGGGTAAAGCAAGCGACTAACAACAGTTTGATGTGGCAGTATCAAATCACTCGATGAAGCGATTCCACCTCATATTTGGCCTGCTCGCAGTGGTTGCTTTCCTCCTCACCGGAAAATACATGGACTCGTATCTTGGGCATCTGCGAGGAATGCCAGACGGACCTCGCATGCTCTATCGCACGCGTCATATTTTTATTCTGCTCGCAGGGTTGCTCAACCTCGGAATAGGCGCTTACTTTCGATTAGTGCGTCTTGCGGTTGCGGGCAGATTCGTTTCCAATTTGGCGAAGCATTAGCCTGAAACCCGGTCGCTACCGCTCGCGGTTCTGATATGCGTTAGCGAGCGCCGCTGACTGCAAGTTGCCTTCCTTCAGCCTGACGTTTGACAATCACGAGAGTGATATCGTCAGCCGCTTTTGTTCCCTGCGAGAATTTAGTTAGCGCTGATTCGATGCGATCGCGAATTCCGGCCGCCGAGGCGTCAACGTTCCGGGAAACCACTTCATAGAGCCGGGTGGGACCAAACTCTTCTCCATTTGGACTGGCTGCTTCAGTCACGCCGTCGGAATAGATGACCAGCACGTCGCCCATTTGCATGTGGGTGCGGCCTTCTCGGTAGTCCGCGTTGGCTCTAATTCCCAAAGGCAAACCGCCCGAGGCAAGTTGCTCGACAGTTCCCGCTGCATGAACGATCAGCGGTGGATTGTGCCCGGCGTTAAGGAAGGAAACCGCGCCCGACTCAGGATCCAGTTCGGCATAAAAGAGTGTCACGAACCGATTCGGAGGAATATTTTCGGCGAGGTATTTATTAACCGCAGAGATGGTTTCCACTATCGTATCGTGTGAACCAGTCTGTGCGTGAATGGCCGCATGCAGCGATGACATCAAGAGTGCGGCCGCAGTTCCCTTGCCTGACACGTCTCCCAACGCAATAACCAAACGACCATCGTCGCGCTGAATGAAATCGTAATAGTCTCCGCCGATTTCATAGCAGGGAAAGCTGATGCCCTGGAATTCATAACCGGGGATCTGCGGGGATGCAGTTGGTTGAAAACGCTGCTGAATCTCCATGGCAAGTTGCAGCTCCCGCTCCAATCGCTCCTGTTGAAAACGCGATTCTGTCAACCGCGCATTCTCGACTCGAATGGCTGCGACCGACGCGAGGGTGGTCAGAACTTTAAGATGGTCCTCGGTAAATCTCCCTTCAGCGATTGGCGAATCGGCGTAAATAATCCCGAACACTTTCTCCGATACACCCAGAGGAACCGCCAGGACCGATCTAACGCCCTGCAAGACCACCGTGCCGCTGGCGAATCTGGGATCGTGCTGCGCGTCTGACGTCAAAACTGACTTTCCACGGATAACGACTTCGTCCATCACGTTGCGGCTAACGCGAATTTCTCCGACTTCACCTACGCGATCTCGCAGGCGGGCGACAGCCACTCTCATTTCTTCGCTGCCCTCATCGCGCATCATGAGCAGGCAGCGATCCGCGGGAACTGCCTCGAATACGAGCGAGACGATCTGTTCGAGAGTTTCATCCAGAGTCGAAGATGCTAAAAGAGTGATACCCACCTTACTGATCAAGGCGAGCAAGTCGCCTTCCCTCGCTACCCGCTCGGCAACGGTCTTTTCCGGTTTTGTGCGAGCGCCTTCAATGGCTTCGAGTAAACCGGAGGTTGTGCGGTCGCCGGAAGCGAGGGCAATGGTTGCTTCAGGGAGCGAATGTGAGGAATTGTCGGTGATCATCGTGGCCCCCATGCTCGAGTGGTAGGTGCCATCGTCGAAAACTATTTCAGTTTCACCGATCTGTATTCGTCCGCCCGAAGTAAGGGGTACGGTTCCTTCAACAGAGCCCCCGTTATATAGCGTGCCGTTGGCGGAACCGAGATCCTGGAGGAAATACTCCTCGCCTTCGCGTCGCACTTCGGCGTGCACTCGCGACGCGAATGGATCGGGAATGCAAAGGTCGTTGCGGGCGGAACGGCCCAGCGTGATTCGCAATCGGCCCAGGGGAAACCGATCGGGCGCGCGGTCGGGGTATTTGACTATTAGCTCCGGCATTTCACCTATGTTCTAAAGTTCTGAGTTCTGAGTCCTGAGTCTGATTCTGAGACTCCGACTTCTGACCTCTGATTTCTGACTTCTGCCCTCATCGCCACGCAGAGCTACTGCCCGGCACTTCCCGCACCACAATTGTGCCGGCAATGAAATCGTGCAAGCCGCGGCCGCTGGGCGTAAATGCGGCGATCAAAAATCCTATTCCAAGAGTAAGAAACGAAACGGGGTAACCGACAAAATGACGGAGAAAGGCTCGTCCTATTCCCATTTCTCTTCCGTCGCTGCGCCGGATTCGTAGGCCGGTGGCCCACTTGCCTACAGTAAATCCTGTCAACCCGGGAAGAATCCCCAAGTCCATGACCGCAACAATGATTGCCAGTAGAAGGCCAACAGTTTCCGAAGAGGTGCCAGCCGAGCGGGCGCCGCCGCCTAACAATCTGCTGACCAGAGTACTAAAGGCTAAAATCGCTACCAGAATGATGTAATCAATGAGGATTGCCCCACATCTTAAAGAGAACGGCCCGCGCAGCCTCGCGAGATTCTGGGCCACAGGGCGGGACTTCACGTTTGCTCGGGGTTGTACTGTTTCTACTCTCGCGGTCATTAATATCTATTGAAGCTGTGTTTGGCGTCCTGATTTGGGGATTTGGTCTTTGGTCTTTGGTTTTCGTACTTGGTATTTTTGTGCTTTGTATCCTTTAGGCCGTGTGGATTCAAGAGAGTACAAAGTGCTAAGTACAAAGTCCGAAGACCCAAGTCCAAAGACCAACTACGGTAAAATGAACACTCATCAACTACCCCAACAGAAAATGAAGCGTTGTCTCGCCCAGGCGAAGCTTATCTCCGCTGTCCAAAACTCGCGGCTGGCGCGGCGCGAGTCTCACGGAATCGTTGATTACAGTTCCATTCACTGAGCCTAGATCCTCGACGAGAAACGTCTCGCCTTCGCGCCAAATTCTCGCATGACGGCGAGAGACTTTAGTTTCCGGATCGAACCGAGAAAGGTCGATCTCTGGAAATACATTTGAATGTGGATCGGTGCGGCCTAACAGGTTGTTGTCTTTCTGCAAAACAAAAGACGCATCCAGCTCGGTTGTGCCGGCCACCACCAGTTTCGCTGTCGGGCGGGCAGCTCTTAACGTGGCGCTTGAGCCCACCCCCGTATCCGGCTGGCGCGCTCCGCAATGTGCGCAGAAAATGTCGTCGGCTGCGATCCGGCCGCCGCAAAAACCGCAGTAGACCGTTTGCACCTGCACGGTCTCGCTACCAATCTGTGAAGCAGGCACTCCATAACTAACCTGCCCGGACATTAGCTTTTCAAGATGACTGGCGAGGGCGTCGCGCATTGCCCCGGCGGAGGCGAACCGATCCTCGGGTTTGTATTCAACAGACCGCATCAGGATTTGTTCCATCTCACTGGAAATTGATGGGGCTATCTGACGAGGCCGCGGATTTTTTGCAAAGTCAAAAATCAAAAGCGGATTGTCCTGCGGATCGGAACCCGTGAGCAGATGAAACATGGTCGCGCCCAGGCTATAGACATCGGAACGCGGCTCAACTCGTCCGCCAAAAAGCTCGGGGGGCGCGTACCCCATCGTTCCCACTGCAGTTACGCCCTTCTCCTCCTGCTTAACCCAGCGGGCGATGCCAAAGTCGATGACCATGATTCGGCCGGTGTTGCCGTCAATCATCAAATTCGCAGGCTTGAGATCGCGATAGATAATCGGTTTGGGCCGGCTGTGGAGATATTCTAAAACGTCAGCGGTTTGCATTCCCCAATCGGCTACCGTTTTCTCGTCAATCTTTCCTCCAGGTGCATTACGCAGTCGCGAGGCGAGGTCACCGCCAGAGATAAATTTCATCACCAGATAGAAACGGCCCAGCGGTTCATCGTAAAAATAATCGTAGATAGTAGGGATCGACGGATGTTCGAGCGATGTCAGCAGCAGAGATTCCCGCTTGAAATCCCCAATAGCTTTTTCGTGCATGGCCGGATCGAGATGCGCTTCAACCATCTCCTTCACCGCGCGTGGAGCGTCGCCCAAATTTCGATCCTTGGCCAGGTATACGGCGCCCATCCCACCGCCGCCGATGCGGCGCACAATCTCGTAGCGCGCGTTTAAGACGTTGCCGGGATCAAGTTGCTTGACCGTGGCTTGACGACCGCCGGTGTTACCTTTTTTGATTGTATGTTTGACTTGAACCGGCAACTCGCCGGTCGAACTGCCGGGTAATGAACGCAGCCCAACGGAATCGTCCTCGCTCGATTCCGCTAAATCGCTGGCCACCTCGGGCAGAGTAGTTGCCGGCACAGTCTCTAATAGTGCGGCTGCCGCACCTGTACTCTCACCCGACTCCTGCGACGCATGCGATTCGCTCAACGCATTCGACCCACTAGAGGCAAGGGGGTGTCTTGTTCCGCAGTTGCTGCAGAACACTTCCCCTGACACCACAGGTTTACCACATTCGAGACACTCAGCCATTTGCTTTGAGAGTAGGACAGACATTCCTGTCTGTCAGTCATCAGTCTGTCTGTCTTGACGGACAGGCCGGACCATCACATCGGGGCTGCCGGCTAGGGACCCCGATGGAATGCCTGTCCTACTTAACCACTCGGAAGCGTAAAAAAGTCTTTCCTACAATAATCTCATCACCGTCGTTTAGCGGCTGGCGCGTACCCGGCGATAATCTTTTTCCTCGATTTACAAACGTACCATTAGTGGATCCCAAATCCTCGACAAAATATTTTCCTTCTACGATGGTGATCCGAGCGTGGCGTCGCGAGACTTTAGCCTCCGGGTCATCCGAATCCAGGTCGATATCCGGAAAAACCCCTCCATCGGCGTCCCAACGTCCAATCTGGGATTCTTCGGCACTGAGCATGAATTGCTTTCCAACAGATCTGCCGCGCTCGATAACCAGCTTTGCATGAGCCTTATCTTTTGACCCACCGGAGGATGAAAGATTCATCGCGGCGGCAGCTTTGCCCGCGGCTACTTCGGGTTGCGGAACTGCCGCGGTTGAATGGAAACCGTTTTGTCCGTCGTCTTCAGCCTTGAAAAAGGTTGCGTCTGGATCTCTGGCCGATCTGGATCCAGCGTTAGGCCGGAGGGGTGCGCCGCAATCATCGCAATACTGCGCACCGTCGAGATTTTCGTTTTTGCACCTTTCACACGTAATCATCGTTTTTCGGGGTTTGCGACTTGGGCTCAATCCGCGAAAGTTCTCAATTTGTACGCTAGAACTGAGTTCAGGAGCGGCGGGTCATTCTAGCGCGAAACTATTCGACTCGCCAACGTAGCGATCAGGAGAAGCAGGAGCAGGAGGCAGCGGCAAACGGCAGGTGAAGGCACCGGCGGACAAAAGCCAGGAGTTGTCAGCCAGGAGGCGTAATTTTCTTCCTGCCTCCTGCCCCTGCCGTCTGCTCCTGTTTATTGAAACTGTTTAGTGTTTCTTGACGTAAGAGTTAGGCGAATCAAACCGGGTTTCGACATCCGCGTGTTTTTGTGCAAAATTAATAGCTTGTTAGCAACAAAGAACTTAACCCTGAGCGAAGGAACGAGTTATGGCTTTAACCCGAAAGAAAAAGATCATTATCGCGGTCTCGGCCGTGGCCGTGTTGGCGATAATCATAATCGTCAGCGTATTTGCCAGCCGCAAAGACGAAGCTGAAGTTACGACAGTCAAGTTGGAGGTGAAACCTGAGCTGCGGCAGACGGTGACCGCCTCCGGTGAAGTGAGACCCGTTCGTTACATAAAGCTGACGAGTGAAGTCCCGGGGCGGATCGAGGAAATTTATGTCAACGCCGGCGATCAGGTAAAGCAGGGCACGCCGCTGGTACGCGTCGACCCCACTCAGCTTCAGTCGAGCCAGGAAGCGCAATGGGCAGCAGCCCAAGGCGCTCTAAACGACATCCAGAATGCGCGCAATGCGGTTTCGTCTGCGCAACAGGGGCTGGTGGTCGCGGAGGCATCGGTTGCATCGGCGCGTCAGCAGTTGGTGGCATTGCAAACCTCGGTAGATCGGGCTCAGGTCGATCTGAATACTGCCCAGCGAGAACTGAAACGCTTTAGCGATCTCATCGAGGGCGGGTGGGCTTCGCGATCTGAGTATGACGCGGCTCGCGATCGTTTCGATCAGGGTAAGATCGCCTTGCAGACAGCCAGAGCGAACCTGGAGACGCAACGAATTGCCGTGAAGGAAACACAGGAAAGAGCTAATCTACAAAAGGTGGCAGTTCAGGAAGCCAAAACCGGTATCAAGTCATCTGAGATGCGCGCAAATCAGCAATCAGCTTTGCTGCGCGGGCAGACGAGCCAGCGCTCAAAAGCTACCCAGCTTTCGCCGCTTACTGGCGTCATTGCTGACATACCCACTCGCGTCGGTGAATACGCCGTCTCCCAACTATCGTCCACGCCGCTGATGACTATCGCAGATATGTCAACCATCAATGTAGAAGTCAATGTTGACGAGACGGAGATTTCCAACGTCGAAGTGGGACAGCAGGTAAAGGTAAAAGTAGACGCGCTGGGAGAGAAAGAAATTACCGCGGTAGTGACGCAGAAGAATCCCCTCGCGGTTTCCAAGTCAGACACGCAAGGAGGTCTCTCAAATCGGGTGAATGTCCAGGAAGCGAAGGAGTTTAAAGTCACGGTCGAGCTGCGCGACATGCCCGACGAAATTCGGAACGGTCTACGCCCGGGAATGAGCGCGACGGCGACCATTACCACCAAGACGAAGAACAATGTAGTTGCCGTGCCCCTCGAAGCAATTGTTGAGAAAGCACCTTCAGCTTCTCCTTCACCTGGCGCCACAGTGGCAGGCACTGTGCCAACTCCAGCGACGGGTGAAAAGCCCAAGAGCGTGAAGGGTGTTTACCTGCTTGAAGGAAGCAAGGTGAGATTCATCGAAGTAACGACCGGCATCACCGGCGAAGCTGATATTGAGATCACCAGCGGCGTCAAACCGGGCATGGAAATAGTTAGAGGTCCCAGCCGCGTTTTGAAGACGCTCAAAGACGGTATGTCAGTGAAGCGCCAGGTTCGCAAACCAGGCGGTAACGACAACGCAAACGAGGGTAGCTAATGAGCGACGCCACACTCGTATCTCCTCCAGCCCCAGCAGCAATACCAGCGGCCGGACCTTCTGGCGCGCACAACCCCAGCTCGCTCATCTCAATGCGAGAAATCTGGAAAACTTACCAGATGGGCTCCGAAGAAGTGCATGCGCTTCATGGCGTCTCCTTCGACATTCCGAAGGGTGAGTACATCGCGATCATTGGCCCATCCGGATCTGGCAAGTCGACGTTGATGAATCTGATTGGCTGTCTTGACACTCCCAGCAAAGGTGAGTATTGGCTGAACGGAAAAAATGTTTCCGAGATGGACGACGACGAGCTGGCGCGGATACGTAACCAGGAAGTAGGTTTTGTCTTCCAGACATTCAACCTGCTGGCCCGGGCAACCGCGCTTCACAACGTGGAACTGCCGTTGATCTACGGGGGCATCGCATCCTCCAAGCGTCACGAGATGGCCAAACAGGCCCTCGCGTCCGTAGATCTTACCGACCGCATGACGCACCGGCCGAATGAACTCTCGGGTGGACAGCGTCAGCGCGTTGCCATTGCTCGAGCACTGGTAAATCATCCTTCGATTTTGCTTGCCGACGAGCCCACGGGCGCCCTCGACTCACATACCAGCGCGGAGATCATGGATCTCTTCGAACGGCTGCATGGAGAGGGAAATACAATCATCGTCGTGACTCATGAGCACGATATCGCCGCCCGCGCACATCGTGTGATCTCTATTCGTGACGGGCTAATCGAAAAAGACGAGAAAATCAGATAGCGATCATGCGGGAGCAAGTTTCTCCTGTTCTTGCAATGACCTCCGATGACACCCCTTTTGAAACTCCCGATGAAACCCTCGGCGACAAAATGCCCCCGAGCGATGCTTTCCCTGGGCGAGTCGCGCCTGCCGTAGGTAGACGATTTTCGCTGTTTCGTCTGACCGCGCTCTGGGAGGCATTTCTCGTAGCAATTGGCAGTCTGCGCACAAACAAGCTGCGCACCGCCCTCACGCTAATGGGAATCGTCGTCGGCGTCTCGGCGGTCATCTCAGTGGTCACCATTATCAAGGGACTGGACCAGACCGTCGCCCAGACTTTCTCCTCACAAGGCTCTACCGTCTTCACCATCTCCAAGCAGCCGCGGGTAATCACGTCGCGCGAAGACTTCATTAAGTTCAGTAAGCGAAAAGATGTAACGCGAGAAGACGCCGAAGTTATCTTCCGCATGTGCAGTTCGTGTTATCAGGCCGGACTCGCCGCCAGCCGACCGGAAATCGTCAAACACCTGGACCAGAAATCGGACAACGTATTTATTCGTGGTGTCGCTCCCACCACTATGTTTGACATTGATGCCGTAACCATCGATGCCGGCCGAACCTGGAATGAAAATGAGGGCGAGAGTGCGCGCGAGATTTGCGTTGTTGGCGCAGATATTTCGGAGAATCTTTTTCAGGGAGCTGCCCCGGACAGGATTGTCGGCCAACAAGTCCGTATTGCCGGCCGGCCCTTTCTGATTATCGGGGTCTTGCAGCCGCTCGGAAAAATCTTCGGTTTTTCTCGTGACAATTTGATTTATGTTCCCTACTCCACTTACCAGAAAATTTTTGGCGGTCGCAGCTCGCTGGTAGTCTTTGTCAAAACTCGTTCGGCGGCGCAGTTGGAAGAGACTGAGGATCAGGTCCGCACTATCATGCGCAACCGCCGCGCGAAGAGTTTCAGCGACCCCGACGATGGTTTCACCCTGGAAACGCAGGACGTCTTTTTGGATCTCTACGGCAAGGCCACTTCCAACATCTATCTAGTCACCATTGGCGTGGCGGCAATTTCACTCGTGGTAGGCGGCATTGTGGTTATGAACATCATGCTGGTGTCAGTGACCGAGAGGACGAAGGAAATTGGTATTCGCAAAGCTGTTGGCGCGCGCCAGAGAGATATCCTGACGCAGTTTTTGATTGAGGCTGTGACGGTAACGGCCCTGGGGGGCGCGATTGGGGTGCTGACGGGATTTGGGCTGGCCTATGTGCTCGCACTGGCTATGGGATTTCCCTTGCTCATTAGCGCGGCTTCGGCAGTGCTCGGAGTGGGCGTTTCCTCTATCGTAGGCGTGGTCAGCGGACTCTGGCCCGCCTGGCGCGCCTCGAAGCTCGATCCGATTGAGGCTTTGCGTGCGGAGTAAATACGAGCAAGCAGCAAGCAGCAAACAGCAAACAGCAAACAGCAAACAGCAAATAACAAATAGCCTGAGGGGACTTGTACCAAATAAGCAAGAGATATTTTGAGGATGAAAATGTTGTACTTGAATAATTGCGATGGTAAGGACCACGCGGAGCTGTATGGCACTGATGCCTTTTTCGATCTATATATCGACGACCCTCAGCCTAAAAAGCTCGTTCCAGGACAGGAATGCTTAGTTGCAACACGAACTAAGGATGGACAGATAACTTTTTACTGGTTCTCATTTTCACGCCGAAGCAAAAACGTCTTTGAAGGTCCTGACGGCAAGGTTCGTGACTGCAAGGTTTTTCATGGCAATCTAACCAACAAACTAGGTCCGTACTCACAAGCCAAAGCTGTCAGCGTGGTGCCTGCCTTCTTTACCAAAAATGGCGATTTCAAAAGGTGGAAGATTCATGAAGGATTAAGAACTAAGACATCCATATTTCAGCAGGGATCTGAACAGAGGGAAAACACTTCACCACCGCTCGCCGCTGGCCGCTGAGTGATTGCTGTTTGCTGTCTGCTGTTTGCTGTCTGCTGTCTGCTGTCTACTGTTTGCTGTTTGCTGTTTGCTAAACCCATGAGACTCGCCGACACTAAAGAATCCGCCCTGATGGCCTTCGATACGTTGCGGGCCAATAAGCTCCGTTCGGCGTTGACGATCCTTGGAGTGACGGTAGGCGTGGTCACAGTCATCTTTATGGTGTCGATCATTCAGGGGCTTAATAAGGCGTTTGCAGAGCAGATTGAAGCTTTGGGATCCAATGCTATCTGGGCCACCAAATTTGATCCAAGTTTTGGGCATCGGGTCGGACCAGAGGAATTGCATCGTAAGGATCTAACGCTCGAAGACGCGGACGCTATACGCCAGGAGGCTCCTTCCGTTCTTAGCGTGTCACCCATCCACCGCAAGATTGCCGAGACCGTTCGTTACAACGATAAACAATCTGACACGCCCATCCTGATCGGAGTAACTCCGTATTACGAGTTTACGCAGTCCAGCTACGTCGGCAGTGGGCGCTTTATCACGGATGGGGATCTGAGGGAGCGCTCCAATATATGTGTGCTGGGCCAGGATCTGGTGAAGGCACTGTTTCCTTACGAAGAACCTTTGGACAAAGAGTTAAAAATAAATGGCCGGCCATTTCGCGTTGTCGGTGTGATGGAGCCGCTGGGAAACTTCCTCGGGCAATCGAGAGACAATTCCATTTTTGTGCCCATCACCACTTTTGACAAATACTACCCGGACCCGCCTTTCCCGGAAGTGGTTTTTGTAATCATTGTCCGCCCCCGGTCCAGAGCTTACGTGAAGTCAGCGATTGACGAGATGACGGACATCCTGCGCCGGCGCCGCCAGGACAAGTTCGGCCAGCCGAACAGCTTTGGTATATCATCACAGGACGCCCTGATGGATATCTACAACCAACTTACCGGCGCGACGGCGCTGGTGCTCACGGCTGTCTCCTTCGTGGCTCTGATGATTGGCGGCATCGGCGTAATGAATATCATGCTGGTTTCAGTGACTGAACGAACGAAAGAGATAGGTGTGCGTAAAGCTGTTGGCGCCACGCGTATCAATATTCTTGTGCAATTCTTGATTGAGGCCGTCGTTTTGACGGCGATTGGGGGCCTGGCTGGACTTGGGATTGGAGAGATGCTTTCTTTCCTGGTCAACAAGTATTCTCCGCTGCCGGCCTTTGTCCCCTTATGGGCCATTGGGGTTGGCGTCGGTATCTCAGCGGCCGTGGGAATCGTCTTCGGTCTGTGGCCCGCATGGAAAGCCGCTCGACTGGATCCTATTGAAGCACTGCGTTGGGAGTAGCCAATTTGGAGTGGGGGGGCCGGGCACCGCCTTGGGCTTCGGCGGCGCGGCGCCGCGGTCCCACCGCAGACCCGAGCGAACCGCTGTTGCGAATGGGGGCGAACGCACAAAAAA